>NZ_DIGV01000006.1 GCF_002419815.1 Brevundimonas sp. UBA5713 | reverse complement strand
CCGATGGGCGTCCACACCGGCGACTCGATCACTGTCGCTCCGGCCCTGACGCTGACCGACAAAGAATATCAGCTGATGCGTACCGGCTCGATCAACGTGCTGCGCGAGATCGGCGTTGAGACCGGCGGTTCGAACGTTCAGTGGGCCATCAACCCTGCCGATGGCCGCATGGTTGTCATCGAGATGAACCCGCGCGTGTCGCGCTCGTCGGCTCTGGCCTCCAAGGCCACCGGCTTCCCGATCGCCAAGATCGCCGCCAAGCTGGCCGTCGGTTACACCCTCGACGAACTGCAGAACGACATCACCAAGGTCACTCCGGCTTCGTTCGAGCCGTCGATCGACTATGTCGTCACCAAGATCCCGCGCTTCGCCTTCGAGAAGTATCCGGGCTCGGAGCCGTCGCTGACCACCGCCATGAAGTCGGTCGGTGAGGTCATGGCCATCGGCCGTACCTTCCAGGAATCCATGCAGAAGGCTCTGCGCGGTCTGGAAACTGGCCTGAACGGCTTTGACGAAGTCGAGATCGAAGGCACCACCGGCGACGCCGACGACGCTGCCATCAAGGCTGCCGTCATCCGCGCTCTGGGCCAGCCGACGCCGGACCGTATCCGCGTCATCGCCCAAGCCTTCCGCCACGGCCTGACCGTGGAAGAAGTCAACGCGGCCTGCTCCTACGAGCCGTGGTTCCTGCGCCAGATCGCAGACATCATCCGCACCGAAGGCCACATCCGCGTTCAAGGTCTGCCGACAGACGCGACCGAGTTCCGCCGCCTGAAGGCCAAGGGCTTCTCGGATGCCCGTCTGGGTGCCCTCGTCGGCAAGACCGAGAAAGAGGTCCGCCTCGCTCGTCGCGCCCTCGAAGTGCGTCCGGTCTTCAAGCGTATCGACACCTGCGCCGCCGAGTTCGCCTCTGCGACCGCCTATATGTACTCGACCTACGAGACCGGCATCCTCGGTCAGGTCCCTGCTTGTGAGGCCGAAGTTTCGGACCGCAAGAAGGCGATCATCCTCGGCGGTGGCCCGAACCGTATCGGTCAGGGCATCGAGTTCGACTACTGCTGCTGCCACGCGGCCTTCGCTTTCGCCGACATCAATGTCGAAAGCATCATGGTCAACTGCAACCCGGAAACCGTGTCGACCGACTACGACACCTCCGACCGTCTGTATTTCGAACCGCTGACCACCGAAGACGTGCTCGAGCTGATCGAAGTCGAACGCTCCAAGGGCGACCTGATCGGCTGCGTCGTCCAGTTCGGCGGTCAAACCCCGCTGAAGCTGGCCCACGCCCTGCAGGAAGACAACATTCCGGTTCTGGGCACCTCGGTCGACTCGATCGACCTGGCCGAAGACCGCGAGCGCTTCCAGCAGATGCTGCAAGCCATCGGCCTGCAACAGCCGCCGAACGCTCTGGCCCGCTCGGCTGAAGAAGCCGCAGCCAAGGCCGAGGAAGTTGGCTATCCGGTCGTCCTGCGCCCATCCTATGTTCTGGGTGGCCGCGGCATGATGATCGTCCACGACCGCGAGGGCCTCGACCGCTACGTCGGCGAAGCCATGCGCGTCTCGGGCGATGATCCCGTCCTGATCGACCACTATCTGAACCGCGCCACCGAGGTGGACGTCGACGCCCTGTGCGACGACGAAACCGTCTTCGTGGCTGGCGTTCTGGAACACATCGAAGAAGCCGGCGTCCACTCGGGCGACTCGGCCTGCTCGATGCCGCCGCACTCGCTGTCGCCCGCCATCGTGGCCGAGCTGAAGCGTCAGACCACCGAGATGGCCAAGGCCCTCAAGGTGCGCGGCCTGATGAACGTCCAGTTCGCCATCGAAGAGCCGCACGGCGACAACCCGCGCATCTTCGTGCTGGAAGTAAACCCGCGCGCCTCGCGTACCGCCCCGTTCGTCGCCAAGACCATCGGTCAGCCGATTGCCGCCATCGCCGCCAAGGTCATGGCCGGCGAGAAGCTCGCCTCCTTCGGTCTGGTCGACAAGGAACTGGAACACATCGCGGTCAAGGAAGCGGTCTTCCCGTTCGCCCGCTTTGCCGGCGTCGACACCATCCTCGGCCCGGAAATGCGCTCGACCGGTGAAGTCATGGGTCTAGACTACAAGCGTGAAGACGAAGCCGATCTGGCTCCGGCCTTCGCCCGCGCCTTCGCCAAGGCCCAGATCGGTGGCGGCACCAAGCTCCCGACCGAAGGCACCGCCTTCGTTTCGGTCAAGGATGCCGACAAACCCTTCATCCTCGACGCTGTGAAGACCCTGATCGAACAAGGCTTCAAGGTTGTCTCGACCGCTGGCACCCACTCCTACCTGACCGAGCAAGGTCTGGAAGTCGGTCTGGTGAAGAAGGTTCTGGAAGGCCGCCCGAACATCGTCGACGCGATGAAGAATGGCGAAATCCAGCTGGTCTTCAACACCACCGAAGGCAAGCAGGCTCTGGCCGACAGCTTCGCCATCCGCCGCACTGCGCTGATGCAAAAGCTGCCTTATTACACGACGGCTTACGGAGCCATCGCCGCCGCCAAGGCCATCAAGGCCATCCGCAACGGCGAAATGGATGTCCGCCCGATCCAATCTTATAACTAAGAAAAAAGACCCCTAACTAAGAAAAAAGACCCCCGACGGCTTCGCCTTCGGGGTTCTTTTTGCCCTATCGCTCGTGCCGCGGGCGCTCACCGCTTGAGGGCTTGTTTGCCCTACGTTCGCCTCGCGGAGGCTGGACACGCAAGGCGTATCCATCTCCGTCACCCTCCGGCTTGACGGGAGCCCCGCGCGCCAACCTTCGGTTGTCACTCTGCCGAGCCTTGCCTAACCTTGTTGTGCACCCGCCGACAAACCCGCAGGCACGGCCATGAACAAGACGGTCACATCGGCCGGTATCGACCTCGCCACCGAGGCCTTTGGCCGCCCTTCCGATCCCGCCATCGTCCTGATCATGGGCTCGACCGCGTCCATGCTCGGCTGGCCCGATGCCCTGTGCCACGGGCTGGCCGACCAAGGCTTCTACGTCATCCGGTTCGACCACCGCGACACAGGTCAAACCACCACCGTCCCGCCGGGCGAGGCCACCTATACGGTCGAGGATATGGCATCCGATGTTATCGCCATCCTCGACGCCTATGACCTGCCACAGGCCACCCTGATGGGCATGTCATTGGGCGGCTACATTGCCCAGATGATCGCGCTCAAACACCCCGACCGCGTCCGCTCCCTGATCCTCTATGCCTCAGAGCCATTGGGATGGGACGGCCCCGACCTGCCCCATATCGCGCCCGAGTTCCTCGACCATTTCAATCAGCTCTCCAGCCTCGACTGGTCGAGCGCGGCAGCCGTCACCGACTTCCTGCTAACGATAGAGCGCCTCAGCCACAGCACCGGCATGGCCTTTGACGAGACCGCCACCCGCCAACGCATCCATCAGGTCCTGAAACGCGCCCGCACTCCCGCCAGTATGTTCAATCACGCCAGCCTGACCACGCGCGAGGACTGGACCGGACGCCTGCGCGACCTCTCCTGCCCGACGCTGGTCCTGCACGGCGCGCTGGATCCCATCCTGCCGCCCGACAATGCGCGCGCCCTGAACGCCATTATCGCAGGTTCAGAACTCGTCATCGTACCGCGCCTCGGCCACGCCCTGCCCTCGGCCATACTGCCGACCTTCATCGACACCATCGCCCGCCACACACGCGCCAGCCTTAACCCTCAGCCCTGAGCCAGCGCGCTCTGCAAAGCCTTCAGCTTGCGGTTCAGGTCCTTAAGCTCATCGGCAGAGAGCCCCGTCGCCTCCAGCACCTGTTGCGGAATACAGGCATGGGCCGCCGTGACCACTTCCTGCCCTTGCGCCGTCAGGGCCACGCGCACCACGCGCTCATCGGTCTTGTCGCGCTGGCGTGACACCAGACCCGCCGCCTCCAGCCGCTTGACCAGCGGGGTCAGCGTATTGGTCTCCAGCTGCAACCGCTCGCCCAGCTCGCCCACCTTCACCCCGTCCTTCTCGCTCAGGGCGGTCAGCACAAGATACTGCGGATAGGTCAGGTTGAACGGTTCCAACAGCGGCTTGTACAGCCGCGTCATCGCCAGACCGGCCCCGTACAGCGAGAAACACAGGAAATCGTCCAACACCGACGTAAGAGAATTCAAGGGCTTGCTCATAAGTAGAAATATAAATCGCACACGATTTAATCGAAAGCCTTGAAAACCTCCACATCACCTTCGCCCAAAACAAAAGCCCCCGCCGGAGCCGATCCGGCGGGGGCTTCTTTTGTCCGAGGGTGCGAACCGTCAGTCCTGATCGATATCCGCGCCTTCGAAATTGCCCTTCAGCACAATCATATCCAGCGCCACGCCCCCGCTGGCCTGACGCCGCACCAGCGTGCGATCACCCTCGACATCGAACACCGCCTGCTGGCCGTCCCAACTGACGCCCGCGCCCGCGCCTTCCTGATCGGGCGCATTGGACACCACAAAGCTGGCCAGCCCGCCCGTGGTGACGTCGCCGCAATTCTTGCCCTTGGTTTCAAACACCGCACCGGTCAGCAGGGTGGTCGAGGGATTGGCGGGGTCCTTGCAGTTCATCAGAACGGCCTCCAGCTTGCCATCCGGCGAAGCGGCGCGCTCCAGCACCTTTTCGGATGCCGAGCCACACGATGCCAGCAGTCCGCCCGACAGGCCGGCCACCAGTATCACGCTCGCAAATTTGTTCATGGCGTCCACTCCTTGCGCCGTCTCGGATTGCGGCCCACCCTGCACATAATGACGCCAGATGTCTTTTACTACCTGATCGCCGCGCTCAATATGGTGAGCTTTGCCGTATACGGCTACGACAAGTTGGCCGCCGTCACGCAATCGGGGCGCATCCCCGAGCGCCAGCTTTTGATCCTCGCTCTCACGGGCGGGCTCGGGGCCATGTCCGCCTCCTCTGTCTTTCGTCACAAGACCCGAAAGCAGCCGTTCCGCCGCCGCGCCGTGGCCCTCTCGGCGGTTCACATCGTCTCCGTCGCCGCCCTGATGGCCGTCATCGCGCAATAGTTCCGCCTCCCCCTTGCCGAACACTGATCTGTGTTTACTGTCGAACATCTGTTTTCGACGGGAGGGGTCCCCATGCGTATCCAAAACCATCTTCTGGCCAGTGCCGCCATCGTCAGCCTGTGCCTCAGCGCCGCTCCGGCCATGGCCGATCCGGCCCTGACCGCAGCGGTTCAGGCCGACTATCAAGCCAATCTGGCCAGTCTGTTTGACCACTTCCACCGCCACCCCGAACTGTCGGGTCTGGAAACCCAGACCGCCGCCCGCATGGCGCAGGAGCTGCGCGCTCTGGGCTACACCGTGACCGAGGGCGTCGGCGGCACAGGTGTGGTGGCCGTGCTGGAAAACGGCCCGGGCAAGACAGTTCTGGTCCGCGCCGACATGGACGGCCTGCCGATCGAGGAACGCTCCGGCGCCCCCAATCCCTCCACCCACCGTGAGGTCGACCGCGACGGCGTCGAGAAATTCGTCATGCACGCCTGCGGCCACGATGTTCACATCACCGCTCTCGTCGGCACCGCCCGCCAGCTGGCCGCCCGCAAGGACAAATGGTCCGGCACTCTGGTCCTGATTGCCCAACCCGCCGAAGAGCGCGTCGAAGGGGCCCGCGCCATGATACAGGACGGCCTGTTCACCCGCTTCCCCAAGCCTGAATATGCCATCGGCTTCCACGTCTCCTCGGCCCTGCCGGGCGGCGCGGTCTGGGTCCCGCAGGACATCGCCTATTCCAGCGCCGACAGCGTGGACATCAAGGTACGCGGCGTCGGCGGCCACGGCGCGGCTCCGCACCTGACGGTCGATCCGGTCACCGTCTCGGCCCACATCGTCACCGCCCTGCAAACCCTGCGCAGCCGCGAGACAGACCCGTTGCAAGGGGCCGTCGTCACCGTCGGCTCCATCCATGGCGGCACCAAGCACAATATCGTCCCCGAGGAAGTGGACCTGCAACTGACTGTCCGCTCGGACTCCTACGCCGTGCGCGACACCCTGCTGGACGGCATCGAACGCATCGCCCGCCACACGGCCATGGCCTTGAACGTGCCCGAAGACCGCCTGCCGGTCGTGGTGCGCTCGCCCACCGAATCCACCCCGCCCACCATCAACCACACCGAAACCGCCCAGCGCGTCCGCGCCAGCATTACCGAGGCTCTGGGTCAGGAACGCGTGCTGGACGTCACCCGTCAGGGCATGGGGGCCGAGGACTTCGCCTTCTACGGCGCGCCCGAACATGGCGTTAAGGCCGTGATCTTCGCCGTCGGCGGCCTGCCCGAAGACCTGAAGGACAACCCGCCCCCGCACCATTCGCCGCTGTTCCGCATCGATCCGGCCACCTCGGTCCCGACAGGCGTCATCGCCACCGTCTCGGCGGTCGAGGACCTGTTTGGCCAATAGGCCCCGATAACATCGCGGTCATCACGGTGCGGGAATGTGAACCTTCTACGGCCCCGCACCGTTTTCCTGTCCTACCCGTACAGGAGATCACACCATGCTAGGGCGTCTCGTTCCGATTATCGGCACCCTTCTAATGTCCCGCGCCACCCGCAAGGTCGCCGGTCGCCACGCCGGAATTCTGGCGCTGGGCTTCGGCGCGTTTGAACTGTGGCGCAACTACCAGCGTACAAAGGCTCCCACCGGCCAACCCCAGGCCCCTGTCCAACCGCAACGACGCCGCAAACGCTGGCTTTAACCGCTGGCGGCGTCATCCCTACAGGAACCGCTCATGATCGTCGTCCACCACCTCGCCGACTCCCGCTCCCAGCGCCTTCTATGGCTGCTGGAAGAACTGGGCCTCGACTATCAGGTGAAACGCTATGAGCGGGATCCGAAGACCTATCTGGCCCCCGAGGCACTCAAAGCCCTGCATCCGCTGGGCAAGGCCCCCCTGCTTCAGGACGGCGACATCCTGCTGGCCGAGACGGGAGCCATCGTCGAATATCTGATCGACACCTATGATACGGGCGGCCACCTGCATCCGTTGCGCGGCACACCTGCCGGTCGCCAGTTCACCTTCTGGATGCACTATGCCGAGGGCTCGGCCATGCCGCCCCTGTTGCTGAAACTGGTCTTCAGCCAACTGCCCCATCGTGCACCGGCCCTCATGCGCCCTGTCGTAAAGGCCATCGCCGCCAAGGCCAATGCAGGCTTCATCGACCCGCAAATGCAGACCCATTTCCGCTTCATCGAAGACAGCCTGGCTCAAACCGGCTGGTTCGCAGGGGCCAATTTCTCCGCCGCCGACGTCATGATGAGCTTCGCGTTGGAGGCTGCCGCAACCCGCGGGCTGGTTCTGGCCCACTTCCCCAACATCGCCCGCTTCCTAAACGCCATCCACGCCCGCCCCGCCTATACGGCCGCACTAGCCAGGGGCGGCGACTACGCCTACGCGCCCAAAAACTGACGCTTTCAGCGTAGCGACGTTCTGCAACTTCAGGTTTAGCGGGACGTTCACCCCGCATGTTCGTCCCCATCCGTCATACCGTCACAGCCCTCGCGGGGGCTGTCTGCTTCCTGTTCGCGTTTATCTTTCTACCCGTCGCCCCGATCTCGATGGCCTTTGCTTTCGGTGGCCTGATGTGCTTGGCCTTGCTGGTCTTCTCGGCCGTGCGTGGTGGTCTGGCGATCTGGAACCGCACGCGCTCTGCGCTTGAGACGGAAGTTCGTCCGTCCCACCGGATCGACAGCCGCACCTGAAAAGGTGCCACGGTGGCGAAACCAAAGCGCCACGCGTCCGTTGTGTGCGTCTATCCGGGCCTGCTGCCGGGCTGATTTTTGCAGACCATCGATTGCTCAACAAACTTTGCCATACTTCTCCATCTTGAAGTTTGGCCCGGTTTGACCTAGCTTCTTAGCCCCCGGTCACGCACCGCCCCGTGGCCGCGAGCGGGACCGGATCATTTTTCACCACCTGTCTTCGGGCGTAGCAAGAAACTCACGACACAATGGAAAAAGTGCCGATGACGGACGAGGGCTATCGCGCTCTCGACGATCAACTGAAGCATCTTAAGACGGTCGAACGACCGGCTGTTATCGCCGCCATCGCCGAGGCGCGCGAGCATGGTGACCTGTCCGAAAACGCGGAATATCACGCGGCCAAGGAACGTCAGGGCTGGATCGAAGGCTCCATCGCCGAAATCGAGGACAAGCTGTCCCGCGCCCAGGTGATCGACGTCACCAAGCTTTCGGGCGACGTGGTCAAATTCGGCGCGACCGTCCATCTGGTGGACGAAGACACCGACGAAGAGTCCTTCTACAAAATCGTTGGCGAAGACGAAGCCGACGTGAAGGCCCGCAAGATTTCGATCGCCTCGCCGATCGCCCGCGCCCTGATTTCGAAAGAGGTCGGTGACGTGGTCGAGGTCAACACCCCCGGCGGTGTGAAGGCCTACGAAATCCTCAAGGTCGAGTGGAAGTAAGCTCCACCACCGCTGACACTCTCGGGGCGCGCAGTTCGACTGCGCGCCCCTTGTCTGTATGGGTCGTCTCCGATGGCCGTCGGGGCATAGAGAACCAGTCTCTGGGTCTGGCCGAGGCTCTGGCTGCCCTCACGCCTGTCCCCATCCCCCGCCACATCGTGCGCTGGAAACCGGCCTTTGACCGATGGCCTTCGGCGCTGAAACAGCCGTGGATGCTGGCCGAGGGTGGGGACCTGCTCGCCGGCCCCGACTTTCCCGACATCTGGATCGCCACGGGCCGCGCCACCCTGCCCCTGTCCGTGCGCATCAAGGCCGCCTCCAAGGACAGGACCTTGGTCGTGCAGACGCAGGACCCGCGCTGGAAGAACCGCGCCTATGACCTGATCGTCGCGCCCAAGCATGATCAGGTATCCGGTCCCAATGTCCTTTCCATTCTGGGCAGCCCGCACCGCATCACGCCCGCCCGCCTGCGCGCAGCGGCACCGCAGTTTGCCGACCGCATCGCTCCGCTGCCCCATCCGCGCGTGGCCGTCATGATCGGCGGCACCTCCAAGGCGTTTGACCTCACACCCGAACACGCCGCCACCCTCGCCGACGTGATCGCCGACACGGTCGAGGAAGCGGGCGGCTCGCTGCTGGTCACCTTCTCGCGCCGCACGCCCCTGATCGCCCAGACCCTGATGATGCAGCGTCTCAAACCGGTAAAGGGCTGGATCTGGGACGGCGCAGGCGACAATCCGCTGTTTGCCATGCTGGACGCTGCCGACCACATCCTCGTGACAGAGGACAGCGCCAATATGGCCACCGAGGCCGCCTCGACCGGAAAGCCGGTCCACATCCTGCCCATGGTACCGCTGAAACCCCAGACCAAGTTCGCGCGCCTGCATCAGGAACTTCAGGATCACGGTGCCACCCGTCCCTTTGACGGCACCTTGCCGCACTGGACCTATGAGCCTTTGTCGGAGACCCACCGCGCAGCCCGCGTCATTCTGGCAAAACGGGCCAACCGTTCCTGACAAGGCTCAGGAACAGACCCTCGACGGGGGCGTTGGGCCTTCGTGGGGGCGCAAACGCCGTCCCTGATCGCAAGAGTATGGGTGTTTGGTGTCGCTGTTTGGTAATCTGTTCCGCCGCAAAGATCATTCCCACGGCAAACTGCGCGAGGCCGAAGGCTTTCGCATCGCGACCCCGGAGGAAGTCTGGGGCAACATCGCCCCCCTGAGAAAACAGGCCTCACAGGCCACAACCCCCGACGCTATTCTTGCCTATGCCGACAGTGTCCGGGCGGCCATCGCCGGAGAGGACACAACACCTTGGGGCGTCAAGGTTGCTGCGGCCTCGCACTACTGGATTGCCGACTGCGAAAACCTGAAGGGACCGGCTGAAGCAGAAGCCCATGTCGCACCGTTCGAGGCGGCCTACCGCCTGCGCCCCGAGCCCTACACCGCCGTGCTGCTGGCTCAGGCCTGTTACGACGTAGCCGACGAATTCCGCGGCACCGACTGGACGGTGAATACAGACGACGCCTCGCTCGACCTGTCCCAGCAATGGAACATGCGCGGCTATAAGGCCCTGTCGGCTCAGGACGAGGCCGTCAAAATCGACGAAACCGGCCGGTTCGACCCGCTTAACTACCCTTGGTACGCCCAGTATTATAACTCGGTATCGCGCCTGACCTGCACGCACGATGATGTGGTCGAGGGCTTCAATCAGGTCATTCAGCTGGATCCGACCAATCTGCAACTGTTGCGCGAGCACGGGCAGGACATGCTGCCGCGTTGGTACGGCAAGGATGAACACTCTCTCGAACGGTTCGCGCTGTGGGCCATGGAGGCGACCCAGCAGACCTATGGTCGCGGTGCCTATGCCTACATCTATGGCCTCATCGCCATTCTTGGCGTGGACGTTGACGAAACCGTTGTGAATGTCGAACTTCTGGATGCCGGATATAGCGACCTGCGCCAGCGCTTCCCCTGTCTGAACCTCGAGAACGAACACGCCAACGCCCTGTCATGGGCGGACGCCGAAAGCCGTGTCCTGTCGCTGTTCAACGAGGGCCTTCGCGTTATTGACTACCGCGCATGGGGCGGTGACGACGAGGCCGAAGGCATGGAATACGCCCTCAACGCCTACACCTACGCCCGCGACAACGGCTAGCTGCAAGCCTTCCGCCCTTCCATGGCTCCGGACAGGCAGCAGCCACCCGGTCGGAACCGCCTGCACCCCCAAAGGGTTTAGACAGCCTCGGGGACAAAGGGCGTTGGTGGGCATCGGGCATGAAATACGGGCAATGGCTGTTAAGCCGGATCAAGCGTCAACTCTGGTGGCAGGCGATCCTTTTCGGCATTTTGGGGATCACGACAGCTCTCGTCGCGACCGTGTCCGACCGTTTTTTCCCGTGGACGCTCCCCTTTGAAGTCTCCCGCGAGGCGGTCGACAGCCTGCTGAACGTCATTGCGTCCAGCATGCTTGCCGTCACCACCTTTTCGCTCGGCGCGGTCACGTCGGCCTTCGGTGCCGCAACCAACAACGTCACTCCCCGCGCCACGAAACTGTTGATGGAGGACAAGGTCACCCACAACGTGCTGTCGACCTTCATCGGGGCCTTTATCTTCAGCATCGTCGGGCTGATTGTCCTGAGAACCGGCTCCTATGGCGATGAAGGCAGGGCCGTCCTGTTTGTCATTACCATTGGCGTCATCGCCCTGATCGTTGCCCAGCTGCTGCGCTGGATCAATCATCTGCTGTCTCTGGGGCGGGTCAGCACCACGATCGAGCGGGTCGAAGACGCCACGCGGCTGGCCATCGCGACCCGACTTTCCGTGCCCTATCTGGGTGCCAATCCGTGGCGCAACGCGGACACCCCGCCCGAAAATGGCCGCGCGATCCGTTCCAAGGCAATCGGCTACCTTCAGTTCGCTGACATCGAAGCCCTGTCGCGCCTTTGCGAAGAGCATGCCTTGACCAGCTACATCCCCGTGAATGCCGGGGCCTTCTGCTATGAGGGCACGGTCCTGATGTACGTTGTCGGCCCTTTCGAAGACGAGCTGTATGACACCCTGCTGAACCAGTTTGTCATCGCCTCCACCCGTACCTTTGATCAGGACCCCCGCTTCGGTCTGGCGGTCATGGCCGAGGTCGCGTCGCGCGCCCTGTCGCCCGCAACCAATGACCCCGGCACCGCCCTCGATGTGATCGGCCGCCAGACCCGTTTGCTGGCGCAGTGGGGCAAGGGTCGCGATGATGTCCCTGTCGACTATCCCCGCCTGTACGTTTCGCCCATCGCCGATGCCGACCTCTTCGAGGACGCTTTTATGTTGCCCGCCCGCGATGGCGCGCATCTGATCGAAATCCAGCTTCGCCTGCAAAAATCCCTGATGGCGCTACAACAATCGGGCAGCCCCGCCTTCCGCGCCGCGGCCCGACAACAGGCCGAAATGGCGTATCAACGCGCCAAACTGGCCCTCACCGCCCCGTCCGATATCGAACGGATTGAACGCGAAGCCGGCAGTCAGGCCTGAGCGGCCTTCAGGGCACCTTGATTACCTTCACAGCCTAGAAAAGGGCGCTCGACACCTTGTCGAACGCCCGTTTCCGTTACGCTTTGCCAGACCTTATTTCTGGGTCTGCTTGACGTAGCTGTTGATCAGGTTGCGGTAGTCCGGAATGTGGTTCGAGAACAGCGCACCCAGACCATCGACATCGTTGCGCCAGTCGCGGTGCAGTTCACCAGCCGCACCGAACCAGCTCATAAGTTGGGCACCGGCTTGCGACATACGATCCCAAGCCGCATCGCGGGTGATGTGGTTGAAGGTGCCCGACGCATCGGTGATGACGAAGACATCGAAGCCTTCTTCAAGCGCCGACAGCACCGGGAAGGTCACGCAGACCTCGGTCACCACACCGGCAATGATCAGCTGCTTCTTGCCAGTTGCCTTGATGGCATTGACGAAGTCCTCGTTGTCCCAGGCGTTGATCTGGCCCGGACGCGCGATATACGGCGCGTCAGGGAAGATCTCCTTCAGTTCCGGTACCAGCGGGCCGTTCGGACCATCTTCAAAGCTGGTGGTCAGAATGGTCGGCAGGTTGAAGTATTTGGCCAGATCGGCCAGCGCCAGCACGTTGTTCTTGAACTTGTCCGGATCGATATCGCGAACCAGCGACAGCAGGCCGGTCTGGTGATCCACCAGAAGAACGGCAGCATCATCCTTGTTCAGACGCACATAGGGTTTGCTCATATTACCAGTCTTTCGTTTGGTTGGGGGGAGAGAAAGAAGGATGCAGGCCTGCTCAGGCAGCCTGCGCGATGCGGCCAAAACGACCGGCATTGAAGTCGGCGATCGCGGTTCGGATCTCGGCCTCGGTGTTCATCACGAACGGGCCATAGGCGAACACGGGCTCATCGATCGGCTCACCGCTCAGCACCACCAGTTTGGTGCCTTCGGTCACGCCGATTTCGACATCAGCCTCACCGGGAGCCAGCATCAAGGTGGCACCGTCCGTAAAGGCGACCTCACCCAGCACCACCGCGCCGTTCAGCACGACCAGCGAGACATTGTGGCTGGCCGGAACCGGCAGGGTCATCGTCTGCGACTTGGCTACCCGCACATCCCACACATTGATGTCGGTAAAGGTCCGTGCCGGTCCATCGACCTCGCCATAACCCCCGGCAATCACCCGCACACTCGCGCCGTTGCTCTCGACAACAGGGATCATGTCATTGGTGATGTTCTGGTAGCCCGCAGGCGCAGACTTGTCCTTGGCCGGAAGATTGACCCACAGCTGCACCATCTCGAACGCGCCGCCCTTGCGGGTGAACTCAGGCGAGTGGAACTCCTCGTGGATGATGCCGTCACCGGCCGTCATCCATTGCACATCGCCCGGCCCGATGACGCCGCCCGCACCGGTAGAGTCGCGGTGTTCCACCTCGCCGTCATAAACGATGGTGACCGTCTCGAAGCCCTTGTGCGGGTGAGCCCCCACGCCGCGCGGCTGGCCCAGCTTGGGCGCAAACTCATGCGGACCGGCATGGTCCAGCAGCAGAAACGGGCTGGCTGCAGCCCCGGCGGCATGGTGCGACAGCAGGCTGCGGACAGGGAAACCATCCCCCACCCAGTGCTGGCGTTTTTCGCTGAAAACTCCCGTGATGTCGCGCATGTCCGAACTCCAAATCTCAAAGGGCTGCCGGAGCGGCCCGCGTTGAAATGTTGATAGAACAACGACAAAAACCGCTGTAGATAGCGATCCGATAACTCAGTGTCTCAGATTTGGAACAATGCCCCTACCCGACCTGAACGACTTTCGCCTCTTCGCCTATGTGGTCGAGGAGAAGGGACTATCGGCGGCGGGGCGCCGTCTGGGCCTGCCGCGATCCAGCATCAGCCGCCGTCTGGCCGACCTTGAAGCGAGGCTCGGGGTTCGCCTGATCCAGCGCTCGACCCGCAGTTTCAGCGTCACCGATGTGGGTCAAACCTTCTATGCCCACTGCCGCGCCATGCTGGCCGAGGCCGAGGCCGCCGCCGACGCCGTCGCCCTGCAGACCAACGAGCCGCAGGGTGTGATCCGCATCGCCTGCCCCTCGTCGATGATCCAGTACCAGCTGGCCCACATCGTCGCCGACTTCATGATGCAGTACCCCAAGGTTTCGGTCATTCTGGAAAGCACTAACCGGCGCGTGGACGTGCTGCGCGAAGGCTTTGATCTGGCGATCCGCGTGCGCTTCCCCCCTCTGGAAGACAGTGACCTGATCGTGCGCCAGTTCGGCACCGATGATCAGCATCTGGTCTGCGCCCCGTCATGCCTGCCGCAAGGCCATCTGTCGCATCCGGACCAGCTCACCGGCCTGCCCAGCCTGTCATGGGATCCCGAGCAATCGAACCACTATTGGGAACTGTGCGGCCCCGATGGCCAGCACCACCGCCAGTTTCACCAACCGCGCCTGATGACGCAGGACATGTCCGCCCTGCTCGACGCCACCCTCAAGGGCGTCGGCATTGCCCGTCTGCCCAGTGTCGTGGCCCTGCCGCGCCTGCGTACCGCCGAACTGGTCGAGGTCCTCCCCGGTTGGCACCCTCTTTCGGGTATCATCCACGCCGTCGTTCCCACCCGCCGCGGCATGATGCCCGCCGTGCGCGCCTTCCTCGATTTCTGCGACGGACGCTTCAGCTAAAAAGCCCCATAGCGCCGCACAGAATCACCCTCTAAATAGCGCCCATGACCCAAGACATCCGTACCGTTCGCGTCGCCATTATCGGCTCCGGTCCTGCTGGCTGGACCGCCGCCATCTACGCCGCCCGCGCCTCGCTCAATCCTGTTGTGATCGCCGGCCTCCAGCCGGGCGGCCAGCTGACCATCACCACGGATGTCGAAAACTATCCGGGCTTTGCCGAGACCATTCAGGGTCCGTGGCTGATGCAGCAAATGCAGGAACAGGCCGAACACGTCGGCACCGAGGTCATCCACGACATCGTGGTCAAGGCCGACCTGTCGCAACGCCCCTTCCGCCTGACGCTGGACAGCGGCACCGAAATGCTGGCCGAGACCGTCATCATCTCCACCGGTGCACAGGCCAAATGGCTGGGCCTTGAATCCGAGAGCGCCTATCAGGGCTTCGGCGTTTCGGCCTGCGCCACCTGCGACGGCTTCTTCTATCGCGGCAAAAAGGTTGTGGTGGTCGGCGGCGGCAACACCGCCGTCGAAGAGGCCCTCTTCCTCACGAACTTCGCCGAGAGCGTCACGCTGGTCCACCGCCGCGACACCCTGCGCTCGGAAAAAATCCTGCAGGAGCGCCTGTTCCAGCACCCGAAGGTCAACATCATCTGGAACAGTGCCGTCGAGGAAATCGTCGGTGCCGTCGACGGTTTTGCCAAGAACGTTACCGGTGTGCGCCTCAAGAACACCGTCACGGGCGAGACCTCGGAAATCGAGGCTGACGGTGTCTTCATCGCCATCGGCCACGCCCCGTCCTCGGCCCTGTTCGCAGGCCAGCTGGAAATGAAAGAAGGCGGCTACATTGTCGTCCAGCCCGGTACCCCCAAGACGGCTATCGAAGGCGTCTATGCCGCGGGCGACGTCACCGACGACGTCTACCGCCAAGCCGTCACCGCTGCGGGCATGGGCTGTATGGCCGCCCTCGACGCGGCCCGCTTCCTCGCCGAGGAAGACCACAAAAAGGCGCTTTAAGCTTGGCCCGCGGTCAGAAGGCTCCGCCTTCTCGACCCGACGCGGGCTTGATAGTCTAAAGGCCGCTCTTCGGAGCGGCCTTTTTTTACGGCAAAGCTCTGTCATGGCCACGCTTCTGTTTGAAATCTGGGAAACCGACGACAGTATGGAATGCGTCGTCGTCAGCGCGCAGGCCGATGCCCTACGCGAACCGGGGGCCCGCTTGGTCAAAGCCTTCCACGCCTCGACCCATAACGAATCCGGCCAAACCTATTACGACCACTACGATTGGGGGCTCTACCGCCCCATCGTAGGCGTCACCGACGTTCCTTTTAGCAGGCAAGAGCAAGCGGCCCAGCAGGCCTATCTTGCCACCCGCGCGCACCCGACCCGCGACCGCTAAAAGCCGACCTTCGGGTCCCGTCTTCTGGATCAGTCTTCGGGTGTCGGGGCCGGTGATGGCACGGGACGCCCTTCCTCAAACGCCTTCAGGCGCTCGTTGATGTCGGAGATTTCCTTGGCCGTCGGCTGGCGACGTCCACCGAGGCTGGGCGCACCCACAATCTTTGTCGTGCCCTCGAACTCCACCGTCCGGTTACCCGTCCCCAGCAGATCGCGCACCAGTTCGGCACTCTTGTCCGCCATGGGCTCATCGCCCAGTGCCGCCGTGACCACATCGCGCGGCCGCGCGAACAACGCCTCGTCGATCACCGGCTCGCGTCCGCTATAGCTGTGGGTCAGCGCGGCCACCGTGCCCGCCGCCCCCTTCCAGCGATAGAAGATATGGGCCCCCACCTGTGACACCTTGGTCAGGCTGGGAGCCCACCACGGGCGGACATAGTCAGCATGATAGTGGGTTGCCGAACCCACCGGCTTGGCCACCTCGCCCGCCAGCGCACGCTCCGCGACCTTTTGCGCACGGCTCCATCCCCACGCCGTCGGTGAACGCGCCAGCGCCCCGTCACAGGTAAAAGTGAACTGGCAGCCGGTATTGCGCTCGGCCCCCTGATAGACCACGCCGCAGATGCTGTTGGGATAGTTGGGATCGCGCACACGGTTCAACACCACTTGCGCCACGGCCAATTGGCCGTCATCCGCCTCCAGCGCCGCTTCATAATAGACCGCTTGCGTCAGGCACCTCAGGGCGCGGCGACGATCATCCGCCCCCGCAGGCTGAAAGCGGAACGGCGGTGCCGCCGCGACGACGCTTTCGCCCGCCTCGGCCGCGTTCAACCTCAAGGCCTCAAGTCCGGTCGCCACAGCAAACGGATCGGGCCGTCCGCCCAGTCGCAGATTGCCCCAGCCGGGCGTCAGACCGGGCAGCGATGACGCGCCCATGGCCGGATCATGCCGCAGCGCCAGTGCCAGCTGCGCCCCGTCCAGACGCGACATCACGCCTGCCAGCCCCATCAGATCATATCGGCCGCCGGCAGCCTCGGCCACGGCCTCTGCGGTCCGGTCCATGTCCAGACGCGGACTGGAGCGCGCATTCACCCCCGCAGCCAATGCCGTCACCAGCGCCGCTCCCGCCGCAAACGCGACAGGCAGCATCGACCGCTTACGCGGTTGATCGGGCCTGATCGTGCGGGGATCGCGAGGTGTCATCGGGGTCCTGAAAACGACAACGTCCGAAAACTATACCGGTATCCTTTAGCAGGCGTATTCCGGCAGTTTTCGGACGATTGCATTACCGTTTGTTGAGCAAACGGCCTGTGTCTGTCAGACGCTTCAGCGGTTGCCCAGGCTGGAGCGCAGCATCCATGCCGCTTTCTCATGGAAATGCAGGCGCTGGGTCATCAAGTCCACACTGGCCTCGTCTCCGGCTTCGTCCGAAGCCTCCAGAGCGCCGCGAATGGTCTTCAGCACAGTGCCATGGTCGCGGATCAGGTCTTGCAGCATCTCTTGAGCGCTCTTGTCCGGATGACCGTCGGAAATCGACGTCAGATTGCCGAAAGCCGAGGCCGACTGCGGCGCAAACTCGCCCAGCGCGCGAATACGCTCGGCAATGTCATCCAGCGCATTCCACATCTCGGTATATTGCTGTTGGAACAGGCCATGCAGGCTGAAGAATTCAGGCCCCTGCACGTTCCAGTGATAACCGTGCGTCTTCAGATAGATGGCATAGCTATCAGCCAAAACCTTGGATAGCTCCTGGGCCACAGACTTGCGTTGGGCTTCGCTGAAACCGGTGTCGATCTTGTCGCTCATACTCTTCCTTACCTGCACTGACGGGGGATGGTGATTTACGCCCTCAAACATAGGTATCGCGGCTGTTTTTTAAAGGTTGGCGACACCGCACGGAGCCGGATTTGATCTGACGCAAGGTCCCGACCGTACCGCTTCATAAAACTGGGCCTTGCGGCGGGAACGTCAAACGACAAACAGCGTTGCATTAGAGCCCGATTTTCTCCCGAGTTTTTTGCGTTACTTCCGCCGCCCAAGGTTCAATATGCCTAACCACAACGCGTCCAAGGGGATGTATGTCCTTGACGGCCCCTTGGCCCGTTTTGCCTCGGCTCCTCCGCGGGGCTTGCCGTGGAAATTCGTGTTGGCGCTGGCCCTGACGGCCCTGTTCATCGGCCTTCGCCTTTTACTCGGACCGGTACTGGGCGCGGTTGTCGGCTTTTCCCTCCTTCTTCCCGCCGTCCTGTTGGGAGCCTTGGGCGGAGGGCTCGTAACCGCCCTTATGACCATGGCCTTATGCTCGCTGGGCATGGCGGTCATCTTCGATATGCTGGTCCCGGGTGACACGCCGGTGAACTATTGGCGGCCAGCCATCTCCTTTTGGGCGATCGGCCTGTTCTGCGCCGTCATCGGCTCGTCCTTGCGCCAGTCCTTGCGCAGCCTGTCTGTCGCCCACACAGAGCTTGAAGGCCTGATGGGCGAGCAGCGCGAGAATGCGGCCCAGCTGAAAGCCATCTTCGAACAGGCGTCGGTCGGCATTGTCCGCACCGACCTTCAAGCGGTCATCCAACAGGCCAACGCCCGCTTCCTGGACATCGTTGGCCGCGCCGAAGACGACGTCATCGGTCGCCCCGTTACGGATTTCATCCACCCCGACGATATCCCCATCGCCCGCAAGGTGCTGAACGAAGTCCCCTTGCGCCCTACCAGCGGCTGGCAGGTTGAAAACCGCTATATCCGCCCTGACGGCGAGGACGTCCAAACCCTCGTCAACATCCGCGTCCTCCACGAGGATGACGGTCCGGCCTATGGTCTCATCGGCGTGGTGGCAGACATCACCGAGACGCGCCGCGCCAAGGCCGAGCTCAGCGAAATCCGCCACAGCCTGCGCGTGGCCGCCAATGCCATTCCAGTTCCGCTATGGATGACCCATCCGGACCGGTCGGGCCGTTTTGCCAATAACGCCTATCTGGCGTTCACCGGACAGCAGCTCGACGAGGTTACCGCCGACGACTGGCAGAACCTGCTGCATCCCGACGATGCCGAACGTGTCCTGCGTACCTTCGAAAAAGGCCTCGCTTCGGGCAAGTCCTTCACCATGGAAGCCCGCTATCGCCGCCATGACGGTCAATGGCGGTGGATGAACTCCTTCCACCAGCCCAACCATGACAGTCAGGGCCGCTTTGTCGGCATCGTCGGCACCGCCTTCGATATGACCGAGTCCAAGGAAGCCGCTGCCCGCATAGAAGAATCCGAGGCTCGTTTCCGTATGGTCGCCAACTCGGCCCCCGCCATGATCTGGATGGTGGACGAACAGGGCCGGACCACCTTTGGCAATCGCCGCTTCCGCGCGGCCTTCTCGGGCCGCACCCCCCAGCGGCTGATCTCGGCATGGCGGGACATGACCCATCCGGATGACCGCGAAACGCTGGACCGCATTCTAGAAGATGCCGAACGCACCCACCGTAAATTATCGCTGCTCAACCGGATCAACCACCCGATCTTTGGCGAGCGGTGGATCCGCAGCGAGGCCGCCCCGCGCCACGACACCACCGGTCGCCTGATCGGCTACACCGGCGTCAGCCTCGACGTCACCGACAGCCAGCGCGCCGAACGCGACCTGAAACGCATCAACGAACTGCTGGAGGAACGCGTCAGCGCCGCCCTCGCCGAAAAGGCCAAGGCCGAGGCCGACCTTGTCCGCGCCCACCGCTTGGAGGCCGTGGGCCGCCTGACCGGCGGCGTGGCGCATGATTTCAACAACCTGCTGACGGTCATCATGGGCGGGCTGGATATCATCCTGCGCACAGACGATCCCGCCCGCCGCCAGAAACTGGGCGAAGCGGCCCTCGCCGCCGCCAAACGCGGAGAGCGGCTGACAGGCCAGTTGCTGGCCTTCTCGCGCCGCCAGACCCTCTCCCCCAGCCAGACCGACCTCAACGCCCTGATCTCGGAAGGCGAGCCCCTGCTGCACCGCGCCGTGGGCGAAGGCATGACGCTCCAGTTCAAGCTCAAGCGGGGAACGGCCCCCACACTCGTCGATCCGGCCAAGTTCGAGGCCGCCCTGATCAATCTGCTGGTCAACGCCCGCGATGCCTCGCCGCCCGATGGCCGTATCACCGTCGAGACCGCCGAGTATCTGGTCCCGCAGGCCCGCGATCCGGAGCTTCCGCTTGGCATCGACCACCCCCGCGCACGAACAAAACGCAAGGCCGCCCTGCACCCCGGCGATCTGGCTCCCGGCCGCTATGTCCGCATTACTGTCAGCGACAATGGCTCTGGCATGTCCGAAGAGGTCCAGCGGCGCGTTTTCGAGCCGTTCTTTACCACCAAGGGCGTGGGCCACGGCACAGGCCTCGGCCTGTCACAGGTCTACGGGTTCACGCGACAGTCCGGCGGGTCTATCTCCATCCAGTCCACGGTCGGCAAGGGCACCCACATCCACCTGTTCCTGCCCTGGACCGTGGCAGAGGATGCCCGCCCTGCGGCCAAACGCACCAAGGCGGTCACCCCCGCCCCGTCCTCGACAGACAGCCCCGTCCAGGATGCCATGCCCGCGACGGCCGTGCGCCTGCTGCTGGTCGAGGATGATCACGATGTCGCCGCCATCGCCACCTCCCTGCTGCATGCCGAGGGCTTCGAAGTCGATCACGCCGCCAATGCCTATGAGGCCCTGAAAAAGCTGGAGACCCAGTCCTACGAGGTCGTGCTTAGCGACATCCTCATGCCCGGCGGCATCAGCGGAATCGAACTGGCCCATCAGATCCACGAGGGCTGGCCGGAACTGCGGATCGTCCTGACATCCGGCTTCCCCGGAGAGGCCGAGGCGCTGAAGGGCACACCGTGGTCCTTCCTGCCCAAACCCTATACGGGGGCCCAGCTCAAGGCCGTGTTGGATCGACGCTGAGAACAAAAAAGGGCGGCCCGTCAGGACCGCCCTTTTTGATTTCGGCGTATCGATGCTTAGCGCGAACGCGCCTTGCGGGCCGCATAGCGCTGGTCACGGCGCTGCTTCTGCTCTTCCTTGGTCAGAGCCTTGCGGGCCTTGCGCTCGGCGCGACGGGCTTCGTCGATCGCGTCCTGAGCCGCCACTTCCTGGGCCTGACGGGCCGCATCGGCGTCGGCCTTCAGGCGGCGCTGCTCGGCCTTTTCCAGTTCGCGCTGCTGGCGCAGAGCCTCACGCTCGGCTTCGCGCTTGGCTTGCAGCTTTTCGAATTCGGGGTCCTGAACGGCGGGCTTTGGTTTGAACTTGGCGAGAAGTGCGGCCTTGGCGGCTTTCTGGGCTTGCAGACGATCGTTAACGCCGGTGTTCTTGAGGTCACGCATAGACAGGCGGATTCTTTCCTTGGATGTAGGTACGGCATTCAGCCGTCACAGCCGCGGTCCGCACAATAAAGAGAAGGCAAGGCACAGGCCCCTTTGGGGGACCTTCAGTGGCCCGAAAGGTCGCACCACCTCGCTACAGGGGTTCGGCAAACCCTATTGGGAGCAAGAAATCAAGCCTTGCCGTTAATTTGGGCCGTGTGGCTTGCCCTGACGCGCGCACCGAACACCCCGATAAAACCGACAAAAAGGGGCAGGACGACGCCCTGCCCCCTCTTGGGTCTGTTGTCGCTATCCGGCCTTAGCGCGGTTTGTCGGCGTGGCCGACAGCGGCACCGGCAGCCCCGCCCACAGCGGCCCCGACCGGCCCGCCAACCACAGCACCGGCTACTGCACCGGTCGCCGCCTTCTGCTCGACCGTCTGCCCGCAGGCTGCCAGCGAGGCTGCAAATACGCCCATCAGGGCCACGCCCGTTAACTTCTTCACGAAAACCGTTGTCATCGTCCGAACTCCTTGAAATGTCACGTTTTGCAACGCTTGCCATATCAAGAGGTTCCAAAAGCGCGCACAGAGTCATGCGCCAAGTATTCGCAACCGGCCGAAATCGGTTTTCGACAATTGGCGCGGCCCACCCACGACTTCATCAAGACTTGCCAATACAGTATTCGCAAGATCACCTCAAACAAACTTCATCCAAGCCCTGCGGACATCACAACCCATACACGATAAGGCATGACTTTAGGCTAGCTCATCACTCAATTTGCCGAATCGATCACAATTCCGCCATAAGGGTTTGGCTTAAGGCCCGGCTTCCACGGTGCGCTCCGTCATAGCGAACGTGGTTATCGGTGCCTCTGTTCAGTTTGTGCTGTCAGTGGGTGCCGAGACTAGGGGGCGGCGTTTTTCGCCCTGCCGAACAGGAAATATCGATTGTCATTCTCTTCGCACATGCGTGAGCTAACCGCTGCCGCACGCCAACTGGACCCGCGCCCTATCGCGGTGACCGTGGCGATTGGCGGTCTTGTTAGCCTCGCGGTCGGAGGAGCCTATCTGGGCGGCATGACTGCCCAGGCCTCCACCGTGCGCACTCAGGCCGAGCGGCTCTCCGATGCTGGCCTTGGTGGGTACAGCCCGGAAGCTATGGCTCAGGCGGCTGGCGGTCTCGATGCCAGCGCCATGGCCATCGCCAACCGACACGATCCGTATGCGCCCGATGGTGCGGCCCGCCGCGACCGTCAGGCCGAACTTTTGACCGCCCGTCTCGAAGCGCTCGAGACCCCCGGCGCGGTCAGTGCCTTCCGCATCGCCGGTGCCCGCGACCAGTCGCGCGACCTCGAATGTCTGACCCAGGCCGTCTATTACGAAGCCCGTGGCGAAGGCCGCGACGGCATGAAGGCGGTGGCTCAGGTCGTTCTGAACCGCGCCCGCCATCCGGCTTTTCCGAAAACCGTCTGCGGCGTGGTCTTCCAGGGCTCGAACCGCTCGACCGGCTGCCAGTTCTCGTTCACCTGCAACGGGGCCATGCGCGCCCGTGTGAACCAGTCGGCGTGGAACCGCGCCCGTGATATCGCTTCTGCGGCTCTGTCTGGCGAAGTCTATCGTGCTGTCGGCACGGCCACCCACTTCCACACCACCGCCGTTGCCCCGTCGTGGCGCAACCGTCTGGTGCGTGTAAGCGCCGTGGGCGATCACGTCTTCTATCGTTTCGGTGGCCGTAACGGCTCGGCGTCCAATCTGTCGGCCGAGGTCGAAGCTTCTGCCGCTGTGCCGCAACTGATCAAGGCATCGGATACGCCGGTCCAATCCGGTCCGCGCCCCTATGTCGCCACGGCCCAGAACCCGCCGTCGACCGAAGCCAAACCCGAGGCATCAACAGCGGCTCCAGCCCCTACGCCTGCCACCCCGGCCCCTACGCAGGTGAGCGCTGACGCGGCCTCCGTCCAGGTCCGCGTCGCCGCCGAGGCCTAACAGGATCAAAGGCTGCGACGGTACGGGTATAAAACGCCCGCCGCCGCAGCCTGTTCCCTGAAATATCGACCAAATGCGCCACTGCGACACAGTTCGCGACGGCCCGTTATTTGCAAGCGCACCGGCGGAAAAGCCCGGGATGCGCCATGCACAAATCCGTTTCGATCAGTGCCACCTCAGACTCCAGCCGGCCGGTCGTGCGCGGCGGGCCGCTGGACGCCCTGCGCTTTGTCGCCGCCCTGTTCGTGGTCATTTTCCACTTTGGTTCGACCGCCCCTGTGAACCTGCGCGAGCTGCACCCCATCTGGGATCGCGGCTATCTGGCGACGGACTTTTTCCTGCTGCTGTCGGGCTTTGTGCTGGCCCGCGCCTATGGCAAGGCCCTGCTGGCGGGCCAGCTGACTCCGTGGCGCTTCTGGATCAAACGCTTCTGGCGCGGCTACCCCACCCACATCATCACCTTGGCGCTTTTGGTCATACTGGTGCTGGCCGCCACCGCGATCGGCAGCCCGCCTGACCACCCCGAGCGTTTCCCCCTCAGCGGTATCCCCGCCCAGATCTTCCTGCTGCAAGCTTTCGGGCTTGGCGGCTCAGAATGGAACATTCCGGCGTGGACCCTGTCTGTGCTGCTGCTCTGCTATGCCTTCCTGCCATGGACGTGGCGCGCAATATCCAAGGTGCCCACTGCCACAGCCGCCATCGGTCTGGCGCTGCTCATCATGGCGGTCTCGCAATACATCAGCCTTCAGGTTCTGGACCATTCGGTGTTCAACCTGCCGGCCCAGTGGGCCACTTTCCGCTGCCTGCCCATGTATCTGTCCGGCCTGCTGGTCGCCCGCGCGGTCGAGACAGCCCGTTGGCCTGCGCGTACCTTCCGCCTTCTGGCGCTGGGCGGCTGTCTGGTGCTGCTGGCCGATGCGCTGTGGATCAGCTCCGACCTGCTCGCCGCCTATGCCATCTGTGTGCTGACGCTGGGCTTTGGCGGCCTTTTGGTCACCAAGCCCCTGCCCGGTGCCGTCTGGGGCGCGCGGATCAGCTTTTGCCTGTTCATGACCCACACCCTGACGGGTGCCGTCCTGTTCGCCGGAGCCATCCCCGTGCTGGCCAAGGTCGCACCCGCCCTTTTGTCAGGCCCCGCAGGCTGGACCCTGTGGCTGGGCACTCTGGCCATCGCCATCATCGTCGCCGACCTGTTCGACCGGCTGATCGACGCCCCGATCCAGCGCTACATCCGCAAGCGCTGGTTCTAGGGCTCAGACGGCATCCAGACCGATATCCAGCTGGATCACCGAGTGGGTCAGCGCCCCCACCGAAATCACATCCACGCCGGTGGCCGCAATCGCCGCCACCGTGTCCAGATTGACCCCGCCGGATGCCTCCAGCACCACGGCCACGCCGCTGGCCTTTACGCGTCGCACCGCCTCTTCCATGTCGGTCAGGGCAAAGTTGTCCAGCATGATGACGTCCGGCCCCTCGGCCAGCGCCTCGCCCAACTGGTCCAGACTGTCGACCTCCACTTCCACCTTCATCAGATGCGGCGCAAAGGCCTTGGCCGCGCGCACAGCCTTGCCGACGCCACCACACACAGCGACGTGGTTGTCCTTGATCAGAATGGCGTCATCCAGCCCAAAACGGTGATTGATCCCGCCGCCGCACGCCACCGCATGTTTCTCCAGCGCCCTCAGGCCCGGCGTCGTCTTGCGCGTATCTGCAATACGCGCGTGCGTTCCCGCCACCGCCTGCACATAGGCGCGCGTCTGGGTCGCGATACCGCACAGACGCCCCAGAATATTCAGCGCGGTCCGCTCCGCCGCCAACAGACCCCGCGCAGAGCCTTCAACCTCGACCAGCACATCGCCCTTGGCGATCGGCTGACCATCCATCACGCGCACATCCACCCGCGCGGACGGGTCCATCATCAGACACGCGATGCGAACCGCCGCCCCGCCCGCCATCACCCCTTCCTGGCGCGCGCGGAACTGGGCCGTCATACGGGCCTCGACCGGAATACACGCCTGCGCCGTCACATCGCCACAGCGCCCCAAATCCTCGGCCAGCGCCATCCGCACCACAGGCTCGATCACCATATCGGGCAGTTCACGCATCACACTCTCTCCTGAAACCTTCAAGCCGCCACAGCCACCGCACGTCGCGCGCGCGTGTGCTGCCCCACGGCCTCCGTCTGCGGATAATCCGCCCGATAGTGCCCGCCACGGCTTTCGCGCCGCGCCAGCGCCCCCTCGGCAATCAACCGCGCCGCCTGAACCGACAGCGCCGCCGGATAGGCCTCCGCCATCTCCTCGATCAAGCCGCACAGTGTCCGCAGGCCCGCTTCATCGCGCACCACACCGCAGTATCGCGTCATCGCCGCCCTGAGCCGCGCCATGGCCTCAGCGGGCAGATCGTCACCCACCGCCACAGTTCTCAGCGCCGCCTCGCCCGCCGCGCCATCATG
>NZ_DIGV01000038.1 GCF_002419815.1 Brevundimonas sp. UBA5713 | reverse complement strand
GCGTATCGGTCAGGGTGAAGACCTCGGTCAGCTGCGCATTCAGCACCTCGGCCGTCAGCGTATAGGTGATGGTGTCGCCCACCTTCACCGAGCCGGTGGCGTCTGCCGTCTTGGCATAGCGCACCGACGGATCGGTCACCGGCGTGATTACGGTGCAATCCTCACATTCGGGATTATTACCGGTTGCCGTCACAGTGTTAACGATCTGTCCCGTGGCCTGATCGTTGACCGTCGCGGAAAACACTACGTCATAAACACCCGGAACCGTGCCGGCTGGCAGCGTACATTGGAGCGGATTGGCATCGTTACAGGTATAGCCCCCTGCATCGACAACAGCCCCGAAGGTCAGGCCTGCCGGAAGACTATCAGTGAGGACCGCCGGGAGAGTAAGCTGCGAGTTTCTAACAGACCCGCGCAGGGTATAGGTGATGGTGTCGCCGACCTTTACGGGGCCACTAGCATCAGCAGATTTGCTGTAGCCGAACGAAGGGTCTGCGAGAGGATTGGTAGTTTCGCAAGAACCGCTACAGCTGGGGTTATCTCCGCCCGAACCGGTGACGCGGTTCGTGACGCTGCCCAAAGCCGACGGGAGCACCGTCGCCTCATATACAATTGTATAGGTGCCCGCCGCAGTGCCAGCCGGCAGGGTGCACACGAGATTCTCAGTACAGCTAAAGGGTCCCGTGGAGACAAGGCTCACATTACCAAGCCCCGAGCCGATCTGATCGGTGAGCGTGAGCGGGTTCAGGGTCTCCCAGCGCTCAATATTAACGGACACCGTATATCGAATAGTCTGATCCACGCTGACGGTGGTCGCGTTGTTCGACTTGCTGAACGTCACTATGGGTAGTGGCGTTACATTGACGGTCGCACTTGCATCGTTATTGCCCAGATTGGGATCCAGGACCGATGCCGGAGGGATGATACGCGCAGCGTTGCTTACTGAAGTCTGAGCGATAGCAGACGACATGCCCCCAAAGAAACATGTACTGCTAAGCTTAGAATAAGCACGGCAAGAAGCTTGATGTATTTCGGCATTGTCGCGTTCGGACCCTGATAATCGCGGGCTTAAAACGCAGAAACGCCGATAATGACTAGGCGTAAAACACCTCAGTAAAAGTACTCAAATGTAAATGATGAACCATCAGTGCAGATAAGCTTGACTATAAATTAGCTATATTGTTGCAATATCGAATTAAAAATGTAGTCAAACATTGCCAACACAAGCAGTGACAAGATAATACATTTCGTATAATGTCACACAAATTTACAGAAATCGCGGATCAAGTTTACCGAAAATACGGCCGCACCTACCAGCAAAGCTAGTAACGCGTGCAGAAGCCCTGTTTGAACTATTCAGTCTTTTTATGAAAGGGGAAGTCTGGCGCACCCGACAGGATTCGAACCTGTGGCCTTTGCCTTCGGAGGGCAACGCTCTATCCAGCTGAGCTACGGGTGCTGCGTCGGCGCGAGGCCGGAATGGCGGGTGTTACAGCAAGGCGGGTGCGGCCTCAACCCTGATGATCGAGGCCGCCGAAAAACCTGTGTCGCGCCCCTTTACTGGGCCGTCATGCCACCGTCGATCTTGAACTCCGAGCCGGTCACAAAGCGGCTTTCGTCCGAGGCCAGATAGAGGACACAATAGGCCACATCGTCCGGCTCACCGATGCGGCGCAAAGGAATGCCGCGCGCAAGTTTTTGGTGGGCCACGTCCTCGGCACCACCTGCCATGGCGACGAAGGGATCAAGAATAGGCGTTTTGATAAAGACCGGATGCACGGAGTTGGCCCGCACAGTCCCGCCCTGTTTGGCGCATTCCAGCGCGACCGTCTTGGTATAGAGCCAGACCGCCGCCTTGGTGGCGTTATAGGCCCCCATGCCCGGCGAAGCGGCCAACCCTGCAATGGACGAAATGTTGATGATGCTGGCCGCCGGTGCAGCCTTCAAATGCGGCAAGGCGTGCTTGCAGCCCAGCATGACGGATTCCAGATTTACCGCCTGAACCTTGCGCCAGTTCTCGAGCGTATCCTGCTCGGCATAAAGCAATTGCCCGCCAATACCGGCATTGTTCACAAGGACCGACAGCCCGCCCAAATCCCCCACAGCCGCCGCGATCACGCGCGCCCAGTCGGCCTCGGACGTCACGTCGTGGGCATAGGCAAAGGCGGTGTCCGGATGTTCGGCATTGATGCTGTCGGCGAGCACCTGAACGCGCCCCTCGTCAATGTCGGTCAGAGCCAGACGCGCCCCTTCGCGCGCCAGCATCCGCGCCATGGCCTGCCCCAGACCACCCGCCGCGCCGGTAATCAAGGCGATCTTGCCTGCGACGCGGCCGCTCATTGGGCTATCTCCTTGGCGGCGGCGTCGATGAATGCGGCCAGTTGGAGGTCGCGCTGGGTCACGCCGCCCGCGTCATGGGTGGTCAGGGTGATGTCCACGCGGTTGTAGACATTGAACCATTCGGGATGGTGATCGCGCTTCTCCGCCTCGATCGCCACGCGCGCCATAAAGCCGAAAGCCGCATTAAAGTCGGCAAAATTCAGCGAGCGAAAGATGGCGGGGCGGCTCTCGTCGGCACGGCTCCAGTGCGGCAGCTGTTCCAGCGCAGTGGCGAGATCGATCTGTTGCGGTGCCGTAGTCATAATCTGTCCCCTAGGTATCGTTGTTGGCTAAAGGCGTAGCGTGTGCAACCGGCCAGCGACAAGTGACTTTCCCCTATACCGACAACATTCCCGCGCTTCGACGGATGACGAGGCGCGCAGCAGGCGCTAAACCCTACGCATGACCTCCTCTGACGCGTCCTCCGCCCCTTCCAGCGAACAGCCCGCCGACACGCTGTCGGGCAAGACTTCTTCCTTTGGTTTCCGCGATGTGGATGCGCGCGAAAAGGTGCGCATGGTGCGCGGCGTGTTTGATTCCGTTGCGTCCAGCTATGATGTGATGAACGACCTGATGAGCGTCGGCGTCCACCGTGTCTGGAAGGACATTGCCGCTGCCAAGTTGAATGCCCGGCCGGGCGAGGTCATCCTCGATGTGGCCGGTGGCACCGGCGACATGTCGCGCCGCTATTCCAAAATGGCTCGCGCCGCACAGGAACGCCGTGGTGGCAAGGATGCCCAGGTCATCGTGCTGGACTACAACGCCGAAATGATTTTGGCGGGTGTGCACAAGGGCGGTGAGCCGGAAATGATCTGGACCGTCGGCGATGCCATGAACCTGCCGCTGCCGGACGCCTCGGTCGATGCCTATTCGATCAGCTTCGGCATCCGCAACGTGGCCGATATTCCGGTGGCGCTGAGAGAAGCCCGCCGCGTGTTGAAGCCGGGTGGCCGCTTCATGTGTCTGGAGTTTTCGCGCCCCACCACTTCGGCCATGCGCAAGGCCTATGACCTGTGGTCGTTCCATGCCATTCCGCGCATCGGCCAACTGGTCGCCAAAGATCGCGACAGCTATCAGTATCTGGTGGAATCGATCCGTCGCTTCCCGGACCAGAACACCTTCAAGGGCATGATCGAGGACGCCGGTTTCAGCCGCGTCAGCGTAACCAATCTGACCGGCGGTGTGGCGGCCATCCACCACGGGTGGGCGCTCTGAGCCGGCTGACCTTCAAGACCCCGCCGCCCAAACCCGAGGCCGTGCGGATCAAGACGCCGGTGCGTTCGGCCTTTCGGCTGATGCAGTGGGGGTGGGTTCTGGCGCGCCACGACGCCCTGATTCCGCGTGAGGCCAATCACCTGCTGCCGCCATGGGGCCGTCCGTTTGCGTCTCTGGTTCAGGCCCTTGCCAGCGGCAAGCTGAAAGCGGGCCGTCCCGGCCAGCGCGTCGGTGCCGCCTGCGAGCAACTGGGTCCGGTGGCGATCAAACTGGGTCAGGTTCTGGCCACGCGCGCCGATATTTTCGGCCTTCAGTTCGCGCAGGACCTCGGACACCTGAAAGACAAGCTGCCGCCCTTCCCTGTCGAGGAGGCGCGCCGCGAGATCGAGCGCTCCATCGGGCGTCCGGTCGATAGTCTGTACTCGGAGTTTGGTCCGGCAGTGGGCGCAGCGTCTCTGGCACAGGCCCACCCCGCACGTCTGGCCGACGGTCGCAAGGTGGCGGTCAAGGTTCTGCGCCCCGGCGTAGAGCGAAAGGTCTCGCAGGGGCTGGACGCCATGCGTCTGGGAGCCAAGATGGTCGACTGGGCCGTGGCCCCCGCCCGCCGTCTGGAACCGCGCGCCTTCGTCGAGATCATTGCCCGCTCGCTGCAGCTGGAACTGGACATGCGTCTGGAAGCCGCCGCCGCGTCCGAACTGGGCGAGGTCATGGCCAAGGACGCCTATATGGTCGCCCCTGCCGTGATCTGGGACGGGGTCGGCAAGCGCACACTGGCGCTCGAGTGGGCCGAGGGCCTGCCGATGACCTCTCCGGTCATGGCCGAACTTTCGGTGGCCGAGCGCAACCTGCTGGCAGACAAGGTGGTTCGCGCCTTCCTCGTTCAGGCGCTGGACCACGGTGTGTTCCATGCCGACCTGCACGAGGGCAATCTGTTCGCCCATGGCGCGGAAAAGGTCACCGCCATCGACTTCGGCATTGTGGGCCGTCTGGGCCCCGCCGAAAGGCGCTATCTGGCCGAAATCCTTTGGGGTTTCATCAGCCGCGACTATGACCGCATTTCCCGCGTCCACTTCGAGGCGGGCTATGTGCCGCCGCACCACTCGGTCGAGACCTTTGCGCAGGCTCTGCGTGCTGTGGGCGAGCCGGTGATTGGCCGCGCGGCGTCTCAGGTCTCCATGGGCCGCCTGCTGGGCCAGTTGTTCGAAATCACAGCCCTGTTCGACATGCATCTGCGCCCCGAACTGGTGCTGCTGCAAAAGACCATGGTGTCGGTCGAGGGTGTGGCGCGCCGCCTGAACCCCGACCACGACCTGTGGGAAGCGGCCAAGCCGATTGTCGAGCGCTGGATCCGCCGCGAACTGGGCGTACAGGCGCAGGCCAAGGAAATTCTGGAAGAAGCCCGCGACACTCTGCGCGCCCTTTCTCAACTGGCACAGAACCCTCCGCAATATCAGACGTTGATAGTGCAGAAGCCGCACACACCCACATGGGTGGTGGCTGCTGTCACGGCCTCGGCCTGTGCAGCGGCGGCGGCTCTGATCCTGTCGTTGTGGCCCCTGATCGGGGGCTGATTGCGACGTCTCCAGCCCGTCCTGCGGGCCGTTTTGAGGAGAACGCCAGATGAAGTTTCCGATCGCCACCGCCGTGGCGGCCCTGACCATGGCCGCCGCCACGACCGGCTTCGCCCAGTCGCAGCCCAGCGCTGCGGCCACCCTGCCCGACGCCTTTGACAATCCGGCCTCGTCTGCCGCGGCTCCCCCCACACAGACCGCGCCCGCTGCGCGTACGCCCTCGGCCACGGACAGCCGGCGCTCGATCGCGGCGCTGCGCACCGTCATCGCGGGCTTTCAAAGCGGCAATGTTGATTATGATCTCTTCACCGAGGATCTGGCGTCCCAAGTGCGAGAGCAAGCGGACACCATTGGCAGTTTGCTGAACCAGTTCGGTCCTCTGCAGGGGGCGCGCGTGCTCGGCCAAGAGCAGGGTGCCGACAAACTTGACGTCAGTTTCGAAAAGCAAAAGACCGAATGGCTGATTGCCTTCAACGAAGACGGCAAGATCGCCGTCCTGCTATTCCGTCCGGCGGAAGACTAAGCCCTATTCGAAGCTGACCTTGCCCCGCCCGCTCTTGATTACAGAGCGGGTGGATTTGGCCTTGAGGCGCTTTTCCTTTGAAGATCGCGTGGGCTTTGTCGGCACGCGGTAGGCCTGACGCACAGAAGCCTCCGCCACCATCTGCTCCAGCCGCTCTATGGCGTCCTCGCGATTGCGTTCCTGCGTGCGAAAACGGGTGGCGGTGATGACGATCACCCCGTCCAGCGTCAGACGGCTGCCCGCCTTCTTCATCAGCCGCTCGCGCGTGTAATCGTTCAGGCTGGGCGAGTTCTTGGCATCAAACCGCATCTGTACGGCGGTCGAGACCTTGTTGACGTTCTGGCCGCCCGGACCACCGGCGCGATAGAACCGGAATTCCAGCTCCTCGTCGGGAATACGGCGCTTGATCTCGGCCATCAGGCTTTTTTCGCTGCGCGCGCGGCGGCAGCATCCAGCGCCTGAAGAAACTTGGATCGGTCCGCATTGGAAAACGGCGGCGGTCCAGACGTCTCCACGCCGATAGAGCGCAGATGCTCGCCCACCATACGCCCCGCCAGTGCTGAACCGATGGCGTTCTCGTCCAGCACCGAGCCGTTAGGGCGGATGCATTCCGCGCCTGACTTCAGGCATCGGTCCGCCAGCGGGAAATCATTGGTGATGACCACATCGCCCGCCCCTGCCCGCTCGGCGATCCAGTCGTCGGCCACATCGGGACCTGCATCGACCACCACCGAACGGATCAGGCTTTCCTGCGGCGTGCGTATCCAGCTGTTGGACACCACCCAGACCGGCCAGTTCAGGCGGCGCGCCACGCGATACACCTCTTCCTTCACAGGGCAGGCGTCGGCATCGATGTAGAAGGTCTTGGCCATACGCCCTCTTTAACGCACACGCGCGCAAACAAAAGGGCATCCGGCCATGATCGCCGGATGCCCTCTCAACCGTATGACTGCGGGTAGACGTTAGAAGTCGTAACCGTACGGACGAGCCGTATTGTTCGGCATATAGCGGTCACGCAGCATCAGGTTGCGGGCCTGAAGCGGCTGTTCCACCCCGTCGATCACCACGGCCTGCGGCTGCGACAGCGGCTCCAGCGGATCGCCGGACCACACCACCACATCGCCTGCGGCACCCGACTTCAGCTCGCCGAACTGGCCGTCGAAGCCGAAAATCTTGGCCGGATTGACGGTGATGGCGGCGATGGCGGCATCGAACGGCAGGCCATGCGACACGGCATTACCCGCGTTGTAGCGCATCTCGCGGGCACGGTGGATCGAGCCCTCGTTGCCCTTCAGCGCGATCACCACACCGGCAGCATGCAGAGCCGCAGCGTTTTGCATACGGGCCGCGCGCATTTCGAAATTGGCCGGAAGGTTGGTGGTCGGGTGGATCAGCACCGGCACATTGGCGGCAGCAATCTCATTGGCGACCAGCCAGCCTTCGGCCGCACCGTCGATGATGATCTTGAGGTTTTCCTCACGGGCCAGACGCAGCACCTGCTGGATGTCGGCGGCGCGGTTGGCCGTGACGATCAGCGGCATACGGCCTTCGACCACCGGGATCAGGGCTTCGAGGTCCGCACGCGACAACGACAGGTCGCGCAGTCCCGAACGCTCATAGGCAGCCTTGTTGCGGGCATACAGGCGCACTTCGTTCAAGGTTTCCTTGAAGAGCACGAACTGCGCCCCGCGCGCACCGCCAGCGATACGGGCACCGGCCTCACCGAACGGCGCGGTCATGGCGACCTTGGACTTCACCAGAATGTTGGAGCCGTCCTTGAGGTTGATGACAGCCGCCTGACCGGCGAACAGACCCGGCGACTGGAAGCCGCCATGGCCCGCACCGGCGCGCATGTCGTCAATGCCGGAATCGTCGTGACTGTGGCCGCCGCTGGAGCCGCCATGCTGCGGCGTGACCACCGCGCGGGTGATACCCCCCAGACGGGCCGTCGGAATGGCGAAGGACCACGGATCAAGGCCATAGGAGACGTCAAACGCCGCCGTTAGCGTATTGGCACTGTTGGCCAGATCGCGCGTGCCGGAGACCGAGCCGACCTCGGTCGCGCCCAGCCCCGAATCCACGGCTACAAAGCCCGGCGTGACCACCTTGCCGGTGGCATCGATGGTGCGCAGGCCCGACGGTGCCGGACCGGTGCCCACGGACACCACGCGGCCGTTACGGATGACCACGGTGCCGTTCTCGATGACCGAGGTGCCCGTCAGTACCTTACCACCGGTGATGGCGAGGTCTTGGGCGAGGGCCGGCGTGGCCGACAGGATGGCCGCGGCTGCGGCTGCAATAAAAGTGTGCATACGCATGGATCAGCGGGCTCCCTGAGCGACGCCAGCAGCCGGACGGTTAAAGCCCGGTTGGCCCAGTTCAAAGTCGGACTTCGGCTGATAGGCCGGATTGTTGCGGTCGAAGGTCAGGGCTCCGTCGATGAAAACCTGATCTGCGCGCGCATAGACCGAGAACGGATTGGCGCTCCAGATCACCACATCGGCGCGCTTGCCGACTTCCAGCGAACCGGTTTGGTCGTCGATGCCGATCGACTTGGCGGCATTCAGCGTGATCCAGCTGATGGCGCGCTCTTCGGAGATATCAAGACCAGCACGGCGACCCGCCGACAGAGAGGCGGCCACTTCCTGGTTCAGGCGCTGGGTCAGCTCCTGATCGTCCGAGTGGATAACGGCGCAGGAGTTCGGGGCAGAATCCACGATGGCGGCGTTTTCTTCGATGCCGTCCAGAGCTTCCATCTTGAAGCCCCACCAGCCGGTCCACATGGCGGCGCAGATGCCCTTCTCGGCCAGCACGGGGGCCAGCTTGTAGGCCTCTACGGCGTGGTGGAAGGTCTTGATCTTGAAGCCGAACTCGTTGGCCAGATCCATCATCAGCGCCATTTCATCGGCGCGGTAGCAATGGTTCTGCACCATGATGGAGCCATCCAGCACACCGGCGATGGTTTCCAGTTGCAGGTTGCGGGTCGGCGGCGTGCCCTGACCGGTCTCGTGGTATTTCTCCCACTTGGCGCGGTAGTCCTGGGCGGCGATGAAGGCCGCGCGATAGCCTGCCATATTGCCCATGCCGGTCGCCGGCGACTGGTTGCGGCTACCATAGACACGGGACGGGTTTTCACCACAGGCCATCTTCAGGCCATACGGCGCGTTCGGCAGCTTCATGGCCTGCATGGTCGAGGCCGGAATATTGCGTACAGTCACACCGCGACCGCCAAACAGGTTGGCCGAGCCGGGGAGGATCTGCAGCGTGGTCACACCACCGGCGCGGGCCGTGTGGAAGCCCGGATCCTGCGGCCACAGCGAATGCTCGGCCCAGACCTGAGCCGTGTTCGGGTTGGTGGCCTCGTTACCGTCACTCATCCCCATCACGCCCGGCGACGGATAGACGCCAAGGTGCGAGTGGATGTCGATGATGCCCGGCGAGACGAAGCGGCCGCGCGCATCCACCACCTGATGGCCTTGCGGCACCGGCGTGTTGGCGTCGCCCACAGCGGCGATCAGACCATCGGTGACGACGATCACGCCGTTTTCGATCTTGCGACCGGCACCGTCGAATACGGTTGCGCCGACGATGGCCATGTTCTGGCGCGGCAGCGGCTGATAGGTCGACGGATACGGGTTCAGGTCCGACGCGCTGTTCAGACCGGCCAGCAGGCTGCTGGATTCCGAGCGCGGCGTCTCGGCGCGCGTTTCGGTGGCCGAAGCACTACCGGACGTGGTCGCACAGGCCGACAGCAACAGAGCGCCCACGGCGCAGGACAGAGCAGCGAGGCTAGGCCCTCGCAGACGATTTACAAACATGGGCGACGCCCCCCTCGCACCCGCAGTCTGCGGGCAGACAACGGTGTGCATTCAAGGGGTGATACGCTCAGGCTGTAAAGGCCGAAATCAGAACTGTGCCAATCTTTCGCGCACTTCTTCGTCGGAAAGGCCGTCTATCTCGATCATCTTCAACCTGGACTGACCCCCGCGCGCCAAATTCACGTTACGGCGCGGTACCTTAAGCTGCTTGGCCAATAGCGCTGTCAGGGCTGCATTGGCCTCGCCCTCGACCGGCTGGGCCCGCACGCGCACCTTGAGCACAGGGCGCCCGTCGGGATCGATATCCCAGCCCTCGATCCTGTCGGCATTGGCACGGGGGGTCAGCTTGATGGCAAGGCGCGCGGTCATACCGCCTGTTTGGCGCGTTCACGTCCCGTCGCCAAGCCCGACGCTCTGTGCCCCTACGAAAAACGCCCCGGCTGTTTCCAACCGGGGCGTCTGTCTGTCCTTGGGGACGATGATTTTGGGCTTAGCCCTAACCCTTAACCGAGGGCGGACATCAGCTCCGGAACGACCGTCTTATAGTCGCCCACTATGCCGAAATCGGCCACCTGGAAGATCGGTGCGTCGGCATCCTTGTTGATGGCGACGATGATCTTGGAGTCCTTCATGCCGGCCAGGTGCTGGATCGCGCCGGAGATACCGACGGCGATATAGACCTGCGGAGCCACGACCTTGCCGGTTTGGCCGACCTGATAGTCGTTCGGGGCATAGCCCGCATCCACGGCTGCGCGCGAGGCACCGACAGCGGCACCCAGCTTGTCAGCCAGCGGCTCGATGACAGCGGCGAACTCTTCGGCCGAACCCAGTGCGCGACCGCCCGAGACGACGATCTTGGCAGCGCCCAGTTCCGGACGGTCCGACTTGACCATTTCTTCCGAGACGAACGCGACCTTGGCCGCTTCGGCAGCCGCGACGGTTTCGACCGAGGCCGAGCCACCTTCACCAGCAGCGGCGAATGCGGTCGGACGTACGGTGATGACCTTCTTGGCGTCGGCGGTCTGGATGGTCTCCAGAGCGTTACCGGCGTAGATCGGGCGAACGAAGGTGTCAGCCGAGACGACTTCCACGATGTCCGAGATCGGGGCTACGTCCAGCTTGGCAGCGATACGCGGAGCGTAGTTCTTGCCGTCGGTGTTGGCCGGAACGAGGATGGCGTCGTAGTTGGCGGCCAGCGGGACAACGGTGGCCTCTACGGCTTCAGCGAGGCCGTGCGAGACGCCTTCACCTTCGGCCAGCAGAACCTTGCGCACGCCGTCGATCTTGGCGGCAGCGTCGGCAACGGCCTGTGCGCCCTTGCCCAGCACCAGAACGTCCACGTCGCCCGAAATGGCCTTGGCGGCGGTCACGGTCTTGTGGGTGGTATCGCGGACGGCCGAGCCGTCGTGGTCAGCAATAACGAGAACAGCCATTACAGAGCACCTGCGTCTTTGAGTTTGGCAACCAGTTCGGCAGCATCCGCTACCTTGATGCCCGCCGAACGCTTCGGCGGTTCGGTGACCTTGAGGACCTTCAGACGATCGGCCACGTCCACGCCGTAGTCGGCGACGGCCTTGGTGACGATCTCTTTCTTCTTGGCCTTCATGATGTTCGGCAGCGAAGCGTAGCGCGGGGTGTTCAGGCGCAGGTCAACGGTGACCACAGCCGGAAGCTCGGCAGCCACGGTTTGCAGACCGCCATCGACTTCGCGGGTCACGGTGGCCTTTTGGCCCTCGATCACCAGCTTGCCGGCGAAGGTGGCTTGCGGCCAGTCCAGCAGGGCGGCCAGCATTTGGCCCACGGCGTTGTTGTCGCCGTCGATGGACTGCTTGCCCATCAGGATCAGGTCCGGCTTTTCTTCATCGACCACAGCCTTCAGCAGCTTGGCGATCGCCAGCGGCTCAAGGTCGGTGTCCGACTGCACCAGGATGCCGCGGTCTGCGCCCATGGCGAGCGCCGTGCGGATGGTTTCCTGAGCTTGCGTGACGCCGATGGAAACAACCACGATTTCGCTGGCGGTGCCGGCGGCGTGGTGTTCCTTGCCTTCTTTCAGGCGCACGGCCTCTTCGACGGCGATTTCGTCGAAGGGGTTCATGCTCATCTTCACATTGGCCAGATCAACGCCGGTCTGGTCCGCCTTAACGCGGGCCTTCACGTTGGAGTCGATCACCCGTTTCACCGGGACAAGTATCTTCATGAGCCTATCCGCTTGATCATCGAAAGTTGGGGAGGGATTGGACTGAGAGTCCGCGCCTGTCAACGTAACCTAAGGTGAAGAAGACCGGTGTCGAACCCATAATTTTGATATAAATAGGCTTCATGAAGCGTTTTTTGACCCTGCCGCGTCTGGCCGCCCTGTTTTTTACGGTTTTCTCGCTGGCGCTCGTCGGCCTTTTTGTCATGCAAAGGGTCTGGATCGATCCGGGTGACCGCTGCGCCGATAAAGGCTGGTGGTACGACATGGAAACGCGCATTTGCGCCCAGCCCATCTATATTCCGGACATTACCGGCCGTCCCGAAGGTGTCAGCCGCGCCGAGGCTTCGGCCAAGGCCAATCAGGAACTGTTGGCACTGGAAGCGGAGGCTGCGGCCTATGATCGCGCCCGACGCGATGCGACCAATGCCGAACGTGCACGGGTTCAGGCGCTGGCCGATCAATAACGGCATCGTCCACCCATAAAAAAGAGCGTGATCTGACGGGTCACGCTCTTTTTTGTTGGCCGAGGTCGGGTCTAGCGGGTGCCGCCCGGAATCCATTTGATGTCGTCCGCACCATTGGCATTGGCACGGCGCGCCGCGACAAACAGGTGATCCGACAGGCGGTTCAGGTATTTGACCGCTTCGTCATTCACCTTCTCGCCGCTTTCGATCAGGCGTACGGCCTCGCGCTCTGCTCGGCGGCACACCGTGCGCGCCAGATGCAGATAGGTGGCCAGCGGTGCCCCGCCCGGTAGGATGAAGCTGTCCAGCGGCTTGAGGCTTTCGTTCATCCAGTCGATTTCGTGCTCCAGCCGCTCGACTTGCGAGGCGATGATGCGCAGTGCCTCCCATTTGGGCGCAGGCTCCAGCGGGGTAGCCAGATCAGCCCCCAGATCGAACAGCTCGTTCTGGATACGACCCAGCATGGCGTCGATGCGATCATTCTGGCCGCTGTGCATGCGCGCCACGCCGATGACGGCGTTTAGCTCGTCCACCGTACCGTAGGCGCTAACACGGGCGTCGGTCTTGGACACCTCGGCCCCGGACGCCAGTCTCGTGGTGCCTGCGTCACCCGTGCGGGTGTAGATCTTGTTCAGCGTGACCACGGGCCACCTCCCCTGCTGATTGGCGTGTGCGGGATCAAGCGCCCTGACCGGCCTTGATCGCCATGCCGATGACCAGCAACACAATGGCCACGGCCTGCAGGACAACGCGCAAACGCATCAGCTTGTTCGAGCGCGTCCGGCCTTCGTCGCCACCTTTATAAAGCGCGTGCATGCCAAAACCCAAGGTGATGACCACAGCGACCATCGCGGCGATGATGAGAATATCGATCAGGTTCATGGCCCCCTTCTAGGCTGCCTCGACCATCGACGCCAGCGCGCCCTTTTTCGCACCCTGTCGCAGAAAAAGAAGAACGTGATCGAATTGCGTCAAAATTGCTGTTGCAAATCGTTCGCACATGATGTTGAGAAGCGGTCGCAAATAGCGCAGGAATGTTATGTCTGTTCAGATAATGTCACGTCGCTCTCAACTTCTGGCCGCATCGGCTTTGGGGTTCAGCCTTTTGGGCACCACCGCACAGGCCGAAGACGTGGCTCTGGATTATCAGGAAACCACCCGCGTCACCGACGTGGTGGTGACGGCATCGGGCTTCGAGCAGCGCGTCACCCAGGCCCCCGCTTCGATCAGCGTGCTGCCGCGTGCGGCCATCGAAGAGTTGCGCGCCACCTCCATCGCCGAAGTGCTCAATAACGTCGAAGGCGTCGACACCGGCTCGGGCGTAGGCAAGACCGGCGGTCAGACCATCAATATTCGCGGCATGGGTTCTGACTACACCCTGATCCTGATCGATGGCCGCCGCCAGAACACGGCCGGCAGTGTCACCCCGAACGGTTTTGGCGAAACCTCCAACAGCTTCCTGCCGCCGGTCTCGGCCATCGAGCGCATTGAAGTTGTGCGCGGTCCGGTCGCCACCCTGTACGGCTCTGACGCCATGGGCGGCGTGGTCAACATCATCACCCGCAAGGTCGGCGATGTGTGGGGCGGTTCGGCCTCGGCCAACTACACCCTGCAAGGCGACAGCGAGTTCGGCGACTTTTGGGGGCTGAATGGCTACGCCTCGGGTCCGCTGGTGAAGGACCTGCTGGGCCTGACGGTACGCGGTTCGTGGTCGGAGCGCGAAGATTCCAACCTGAAGTTCCGCGATATCGATAACAATGAGGTCGATGTCACCGGCTTTGGCCGCAGCGCCACCGCCTATGAAATCTGGAACCTGGGTGGTCGCCTGACCCTCACTCCCAATGCCGATCATGATCTGTGGCTGGACTATGAGAAGGGCAGCCAGTGGTACGACAATGCCAAGAGCCAGATGGGCACCTTGGACACGCCCACCAACGCCTCGGGCTATCAGGATTTCCTGGAGTTCAACCGCGAACAGATCTCGCTGGCCCACAACTGGCGTCTGGGCTTCGGCACGCTGGAAAGCACTCTGTCGCGCAACGAAACCGAGACGCTGGGCCGCACCATTCCGGGTGCCATCACCGGTCCCCGCGCCGTTCCCAATGCCGGCTCCGCACGTACGCTTGAAACCACCACCACCCTGTTCGACACCAAGCTGAACAGCCAATGGCGCAACCACACCTTCACGCTCGGCGGCCAATATATGGACGCCGAAATGACCGATGGCGTGGCCGCAGGTAATTTCAGCTTCGAGCAATGGGCTCTGTTCGCCGAGGACGAGTGGCGTTTCCGCGACGATCTGGCCCTGACCGTGGGTGTGCGTTACGACGAGCACTCCAGCTTCGGCGACCATATCAGCCCGCGCGCTTATCTGGTCTGGAATGCCAATGACGTATGGACCCTGAAAGGCGGCGTCAGCAGTGGCTACAAGACCCCGCGTCTGGAACAACTGACCCCCGGCATCAACGGCTTTGGCCGTCAGGGCACCATGCCGCTGATCGGCACGCCAACGCTGACGCCAGAGACCAGCACCGCCTATGAGTTCGGCGTCTACTACGACGCGGGCCAGAAGCTTCGCGCCAGCGCCACCGTGTTCCGCAACGAGTTCGACGACAAGATCGCCACGGGCACGCCGGTCGCCAACTGTTCGTACAATGTCTCGGCTGCTGACTACGCTGCGGGCAACTACGACAAGACTGGCTGCGTGGACGTCGGCTATTGGTCCGGCTTTGCCACCTTCGGCCAGAGCGTAAACGTCGACGAAGCTGTCACCCAAGGCGTGGAAGCCAACGCCCGTTACCGCTTCAATGACCAATGGACGCTGAGCGGCAACTACACCTACACGGACAGCGAGCAGAAGACCGGCCTGAACAAGGGCCAGCCGCTGACCGACACGCCGGAACACATGATCAACGCCCAACTGCGTTGGAATGCCACCGACCGCCTGTCGGCCTGGGTGCGCGGCGAGTACCGTTCGGAGCGCTGGCGCGGTGACGAGGCCATCTCGGCCCAGATCGGCGAGCTCAAAGCCTATGAGCTGTTCCACATCGGCGGCTCCTATGAGCTGAACGACCGCGTCACCCTGAACGCGGCCATCTACAACCTGTTCGACAAGGACTTTGTCCGCCTGATCCCGTACGGAACCACGCCTGAGTATGCGGCCGAGTACGCAAACAATCAGGAACCCCGCCGCCTGTGGCTGTCGGTCACGACCAACTTCTAAAGCTTCCTCCCCCGAGAAACTTCAGGGCCGCGCCGAAAGGGCGGCCCTTTTTCTTGGGCTGTGCACGACAATGGTGCGATCAAGCTAAGCCGTTGGTCATAAATGGCACCCATATTTCGGGACCATGACCGACCGCGCCATTCGCAATCTCGAACATCTTCGTCGCTCCGCCTCGACCGCACGCGTCCTGAATCTTCTCAAGGTGGCGGACGAGCACGGCCATACGGCGGAATGGGCGGAAAACCCCATGTTCCAGACGCCAGGGCTAAATGCCTCCCTGATCATCAAGCATCGCCTTCGCCGTAACGAGACCGACTCTTTTGCCGGTCGCCGTCAGGTGGCCACCAAGGTGGTCCTGCCCATCGATGCGACCGATCTGAAAACCGGCGGGCGATTTGTGTTTGTGAACCAGATCGGTTTCGAGCGGGTCATGCTGGAAGCGTTTGGCCTGCCGTCGGACCATGCCGACATCCGCACCTTGCGCCTGATGGACCAGCTGCCGTCGCTGGACCCGTTTCTGCTGCGCGAACAGCTGCGCCGCGGCGGGGTATTTGCCGCGCCCTGCTATTTCGCCATCAGCGAGGCCGATCTGGAGCGCATGTCGGCCTTTGTCGAAAAAGAGATCGAGCCACTGGTGACACTCAGCATGGGCGGCAACGCTGTCTCGGCGGGGTCGACGGCGCGCATGGCCGGCAAGATCCTGTCCAATGACCCCGGAGATCGTCTGGACGCCCTACGTGCCACCTTGAGGCTTGAGCCGGAGCAGTATCAGGAGGGCATCTTCTGCTGGAAAGGCTTCCTCTATTACAAATGGTGCCTGAACAGCCTGATGAGCGACATTGTCGGCGTGGCTGACGAGGTGAATACCGTCAAACCCTATGGCCCCGTCGATGCCGGTGCCAGGGACTATATCAATCGCGGTCGGGGCGTACTGCGCACCAACATCATGAAGACCTGCGAAAAGGTCAGCCAGACCCTTCGGTACTATGACGATGCCTATGCCGGTCTTACCCGTGAGGGCAATCCGATTGCGTTTAGAGACTTTCTATTGGAGGCGCCCAACCTCTTCTCGCGACTGGGCGATCAACTGGGGGCCATCCAGCACATCGTCAGCTTCTGGCGTTTTCGCTTTAACCCCAAGGCCGCGCCTGTCACGGCCGATGAGTTGATCGATATCTTCATGGATTTCGAAACCGGCCTGATGGGCCGGGATTTCGACGACATGGCCCGCGAACTGATGGCCTGATCGGTCAGCATGAAATAAGGGCCGGTGAAACCACCGACCCTTCTTCCGTGCACGGATAACCGCTTGTCTTAGTAGCGATAGTGGTCCGGCTTGAACGGGCCTTCGACCGGCACGTTGATGTATTTGGCCTGCTCGTCGTTGAGCTTGGTCAGCTTGGCACCCAGCTTGGCGAGGTGCAGGAAGGCGACCTTCTCGTCGAGGTGTTTCGGCAGGGTGTAGACCTTGTTCTCGTACTTCGAGGCGTTGGTCCACAGTTCGATTTGGGCCAGCGTCTGGTTGGTGAACGAAGCCGACATCACGAACGACGGGTGGCCGGTCGCGTTGCCCAGGTTCACCAGACGGCCTTCCGACAGAAGGATGATCTTCTTGCCGTCCGGGAACTCGATGTGGTGCACCTGCGGCTTGATCTCGTCCCACTTCAGGTTCTTCAGGCCAGCGACCTGAATTTCCGAGTCGAAGTGACCGATGTTGCAGACGATGGCGTTGTTGCGCATGGCGCGCATGTGCTCGACGCGAATGACGTCCTTGTTGCCGGTGGTGGTGACGAAGATGTCAGCCTTGTCGGCAACGTCTTCCAGCGTCTGGACCTCGTAACCTTCCATCGCGGCCTGCAGGGCGCAGATCGGATCGATTTCGGTGACGATCACGCGTGCGCCGCCATTACGCAGCGAAGCGGCCGAGCCCTTACCCACGTCGCCGTAGCCGCAGACCACAGCAACCTTGCCCGACAGCATGACGTCGGTGCCGCGACGGATGGCGTCGACCAGCGATTCACGGCAGCCGTACAGGTTGTCGAACTTCGACTTGGTGACGCTGTCGTTGACGTTGATGGCCGGGAACGGCAGCTCGCCGCGCTCTGCCATCTGGTAAAGGCGGTGCACGCCGGTGGTGGTTTCTTCCGACACGCCGCCGATGGCGTCACGGATGGCCGAATAGAAGCCCGGCTTCTCGGCCAGATAGCGCTTCATCACCTTGAAGAGGGCTTCCTCTTCTTCGTTCTGCGGGTTGTTCAGAACCGACGGGTCCTTCTCCGCCTTCGGACCAAGCACGCACAGCAGGGTCGCGTCTCCGCCGTCGTCGAGGATCAGGTTCGGATAGCCGCCGTCAGCCCATTCGAAGATCTTGTGGGCATAATCCCAGTACTCTTCCAGCGTCTCGCCCTTGAAGGCGAAAACCGGAGTACCAGCATCAGCGATCGCCGCAGCGGCATGGTCCTGGGTCGAGAAGATGTTGCACGAGGCCCAGCGCACTTCAGCACCCAGCGCTTCCAGCGTCTGGATCAGAACGGCGGTCTGGATGGTCATGTGCAGGGAGCCGGCGATGCGGGCACCCTTCAGCGGCTTGGCCTCACCATATTCCGCACGCAGCGCCATCAGGCCCGGCATTTCGGTTTCGGCGATAGCGATTTCCTTGCGGCCATAGTCGGCCAGCGAAATGTCGCGGACAATGTAGTCGGTCATGCGAAGGGGCTCTCGGCACAATTTTCAGATTGCGCGGATCATACCCCGAGCCGCAGTGGAGGGCAATCAAGATATAAAGATGTCTTTATATGTCGTCCCGATCACCTGATTTCCGAGGAAATTGATCCAGATTAAGGAAGCGTTGGCATTCACGACCTACGTGAAACCCCGCATCCTCAGAAGGAGGATCAGTGCCGCGCCGCGTGCGCCAGTAGAGGTAGGTTGTTGTAATGTCGGTCGACGTACTCGAGCATCGCATGAACTTCATGGGGCTGGGTCAGGCTTCTGCAGGCTATCGCGCCATGGCCCCTATCGTTCAGGCGGCCCTGCCCAAGGCGCTGGATGCATTTTACGACCGCGTTCGCGCCGAGCCGGCCACACGCCGCTTTTTCCAGAACGAAGGCCATATCTCGGCGGCCCACTCTGCCCAGCAGGATCACTGGCGCGCCATTATTGAGGGCCGCGCCGACGAAAACTATGCCGAGTCCGTGCGCCGCATCGGCCGCGTGCACGCCCGCATCGGGCTGGAGCCGCGCTGGTACATCGGCGGCTATAGTGTGGTGCTGGCCTATCTTACGCGCGCCATTGCCGAGCGCCCGCGCAAGCTGTTTGCCAATAAAAAGGCCCACGACGCCATCACTGCCGAGGCCATTGCCGAACTGTCCCAGCGCGTGATGCTGGATATGGACATGGCCATCAGCATCTATCTGGAAACCCTCGACGAGGCGCGCAAACGCGCCCAGCAGGCACAGGCCGAGGCCGAGGCCCGACAGACGCAGGTGGTCGCCGCTCTGGGCCAGGCCCTGCACGCACTGGCGGACAACGATCTGACCACCACCATCGCCGAGACCTTCCCCGAGGAATACCGCTCGCTGCAACACGATTTCCACGCCGCGACACGCGCCCTTCGCACCGCCGTGCGCGCCGTGGCCGACAGCGTGGAAAGCCTCAGCGCGGGCTCCAGCCAGCTGGCGGTCGCCTCCGAAGACCTCGCGACGCGCACCGAGCGCCAAGCCGCAAATCTGGAACGCACTGTGGCCGAGGCCGACGCCATCGCCCGTCAGGTCGCCTCCTCTGCCGAGGGGGCCCGCGAGACTGCCAAGGCTCTGGCCGAGGCGCGCTCGGACGTAGAGGAAACCGGTGCCGTCGTTGCCAATGCCGTTCAGGCCATTCACGCAATTGCAGAATCCTCTGCGGAGATCGCCCGCTTCACCAGCCTGATCGACGAGATCGCCTTCCAGACCAACCTTCTGGCCCTGAACGCCAGCGTCGAGGCGGCCCGCGCCGGCGATGCCGGTCGCGGTTTCTCCGTCGTGGCACAGGAAGTGCGCGCGCTGGCCCAGCGTTCTGCGGCTGCCTCCGGCGAAATCCGCGGGCTGATCTCGACATCGACCAACCATGTGTCGCGCGGTGTCGATCTGGTTGAAAAAACCGGCGAGGCTCTGGAGCGCATCGGCTCCAAGGTGACGGCGGTGGATGCCCTGGCGGACTCCATTGCCCACTCGGCACAGGAACAGGCCGAGGCCTTGGCCCGCGTGCGCCGCGCCATGGGAGAGATGGACGACATCACCCAGCAGAACGCCGCCATGACCGAGGAAGCGACCGCCGCGGCCCGCCAACTGGCCAATGAGGCCCATGTGCTGAACCAGCAGGTGTCGCGTTTCAAGCTGGACGGACAGCCGCACCGACTAACCATCGTCGGCTCTCAAGTCGCCTGAAGTATAGATAATAGATAAAGGCAAATAATAGATAATATTTGCCATAGGACACGGCTTTGGCTGCCTTTAACCTTCGTCGCTTATTGAAGTGACGGGAGATATCGGTGAGCCAAGACCGTGTCCTAACTGCATCCAAAGACCTGTACCAACCGCGCCATGACTGGAGGCTGGACGAGGTCGAAGCGCTGTTTGCCCGCCCCTTCATGGAGCTGGTCTATCAGGCGGCAACGGTTCACCGACACTGGTTCAATCCCAATCAGGTCCAAAAAAGCCAGCTTTTGTCGATCAAGACAGGCGGATGCGCCGAGAACTGCGGCTATTGCTCCCAATCGGCCAGTTTCAAAACCGGTCTGAAGGCTGAAAAGCTGATGGCGACGGAGACGGTCGTGATGGCTGCAAAGGTGGCCAAAAACGGTGGAGCCAGCCGCTTTTGCATGGGGGCCGCGTGGCGTGAACTGAAAGAGCGCGACACGCCCAAACTGGCGGCCATGATCGCCGAGGTAAAAGCACTGGGCCTCGAGACCTGCGCCACCCTTGGCATGCTGACGGCGGATCAGGCTCGGCAGCTGAAAGAGGCGGGTCTGGATTACTACAACCACAACCTCGACACGGGGCCGGACTATTACGGCCACGTGGTCACGACCCGCACCTATCAGGATCGGCTTGAGACGCTGAGCCATGTGCGCGAGGCCGGTATGCGGACCTGCTGCGGCGGCATTGTCGGCATGGGCGAGCATCGCCGCGACCGCGCAGGGCTGCTCCATGCACTGGCCACCCTTCCCGTCCACCCCGACAGCCTGCCGGTCAATGCGCTGGTGCCTGTCAGCGGCACGCCGCTGGGCGATCAGGTGCTAAAGAGTGGCGAGATACACCCCGTCGAATTCGTTCGCACCGTGGCCGTTGCCCGGCTGGTCTGCCCCAAATCCATGGTGCGTCTGTCCGCAGGTCGCGAAGGCATGAGCGCTGAAATGCAGGCCCTGTGCTTTCTCGCCGGTGCCAACTCTATTTTTGTGGGCGGCAAGCTGCTGACCACGCCCCTGCCGGACGAAGACGCCGACAGCGAGTTGTTCAGCCTGCTCGACCTCGAGCCGATGCCGTCGTGCCGGTCGGCCTAGCGTGCCGGTCGACGGGTCATGGCCGAGGCGGGGGCCAATTGCAGGCCGCGCTCGGCCAGCCCTGCGGTCCAGCGGGCAGCCACTTCGACCGTCACCGGATAGCTGAAGCCACTGCCCAGAGCTGCGCCCTCGGTCTTGGCCAAGGCTTCCAGCGCGGTCAGCTGGCGCTGGATGGCGGCGGGCGACTGTTCTTCATCGACGATGCGGTCCGCCGTCGCGCGGGCAAAGGCCCCGCCCTGACGGTTCAGTGTGCCGTCATCGATAAAGGCCAAACCGCGCTGACGCAGATGACCCATGACGGCGGACGCCGAACCGGACGCCGCAAAGCGGTCGCCCAGATAGTTGGTCACACCGAAATAGCCGACGGCGCGCGACAACAGCCAATCCATCTTGGCCGAAATCTCGTCGGCGTTGCTGTTGGACAGCAAGGTATAGGGGCCGGGGTCATTGTCCGGATAGCCGGTCGGCTCCATCGGCAGTTCGATCAGAACCTCGTGGCCATGGGCGCGGGCCATGTCGATCCACGCCTGAAGCCCTTCGGCATAGGGCACAAAGCTGAGGGTCACCTCGGCAGGCAGGCGCTCGATCGCGGCGCGGGTGGTCACAGCATTCAGCCCCAGACCGCCCACCACCAGCGACACCATGGGCTTACCATTGGAGCGGAACGGGCGGGCATAGGCCTGTGCGGGCACGCGGCCATCATCGGCGATGCGCGGCAGAGGACCATCAGGGCCAGGTTGATGCAATCCGGCAATCGGAGCCGCCGTCAGCGGGTTGGCCCGCAGCACAGGGGCGCTATAGCTGCCCGAGGATACGCTGGCCCCGTCCGGCAGGGTAATCAAAGCCTCGCCCATGGCGGCTTCGGTGCCCATGAGCGCTTCGTCTGTCAGGTCTTGGTAGGCTTCCAGACCGCCGAACCCAAAGGCCTCTTCGGCCCCCGGTACGTGGGTCATAGGAGCGGAGGCTTCCAGTCGCGCCTGTCCGGTCGGCACGGCCGCGCGTGGATCGCCCATCAGCGCCACGCCCAGACCGATGACCAGCACCAGACCCACCGCTCCTGCACCAATCAGCAGTTGCGGCTTGTCCAGCGCCGTCTGGCGCAGGCGGGTCAGCAGAGGCTCGGGCGGTGCTCCCGCTGTAGCGGCGAGAGCAGACTGACGCTTTGCGAACATGGTCACAGCTATGCTCGATCAACCTTGGGGGGCGGTGGCCGCAAAGACGGCAACCTTCACGGTTCATCAAGCCACGGCGAAGTTAAGAAACCCTAACGTCTGTTCACCACATCCGGCGAAATCGCCGACCTGAGGTTTTTAGTCTTCGGATTTGACTTCAACCTTGGGCGCATCCGGATCTGTGACCACCACAGTAGACGGTGGTGCTGGCAGTTTAGACAGGTCGCCACCGGCCTTCAGCACGTCCAGCGCGCGTTTCAGCTGATAGTCATCGTCCTTGTCGTGCTCGGTGCCCGGAGCCTCACGCGGGGTGTGCGGACCGCGGCGCTCGGCCCCGATGGAGGAGTCCAGAGCCGTCGAATAGGCCGCTTCCGAATAGATGAAGCTGGAGCGCGAGACGATGCGCGCCTCGGCTTCCGAACGGGCCACTTCCAGATCCGGCTCGATGCCGATCTTCTGGATCGAACGGCCCGACGGCGTGTAGTAGCGCGCCGTGGTGATCGACAGAGCGCCGTCATTGCCCCCGCGCAGCGGAATGACCGTTTGCACCGAACCCTTGCCGAAGCTGGTCAGGCCCACGACCGTGGCGCGTTCCTGATCCTTCAGCGCACCGGCCACGATTTCAGATGCCGAGGCCGAACCGTAGTTGATCAGCACTGCCACCGGCAGGCCGCCCGTCAGATCACCCGGCGCAGCCGCCCAGCGCTCGATATCGGTCGGTTTGCGACCACGCTGGCTGACGATCTCGCCACTTTCAAGGAAGGCATCCGACACAGCGATGGCCGCTGTCAGCAAGCCGCCGCCATTGTTGCGCAGGTCCAGCACATAGCCCTTGATGCCGGGCTTTTCGGCCTTCAGGCGGTTGATGGTTTCGGTCAGTTCGCGACCGGTATTCTCGTTGAAGGTCGAGACCCGCAGATAGCCGTAATCGCCTTCCAGACGACCGGTCACGGATTCCACCTTGATGACTTCGCGGGTCAGTTCCACTTCGCGCGGTTCTTCGCCATCACGCAGGAAGGTCACCTTGACCGAGGTGCCCACCGCGCCGCGCAGCTTGTCCGACACGTCAGAGACCGTCAGCCCCGCCGCCGACTGGCCGTCGATGGCGCTGATGACATCACCGGCCTGAACACCGGCGCGCGCCGCCGGGCTTTCATCCATCGGCGAGACGACCTTAACCAGACTGCCATCCGAGGAAATGGTCAGGCCCACGCCTGAATACTGCCCCTCGGTGCGCTCGCGCAGGTCACCAAAGGCCTTGGGGGCCAGATAGTTCGAGTGCGGATCCAGCGCGCTCATCATGCCTGACAGCGCCGCCTCGATCAGCTTCTTGTTGTCGACCGGAACGACATAGGCCTGCTCGACAATGCCCAGGACATCGCCAAACAGTTCCAGCATGCGGAACGTCTCGTTGCGCGGGGTCTGGCTGGCAACAGCTGCGGCCGAACCACCCAGGATCAGGGCAGCGCAGCCCACGAGAAGCAGTTTACGCATTCGTTCTCTTTCCTACGGTCAGCCTAGATGGCGACCGATATTCGTCGTCTGCAATCCTGCCGCGCCCATGCCCCTGATACAATCGGCGTTTTGCATTAATTTCAAAGGATTTCGCACAGAGTGTGACCGTGTTTCGCGAAATCCAAGGCCTAATCCAGCCAGGGGGCGGGATCGATCGGCCGCTCGCCACGGCGCAGCTCGAAATAGGCTTCGGCGTCCTCGCCGGTCTTGCCCAGACTCTGTCCCGCGCTGACCCGCTGGCCGACCTCGACATCGACGCTATCCATGCCCGCGAGCACAGCACGCCAGCCGGGGCCGAGCTCCAGAATGACAATCTGGCCCCACTCCTTCAGCGTGCCGGTGTAGATGACACGACCGGGGGCCGGTGCCTCCACGCTTTCATGGCTGGACCGCCAGCGCCAGCCCGCCGAGCCACCGCCATAAGTCTGCGACGGCGTACCCTTCACGGGGCGCACCAGACGCTCGCGTCCCGCTGGCAGGCGCGACACCGCCTCTTGCGCGGTCGCCTCGCCCAAGGCCGGCAGCTTTCCGCCCAATTCGCGGATGCGCGCTTCCAGTGATGCCGTGGCACGCTCGGCACGGGCAGCCTCGGCACGCAGCACCGCGCGCAGCTCGGTCTTGCGGGCCGTCAGGTTTTCGATTTCGGCGCGACGCTGGCTTTGGGCGCTTTCGACCGTAAAGAGCTTCTCGCTGGACATGGCGGCCAGACGCCGGATGCGGCTGATCTCTTCCTGACGCTGAACCAGAGCCTCGGTGCGCTTCTGGATTTCGGGCGTCATGGCACGGATCATGATGTTGGCGCGCACCGTGTCGCGGGCCTTTTGCGCAGGCACCAGCAAGGGCGGCGGCGGGCGACGCGACATCATCTGCAAGGCCGACAGCAGGCGCCCCTGCACCGCGCTTTCGCGCGACATATCAGCCAACAGCGCCGCCTCGCGCTCGCCCAGCACCTTCAGTCGGCTGCGCTGGGCCTCCATCTGCAAATCGTCATGCGCTTCTTCGCGACGCAGTTCGGCCAGCTGGCGATCCAGATCCACCAGAGCCTCGGCGGCCTCGGCCGCATCGGCCCGAAGGCGACGCGCGCGGGCCATTTCATCGCGGTACTCCGATTGCAGCCGCGCCAGTTCGCTGTTCGGCTCGGTCGCGCGCTGCCCCATGGCCGAGCCTGCTGTCAGCAGGACCAGCGCACTGGAGGCCATCAATACGGGAAGGGAGCGACGCATCAGTCGCGATGATAGGGCGAACCCGCCAGAATAGTCACGGCCCTATAGACCTGCTCGGCCAACATGGCGCGCGCCAGAGCGTGCGGCCAGGTCTGCGGACCAAACGCCAGCGTGGAGCGGGCCGCTTCGCGCACGCGAGGATCAAGCCCGTCCGCCCCGCCGATCACGAAGATCAGACGGCGTTCGCCCTGATCGCGCAGGGCAGCGATATGTTCGGCAAAGGCGCGGCTGGAATAGGCCTTGCCGCGCTCGTCACAGGCAATCAGGCGGCTGCCCTCGGCGGCGGCCAACAGCAGGTCGGCCTCTGGCCCCTTGCCCGCTTTTCTGGGCTCCAGATCAATCAGTTCCAGAGGCCCCAAACCCAAAGGGCGACCCGCAAGGGTCGCCCGTCGGGCATAGTCATCGGCCAGAGAGGCCTCGGGACCGCGGCCCGGTTTGCCGATAGCCGCGATCGCCAGCTTCATCTCTACAGTCCGTCAGACGCGAAATAGATCAGCTGCGACCAACGCCGCGGTGGGCGCTGTCAACGGCCCAGATCTTTTCGATGTTGTAGAAGGTGCGCACTTCAGGGCGGAACAGGTGGACGATCACGTCGCCTGCATCCAGCAGCACCCAGTCACAGTGCGGCAGACCCTCGACCTTCACCTTGCCAAGGCCCATGTCCTTGAAAAGGCGCAGAAGGTGGTCAGCCAAGGCACCCACGTGACGATGCGAGCGACCCGAAGCCACGATCATGGCGTCGGACATCGGGCTCTTGCCACGCAGGTCGATCAGAACGATGTCTGAGGCCTTGTCGAAATCAAGTTTGGACAGGATCGCGTTTTCAAGCTCGGTCTGTCCGACCGGCAGCGGTTCGCGATCGGCGTCGATATTCTGTTCGGACTCGTCGTCGAAATAGTCCTCAGCCGAATGGAGAGGATCAAGGACGTCCGTGTCACGCTCCGCCGATTGGGCGGTTACGTCGTGCGCGTCTTGCGCAGATTGGGGGCTCAGCGGAGGGCTCCAGAGAGGTTTTACCAAAGTCCCCATATAGCACGAATGCGCCGAAGCGTCACCCGACTTCGGTACGACGTGACCGCGCAGCCCGAATGGCCGTCGAAGAGCGTGGATTCAGGGGCGCAGTGATGTAGGTCCAGGCGGGCGCTTCCAGACTGGCCAGCAGGCCCGCCTGCGCGGATGGAATGCGCGCGCGGGCAAAGCGTACCGCCGCGGGAGCCGAGCGGCTGTCCAGCAGGCTGCCGGGCCGTGCGATCACCGCCATCGGCATCAGGCGCATGATGTCGGTCCAGCCTCTCCAGCGGTGGAAACCCGCCAGATTGTCCGATCCCATCAGCCACACAAAGCGCACACCCGGATGCCGCGCGACCAGGGCGCGCAGAGTATCAACCGTCCACTGGGTGCCCATGCGGGTTTCGACGTCCGAGACGATCATACGCGGGCCGACCATGCGGGCCGCTTCGCGTGCCGAGGCCATACGCTCTTCCAGCGGGGCCATCTCGTGCGAGGATTTCAGCGGATTTTGCGGCGAGACCAGCCACACCACGCGGTCCAGATCCAAACGACGCATGGCGGTTTCGGCCACATGGGCATGGCCGTCATGGGCCGGATTAAACGACCCGCCGAACAGGCCCACCTTCATGCCGGGTGCCAGATGCAAACCGTCCCTCAGCGCCCCCGAACGGAGACCGCCGCCCTTGGGCGCAGGTCCTGCATGGAAGAATGTCACGGGAGGATATCAGCCGGCGTTGAAAGTGGACGTTGCGGCAAGCCGCTTTTGCTCAGTCCTGCCCTAACACGCGTTTAGGGGTCTGTCTCGACTGAAAACGTCCGGATGCGATCAGAACTCGCGCCAGCTTGATCCCGGTTCCCGCTCGCCCGGCTGGGCCAGCTGTTGCCCCCAGGTCAGCACCATCAATGCGCGGTGGCTGCGGATCTTGTACTGGCCGATCATGGGGGTGACAGCCCCCAGCGGCATGCCCGTGCGGGTATCGTAGATAAAGCCGGAGAACTCTGCCACGCCCATACGGTCGCGGTTCGAATAGATCGACAACTCGGGCAAGGAGACGACGTTGAAGTTTTCGTTGATCGGCACCCGCATTTCCGGAAGGCCGAACACGCGCCGCATCTGTTCCAGCGAGAGCGCCGTCGCGCGCACCTCGAACACTGCGTCCGACTCGCCACGTTCCCGTACCAGCGCATAGCCCGCCTCGGACAGGGCCGCGCGGATCGCGCTCAGCGCATAGCGGGCATTTTCCGCTTGGAAATAGGTTTCGTCGACAAAGATGCGGGCCCCTTGCGGGACCGGCAGGATCAGGCCTTCAACAGCCCGCTCGGCGGCGCGATTGACCAGCAACATGTCCGTAGCGGTACGAGACGGATTGGTCTCCGTCACCGAAGCGCAGGCTCCCAGTGCAAGCACCAGAGCTGCAGCAATCGAAGTCCGTACCGCTACCATATTTACCAGCTTCCCGTATTTTCCATCGAGGCCCAAGGCTCGGCCGGAGCCAGACGCTCGCCCTTTTGCAGCAGTTCGACCGAGATGCCGTCAGGAGAACGCACAAAGGCCATCCAGCCATCGCGCGGCGGACGGTTGATGGTCACGCCGCCGGCCGCCAGTTTTTCGCAGGCGGCGTAGATGTCATCGACCTCGAAGGCCAGATGGCCGAAGTTGCGACCACCCTGATAGTCTTCAGTGTCCCAGTTATAGGTCAGCTCGACTTCCGGCTGTTTTTCAGCGCGGGCGCGGTCGGCGTCCAGCGGGGCGGCCAGATAGACGAGGGTGAACCGACCTTGCTCGTTCTCGATCCGGCGGGTCTCAACCAGACCCAGCAGATTGCAGTAGAAGTGGAGCGAGGCATCGAGGTCCTTAACCCGGACCATGGTGTGCAAATAACGCATGAAACCAACCTTACGCGATACCGGACCCGAGTGCACGCGCGCCTAACGGCACGCGGCGCTCGCCAAACGACAAGCTCTTAGTGAGCCTCGGGCGGACGCGCCGCCGGGTCGAGGTATTCGTTTTCGTTATGGTGGTTGGCCGACAGAACAAAAACGCGGTCGCAGTATTTGCATTCGACCGAGTTGTCCTCACCCATCTCCATATAGACGAGCGGGTGGCCAAGAGCACCGCCGCCGCCGTCGCAGGCGACACGCTTTTGCGTGACCACGATCTCTTCGGGCTGGGGAGCGATGCTGTCAGGATGGCGCGGAGGCATGGAACACGTCCTCTGGAAAATAGTTCGCTCTTCCTAGGTGGACGCCGCCGTCAGGTCAAACCTTGCCTTCGCGCCGTGACCGTTTTCCGTAACGATTATCAAGCAGAAGGCGTGGCCTTGGCTCGACCGAACCAGCGCGCCAGCATGGCCTTGCGGCGTGTATAGAGGCTGAGCCCCAGATAGGCCGCGCCGATCCACAGCCCCGCCTCGCCCACCACGGCAAAGATGCCGCCCACCCAAAGGGCCGTCGCCGTGCTGACCCAGCCCAGCTTCAGGGCCACGATCATGGCCGTAAAGCCTGCATAGCCGACCGCGCAAGCCGCGAGGGCTCCATAACCAATCATCCGGCGACGCGGCGAAGCCTTCGTAGCCGTCGAAGGGGTCGGCGTGACGGTGTCCAACTGCACAGCACTCATGGGGGCAACTCCTGTCTGTCTTGCTTGCTTGTCTTTGTGACAAGTCTGTTTGACATACGATAAAGGCGGATGTCAAGCACACTTGTCAAAGCGGGGCAGGGATCGCCCTAAATGCTCACCCCGCTTGGCGAAGACGGCAATCGTGCCTACCTATGCCGCGTTGTTTCCATGACCCAGCCGAAGCCCCACTCCATGACCGACACCGCGCCCGTGGCGAACGCCTTGCCTGTTAACGCCATCGAAGTTCGCGGTCTGAAAAAGACCTATAAGGGCACCAAAAAGGCCCCGGCCAAGGTGGCTCTGAGAGGCGTCGATCTGACAGTGCCGCGCGGCTCCATGTTCGGCCTGCTGGGTCCCAACGGTGCGGGCAAGTCGACCCTGATCAACATCATCGCCGGTGTGGTCAACAAATCCGAAGGCACGGTGAAAATCTGGGACCGCGATATCGACACCCATGGCCGCGATGCCCGCGCCGCACTGGGCGTGGTGCCGCAGGAAGTGGTGGCCGACGTCTTTTTCACCCCGCGCGAGTCATTGGAGGTTCAGGCCGGTTTCTATGGCGTGCCCGCCGACGAGCGCCGCTCGGACGAACTGCTGGCCGCGCTGGGCCTTTCGGACAAGGCCAATGCCTATGTGCGCCAACTGTCGGGTGGCATGAAGCGTCGCCTGATGGTGGCTAAGGCGCTGGTGCACAACCCGCCGGTGCTGATCCTCGATGAGCCGACCGCGGGCGTGGACGTCGAGCTGCGCCGCCAGCTTTGGGACTATGTGCGCAAGATCAACGAGGAAGGTGTGACGGTCATCCTGACCACCCACTACCTCGAAGAAGCCCAAGAGCTTTGCGACACCATCGCCATCGTCAACCGTGGCGAGGTCATCACCTGCGAGCCGACCCAGCAGCTGCTGCGCCGTCTGGATACCCGCAATGTGGTGGTGGTCCCCGAAACGCCGGTCGAGACCCTGCCGGAGCTCAACGGTTTCAGCGTCGCCCCGCGCGCGAATGGCTCGTTCGCCGTCACCTATCGCACCGGTCAGTCCAGCGTGGAGCAGGTACTGAATGCCGTGCGCGCCGCTGGCATCACCATCCGCGACATCACAACCGAGGATCCGGATCTGGAAGACGTCTTCTTGGCCCTGACCTATGGCGACACCAGCCGCCCCGATCCGACGCAGGACTAAGGTGCCCCTTCAGTCGCCTCAGGTGACCATGACCGTGCCGAGCAGGACCTTGGCCCCTGCCCTTCCCAGCACGCGATCTGTGGCCCTCTGAAGGGTCGCAGTGATCGCATCCAAGTCCGGCACAGCGTGGGGCAGCATACGCGAGGCATAGAGCTGAATGGCCTCGTTGAAGGCTGCATTCAGGCGCGGCTGTGACAGCTTGGCGCGCTCGAACAGTGCGCCATCGGCAATATCCAGTGTGCTTTCGACCGACATGACGCCGCGCCGCCCTGTGCGGCGCAAGACCGTGGCATTGATCAGAGCCATACGCAGCTGGCCACCCGCCGATGAGCCACCCTCGGCCTTGGGGCCAGCATAGGCGGCGGGTGCCACAGCCATCAGGCAGCTGCTGGCCCATAGGCCGGTGATCATCTGACGTCTGTCCATACGGCCCCCTTATCACTGCCAAGCTTAAACGGCGGTTACACCTAGCGCTGTCTGACGCAGGCGTTTAGCTTTTGCCCATGACATTGCGTGATCTTTCCAACTACCGCCCCAATGTGGGGGTGGTGCTTTTTAATGCTGACGGCCGGGTCTGGCTGGGCCGTCGGGCCAAGACCCCGGGCCCTTTCAACTGGCAGTTTCCGCAGGGCGGCGTGGATGAAGGCGAAGACCTCGAAGCCGCCGCCCGCCGCGAACTGCGCGAGGAAACGGGCGTGACCTCGGTCGAGTTTCTGGCCCGCACCGACGAGTGGGTCAGCTACGACTTTCCCGATGAAGCCGCAGGCCCCAAGGCGTGGCGCGGCTTCAAGGGGCAGAAGCAGATGTGGTTTGCCTTCCGTCTGACAGGCCCAGATAGCGAAATCGACCTGTTTGCCGATGATGAGGTCGAATTCGAAGACTGGCGCTGGGGCGAACTGGCCGAGGCCGTCGATCTGATCGTGCCGTTCAAACGCCCTGCCTATGAGGCCGTGGTTCAGGCGTTCAAACATCTGGCGGAGTAAAGAAAAAGGCCCCCGTCGCGATGACGGGGGCCTTTTTCATTTCAGTTCGGTTCGACCGCTTAGGCGACGATTTCCGAAGCCTCTTCGGCGAGAATGGTCAGACCCTCACCGTTGACGTCGGCAAAACCGCCTTTGACGTCGAAGCGACGACGGGCATTGCCTTCGTAGATCGTGATCACGCCTTCACGCAGCGTGGTCATGAACGGGGCGTGGCCCGGGAGGACGCCGAAGTCGCCCTCGACACCCGGTGCGTCGACCTGATCGACCTGGCCCGCGAAGATTTCGCGTTCCGGGGCGACGAGGGAGAAGTTCAGCTTGCCGGTCATGGATTAGGCCTCGGCAGCCATCTTCTCGGCCTTGGCGACCACTTCCTCGATCGGGCCAACCATGTAGAAGGCGGCTTCCGGCAGGTGGTCGTATTCACCGTCGCAGATCGCCTTGAACGAGCGGATGGTGTCAGCCAGCTCAACGAAGGCACCCGGGGTGTTCGTGAACTGCTCGGCCACGTGGAACGGCTGCGACAGGAAGCGCTGGATCTTACGGGCGCGGGCCACGACCAGCTTGTCGTCTTCCGACAGTTCATCCATGCCCAGAATGGCGATGATGTCCTTCAGCGCCTTATACTGTTGCAGGATTTCCTGAACGCGACGGGCCACGGTGTAGTGTTCTTCACCGATGACCAGCGGGTCCATGATGCGCGAGGTCGAGTCCAGCGGGTCCACAGCCGGGAAGATAGCCTGAGCCGCGATGTCGCGGTTCAGAACGGTCGTCGCGTCCAAGTGGGCGAAGGTACCAGCCGGAGCCGGGTCGGTCAGGTCGTCGGCCGGCACGTAGATGGCTTGAACCGAGGTGATCGAGCCCTTCTTGGTCGAGGTAATGCGCTCTTGCAGGTTACCCATTTCGGTCGCCAGCGTCGGCTGATAGCCCACGGCCGACGGGATACGACCCAGCAGAGCCGACACTTCCGAACCGGCTTGGGTGAAGCGGAAGATGTTGTCGACGAACAGCAGCACGTCCTTGCCTTCTTCGTCGCGGAAGTATTCTGCGATCGACAGGCCGGTCAGTGCCACACGGGCACGGGCACCCGGAGGCTCGTTCATCTGGCCGTAAACCAGGGCGCACTTGGAGCCCACGGTCGAACCGCCGTTTTCCTTCGGGTCGACGTTCACGTTCGACTCGATCATTTCGTGGTACAGGTCGTTACCTTCGCGGGTACGCTCGCCCACGCCGGCCAGAACCGAATAACCGCCGTAAGCCTTGGCGATGTTGTTGATCAGTTCCTGCATGGTCACGGTCTTGCCCACGCCGGCGCCGCCGAACAGGCCGATCTTGCCGCCCTTGGTGTACGGGCAGATCAGGTCGATGACCTTAATGCCGGTGACCAGGATTTCAGCCGAGGTCGACTGTTGGTCGAAGGTCGGAGCGTCCTTGTGGATCGGACGGTATTCGGTGGTCTGGATCGGGCCAGCTTCGTCGATCGGCTGACCGACGACGTTCATGATGCGGCCGAGGGTGCCCGGACCAACCGGAGCCATGATCGACTTGCCGGTGTCCACAACCGGCTGGCCGCGGGTCAGGCCTTCGGTGGTGTCCATGGCGATGGCGCGGACCATGTTCTCGCCGAGGTGCTGGGCAACCTCGAGAACCAGGGTGAAGGGCTCGCCGGTCTTCTGGTCGACGTTCTGGGTTTCCAGAGCGTTCAGGATGGCCGGCAGTTGGCCTTCGAACTCGACGTCGACAACGGCGCCGATGACCTGGGCGATCTTGCCCTGGCCAGCAGCGGGGACGGTGGCGGCGGCAGCGGTCTTCTTGGCAGCCGGCTTCTTGGCGGCGGGTTTCTTCGGAGCGGTGGCGTCGGTCATGGGTGTGTCCGGTTCGGAATGGTGTCGTTCGGGATCAGATGGCTTCGGCGCCAGCGATGATCTCGATCAGCTCGGTAGTGATCTGGGCCTGACGTTTGCGGTTGTACTGCAGGGTCAGGGCATTGATGAGGTCGCCCGCGTTACGCGTGGCGTTGTCCATCGCAGCCATCTGCGAGCCGAAGAAGCCCGCTTGGTTTTCCAGCAGTGCCGCCAGGATCTGGGTCGTCAGGTTACGCGGCAACAGGGTCTCGAGGATTTCCTCTTCCGACGGCTCATACTCGTACAGAGCCGTGCTGTTGTCTGCCGACGAAGCCGCTTCGACTTCAGCCGGAACCAGCTGTGCGCCGGTCGGAACCTGTTGGATCACGGACTTGAACTGGCTGTAGAACAGCTGGACCACATCGGCCTCGCCGTTCTCGAACATTTCGGCAATCAGTTCGGCAATCGGCTGGGCCGAGTGCAGACCGACAGTCTTGTGTTCCGACAGTTCAAAAGTGCGGACCAGCTTTTCGCCATACAGGCGGGCCAGCTGGTCGCGGGACTTGCGACCCACGGCAATGATCTTAACGTCCTTGCCCTGTGCGATCAGGCTGTTGATGCGCTCGCGCGCAGCCTTGATCACGTTCGAGGAGAAGCCGCCGGCCAGACCCTTGTCTGCGGTGGCCACCACGATCAGGTAGCGTTGGTCCTCCCCGGTCCCAGCGAGAAGGCGCGGAGCATCCGCACCTTGCACACCGGCGGCCAGGTTGGCGATCACCGAAGCCATACGCTGGGCGTAAGGACGGGCATTTTCAGCCTGTTCCTGTGCACGCTTCAGCTTGGCCGCGGCGACCATGTTCAGGGCTTTCGTGATCTTCTGCGTCGACTTAACGCTTCCGATCCGATCGCGCATTTCCTTGAGGCTGGCCATCCGGCGTTACTCTCGCTTCGGTTGGGGCTCTTAGGCGAAGGTCTTCACGAAGGATTCCAGAACGCCCTTCAGCTCGGTTTCGAGCTCGGCGGTCAGGTCCTTCTTGGTGCGGATGCCTTCCAGCAGCGACGCGTTGTTAGCGTGCACGCGGGCCAGCAGTTCCTTCTCGAAGCGACCGACGTCGGCCACTGCGATACCGTCCAGGTAGCCACGGGTACCGGCGTAAACCGACACAACCTGCTCTTCCATGGTCAGCGGAGCGTACTGCGGCTGCTTCAGCAGCTCGGTCAGGCGAGCGCCACGAGCCAGCAGCTTCTGGGTCGAGACGTCGAGGTCCGAACCGAACTTGGCGAAGGCTGCCATTTCGCGGTACTGGGCCAGCTCGCCCTTAATCGGGCCAGCGACCTTCTTCATCGCCTTGGTTTGAGCCGACGAACCGACGCGCGACACCGAGATACCGACGTTCACAGCCGGACGGATGCCTTGGTAGAACAGGTCCGATTCCAGGAAGATCTGGCCGTCGGTGATCGAGATCACGTTGGTCGGGATGTAGGCCGACACGTCGTTAGCCTGGGTTTCGATGATCGGCAGAGCGGTCAGCGAGCCCGAGCCGTAGTCGCCGTTCAGCTTGGCCGAACGCTCGAGCAGACGCGAGTGCAGGTAGAAGACGTCGCCCGGGTAAGCTTCGCGGCCCGGCGGACGGCGCAGCAGCAGCGACATTTGACGATAGGCAACAGCTTGCTTCGACAGATCGTCATAAACGATCAGGCCGTGCATGCCGTTGTCGCGGAAGAACTCGCCCATGGCAGTACCGGCGAACGGAGCCAGGAACTGCAGCGGAGCCGGTTCCGAAGCGGTTGCGGCAACCACGATGGTGTATTCCAGAGCGCCCGACTCTTCGAGGGTCTTAACGATCTGGGCAACGGTCGAGCGCTTTTGGCCCACTGCAACGTAGATGCAGTACAGCTTTTGCGACTCGTCGTCCGACTTGTTCAGCGGCTTCTGGTTCAGGATGGTGTCGACGGCGACGGCGGTCTTGCCGACCTGACGGTCACCAATGATCAACTCGCGCTGGCCACGGCCGATCGGGATCAGGGTGTCGATCGACTTCAGGCCGGTCTGCATCGGCTCGTGAACCGACTTACGCGGGATGATGCCCGGAGCCTTAACGTCAACGCGGCGACGCTCGGTGAACTCGATCGGGCCCTTGCCGTCGATCGGCTCGCCCAGCGGGTTCACGACGCGGCCCAGCAGGCCCTTGCCGACCGGCACGTCCACGATTTCGCCCAGACGGCGAACGTCGTCGCCTTCCGAGATTTCGGCATCGGTGCCGAAGATCACGACGCCGACGTTGTCGCGTTCCAGGTTCAGGGCCATGCCCTTCACGCCAGCTTTGGTGAATTCCACCATTTCACCGGCTTGGACATTGTCCAGGCCGTGAACGCGGGCGATACCGTCGCCGACCGACAGCACTTGGCCGACGTCGGAGACATCAGCTTCCACGCCGAAATTGGCGATCTGCGACTTGAGAATGGCCGAGATTTCGGCAGCGCGGATATCCATGGTGAGCTCTCTGGCTTTCGTCTTCGGTGCGAACCTTGCGGTCCGTCTAATCTTTTAAGTTCGGATCTGGTGGTCTTATGCGCGTTTCAGCGCGAAGGTCATCTGGTCGAGCTTGGTCTTCAGCGAGGCATCGAACAGTTTCGAGCCTACCTTGACCTTCAGACCACCCAGGATCGACGGATCGACGCGGGTAGTCAGTTCCGGATCACGGCCGAGAGCGGCACGCAGTTCGGATTGAATCTTCTTGGTTTGGGCCGCGCTCAGCGCCACAGCCGACACCACCTCGGCAGCAACCATACCGGTCTTCTTGGCATACAGAGCCTCGAAACCGGCGATCACGCCCGGCAGGTCTACCGCGCGACCGTTCTTGGCCAGCAGGCCCAACAGATTGCGGGTCACGGCGTTGAACTGGGCCTTGTCGGCAATCGCCACCAGACCCTTGGCCTGATCTTCGGCACCGATCACCGGCGAGGTTGCCAGACGGCGCAGGTCGGCGCTCTCCAGCCACGCGGCTTTCAGCGACGCCAGATCGGCGCGCACGGCGTCCAGCACGCCCTTGTCTTCTGCGAGGTCGAACAGTGCCTGAGCATACCGTCCGCCGACTTCCGTCGTCCTGAAATCGTCCGCCACTTATGTTTGGTCCGCATATTGAGCGTTGCATCAAAATCGGCCGCAGTTTCCCACGCCGATCAAGGGCTTGATATGCTTATACAAAGCACACCGAGGACGTATCTTCCGACACGCCCTTCGCTAAAGCCGCGCGGCCAATACCACGCAAGCGGGCTTGCCGCAACCAATGGAGACGGAACGATAACGCCGCACCCGCGCTCTAGGACGATAAGGACGGCAGACATTGGTCGAGCATGCACAGAATTCGGGAGCAATCCCACAAGGTGCGACGACAGAAGCACCCCTTTTCCCCTTGATGCGCGATCACGCGACCGTTACCGAACGGCCTTCAACTTCTTTCAGGAACTTCGATGTTCGATAGCATAACCGCCTTGTTGTCCGATCCGGCCGCTTGGGCAGCCCTTGTGACCCTCGTGGCCATGGAAGTCGTTCTTGGCATCGACAACCTGATCTTTATCTCGATCCTGTCCAACAAACTGCCGCCGGAACACCGTCAGCGCACGCGCCGTATCGGTATCGGTCTGGCGCTGGTCATGCGCCTGGGTCTGCTGGCGACCATCGGCTGGATCATGGGCCTGACCCAACCGGTCTTCGATCTGGGCATTTCGGGTGCCAACTTTGAAACCGAATTCACTTGGAAAGACCTGATCCTGATTGCAGGCGGTCTGTTCCTGGTGTGGAAGGCCACCAAGGAAATCCACCACGCCGTGGACACCACCCCGGCCAACGACAGCCTGCTTGAAAAAGACAAGAAGGACGTCGTGATCACCAATGTGGGTTCGGCGATCTTCCAGATCATTCTGCTGGACATGGTGTTCTCGGTCGACTCGATCCTGACCGCCGTGGGCATGACCGAGCACGTGCCGATCATGATGGTGGCCGTCATTATCGCCGTTCTGACCATGCTGCTGGCCGCCGACCCGCTGGCCAACTTCATCGACAAGAACCCGACCGTCGTCATGCTGGCGCTGGGCTTCCTGCTGATGATCGGTGCCGTTCTGATCGCAGACGGCTTCGGCGTGCACGTGCCCAAGGGCTACATCTACGCCGCCATGGCCTTCTCGGCCCTTGTTGAAGGTCTCAACATGTGGACGCGCAATGCCAAGATGAAGAAAGAGGCTGCCGAGGCAGCTCTCAAGTCCAAGCCGGATAATCTGGAGGCCTGACCCCGGATATCAGGCTGACAGCCAATCAGGAGCCCCGTCGAAAGGCGGGGCTCTTTTTTGTGCTCAGAGGAAACTATACGGATCGATATCCACCGTCAGACGCACCGACGCTGGCACTTTCACCCGCGACAGCCACGCCCGCAGAAAAGCCTGCATATTCACATCGCGGTCCGCCCGTATCAGCATACGCTTGCGACGGCGTCCCCTGACCAGAGCCAGCGGCGCATCGGCGGGGCCATAGACCTCTAGCCGTTCGGCGTTGGGAATGGTCTCTGCCAGATCGCGGGCCGTCTTCTCCAACGCCATGGCGTTTTCCGAAGACAGGATCAGTGCCGCCAGTCGGCCATAGGGCGGCATGACGGCTACGTCGCGTTCGGCCATCTCGGCCTCGACAAAGGCGTCACGGTCATTGGCCGCCAGCGCTTCCAGCACCGGATGTTCGGGCGTCCAGGTTTGCAGCAGGGCACGTCCCGGCTTGTCGGCACGCCCCGCGCGCCCCGTCGCCTGTGCCAGCAACTGATAGGTGCGCTCTGCGGCACGCAGATCCCCCCCGCGCAGGCCCAAATCGGCGTCCACCACCCCGACCAGCGTCAGACGCGGGAAGTTGTGACCCTTGGCCGCAGCCTGTGTGGCCACCAGAATGTCGATCTCGCCCTCGGCCATGGACTGGATCAGCTCGCGCGCCGCCTGCCCGTCCGGCACCGTGTCCGAAGAAAAGACCGCCGTGCGCGCCTCCGGAAACAGTTGGCGCACCTCTTCTTCCACCCGCTCTACCCCCGGCCCGACCGAGACAAGCGTATCCTCGGCCCCGCATGACGGGCAGGCCTTGGGCTTGGGCATGGAAAAGCCGGTCAGGTGGCAGACCAGACGACCGGTGTAGCGGTGCTCGACCAGCCAGCTGTCGGTATCCGGTGCGGTTAGCCGATGTCCGCAGGCGCGGCACAGCACCACCGGTGCATAACCGCGACGGTTCAGGAACAGCAGGCTCTGCTCCCCGCGCTCCAAATTCGTGCCGATTTCCTCACGCAGGGGCTGGGACAGCCACGTCTGCGGATCGGGCGGACACTGGCGCAGATCGACCAGAGAAATATCCGGCAGCACCGCCACCCCGTGACGGGTACGCAGTTTCAGCCAGCGATAGCGGCCCTGCTGGGCATTCCATAGTGTTTCGAGCGACGGCGTGGCCGAGGCCAGTACCACCGTCGCATTCTCGATCCGGGCGCGCGCGACCGCCAGATCGCGACCGTGATAGACCAGCCCCTCTTCCTGTTTGTAGGAACCATCGTGTTCTTCATCGACCACGATCAGCGACAGGTTGCGATAGGGCAGAAACAGCGCCGAACGCGCGCCCACCACAATATTGCAGCGCCCCGCGGCCACCGCCTCCCACACCTGACGGCGTCGCGGCGGGGTCACGCCTGAATGCCATTCCGCCGGTGCCGCGCCAAAGCGTTTGGTGATCCGCTCGATCAGTGCCTGTGTCAGGGCGATTTCCGGCAGCAGGATCAGGATTTGCGCATCCGGCCTGGCCTTCAGCAGCTCGGCGGCGGCCTCCAGATAGGTCTCGGTCTTGCCCGAGCCGGTGATGCCATCCAGCAAGAACGGCGCGAAGCCGCCCGCCTTGGCCGCCTCGGCCATGGCGTGGCTGGAAGCCGCCTGATCGGGATTGAGATGCGACGGCGCATGATCCGGCAGCGGCGCATCAAAAGCGGCCACTGCCTCGACCTCGAAGGCTTCCAACACGCCTTCATCCACCAGCCCTTTGACCACACCGGTCGAGACCTCAGCCGCGCGGGCCAGATCGGCGGGGGTCATGGCGCGGTCTTTCAGCGCCTCAAGCACGGCGGTGCGCGGAGCCGTAATCCGCTGGGGCTGGCGCATGCCCACGCGGCGCACGCGGCGCTCGGGCCGGGGGCGTGGCGCGCGCGGTCATCGAATGGCGCGCGAGGCCATTTCACCCCGCGGGTTCAGCGT
>NZ_DIGV01000059.1 GCF_002419815.1 Brevundimonas sp. UBA5713 | reverse complement strand
GCGGGCTGCTGCGTTCGGGCGATTGATGGCGCGGGTGCCAACCGCCGCCCTTGCGGCGGCGCAGGCCCGGCTGTTCGATCACGGCGCGAAAGGCGGGCTCATCCAGCATCAGCACCACGCGGCCCCGACGATCCCCGCCCAGTCGCAGCGGATAGCCGCCGGGGGTCTCATCCAGCCATGCGTCGGGACGTTGTAGCAGGCGGCGGGCACGTTCGGTCAGACGGGCGGCGCTCATTTACGGCCTCCAAAGGCTGTTTCCGGATGCAGATCCACCACAGGCAACTCCATGACGCCGCGCAGGGCCCCCTCAAGCCCGTCCATCAGCAGGTCATAGTCATCACGGTCGCGCTCGTCCTCGGCCCAGCGACAGGCGGTCGAGGCGGTGGCGCGGTTCAGGCCAAAGGCATGCGCCACTCTTTCCAGCGGCCAGCCGAACGAGACATGGGCCAAATACATGGCCGACCACCGTGCGCGGCAGGCGCGAACACGCACCCGCTCGCGGCGGTTCATTTCTTCAACAGGAATATGAAAGGCCAGAGCGGAAAGACTGAGTGCGGCGTCGGCCCGGATGCGGTCCCCCTCAAGCACCGGAACGCGATAGGTCTGCATAGGTTGGTAATCTCCAAACACCGATACGCGAACATCATGGGTCAGTCGGATTGGTAGGCTAGGAAAATCTTCCTATCGTGCGTCAGCTTCGGACGTGCCGCCTTGGAAAGCTTGGCATTACAGTCGCGCATTGAGTGAATTGTCTGGGGATGAATCGCGCACGCTGTGTGTCGAGCGCGGGTGTCTTAATAAAATTAACCATTTCTGATCGAATCGTTGACTCACCCCCTAGACGACGATTCGCAAATCAGCCTAGGCGTTTCATATCGGGACCCGTTAACCATTCTTAAGCTTTTTAACCGTTAACGTACGAACAAGGTTACCCGGATCGCGCAGTAGGCGCGGTTTCAGCCAAGCTTTGCCTGGAGGGGCATGAATGCGCGTCCTGTTGATTGAAGATGATCACGCCACGGCTCAAAGCATTGAGCTGATGCTGAAGTCGGAAGGCTTCAACGTTTACACCACCGATCTGGGTGAAGAAGGCATCGATCTGGGCAAGATCTATGACTACGATCTGATCCTGCTTGATCTCAACTTGCCGGACATGAGCGGCCTTGAGGTTCTGCGCCAGCTGCGCAACGGCAAGGTCAATACGCCGGTCATGATCCTCTCGGGCAGCCACGAGATTGAAACCAAGGTCAAGACCTTCGGCGGCGGTGCCGACGACTATCTGACCAAGCCGTTCCACAAGGATGAGCTGATCGCCCGCACCCACGCTGTGGTGCGCCGCTCCAAGGGTCACGCACAAGCCATCATCCACACCGGCGAGATCGCTGTGAACCTCGACGCCAAGACCGTCGAAGTGAACGGCCACCGCGTGCATCTGACCGGCAAGGAATACCAGATGCTGGAGCTGCTTTCCCTGCGCAAGGGCACGACCCTGACCAAGGAAATGTTCCTGAACCACCTGTACGGTGGCATGGACGAGCCGGAACTGAAGATCATCGACGTCTTCATCTGCAAGCTGCGCAAGAAGCTGGCGACCGCTGCCGGTGGCAAACACTACATCGAAACCGTCTGGGGCCGTGGCTATGTGCTGCGCGACCCGTCGGAAGTCGGCCAGATCATCGCCGCCTAAGTCGTCCGTAACCGATTTGAAAACGCCCGCTGGAAACAGCGGGCGTTTTTCGTTGGGCCTAGCGGCGGCGGTACAGATAGTCGGCCGGCAGGCCCAGACGCACGCAGGACTGGGCGGCGGGCGACTGGCGCAGCGGGATGCGCTCGGCCCCGCGCGCCAGCGCCTTGACCAGCGGCACCTGCCAAGCGGCCAGACCGTCCGAGGGTTTCAGCCCTACAATGTCGGCAACCTGCGGCGGCACCAGATCGATGGCGGCGCGGATCAGCAGATGCTGGACAGGGCGGGCATAGGCCGGAAAGGCTTTTGCCTTGCGCATGATGTCCAGAAACTCGAACACAATGGGCGAGGGCGTCAGCCTGGGCGTCATGGCGGCCAGCTGTGCCTGCCATTCCCGCTCGGACTGCGGTGCGCCGACTGCGCCATAGAGGATGGCGGTCGGATAGGCTCCGGCCCAGGCGTTGTCGCGCTCAAGAGCGCTGAGCGGACGCACGAAACGGTGGAAGGCTTCGGTAAAGCCATAGCCCGCCGTAGCCTGGACCCAGTCCAGCAGCTCGATGTCATTGGCGTGGTAGGGGCGGCCATCGTCGGCCAGTCCGGTTACGCGGCTGTGGCGGCGGCGGATGCCGGCGATCATAGCCTCGGCCTTGGAGGCGGGGGCGTAGACGGTCACCATGGCCGCCAGCCCCGTACGCTTCAGGCGCGGGACGGGATCGGTACGGAAGCTGGTGTGGTCCCACACGCCCGCCCGCACCCGCGCCTCGACCAGTTCGAGGATAACGGCGGTGACCCCGCCGATGAACAGGCTGATCGGGTTTTTGAAAACCTGCCACGAGATGCTGTCGTGGGCGATCAGGGCCGCCTCTCCGACGGGCTGGGTAAAGTCGAAGCGCGGCATGTCTTCGGGCTGCATATAGTCGGCAGCAGCTTGGTCTATTCGACGCTGGATCGGCTCTGTCAGGGGTGTAGGGGCCATATATAGCTAACCTATTGGGACAGGGCCTGTTCCGTCATAGTCGGACGCTAGAACGTCGTCGTAGGGAGATGGACGTGGTGCAGACAAGCCTCTCAAACCTGATAGGGCTGACCTATCCGGTGTTTCAGGCCCCGGTGGCGGGTGTTTCCACGCCGGCCATGGCCGCGGCGGTCACGCGGGCCGGAGGCCTTTGCGCGCTGGGGCTGGGAGCGTCTACGCCGCAGGCCGCCGAACTGGCCATGGCTGAGTTCCGCGCGCTGTGCGACGGGCCGCTGCACGCCAATCTGTTCTGCCATTCCGAGCCACAGCGCGATGAAGCCACAGAGGCCGATGAAAGCGCCGCCGATACCGCCTATCGCGCGCGGTTGGCTGCGGGCGGCCAGACGGTGATGACCCGCGTCATTTCCGGTCGGCCTGCACGCTGCCTGACCAACGGGTTCACCGCCCTGACCGAAGGTGTCGATCCGGCGGATGTGCCCGACTATCCGGTCGCCTATGATCAGGGCAAGGCGCTGAATGCAGCGGCCAAGGCGGCGGGCGACGGGCACTATGGCGCGCAATGGTCCGGCACAGGCGCGGGGCGCGCCAAGGCTCTGCCAGCCGGTCAGATCATGGCTCAGCTGGTGGCCGAACTGGTGTCCTGACGCCAGCCGTCGCCAAGAGCGCGGGCGATAGCGGTGGGGTGACCATTGGCGTCAAAAGCCAGCGGACTGTCCTTGCCATCGTCATAGCGACCGCGACGGAGCCATGAGTCGGTGTCCCGCACGCCCCAAAGCGTTAAGGAGTATCGCTGTTCTTCGGGTAAGGAATGGAAAGCAAAGCTTAATTCCTTAACGCGTTCAATCTGTTGCCTGATCCGATATGAAACAGTTCTGACGTCTGGGGTGCCATCACCGCGTCGTCTTGAGGCATCCAATTCGGACACATGCAGGGGCAGGCCGAACTGTGCCGCTTGCTGAATGAAGCGGGTGATCTGGCCTTCGGGGATTTCAATATCGAGGTGGCTTTGGGTGCCGATGCCGCCGATGGGCGCTCCGGCCTTCAGCAGGCGCTCGACCAGATTGAGGAAGGTCGCGCCCTTCTTGGGGTTATTTTCAAGATTGTAGTCGTTGATGAACAGGACGGCGTCGGGGTCTGCCAGCTTGGCCTGTTCAAAGGCGCGGACCATGTGGTCGATCTCGCCCAGGTTTTGCCCCCAGTGGTGCTGGCGCAGGCCCTCGCCGTTTTCGGCCACGGCCTCGTTGACCACATCCCAGCCGCGCACCCGTCCGGCATAGCGGGCCGCGACGGTAGCGATATAGGTGTCGAACTGCTGGCGATAGTCGGCGGGGGACAGGCCGCGGAACGCCTCTTCGCCTTGGGAGTACCAGATCAGGGTGGTGGCATGCAGGCCCATGCCGTGGCGCGCGGCCCAGTCCACAATCCGGTCGGACGCGTCAAAGCGATAGCCGTCGCCATGACTGGCCCGCGAAGTGAGGATGTATTCCATCTTCATCTCCCACTCGGGCGTGATCTGGTTGAAATGGGTCTGGGCCAGACGCGCCCAGTCCGGATCATCCAACTGGCCGCTCATGGCGCAGGTGCCGACGGGGTAGGGCACCTGTGATTTCAGGGGGGCGATGGGGCCGACCGGATCGGGGCCTTCGTCAAACGGGAAACAGCCACCGAGCAACGGCGAAGTCGTCGCCGCCGTTAAGCCCAGACACAGTTGACGGCGCGACGGCAGCAAGCGGATCAGTGTCCGCTGCGGCGGCGCAGGCCCATTTCGTCAAAGCTGGCCGACTCGCGCTTGTTGGCGGCGATACGAGCGTTGATCTTGGCGACCTCGGCGACGTGCTCGAACTTTTTCAGTTCTTCAAACGCGGCGGTCAGAGCGTCACGCGCCCCTTCTTCCTCGCGTTGCAGGGCGGCGACCATGCCTTCGGCCTCGGCGCGGCGCAGTTTCCAGCCGTTCAGATAGGCGCGCAGCAGGCTGGCATGTTGGGGATCGGCGCTGGCCTGCGCCTTTTCGCCCTCGGCCTCGGCGTCCAGCATGACCAGTTTCAGCTCTGCATCGGCACGGCGCGCGGCGATCTCGGCCATGCGCTTTTGCAGGGTCTCGACCTCATAATTGGTGAGGCGGATCAGGGATTGAGCCCACGCGGTCATGCGGCGTCTCCGGTCAAGCTTCTAGCATGCCCATGTTGAGGATGGATTCAAGTCTGTCGAAACTGTCGGCCAGACGGGTCACGTCTTCCTTGTCCTGACGCAGGAAGTCTTCCAGCATCGGGTTCAGGGCGATGGCGCGGTCAACGATGGGGTCGGCCCCGCTGCGATAGGCCCCGATCTTGATCAGCTCTTCCATGTTCGAATAGGCCGACAGGCACTGGCGGGCGCGGCGGTTGATCTCGCGTTCGCGCATGTCCTGACATTCGGGCATGGTCCGGCTGACGGACTTCAGCACATCAATGGCGGGGAAACGCCCGCGCACGGCGATCTTGCGGTCCATGACGATGTGGCCATCCAGAATACCGCGCACGGCATCGGCAATGGGTTCATCATGGTCGCCGCCGTCAACCAGTACGGTGAACAGGGCGGTGATGGGACCCGCTTGGCGACCATCGGGCAGGCGCGGGCCGGGGCCGGCGCGTTCCAACAGCTTGGGCAGTTCGGTGAAGACGGTGGGGGTGTAACCCTTGGTCGTCGGGGGCTCGCCTGCGGCCAGACCAATCTCGCGTTGGGCCATGGCGAAACGGGTCACAGAATCCATCAGGCACAGGACCTCAAGACCCTGATCGCGGAAGAACTCGGCCACGGCCATGGTCATATAGGCGGCTTGTCGGCGTTTCAGCGCAGGCTCGTCAGAGGTGGCGACCACGACGACGGCGCGGCGCAGGCCCTCTTCGCCCAGCGTCTCCTCGATGAACTCGCGGACTTCGCGGCCCCGTTCACCAATCAGGCCGACCACGACCACATCACAGGTGGCCTGACGCGCCAGCATGGACAGCAGCACCGACTTGCCCACGCCCGAGCCAGCAAAAATGCCCAGACGCTGGCCACGGCAGGTGGTGGTAAAAACGTCCATCGAACGCACGCCAAGGTCGAGGCGCTCGCCCACGCGGTCGCGCGAGTGGGCCGGAGGCGGCGAGGCCTTGAGCGTATAGGGGTGCAGGCCTTGGGGTAGGGGGCCCTTGCTGTCGATCGGGTCGCCAAAGGCATCGATGATGCGGCCCAGCCAGCCCGTGGTCGGGCTGACGGAGGCGGCGGTGTCCAGCACGCGGATGTCGGCACCCGGCGTAATGCCTTCCACCGGACCATAGGGCATCAGCAGGGCCTTGGCGTCGCGAAAGCCGACCACTTCGGCGGCAAGGGGCGGCAGGCCTCGGCGGCTGATTTCGGCGCGGGCCCCGACTGCGAGACGCGAAAGTCCGCCCCGGCTTTCGATCAGCAAACCGCTAACGCCCGCCACCTTACCGGTGACGACCACAGGGTCGATCGCTTCGGCGGCGGCAATGAGCTGGCGCAAGGCGGAGGATCCTAAAAGCCAAAAATCCTTATGGCGCGGACGGTTAAGCTTGCTGTGCCGTGATTATGGTTAATGAGGGGTAAAGCTTTGAGCATAGGTTTTGTGCGTAACGCTGTTATTACACAAAAACAGGGTTTTCCGCGCAGGTTGTAGGGACATTCGGCCAGACTCCCGTCGGCCTGATCCACGGAAAAATGCCTATGTTCAGAAAGAACCGCCCCTCGTCGATCGACACGGCCCGTCTCGAAGAACTCGAACGGCGCATGGCCGCCATTGGCCGTTCGCAGGCTGTGATCGAATTCGAGTTGGATGGCACCATCATCGATGCCAACGATAATTTGCTCAAAACGATGGGCTATACGCTGGACGAAATCCGCGGCCAGCATCACCGCATGTTTATGGACCCGGCCGAAGCCGCGAGCGCGGAATATGCCGCCTTCTGGCGCGAGCTGAACGAAGGGCGCTTTGTCGCCAAGAAGTTCCGCCGCATGGCCAAGGGGCAGCGCGAAGTGTGGCTGGAGGCCAGCTATAATCCGGTGCTGGATGACACGGGACGCGCGGTGAAGGTGGTCAAACTGGCCATCAATATCACCGAGGCCGAACAGGCCGCCCGCAAGGCCGAGGCGGAGCGTCAGGCCGCCGAAGCCGCCCAGAACCGTCTAGTCGAAGTGCTGGCAGAGAACCTGTCGAAATTGTCCAGCGGTGACCTGCGTGCGGCCATCGATGCGCAGATGGAAGGCGCACACCAACGGGTGAAGGACGACTTTAACGGTGCCACTGCCAGCCTGCGCAGCGCACTGGATCAGGTGCTGGATGCGGTGTCGGTGCTGAAGACCGGCTCTGAAGAGATTTCCAACTCGGCAGACGATCTGTCGCGCCGTACCGAACAACAGGCCGCCAGTCTGGAAGAGACGGCAGCGGCTCTGGACGAGATCACCGCCACCGTGCAGCGCAGCGCCGAAGGCGCGCGTCAGGCCTCGACAGCCGCGATTGCGGCCCGCACGGAGACCGAACGCTCGGGCGAGGTGATGCAAAAGGCGGTCACGGCCATGGACGGTATTTCGCGCCGTTCCGCCGAGATCGGTGACATTATCGGCGTAATCGACGAGATCGCCTTCCAGACCAATCTGTTGGCCCTGAATGCGGGCGTGGAAGCGGCGCGGGCAGGCGAGAGCGGTCGCGGCTTTGCGGTGGTGGCTTCCGAAGTCCGCACCCTGGCCCAGCGATCTGCCGAGGCGGCCAAGGAGATCAAGGCCCTGATCTCGGCCTCTGCACAGGAGGTGGCCGAGGGCGTGAAGCTGGTGGGTGAATCCGGCCGTGCGCTGGAGACCATTGCCGCCAAGGTGGCCGAGATGGATGCGCTGGCCGCAGAGATCGCCTCATCGGCGCAGGAACAGGCCACCGGTCTGGGGCAGGTGAATGCTGCTGTGAACCAGATGGATCAGGTCACCCAGCAAAACGCCGCCATGGTGGAGCAAACCACGGCCGCGGCGGCGGGCCTGCAAAACGAAACCCGACAGCTGGCAGCGCTGGTGTCCCGCTTCAATACCGGCCGCGTGGCCGAGCCGGTGTCGAATGCGGCGCAGTTCCGCCCGCAAACCCAACGTCCCCCCCATAGCCTTCAATCCGGGCCACCGCCCGCGCTTGAAGCCCAGAGATCTCGACTCAGAGCAGTGGTCAACGGTCCCCCCGCCGAAGACTGGTCAGAGTTCTGATCGAGGCGGCCCCGGTTTATCTCCCCCCTCCTTGTCGACCGGGGTCGCAACCTTCTCCCCCCAGTAACTCGCTAGGCCCTGTTTGCGTCACATAGGAACAGGGCAGGTCCAAAGTGTTCGTTCGGCCAATCCCCCAACCCCTGTTGTCCGCCGAACGCCTTGGCCCAGTTTTCAGTGTGTGTCCCCTCGAAAACTCAAAAGCCCCTGTCCGTGGTGGACAGGGGCTTTCTTTACGCGCGAGACCTTGCGAGGGGAGAAGGTGCAGGAGTCAGGCAGCAGCCTTTTGAACCGCCGCCGTCGCCAGCTTTTCCTTCTTTTTCTCGCGCGTAGTGGTGAGCACCGTGCCGACCGAAGCGGTCATCACGGCGGCAATGGCGAGCCATTGGGTGAAGGTCAGGGCCTCGCCCAGCAGCAGCAGTCCGGCCAGAGCGCCCACGGCGGGGTCGGCACTCACAGCCACGCCAAAGGTGCGCTTGGGGATGGATTTCAGCGCGATCATGTCCAGCGAATAGGGCAGGGCACTGGAGGCCAGAGCCACCAGTACACCCATGGCCAGCAGACCGGGTGCCAACAAAGTCGCGCCGGCGGTCACTGCGCCGAACGGCACCACGACAATGGCAGCCATCGACATCCCCAAGGCGACCGTCGCCCCCGAGGGGAGGTGGCTGACGCGCTGGCCATACACAATGTACAGCGCCCAAAACACGGCGGCCGCACCGGCCCACGCGCAGCCGACCGGATCAAGCGTCGAAACCCCGCCCGAAATCGGCAGCAGCAGGCTGAGGCCCGCAGCGGCGATCAGAACCCACACAAAATGCAGCGGGCGACGCGCATTAAACAGCGCTACCGACAGCGGTCCGGTGAACTCGATCGCCAGAGCAATGCCCAGCGGAATAGTGTTCAAGGAGAGATAGAAGCACAGGTTCATCAGACCCATGACCGCGCCGTACAGCGCCAGCCCGCGCAGGTCTTTGCGTGTGAAGCTATGACGCCACGGACGAAAAACGGCCAACAAAATCAAGGCCGAGAGACCTACGCGCAAGGCGGCAGTCCCCATGGGACCCGCCACGGGAAACAGGGTCTTGGCGAAGGAGGTGCCAAGCGACAGGGACAGAATGCCGCCGATGAGTGCGAGGTAAGGCACATACGGCAGCAGACCTTGGAAGCGGGGGAGGGAGGTACTGCGGAACATGCCGCAGATGTAGCGAAAACGGCATAACCGGTCTTGGCGATTTCACTTGATCGCGCGCAAGAAAACGGCGTTAATACGAGTTATCATGCAAGAAACGCTAACACTCGACGATTTCGACCATCGGCTCCTGGATCTGGTCCGGCAGAACAATCTGACCCCTGCGCGGGTGTTGGCCGAACAGGTGGGGCTGTCGGAATCGGCGGTGTCGCGACGCCTGCGCCGCCTGCGAGAGGGCGGGATCATCGTGGCCGACGTGGCCGTGGTGGATCGCGGGCGGCTGGAAAAGGCACTGACCATGCATGTGCTGGTCGAGATGGAGCGCGAGGGCACAGCGGTCATCGACGCCCTGATCGACAAGCTGAAGGCCCGCAAAGAGGTCCATGGCATGTGGTATATCACCGGCCATGTGGACCTGATCCTGTATGTCGTGGTGCCCGACATGCAAGCCTATGATGTCTTCACGCGTGAGGCGCTGAACGACGATGCGCGGGTGCGGAACTTTACGACCTTGTTGACGATCCGCGAGGTCATGCCGTTTGATCCTTCCCAGAGAGTGGTTTCGCGAGGATAGCCGCATGAATACATCGCTGGCACTCATCGGGGCGGTTGGCGGTGTCGTTCTGACGCTGTGCTCGGCCACACTGGCGCAGGCCTGTGTGCCCTTGCCCGGACCACGCTGGGATTTGATCCCTCAAGAGGGCGGCAAGGGTATCGCGATTGCCCGCGTCGTATCTGTGGTGCCTGACGGCGGCGACGATTTTACGGACTATGTGAGGGCCGAGGTCGAAACACTGGAAACCTTGCAGGGAGAGGTGCCGAAGCGCTTTTCGATACGGGGTGTCGGCGAACGCAGGGTCGATCCCTCGGACATAACTATGTGGTGTGGGCAGTTGATGACCGAGAAGCCCGGCGATGTGGTCATGGCTGTGGAGTTCGGCCAGGACGACTATAGATTTTTGATGGGGCAGCAGATTGCGGCAGCCTATGCGGATCGGATGGAAGCTTATCGCCGATCCACGCAAGATAATCGCCAAGGCCCAGCTTTTCTAAATAGCTTTTGAGAAAACCTGCGCGGCGTCGGCTTGTGACGCGGAGTATACGCGCTATGTCCTTATTCATGTTCCATCGCCTGAGGAGATCGACCCATGTCCAACACCGCCTATGATGCCAGCCGCCACAAGAAGGCCGGACGCGGCAAGGTGTTCGACAGCATCGTCGATACGATTGGCGATACCCCGCTCGTGGCGCTGCCGAACCTGACCAAGGAATACCAGCCCAAGGCCCGCGTGCTGGCCAAGCTGGAGTTCTTCAACCCGATCGCTTCGGTGAAAGACCGTATCGGCGTGGCCATGGTCGAGGCGCTGGAACAGGCAGGCAAGATTGCACCGGGCGCGACCCTGATCGAGCCGACCAGCGGCAACACCGGCATTGCGCTGGCCTTTGTGGCCGCCGCCAAAGGCTATAAGCTGATCCTGTGCATGCCCGAGAGCATGTCGATCGAGCGTCGCAAGATGCTGGCCCTGCTGGGTGCCAAGCTGGAGCTGACGCCGGCAGAGAAGGGCATGAAGGGCGCGATTGCCCGCGCCGAGGAACTGCTGAACGAAATCCCCGGTGCGGTGTCTCCGGCCCAGTTCGAGAATGAAGCCAACCCGGCCATTCACGAGGTCAGCACCGCCGAGGAAATCTGGAACGATACGGCGGGCAGCGTCGATGTCGTGGTATCCGGTGTAGGCACCGGTGGCACGATCACGGGCGTGGGCCATGCGCTGAAAGCCAAAAAAGCCGGCATCAAGATGATCGCGGTCGAGCCGACGGCCTCGCCGGTATTGTCTGGCGGTGCGCCGGGTCCGCACAAGATTCAGGGCATTGGCGCAGGCTTTGTGCCGCCGGTGATCGACACGGACGTGATCGACGCCGTGGAGCAGGTGTCGAACGAGGATGCCTTCGAGATGGCCCGCAAGGTCGCCGCCAAGGAAGGCATTCCGGTGGGGATTTCCTCGGGCGCGGCTCTGACCGCCGCCTTCCGTCTGGCCGCACAGGAAGAGTATTCGGGCAAGACCATCGTGGTCATCATCCCCAGCTTCGCGGAGCGCTATTTGTCGACGGCGCTGTTCGAAGGGCTGTAATCCCCGGTTCGTACTGGGATCAATAAAGCACACTTCGTGCTGAACTGACTGAAAACGGGCCGCCTTTTGCCAGAAGGGCGGCTCGTCACTGCTGATTAACTGGCTTGGTTTTACAGTGGCGCTATGGAAAGCGCCGCCATGAAGCCCATCCCCGACGATATTGCCTCTGAAGGCGGCCGTGCGCGCCTCATCCTGTTGCGCCGGCTAAGCGACGTTGTCAGCCTGCCGGAGAGCCGCATCAACGCTTTCGAGCGTTCGGTGGTGGCCGATCTGCTGATAGACGTGCTGCGTCAGGCGACGCTGGAAGACCGTCGCCGCGTGGCAGCGCGTCTGGTGCATCTGACCGATATTCCGAACAATCTGTGCCGCCTGCTGCTGCGCGACGACATTGTGGTGGCGCGTGAACTGCTGGACGAGTGTGCCTCGCTGAACGATCACGATCTGGTCGGTTGTGTGAACGAGGCCAGCGCCGACCACTGCCGCCATATCGCCGCCCGCCGTGGCCTGTCGGAGACCGTGACCCACGCGCTGATCCAGCGGGGCGAGGCCGACATTATACAGGTGGTGCTGCACAATAACGACGCGCGGATCGCCACCACGTCGCTGGAAGCTGTCGTGGCCATGAGCCGACATACACCGGAGCTGTGCGCGGGGCTTTTGAAACGTCCCGAACTGCGCCCCTCCAGTGCCTATGTCATGTTCTGGTGGTGCAACGAAGACGAGCGCAGCGTGATACTGCGGCGGTTTGCTGTGTCGCGCGAGGTTCTACAGTCTTCGGTCAATGACCTGTTCGCTTTGACACAGGATGAGCCCAAGGAAGACCCTGTCGTCAAACGGGCGTTGCAGTTTATCGAAAGGCGCCAGCGTAGCCGCGAGGCGGCACAGGCATCGGCGCAACAGAACCTCGAGGGCGTGATCTCTGTGGCGGCAGACAAAGGTCTGACGCCGGAGCTGGTGGCCGAGATCGGTCTACTGGCAGGTGTGAAGCCGTTGACGGCAGCCAAGATACTCAGCGACGAGGGCGGCGAGTCTATCGCCGTACTGTGTAAAGCTACAGGTTTGACCCGCCGCTATCTGAAGTTGCTGTGGCAGGCGATGCGCAGGCCGTTGGGGACTGAGTCGGCTGTTGATCCGCGCTGGCAGCGTGTGCTGGTCACCTATGAGATGCTGGCCGTGGAGCGCGCCCAGACCGTGATCCGGTACTGGAACTGGGCGCTGACGTCTGCTCTGACGCCCGAGTTGATACACGCTATCCGCGAAGGCGAAGAGCATTTGATCGATGCCTTCTCGGCAGCGGAGCGCGCCGCAATGCTGGCGCTGGCTGACGACCTCAGAAGCTAGACCCTTCGAAAATTTCCAAATGCCTATGCTTTAAGTTGCTGGGTGTTAATAGGAAAATTGCTTTTAACCGAGCGATTTAACCAAGCATAGATTATGCTTGGGCGGCTTTTAGCCGACTTAACTGGGCTATACTTATTCGACGGATCAGGATTCAACCAACACGGGGTTGGATCCGTCGACGGGCCGCTACGATTACGCGGGCGATATCTATTCAAAACTTAGCATATCGTCAGAACGTCAAAGTTCACGACACCGCACATCAGATGTGCACTATTGATTGTTCGCAAGATATTGCTAAAGGAATGGGCAAGAGAAATGTGTTCCGTGGATTTCAAATCCACATAATTACTGCGCAGCGGGAGCGACAGACCAAAATGGAAGAAAAGCCAGAACTACTCGAAATGACGGCTGATATCGTATCGGCCTACGTCAGCAATAATATGGTACCGGCTGAAGCCGTACCGGCCCTGATTTCTCAGGTGCACGCTGCGCTGACCGGTATTTCGAGCGAGCCGGTCGAGGCTGAGCCGGAACCGCGTGAGCCTGCCGTTCCTGTTCGCAAGTCGATCACTCCGGATTTCCTGATCTGTCTGGAAGATGGTCGCAAGTTCAAGTCGCTGAAGCGTCACCTGCGCACCAAATACAATATGTCGCCGGAAGAATACCGCGAGAAGTGGGGTCTGCCGAAAGACTATCCGATGGTTGCTCCGAACTATGCCAAGGCCCGCTCTGATCTGGCCAAGCAAATGGGTCTGGGCCAGGGCGGTCGTAAGCCGGCTCGCACCACCCGCGCCAAGAAGTAATCCGGTCCCGGACCAGATAAGCAAAACGCCCGCTCTGCACAGAGCGGGCGTTTTGTTTTGGTCGCGACAAACACTCAGGCGGCGGACTGCATAGCCGCGCGGCGGGTGCGCCAGAAACGCAAGGTGCGCTGGGCCGTATCCTTGTCCAGTGCCATGTAAAGCGCACCGTATGAGCGCGCCTTGCCCATGGCATTGCCGTCATTGTTCAATAGAACCACGGCATAGGTCAGGAACAGGGCCTTATCCAGATCGGCCGCGCGGCAGACCACGGCCAGGGCATCCAGTTCACGACGCTCGACAATATTGCGGGCGGTGTGGAAGTCGATGTCGGCCAGTTGTGACAGCGCGATCAGGAAACAGGTGCGGCTGCCCGAGCGCAGGAAGCGCGCCAGAACAGCGGGGGTCAGCTGGCTGGCGGCTCTGAGTTCTTCTACATATGCGAGGCTTTCCGCATAGTCCGGCGGCAGGCTGCCGTCATCGGTGGCCACGCGGGCGCGCCCTGCGGCCAGCGCCTGTTCCAGTTCTTCGGGGCTGAGGCGGCTGTTTTCCTCGAGAATCTTGCTGCGCAGGCGCTCTTCGACCACGAAATACATTTCGTTCAGCAGGTCGATCGGCAGGGCGGCGCGGTTGACGGTCACATCGTGCAGATCGGGATTGGCCTTGGCGCGGTCGACGGCGGTTTCGCTGGCGGCGCGGGACAGGCGGGCCCCTTCGTTGGACAACAGGGCGTGCAGGGTCGCGTCATCGCCGTGTTCGACAATGGCGTCAGACACGGCCTCGGTCACGGTTTCGCGGCGGCTGACGGCACGCATGTGGTCTTGGCCACGGTTCTTGATCACATGGATCAGGTCGGCGTCGGTCAGGACGGGCGAATGCGTCAGGACGGGCGCGGCGACGGCCAGTTCATCCTGCGCCAGTTGGCGGACCAGTTGGCGCGGGGCGTCGGAGGTATGGGCGAAGCGGCGGGCGATTTCGGCGCGCACTTCATCTTCCATGGCGCGGGTCAGGTCACCCAGAACCGCACCATACAGGTCCTGTTCTACAGGCGTGCGTTCGGGCGTGCCGAAGAAGCTGTCGGTCAGCTCGCGCAGCAGGGTGCGCCGTGCGGCGCTGTCCGACTGCTTGGCCAAGGTCATTAGCTCGGGCAGGCGGGTGATGATCTGTGATCCGGCGGACATGGACGGGTGAACTCTAATAATCGTCGCTGGAGGGAACGGGACGCAGACGGCCATGGGTGTCGCGAAGGACCTCGGGCGGGGGAGGCGGTGCGGCCAGATCATCGCCGGCCGGCAGACTATCCAGCTGTACCGGCAGGGCGTCCAGATAGACGGGGGCCGGGAGGCTGGGGGTGTCGGGCTGTCGGCCAGCCTGACGGTGAATGGAATAGTAGCGGGCCCCGCCGGGCGTGGCGGGCGGCTGCTGGGCGCTGTTCAGGCGAAAGATCGGAGCATCGGCACGGGGCGCGGCAGGATCGGCCTGAAGCGGCAGGGGGTAATGGGCAATGGATGCACCGCGTGGATAGGCCCAGCCACCGTGGGGAATGACGGGCGCAGGGGCGTGGGCGGACGGCGCAAGGCTGTGTCCTGCCAAAGCCAGATATAGCGCTGCGACAACTGGCAACTGCCAACCCCGAAAACCGCCGCCTGAAAAAGCCAAGCTTGGCCGGTTTACAGAGTCTGGCTTAATCCGAGGCTAACATTCAGCCCTGAGAGGGCAAAAACTGCGTTGTGTAAGCAGAGGACCAGTCCGGTTCGTTGCTGAACGCCTTTTGGGCCTGCTCGGCAAAGGTCTTCCAGCGCTCTTCGGTCATGGTGCCGATGACAGCGGGATCGCCATCGGGGCCGTCGACGATACGGTTCTGGATCAGCAGGTCGCGGGCCATATCCAGCGACCCTTGCGGCGTGGCGGGATTGGCGCGGCGGATCAGGGCGTGGGCCGGTTCGGCATCGCCGGTCAGATAGTCTTTCCAGCCGTCGATCGAGGCGGCGATGAAGTCGCGCAGGGCCTCGGCATTGTCGCGGGCGAAGGCATTGGTGTTGAGCACCAGATTGCCATAGGCGGCATAGCCGTCATCGGCGGGCAGCAGCAGGCGCGTGCGCAGGTCCGGCTCGGCGGCGGCGACCTGAGCCGGTTCGCGGGTCAGAGAGCCGATCAGCAGGCTGTCGGTGTCTTCAAGGAAAGGGGCCAGTGCGCCGGTGTCGGGGCGGGCCAGCTGTTCGGTCTGGAGATCGTACTGGGAGCGCATCCAGACCCAGAATTCGGGCCAGTCGGCATCTTCGACAAACAGCGGGCGCTCGCCGATATCGTTTAGGGTGCGCGGGCCGTCGGCGCGGGCGATGACGACGCGCGGATCCTTCTGGAAGAAGGCGGCGACGGCTTTAACGGGCGCGCGGTCGGACATCATGCGCAGAGCGGCGAAACTGTCCTGCGCCAGACCCAGCTCGGCACTGCCCGATGCCAGATGGCGCGAAACATCTTCGGACGAGTTTACGTGCAGGAACTGGATGTTCAGGTTGCGCTTGGCGTACAGGCCTGTGGCAATGGCCTGATAGAAGCCGCCATGGTCGGCGCGGGCGGGGCCGGGGGTGGCAATGCGCAGGCGGATGCGGCCTTGTTCGTCCGTGGTGGCACGCTGGTCGCAACCGGCCAGCACCGACGGCACGGTCAGTGCGGCGGCTCCGATCAGGAGGTGGCGGCGGTTGGGCGAACGCAAGGTCATGAGCGGATGCAATAAGCATCGGGCTGGGCCTTGGAAAGGGGGCCGCCCCCCGAGACGAAAGGTTTTTGGTGGCAACCTTGGCGGCACGCCCACGTCTTTAGGGTGGGGAAGCCCTGTGCAGGCGCACAAAAAAGGGTGCGATCCTATAGGTTACGCTGTCATGTGAGATTACAAGTCATCCAAGCTTGGCCGTACGGGGATATGCGAAAATGATGTCAGCATGGCTGCTGGGGGCGGTGATCGTGGTGTCCGGCGGGGTGACGCAGGCGGTGCCGTCAGGGCGGCTGAGCCATGTGGCGATACAGGGAACGCGACTGTGTATTCAGGCCCAGACCGGACAGGTGGATCTGCGTGGTCAGGATCGGGCACAGGTCAAGGTCATGGCTCTGCCGTCCGAGACGGGGCCGGGGGGCGTGTTTCTGACGCTGGGGCCAACGGGCTGTGACGTGCTGGTAGGCACGGACGGGACGGCGGCGCGCGAAGGTGTGAAAGACTGGCTGTCGCGCGACGGCGGGGGCTATCGCTGGGTTTCGGTGCCGACGCTGGGTATTCCGGGGCAGGGTGAACGCGGTGACCGCGCCGCATATTATGTGACCGAGGACTATCGGGCGTCGCTAGCGTTGGCCGATACGCGCAATGATATGACGCGGGTGGTGGTCCTGCCGCCAATGGATCCGGACATGCTGCGCCTGAGGGTGGAGACGGCGATCCGTGGCCACGAGCGCGATGCGGGGCAGGCGGTGTTCGATGCGGTAGAGCGTCTATGCACCGGACTGGCCGTGGCGGCGCGCCGGCGCAGCGCCCGCGATAGCCATGAGCTGGAGGCCAATTTCTTTGTCTACACGGGGACAGGTGGCACCTTGCTGCACGGCGGGCCGGTAGAGGATGTGGTGACGGTGCAGGCTGAGGCAGAACGCTGTTTGGTTGGCGCGCACGGGGGCGATGCGGCCAAGGTCGGCGAGTGGCTGGAAAAGCTGACCCGCGCCATGGTCAATGCGGGCTGGTACCACGACGGCGAGGATGTGCTGAGGGTCAATGACGGGCGGGTGGCGCGCCTGTTCCAGCAGGGGCAGGACCTGCTGGTCGAGATTGATCTGCCGTAGGACGTGAAAAAGGCCGGACGGGATGTCCGGCCTTTTTGTTTAGCCGAGGGCGGCTTTCTTCTCTTCGAGTTCGAGCCATTCGAGTTCGATGGCTTCCAGCTCTGCGCGGGCCTTGTCGGCGGCCTTCATGGCCTTGTCGAAGGCGGCGGGATTTTTGCTGTAAAGATCGGGATCGGCCATGAGGGCGTCCTGTTTGGCGATCTCGGCGGGCAGGGTTTCCAGCAGCTTTTCGATTTCTTCCAGACGGCGGGCGTCCTTGTAGGACAGCTTGGTGGACTTTTTAGGTGCAGCGCGGTCAGAAGGCTCCGCCTTCTCGACCCGACGCGCTGCTGGAGGCGCATCATGGGGTTTGGGCGGCTGGATGAAGCCCGGGTTCTGGCGCACGAAGTCCTGCCAGCCGCCGGGGGTCTCGACGATGTCGCCGCGACCGTTCATGGCGATGGTCGAGGTGGCGAGGCGGTCCACGAAGTCACGGTCGTGCGAGACGAGGATCAGGGTGCCGTCATAGCCGTCGAGCAGCTCTTGCAGCTTGTCGAGGGTGTCGATGTCGAGGTCGTTGGTCGGTTCGTCGAGGACCAGCAGGTTGGCCGATTTGGCCAGGGCGCGGGCCAGCAGCAGGCGGTTGCGCTCACCACCCGACAGGGTCGAGATCGGCTGGCGCAGCTGGGCCTCGGAGAAGAGAAAGTCCTTGGCGTAGGCGGCGACGTGTTTGGGGTGGCCGCGCACGATGATGCTGTCACCACCGCCCGGCGTCAGGGCGTCCCACAGGGTCATGTCGGACTTCAGACCCTCGCGGGATTGGTCCAGATAGAGCGGCTCGAGGTTGGCACCCATGCGGACGGTGCCTTCGTCAGGCTCCAACTCGCCCAGCAGCACCTTGACCAGAGTGGTCTTGCCCGCGCCGTTGGGGCCGACAATCGCCAGACGGTCGCCGCGGATGATGCGCGTGGTCAGGTTCTTGAAGATGGTGCGCTCGCCAAAGGATTTGGACACGCCCTTGATGTCGGCGACCAGCTTGCCGGAGATGGCACCGGAATCCACGCCCATATAGAGGTCGCGCGGCACGTCCTTCATCTTCTCGGCGCGCTCGGCACGCAGGGCGGCAAGGTTGCGGGCGCGGCCTTCGTTACGGGTGCGGCGGGCGGTGATGGAGCGGTAGAAGGTCTCGGTCTCGCGCTCGATGGTCTTGGTCAGTTTCTCGAGGGCGACGGCCTCTTCTTCCAGCACCTTGGCGGCCCAGTCGTCGAACTCGGCAAAGCCCTTGGACAGGGTGCGGACCTTGCGGCCTTCCAGCCAGTGGACGGTGTTGGTGACGCGGTTCAGGAAGGCGCGGTCGTGGCTGACGACCAGCACGGCGAAGCGGGCCGCGACCAGCTCTTCTTCGAGCAGTTCGATGGCCAGAATGTCGAGGTGGTTGGTCGGCTCGTCGAGCAGCAGGACTTCCGGCTCTTCGGCGAAGGCCTTGGCCAGCGCGGCGCGGCGGATCTCGCCGCCGGAAAGGCCTTGGGTCGATTTCTCGGGGTTGAGGCCGAAGGTGGTCAGCCAGCTTTCGGCCGTCCACGTCTCGGCAGCGCCGGAGGAGGCATAGTCGAGCAGGGTCTCGCCGGTGATGACGGGTTCCTGCGGCACATAGGCAAAGCGGGTGCCGGCCTGAACGGCGCGGTCGCCGCTGTCGGCTTCGATGTAGCCCATGACCACCTTCATCAGGGTGGACTTGCCGGCACCGTTGCGGCCCACGAGGGCGGCACGGGAGCGGGGCTCTACGGCAAGGTCCACGCCGGAAAACAGCGGGCGCTGTCCGTCCTGAAGGTGGATGTCTTTAAGTGCAACGAGGGGAGGTCTGGCAGCCATGGGGGGGCTATAGCGCGGCGTCGCTTGCTTCGCCATCCATAGGACGACAAGGATGGCACGAGATAAGGAGGCGGTAGATGAACCCGACTGTTTGGCTGACGCTGGGCGGGGCTATCCTGTGCGAAGTGATGGGCACCAGTTTGTTGCAGGCGTCCAACCAGTTTACGCGTCTGTGGCCCACGCTGGGGATGGCGGCCTGCTATCTGGCGGCCTTTTATCTGTTGAGCCTGACCTTGCGCGCCATGCCGGTGGGGATCGCCTATGCGATCTGGAGCGGGCTTGGCGTGGTGCTGATCTCGGTGATCGGATTGGTGGCCTTCAAACAGAGGCTGGATTGGCCCGCCATTCTGGGTCTGGTGATGATCGTAGGCGGCGTGATTGTGATCAATCTGTTTTCCAAAACTGCTGCGCATTAGGCGCTTTCGCCATTAAGACGGGGCGACACGGGCGGTTTTGTCGCCTATGAGCGCGGCCATGTTGCCTTTCTGGAAAACCAAGTCGCTGCCCGAGATGTCCCCGCAGGAGTGGGAGAGCCTGTGTGACGGGTGCGGTCTGTGCTGTCTGGTGCGGTTCGAGGACGAGGACACCGGATTGGTGGTTCCGACCCGTGTGCACTGCAAATTGTTTGATCCAGAGCAATGCTCTTGCACCGATTATGTAAATAGAAAGGCCTTGGTGCCAGATTGCATCAAGCTGACGCCGGGGAACGTCGAAAGCTTGGCGTGGATGCCGAAGTCGTGCGGCTATCGTCGTCTGGCAGAGGGACGCGATCTGGCATGGTGGCACCCGTTGGTGTCAGGCGATCCGGAGACGGTGCACAAAGCAGGGGTGTCAGTGCGCCGCCAGACGATCCCGGAGACGGTGCTTGCCGATGCCGAGGATGCGCTCGATTTCGAAGCGCCGGAGTGGAATGAGGAACGGGGGACCTTGTCCGCCGAAGACAGTGCCAAGGCCATGAACGAGGGCTGAGGCACTTTGTGGGGGGAGCGGGCTTGGACGGATCAAGCACACATACACAGGGTACGTCGCGCGAGCGCCTGACGGCGGGGTGGCCGCCGGTCCAAGCCGAGAATTGGTTTGTTCATCTGGAAACGCTGGGCGAGATGCTGTTGCAGGCCGAGCCCCGCGTGGTCTTGATGCCGACCGACCAGCAAATGGAAGTCTGCATGGCCGTGAAGGCCAGTATGCAGGCGGCTCCCGACGAGATTTTATACGGCGAGGTGCTGAAGGACAGTCCCTATCCGGTTTGGGCCAGCACACCTGTTTATCATAATGGTCAGCGGTGCGGCGCGATGGTGCTGCTGGCACCCGAGGGGCGGCCAGCACCGAACGACACCGAGCGCGGCTTGATACGGCAGCTGGCCAAGGTGGCAGGCGATCTGGCCGCCGGAGAGGCTGCCGAGCGCCGTGTCGCCGAGCGCGACGACATGCTGGACATGATCGAAGAAATGTCCGGCGTGGGCTGGTGGCGGGTGAACAAGGCCGACAACAGCTCGGTCTGGTCCAAGCGGGTGTTCGAAATCCACGGTCTGGACCCCGAGCAGGGGCCTGTGGCGGTGGCCGAGGGCTTTGACTATTACGACGCATCCGAACTGAACCAGGTCACCCGGGGCATCGAGCGCGGACTGAAGACGGGCGAGGGCTATTCGCTGCGTATGCACCTGACGCGTCCGGACAAGGAGCGCCGGATTGTGGTGAGCCGTTCGGCAGCGGTGAAGAATGCCGCGGGTGAATACATCGGCATGTTCGGGGTGTTCAGGGACATTACCGACGAAGAGGCGCTGTTGAACAAACTGCGTCGCAATGAAGCGCGGTATCGTCTGTTGGCCGAGAACGTCAGTGACGTGATCACACGCGTCAAGATGGACGGGTCGAGCAAATATATCTCGCCGGCGATCAAATCCATGTTGGGATGGACGCTCGAAGAGATGAGCGGTCAGTCGACGGACTATGTCTACCGAGAAGACCGTCCGGCGGTTCTGGCCGCGATCCAGAAGGCGGTCAAAACCGGAAAGCCGACGCGGTTGGAACACCGGGCGGTACACCGCGACGGCCGTGTGATCTGGGTGGAGTGCACGTTCAAGGCTGTACGCGACGATGCGGGACAGCTGGACGATGTCGTGGTGGTGATCCGCGATGCCAGCCAGCGCAAGGCGCTGGAACGCGAGGTAATCGAGGCCAAGGAGCGCGCCGAGAGCGCGGTGCAGGCCAAGAGCGAGTTTCTGGCCAATATGAGCCATGAGCTTCGTACGCCTTTGACCAGCGTCATCGGCTTTTCGGGGCTGTTGCAGCAGTCGACATCCCTGCCAGAGAACGAGCGGGTCTATGTGGACCGGATTGCTACGGCGTCGGAAGTGCTGCTGGGGGTGATCAACGACATTCTCGACTACTCGAAGCTGGAGGCCGGAGAACTGGAGTTCGAGGTCGAGCCGTTCGATGTGCGTCGCATGTTTGGCAAGGCGGCCGATCTGGTGGAAAGCCAGTGCGAGGAGCGCGGGCTGGGACTGAGCTTCGAGGTCGATCCGGCGGTGCCGCAGAAGCTGGCGGGGGCCGCGTCGCGATTGCGTCAGGTGACGCTGAACCTGCTGGGCAATGCCGTGAAATTCACGCCTGAGGGCCGTGTCGGGTTGAGGATCGGAGGGAGCCCGACGCAAGATGGCTGGAACCTGCGTGTAGAGGTCAGCGATACCGGAATCGGGATTGCGCCCGAGAAGCGCGATATGATTTTCCGGCGTTTCCAGCAGGCCGATAGTTCGACCACGCGGGTCTATGGCGGGACCGGCCTGGGACTGGCTATTTCGCGACATCTGGTCGAGCGTCAAGGTGGCCGGATCGGCGTAGACAGCGAACAAGGTCGCGGGTCGGTGTTCTGGTTCGAGATTCCGATGCCGGTCGTAGCCATAGGTCATGAGGACGCGCAGCAGGAGGCGGTGTCTTCGGCACTGGTAGGCCGTGTGCTAGTGGCGGACGATGCGGCACCTAATCGCGAACTGATGGGTGCAATCCTGAGCCAGTTCGGGGTGGAAGTGGTGACTGTCGCGGACGGTGCCGAGGCGGTGGAAGCAGTGAAGCGCGACACCTATGATCTGGTGCTGATGGATATGCACATGCCGGTGATGGACGGGCTGTCGGCGACGCAGGCGATCCGCGCTTGGGAAACGGAGCGTGGCCTGAGAACACCTGTGCTGGCATTGACGGCCAATGTGCTGGTCGAGCAGGTGGAAAAATGCTTGCAGGCGGGAATGGACGGGCATCTGGCCAAGCCGGTGCAGGTGCCGGAGCTGGCCGAGGCCTTGGGGCAGTGGCTGGGATAGGAAAATGGGCCCTCGCAATGCGGGGGGCTTTTTCTTTTGGAGAGCGCATTGGGGCGCGGCAATCCAAGAAAAAATAAGGGATTGGGGCGGTGGGGCGGTGATTGTCTCGCCCGTGGACGCTGATGCCCTATGGTTTGGGTATGGCGGGAAATGGGGCATCGGGCGGCGGGCCAGGCACTGGCAATGTGGTTCAGCAGTGGCTGGATCAGGTGTTCGGGCAGTTGCAGGCGCTGGTGGATGGCGCGGTGGAAGTGCTGGTGCAGGCTGAGCTGCCCAAGGATGTAGCGGAAGCCGAGAAGCGGGCGCGGGCGGTGGGCGTGATTGCGCGCACGGCCAAGGCGGTGGCGGCGCTGCAAGCTTCGGCGAGGAAGGTTTCGGGAGATGCGGAGGATGATTTGGCTGGATCGGGTGAAGTGATCGATGAGGCCGAGGAACAACGGCTGCGCGCTGAGCTCTTCGCTCGCGTCGATCGCCTTTTCGAGGTTGCCGAACAGAAGGGATATGGCCCACGAGGCGATCCTTTCATTGCAGAGCGAGGCGCTGGCGAAACTGTTGCGGGCGACACCGGTGGTGCGGCCCGAACAGGTGGCGGATCCGGCTGAGACCGGATGGCGGACCTGGGTGCTGCTGGGCGGGCGCGGGTCGGGCAAGACGTTTGCGGGCGGGTTCTGGATCAACGAGCTGGCGCGGCGCGGGGCGATGAGTTTTGCGCTGGTGGGGCCGGCGTTTCACGATGTGCGCGAGGTGATGATCGAGGGGCCGTCGGGGCTTAGGGCGTTGGCGGGGCCGGATAATCGTCCACGTTGGGAGGCTAGTCGTCGGCGGCTGGTGTGGCCCTCTGGGGCGGCGGCGTACGGGTTTTCGGCGGAGGACCCTGACAGTCTGCGCGGGCCGCAGTTTCATGCGGCGTGGGCGGACGAGTTCTGTGCGTGGAGAGAGCCGGAAAAGGTTCTGAGCAATCTGCGCTTTGGATTGCGATTGGGGGACGATCCCAAGCTGGCGATCACGACGACGCCGAGGCCGATTGCGGCGCTAAGGCGGTTGCTGGCCGAGACGGGCGTGGTGACGAGCCGCCTGAGCACCAAGGATAATGAGGCCAATCTGGCCCCCGGTTTCCTGAGCCATCTGCGGGCGCTTTATGCGGGAACGCGGTTGGAGGCGCAGGAGATGGAGGGGCTGATTGTCGAGGCCGATGGCGCTCTGTTTCGCGCGGAGGACTTGGCGCGGGCGCGCGGGAATGTGCCGGTGCGGTTGGAGCGCGTGGTGGTGGCGGTTGATCCGCCGGTGACAGCGCATGGCGATGCCTGCGGGATTGTGGTGTGCGGGCGTCGGGACGGTCGGGCCTATGTGCTGGCGGATCGGTCGGTGCGTGGGCTGTCGCCTGTGGGCTGGGCCAAGGCGGCGGTGAAGGCAGCCAGCGATTACGAGGCGCAGTTGGTGCTGGCCGAGGCCAATCAGGGCGGCGAGATGGTGCGGACCCTGATTGCGCAGGTCGGCGGCGAGGTGCCGATCAAACTGGTGCATGCGACGCGGTCAAAGAAGGCGCGGGCGGAGCCGGTGGCGGCTTTGTACGAGCAGGGCAGGGTGGTGCACTGCGGGGAGTTTCCGGCGCTGGAAGAAGAGCTGATGGCGATGGGGAGCGGGCATCAGGGGCATAGTCCGGACCGGGCAGATGCCTTGGTGTGGGCGGTGACGGATTTGTTGCTGGCGGGGCGTGTGCAGCCGAGGTTGCGGGCTCTTTGATACTTGGGCCGCGATCGTCGGCCCTTTGGGACCTCCCGACCCGACGCGGCCTGTTGCCCCCCTCCGTCATGGCGAGGCCATGACACCTCCCCCGCAGGGCAGGGGAGGAGGTTTGAAGTTGTGTCAGAGGCTTCTGGTCTAGGCCGAGCAAAACAGGCCGTGTCGGGTCGAGAAGGCGGAGCCTTCTGACCGCGGCCAAACTAAAAAGGAAAATCTATGGATTTTTGGCGGGCTTTGGGCTGGCGCGGCGAGGCTGTGCGTGAGGAGAAGGCGAGCCGGGTGGGGGCGTTGCTGGCGGTGTCGGGTGTGGGGCAGCCACGGTGGACGCCGAGGGATTATGCGCATCTGGCGAGGGAGGGGTTTGGCAAGAACCCGGTGGCCTATCGCTGTGTGCGGATGATTGCGGAGGCGGCGGCGTCTTGTCCGTTCAAGGTGATGCTCGGGGGTGTGCGCGATGATGCGCATCCGCTGGCGAGGCTATTGGACAAGCCCAATCTCGAGCAGTCGCGGGCGGAGCTGATGGAGGGGCTTTATGCGTCGCTCCAGACCGCGGGGAACGGCTATCTGGAGGCGTCGGGAGATGCGGACGGGGATGGTGCGCCGGACCAGTTGTGGGGTTTGCGGCCCGACCGGATGAGGGTGGTTCCGGGGGCGGATGGCTGGCCTGTGGGGTATGATTATTCGGTGGGCACAAGGAGTGTGCGGATCGGGCGACACAGCGATGGCTGGTCGCCCGTTTTGCATCTGAAGCTCTATCACCCGACCGATGACCACTATGGGTTTTCCCCGCTAGAGGCGGCAGCGTTTGCCATTGATGTGCACAATGCGTCGGGGGCCTGGAACAAGGCGCTGCTGGATAATGCGGCGAGGCCCAGCGGGGCGCTGGTTTACGGTAGCCGTGATGGGGAGCGGCTGACGGGCGAGCAGTTCGATGCGCTGAAGGCGGAGCTGTCGGAGGCGCATGCGGGGGCGCGGAATGCAGGGCGTCCGTTGTTGCTGGAGGGCGGGCTGGACTGGAAGCCGATGAGCCTGAGCCCGAGCGAGATGGACTTTATCGCGGGCAAGCATGCGGCGGCGCGGGAGATTGCGCTGGCGTTCGGGGTGCCGCCGCAGCTGCTGGGGGTGCCGGGGGATAGCACCTACGCCAACTATCGCGAGGCCAATGGGGCCTTCTGGCGCGGGACGGTGGTGCCGCTGGTAAGGAAGGCAGCAGGGGCGATGACGGGCTGGCTTGGGGGGCGGTTTGCGGACTGTCGGATTGAGGCGGATCTGGATGCGGTTCCGGCGTTGCAGGGCGAGCGTGATGCGCTGTGGGCGCGGGTAGATGCGGCGTCGTTCCTGAGCGCGGACGAGAAGCGGAAGATGGCGGGGATTACTTCATGACCACGATCAGGAAGATACCGGTCGCACTGGTTGTGGCGTTGGTGGTGCAGACCATTGGCGGGCTGGTTTGGGCTGGCGGGGCGGCGGCGCGGATTTCGGCGCTGGAGGGTCAGGTAGCCGAGCAGGCGCTGGTGGCGGAGCGGCTGGCGCGGCTGGAGGCGCAGGGCGAGGCGATGCGGGCGTCGCTGGACCGGATCGAGCGGCAGTTGGAGGGGCGAAAGGCGTGACGAATGGTGTGAAGTTAGCCCCCTCCACCACTTCGTGGTCCCCCTCTCCCGTGGACGGGGGAGGAGTGAGAGTGGAAGGCTATGCATCGTTGTGGGGGGTGGCGGATCTGAATGGCGATGTGGTGCATCGCGGGGCGTTTGCGGACAGTCTGGCCAAGACGGGGCCGGAGGGTGTTCGGATGCTGTGGCAGCATGACGGGCGCGAGGTGATCGGGCGCTGGGAGCGGATTTGCGAGGACGAGCGCGGACTGTTTGTCGAGGGCGTGATCGGGGATTGGTCCGGTCAGGCAAGGATGGCGCAGGCGGTGTGTAAGGCCGGTGCGGTGGATGGGTTGTCTATCGGTTTTCGTGCGGCGAAGGCCCGCAAGCAAGGGCGCTTGCGGGTGTTGAGTGGTGTGGCGCTGTGGGAGGTGTCGGTGGTGACATTTCCGGCCTGTCCGGGGGCGAGATTGCGTTTGGCTTAGCCGTGTGCGGCCTATTAGCGTGGCCGCGTAGAGGTATGGAGGCGGTGATGCGTGTATGGAACGGAATGGCTGCTGCGGGTGTCATGCTGGCGGCGTGCGGGGAGCAGGCGGCGGTACCGCATGTGCCGGAACCTGCGCCGGAGCCGGTTTCGATACCCGAGACACTAAATGAGTGGTCGGTTGCGTCTGGTCGTTATCCCGCACTGACCTATTCGCCCAAGGGGCAGGTCGAGTTTTTGATCGGGTGCGAAGAGGCGACGATCAAGGTGGCGACGCGGGCTTTCGAGCCAGTGCAGGCGTGGCCGCAACCGCGATTGGAACTGGTTGTTGGCGAGCTGCGGTATTCCGTGGTGCCGGATGCGCGGAACATCGCCAATCGGGTGCAGTTGGAAATCGGTTTCGAGAACTCGCGGGAGTTTCTGGACGGGATGGAACGGGCCGGAAGCGTGCAGGTGCAGTTTAACGGCGGGACCAAGACCTACGAACTGGATACAGATGTGGCTGACCGGTGGTTGGCAGCCTGTCGGGAGGCGGCCCCGCCGTGGATCAGTGGACCGAACGCGGGATGAGGCGGATGCCGTGGCCTTCGTCTTCGTCGGGGGAATTGTAGGTGACGTCCATGGGCAGGCCGGTCTCCTCGATCACAGGGTAGAGGTGGCCGAGCAGGGGCTGGATGTCGGACGGTTGCAGGTCGCTGCGGATGTCGACGTACCACGCGTATTTGTCTTCGGTAGGCCAATGGGCGAGGGCGAGCCAAGCCTCGGAGATGCGGGGCTCACGGGACAGGGCGTCCTGAAGGGCGGCGATCAGCTCGGTGGGCTCACGCTCGGGCGTGCCAAGCTGGATTGTGGTGTCTTCGGAAATGGTGCGGGATTTGGGCACTCCGAGCAGGTCGGCGATGGCCGAGGCGCTGAAGTGGACGCTGGCGTCGAGGCCCGGATTGATCCACGCACCCGTGGCGGCGACCATTTCTAGCAGGTCGCGGCCAGAAAGGCTGATGTAGCCGTATTGGGTGCCGTAAACCTCGGCGATGCGTTCTCGCGCAGTGAAGACGGGGACGGCGGTGCCACCGTCTGGCGTGTTGACGTGGAGCAGGCGGACCGAGCGCTGGGCGTCAGTGTCGGCCAGATTGTCGTCATGGGCGTCGGGTGTCGGAGTATAGAGGCTTTCGGTCAGTAGGGCTTCGGTGAAGCCGCGGCGGGCCTGAGGGTCCGACATGGCGTAGGCGAGGCGCGCCTCGAGCATGTTGAGCGGTTGGAAGCGGTCTTGCGAGGTGTGCTCGGGCGCATCGGGCGCGGGTGCGGCGGTGGCCGGCGTGTCGTCTGACGCGGAAGAGAAGAGTTTGCCGAGGCTGCCGAAGAGCTTTTTCATGGGGCAAGAGTGAACAGGCCTGAGAGCGGCAGGCAAGCTGAGCCTTAGGAAAATCAGCTGTTTAGATAATTTTTGGACGCGAGCAGGCGTAGCCCTGTGCCATCGGTGGTCTTGGCCGGGCTGAAGCGGACATAGAGGGGCAGGCCCGTAGCGAGAGCGACGGTGTGTGCGTTGTGCAGATGTGGGCGCAAGGTGCGGTGGTCGAGGTCTGTGTGGATATCGAACTGCCAGCGACGCGGTTGGTCGGGCGTGGTGTCGAGGGCGAGCCATAGGGCGGTGAGGCCGGTGATGGGTGCCAGGGCCGTCTCGATGGCGTCGATTAGTTCGGCGGGCGCGACGGTGGGGCGACCGACGGGGCCGGAAGTGCCGGGAGCCAGTGTCCAGTCGAAGGGGCGGGACAGGAGGTCGGCGACGTCCTGCGCGGTCCAGTCGGTTTGGTGGAAGGTGGCGGGGTTGAGGACAGCGCCCTCGGTGGCGAACAGCTGCAGCATCTGGCGGGCATGAAGGGCGTAGCTGCCGACATCGGGGCCGAAGGCGGTGGCGATGCGATCTCTGGCCGTAAAGAGGGCGGGCAGGGACTGGCCGTCCTTGGTGTCGGATTTGAGCAGGCCCATGGCGCGGACCTCGCCGAGGGTAAAGGCGCGGTCGGTCGGTTTGGGGTGGGGCGTGGCGGCGTAAAGCGGGCTGTCGAGCAGGGCGGTGAGAAAGGTTTCGCGGCGGGGCGCGGTGGTGGCCTTGGTGAGCAGAGCCTCAAGGCTGTTCAGCGGCTTGAAGGCAGCCTTGGTGGCGTGCGGCGCGGTGCGGCCCCGGCCGGAGCCGAAGAGGCGGGAAAGCGGACGCGACAGACCAAGATACATGGTCTGCACGCTGGGTCAGCTGTACGTGCAGAGCAAGCGAGGCCGTTATTAATTCCGGCTTTTGGCCTGATCAGAGGGCGACAAGAGCGCGGAAGGCGTCACTGAGCGGGGTGGATTGGCCGTCGACGGCGCGGACGTAGGTCAGGGTGATTTCGGTCAGCAGCTCGCCAGCGCGGGTGATGGTGAAGCGCAGCTGGAAGCTGGAGGTGCCCAGACGAACGGGTTCGATGGCGCAGTCGATCAGATCATCGTAGCGGGCGGGCGACTTGAAGCTGATGTGGGCGTCGACGACGTAAAGTTCGAGGAAGTCGGGGACAGTAAGGCCGTCGCGGCCGAGATGGCGGAAATATTCGGTGCCCGCGACGTCTGCGTAGAGGAGGTAGTTGGGGTTGAAGACCACGCCTTGGGCGTCGACTTCGGCCCAGCGGACGCGGAGTTGGTGGGTGTAGGGTTGGGTCATTTCGGCTCTGGCTGGGTGGCTGGGCGAGGGGGCGGGAGCGTGTTTGATGTGCCCCCTCCACCACTTCGTGGTCCCTCTCCCCCGCGGGCGGGGGAGGAGGGGTTCAGGCGGCGTCGGGTCGAAAAGGCGGAGCCTTTTGATCGTCGCCCACTCATAAAGCCGCGTCGGGTCGAGAAGGCGGAGCCTTCTGATCGCGGCCCACTTTTAGTCAGCCATGGCTTTGAGGAGGGTTTCCCAGTGGGTGAGGCCGGTGGGGAGGGCGTGGAGCGGCAAGCGCTCGTTCAGGCCGTGGGAGAAGCTGTCTTCGCGGCGCATGAAGACGCTGCCGACGCCATAGGACGGGATGCCCAGTGCGCGGAAATGCATGGAGTCAGTGGCACCGGCGGACATGGACGGGACGATCTGGATGCCCGGATAGGTGGCGTGGACGGCGGCGGTAACGGCTTGGACCACATCATCGCGCAGCGGCGAGGACGGGGCGGCGATGGTGCCGGTGTCGAGCAGGTCGACCTTGATGGTCGGGTCGCCGACGATGTCCTGCAGCTGTTCGCGGATGGATTCCATCGAGACGCCCGGCAGAATGCGGCAGTTGACGGTGGCCTGGGCCTGTTGTGGCAGGGCGTTGGCGGCGTGGCCGCCCTTGATCATGGTGGTGGTGCAGGTGGTGCGGATGGTGCCGGTGAAGCCGCCGTCTGCCGTCAGGGTGGCGATGGCGGCTTGGTCTTGGTCGTTGGCGACGAGGGCGCGCATGGCGGCGGCGATCTCGGGCTTGGCAGTTTGGGCGGCGGCGGTGAAATAGCCGCGCGTGATGTCATCGAGGCTGACCGGGAACTGGTAGGCGTTCAGCTTTTGCAGGCCGGCGGTCAGGCGATAGATCGGGTTGCCGGGTGTGGGGCGGGACGAATGGCCGCCAGCGTCGGTGACGGTGAGGGTGTAGTCCGCGTAGGTCTTTTCGGAGCCTTGCAGGGAATAGACGGTGGGGTTGTGGTCGCTGTCGAGCGAGCCGCCGCCGCCGTCGCCGTTCAGGACCAGTTCGATGTCTTTGTGTTTCTGGGCGAGGTGGCGGGTGGTGGCCATGCCGGTTTCCTCATCGCCGGAGAAGGCGAGGATGAGGGTGCGTTTCGGCTGCCAGCCTTCTTGCTTCAGCTTGATGATCGTCGCCATGATGATGGAGATGCCGGCCTTGTTGTCGACCGAGCCGCGACCGAAGATGTAGCCGTTTTCGATCACGGGAGTGAACGGGTCACGCTCCCAGTCGGCGGGGTCGGCTGCGACGACATCCATGTGGCCGAGGATGGCGATGGGTTTCAGCGACGGGTCGCTGCCCTGCCATGTGGCGGTGAAGGCGGCGGTGTCGCCGATAGGCTCGATCTCGATGGCCGAGGTGGGGAAGCCCGCGGCGACGAGCTGATCCTTGAGGAAGTTGGCGTATTGAGGGGTCTGGTTGGGGCCGAACTCGCCCGTTTTGACGGTGCGGAAGGTGATGGCGCGCGACAGGAGCTCTAGCGCGGCATCGGCAGACTGGGCGTGGGAGACAGCGGGCGCGGCAAGCAGCAGGGCGGCGGCGCAGGCGGTGGATTTCAGGAACGACATGGATACCCCCTCAGGTAAGAACTGAGCGGGACTATGGAACGGTGTTTTCGGTTTGTCGCGGTGGAAAAGCGATGATCCGACAGGCGGCGGTTGCAGCCGCCACATTAATCCGCGTGGGGCGGGTCTCAGGAGAGAGCATGAAAGAAGTGAAAACCGTGTCGGGTTCGCCCGAGGCGCGCGAAGTCGTGCGCGAAATGATGGTGGCGTTCGAGGCGTTCAAGGATGCCAATGACGAGCGTGTGGCACAGATCGAGAAGAAGGCGGCGGCTGATACGCTGTTGGAGGAGAAGGTCGCGCGTATCGATCAGGCGGTGGCGGCGGCGCAGGCGCGTCTGGACCGTCTGGCCGGTGGGGCACGTCGTCCTGTTTTGGGTGAGGGTGGCGAGATGGTGTCGTCTGCGCCCGAGGCCAAGGCGGCGTTTGACGGCTATCTGAAGACGGGCTCAGTCGCTGGTCTGGAAGTGAAGGCAGGGCTGTCGTCGGGTGCGTCGTCGGGTGGCTATGTGGTTCCGCCGGAGACGGAGCGGGCGATCGAGCGCCGTCTGATGGCGGTGTCGCCGATGCGCGAGATTGCGTCTGTGCGCACGGTGGCCGGTGGTGTGTTCAAGAAGCCGGTCTCGACGGCGGGTGTGGCTGCGGGTTGGGTGGCCGAGACGGATGCGCGTCCGGAGACGGATCCGGCGACGCTGGCGCTGTTGGAGTTTCCGGCGGCGGACCTTTACGCCAATCCGGCGGCGACGCAGGCGCTGTTGGATGACGCCATGGTCGATCTGGACGAGTGGCTGGCGGGCGAGGTCGAGGATGCCTTTGCCGCGCAGGAAACCTCTGCATTTGTGACGGGCAATGGCACCAATAAGCCCAAGGGTTTCCTGGCTTATGAGACGGTGGCGGAGGCCAGCCATGTGTGGGGTAAGGTTGGCTATGTGGCCAGCGGTGCCGCGGGCGGTTTTGCCGAGGCCTCACCGGCGGACAAGCTGATCGATCTGATCTATGCGCCCAAGGCCCAGTATCGTGCCAATGGACGCTTTGTGATGAACCGCAAGACGCTGTCAGCGATGCGTAAGCTGAAGGACGGGGACGGTAACTATATCTGGCAGCCGGCTCAGCGTCTGGGCGAGGTGTCGTCGGTGATGGGCTATCCGGTGACCGAGATCGAGACCATGCCGGACATCGCGGCCGGTTCGCTGTCGATCGCGTTTGGTGACTTCCAGCGCGGTTATCTGATCGTGGACCGTGCGGGGGTGCGTGTGCTGCGTGATCCGTTCACCGCCAAGCCTTATGTGCTGTTCTATACGACCAAGCGTGTGGGCGGTGGCATCCAGAGCTTTGATGCAATCAAGGTGATGAAGTTCGCGGCGTCCTAGGCCGCGTCGGGTCGAGAAGGCGCAGCCTTCTGACCGCGGCCCACTTAAGTTATGTGCCCTAGCGCAAATGCCGCGGGCATTTGCTGCTTGAGGGTGCCCGCCGGAGGCGGGAGGCCGCGTCGGGTCGAGAAGGCGTAAGCCTTCTGACCGCGGCCAAGTAGCAAGCCGCGTCGGGTCGGGAGGTCCCGTAAGGGCCGACGAGCGCGGCTAAGCGTAAAGTGATGACAGAGGGCGGTCCGAGGGGGCCGCCCTTTGTCGTTGTGGCTGTGGCCAAGCAAACAAGCCGCGTCGGGTCGGGAGGTCCCGTAAGGGCCGACGAGCGCGGCTCAATGAACAAAGGAGGATGCCTATGGCAGCCGTGGTGACCTGGCGGAGGCCAGGGTGTTTTTGAGAGTGGAGCATGGGGCGGAGGATGGGTTGATCCAAACGCTGATCGATGCGGCCAAGGCGAGGGTGGAGGGAGAGGTGGGGCTGAGCCTGACTTCGACCTCGCCGGCACCGCTGAGGTTGGCGGTGCTGATGCTGGTGCTGCGGGCCTATGAGCGCGGGGTGGCGGCGATGGATGTGAGTACGATTGAGGCGTGGATTGCGCCTTATCGGGTGGTGCGCCTTTGAGAGTCTTGGCGGGGTTGTTCCGGCCTGTCGAGACGGTGACGGCGCAGGGCGGTCGGGCCGTTTTCTACGAGGCGATGGGGCAGGTCTGGCTGAAGGCGGTGGTGCGGCGTCGCAGGGAGACAGGCGAGGCGGGGGCTGTGGTCGTGGTGGAAACCCTGAAGGCCGAGGTGCGGGCTGATCCGAGGCTGGAGGAGGGTTTGTGTCTGAGGTTTTCGGGGGCGGACTGGAAGCTGGTGGTTCTGGATCAGGTGTCGAAGGCTGGCTGGATGGTGCTGGAACTGGAGCGGGTGCGATGAGCGATGTCGCGGGCGTTTTGGTGAAGGCGGTGGTGGCGGCGCTGGCGGTGGATGAGGCTGTGAAGGCGCTGCTGGGTGATCCGGTCAGAGTGTTTGATGTGCCGCCGAAGGGGCGGTTGCGCCCTATCTGCTGGTCGGGCGGGGCGTCGAGGTGCCGCTGAATGCCGATGGGGGCGGGGCGGAGGTGTCGCTGTCGTTGAGCGTGGTGAGCCGGTTTTCAGGGCAGGAGGAGGCGCGGGCTGTGGTGGCGGCGGTGCGGTCAGCTCTGGATGGGTTGGCGGTGTCGGATGATGGCGTGACGGGCTGTGTGCGGGTGCGCGGGGCCGACGTTTTTGCGGGTGGTGACGGGCGCGGGGCCTATGGGGTCTTGCGTCTTCGAGCGGTGATGGAGGGATAGATGGCGGTGCAGAGCGGGCGCGACATGCTGCTGAAGATTGCGGGCAGCGGAGGGGCTTTTGTGACGGTGGCGGGGCTGAGGGCGCGGACGATTTCGCTGAATGCGCGGACGGTGGACGTGACCGATGGCGACAGTGCGGGGCGCTGGCGCGAGCTGCTGGCCGGGGCGGGTGTGAAGTCTGCGGCGGTGAGCGGGCAGGGGATTTTCAGGGATGCGGCATCGGATGCGCTGATCCGCGAGGCTTTCTTTGAGCAGTCGGCCAAGAGGTGGCAGCTGGTGGTGCCGGACTTTGGCGTGCTGGAGGGGCCGTTTCTGGTGAGCGCGCTGGAATATGCGGGCGAGCATGAGGGCGAGGCGAGTTTCGCGCTGTCGCTGGCCAGTGCCGGCGCGGTGGAGTTTAGCGCCCTATGAATGGTGTGAGAGGCGAGGTTTGTGTTGAACTGGCGGGGGCGCGGCGAAGGCTGTGTTTGACGCTGGGGGCGCTTGGCGGAGATGGAGTCGGGCCTCGAGGTTGCGGGCATGGAGGCGCTGGCCGAGCGGGTGGCGC
>NZ_DIGV01000045.1:17675-41821 GCF_002419815.1 Brevundimonas sp. UBA5713 | reverse complement strand
CCGGAGCTGGCGTCGGGACCGGAGCCGCCTTGGGTGCCGGAGCCGGAGCGGCCGGCACAGGTTCCGGCTGCGGCGCAGGGCGCGGCTGCGGGGTTTCAGGGCCAGGCGTAAAGGTCGGGGTAGTGCCTTCCGGCTCTGCGGCGTCGCGGTAGACGCGGATGCCGTCTTCCGGATTAACCGGCTGGGCGTCCAGCGGGGCTTCGACCTTCATGGTCTCGACGGGCGTGCCCACAGCCGGCGGCGCATCAGTCGAGGAACGCACGCCCGAGCGATAGAACATCACCACCGCCACGACGAGCAGCAGCAGGATGACGGCGCTGACGATCAGGGTGATCGGCGGAGACTTGGACGCCGGCGCGCGGCGCGGATCATATCCGCCACGGCTGAACGGCAGATCGTCATCGCCGGTCGGCGGCGTGTATGCGCCCCGGTCACGGCCGGAGTTCGGGTTGCCACGGTGATCGTCGTCGTAGGACATGGTCGCGCCTTCAAAAGGGTTCGGCCGCGCGCGAATCGGTACGCAGCCGGTTGAACTCTATCCCCCCGCCCCCTCAGTTTCGAATCACAGATCGAGGCCGAGGTCGAGACTGAATAGTTTTCTGTGCACCTCGATGGCGTAACGGTCTGTCATGCCAGCGATATAGTCGCACACCGCCCGCGCCCGCTGCTGACGGTCGTCGGTCAGGGCCGCGACCTGCCATTCGGGCGGCATGATCTCGGGTTCGTCCATGCACAGATGGAACAGCTGGGCCAGTACGCGGCGAGCCTGACTGCGCGTGCGGTTGACGCGGTAATGGCGGTACATGCGCTCGAACAGGAAGCGGCGCAGCACGCCCAGCTCTTCCATCATTCCGGCAGAGAACTGGACCAGTGTCTCGGGGGCCAGACGCACATCCTCGACCGTTTCGATGCGGTGCGACGTCAGGCGGTGCTCGGTTTCGGCCAGGACATCATCGACCATAATACCGATCATGCGGCGTACGGCCTCCAGACGCAGCATACGGTCGTCGATCGACGAATAGTCGGCGCGCGCCGCCGCTATGGCCGGACCGATCAGGGGGATTTGCGCCAGATCGTCCAGTGTGAACAGGCCCGCCTGAACGCCATCGTCGACGTCATGGTTGTTATAGGCGATGTCGTCGGCAATGGCCGCGCACTGGGCTTCCAGCGAGGCAAAGGTGCCCAGACGCAGGTCCCAGTTCATGGCCCCGCCCGTGTGGTACTCGGCCACCTTGGCCCATGCCGGTTCGTCCAGATGGTGCAGGACGGGACCGTTGTGCTTGACCACACCCTCGACGGTTTCCCACGTCAGGTTCAGGCCCGCAAAGGCCGGATAGCGCATCTCCAGCTCGGTTACGACGCGGAAGCTCTGCACATTGTGGTCAAAGCCGCCATAGTCGGCCATCAGCAGGGCCAGCTCGTCCTCGCCCGCATGGGAAAACGGCGGGTGGCCCAGATCGTGGGCCAGAGCGATGGTCTCGGCCAGATCGTCGTCGAGGCGCAAGGCATGGGCCAATGAGCGGGCAATCTGCGCCACTTCCAGCGAATGGGTCAGCCGCGTGCGATAGGTGTCGCCTTCGTGGGCGACGAAGACCTGCGTCTTTTCCTTCAGGCGACGGAAGGAGGTGGAATGGATGATGCGGTCACGGTCGCGCGCAAAGGCGGTACGGGTGCGGCTGGGGGCCTCGGGGATGCGGCGGCCGCGGCTGGACTCGTGCTTTTCGGCGTAGGGGGCGCGTTCGTTCTGGATCACGACATCAACTTTGATCAGGACGGGCCTTTTAAATGCCCGCGACAGCCTCATATATAAGCGCGTGAGCACCGTCCAATCCACAGAACAATCCACAGCGGCCTTTTCCATCGCCACGCGCGCGCCGGAAGGCATCACCCTGTCCGAGGCTGCCGCACGTCGGCTGGCGGCGTTGTCGCAGGCCGAGGGCAAGGCCCTGATGCTGCGCGTCGCCGTCGAGGGCGGAGGCTGTTCGGGCTTTCAATATCTGATGGATCTGGTCGAGGACGCCCAGCCCGACGACCTGCGCATCGAGCGTGACGGTCAGACGGCGCTGGTGGATCAGGTGTCCGTCCCCTTCCTCAAGGGCTCGGAAATCACCTTCGTCGATGAACTGGCCGGAGCCCAGTTCGTGATCCAGAACCCCAATGCCTCGTCCAGCTGCGGCTGCGGCGTCAGCTTCTCGATCTAGGCGGTTTCGCTTTTATTGGCGGGCGGCGGGGCCGCGCGGTCGCGTTTGCGCTTGTCGCGGATCATCAAGACGACCGCGACAATCAGGCCCAGACCCGTCACGCCGACGGCAATGGCCAGTTGGCCGATGAACATCCACTGCAGCATCTTTTCCGCCAGCCGTCTGACCGGCGGCAGGAAAGGCAGCACCAGCATGGTGGCCAACACCACCACGCTTACAACCCTGCGTACGATTGATTTTACGGCCACGGCGTCCCCTTACCCATGGCGGATGATCTAGCTGGACAGGCTTGGCCGTAAAAGGGCGGATATGAAAAAGGCCTCCCGAAGGAGGCCCTTTCCTATTTGGTGATCTTCTTGCCCGCCACGATGCCGAGCACCAGGAAGATCAGGAAGATGACAATCGCGGCAATCGCCAGGAATTTGGCAATACCAGCCGCTGTGCCCGCAATACCGCCAAAGCCCAGAATACTGGCGACAACAGCGATAATCGCAAAAATAATGGCCCATTTAATCATCGTCTTCTCCTGAACAGTTCAGAGAGAAAACGGAGGGACACCCTCGAAGTTCCAAATGGTGCTGGACCAGCGCCCCCTCCCTCGGTCTGAGGAAGGGGGCGCTTTCACAGGTCAGCCCGGATCAGGACAGCTTGGCAGCGATGGCCGTCAGTTGTGCCTTGAGGGCAGACAGGCGGCGCGTGGTGGCCGCATCCGTTTGGCTGCTGGTCAGCTGTCCGGCAAAGGCCTGAAGCTGGGCAGCCAGAGCGGCGTCCTTGGTGCCGCCGTCTACGCTGGCGGTGGCGCGGGTCAGCGCCTGCGTCAGCGGTTGCAGCACCTCGGTCGAGACCGCATTGGCACGCGACAGCTGGTCCACATAGGCCTGAGCCACGACGGGGTGGTCGGGCCATTTCACAGGGAACTGCTGCTGCGGGTTGAAGGTCAGGCCTTGGTCAGCCATAGCCGCCGCCGCGATTTCCGCGGCGCTCAGCTGGTCGCTGGGTTGCAGGGCCAGCACATCCAGACCGCGTACGATTTCGCTGGCGTAAATCTGGCCGCCATAGAAATAGGCCGACCAATAGCCGCCGAGGATGGCGTGCTTTTCATCGATCGGACCACGGTCGAAATAGGCGATCTCGTAGGCATTGGCCGAGTCGGTGAAATCGAGCACCGACAGACCGCCCTGATACCAGGCCTGCACCATGATATCGCGGCCCGGCACCGGCACGATGGAGCCGTTGTGCGCGACGCAGTTTTCCGTCTCGTTCTGCGCGACGGGCAGTTTGTAATAGCCCTTGAACTCCAGCTTGCCGTCGACGATGTCGTAGATGGCGTTGGCCCCCCACGTCAGCGGGTCCTGAACACGGCAACGTGGACGCGCGCCGCCGCCCCATTCATCGGTGAACAGCACCTTGGTGCCGTCATTGTTGAAGGTGGCCGAGTGCCAATAGGCAAAGCCCTTGTCCGAGACGGCATCGATGCGCTTGGGTGCGCGCGGGTCGGTGATGTCGAAGATCACGCCATTGCCCGAGCACGCCCCCGCCGCCAGATTGTCGGTCGGGAAGACCGTAATGTCGTGGCAGTGGTCGGTGCGGGCGGTGTCCTGCGTGCCCTCGCCGTGGTTGCCACCCTGCCATAGACCGGCAATGCGGCCCGTGGCGTCATCGGCAAACACGGTCGGGCTGTCGATGATGCGGGCGCGCTCGGGGTTGGCGACCGGAATTTCGATCACATCGATGCGGAACAGGGCGGTGCGGTCATCGCCTGCCACCGGCCCGACGCAGCCGGCCAGCTCTTCCTCTGGTCGGATGGAAGACGTGCCCGAGTTGAAGACGATGATCGAACGTTCGTCCGACTTGACGATGGAGTGGGTGTGCGAGCCACGGCAGGTCTGGACCTGACCGACCTGTCGGGGCTGTTGCGGGTTGGAGATGTCGAAGATGCGCAGGCCGCGGAAACGATCAGTACTGACGCGCTCCGCCACGCCCTGACGGCCACAGTCGACACGGCCACTGGTCTGTTCCACCGACATCAGCAGGAAGTTGCCGACGATGGACACATCCCCCTGCCCGCCCGGACACACCACCGAGGCGATCAGCTGGGGCTGGGCGTTCTGAACCACGCGGAACAGGTTGAAGCCGTGGTAGTTGCCCACCGCCATCAGGTCACCCGAGAAGGCGATGTCGGTATTGGCAAAGTTGAGGAACGGCCCGCGCTTGGAGAACTGGCCTTCCTGATTGCTGGCGCTTTCACTGCGCTCTGCGGCAGCGGCACCCTCGCCCTTGGGCGGCAGCGGCATGGGCAGGCCCGCCGGATTTTCCGGATCAAAGAAGCCTGCGGGCTTGGGCAGATTGGCCAGCAGGGTCAGGTTACGGCTCGCCTGTTCGGCGTCCGCAAAGCCCGCCTTCAGACCCAGACGCGGATCTTCGGCCAGTTGGCGCAGCACGGTCGTCATGCGGCCGATCTCGGCCTTCTGGTCGTTGTTCACGTCATTGACGAACTGGAACAGCATCGGATCATAGGCTGAACCGGACCGTTTCAGCAGGTCCTCGACCATCTGGATCGCACCGGCGTGGTGGGCGATCATCAGCTCCAGAAACTGGCGGTCGAACGCCACGCCGCTGGCCGCGGCCAGAGCAGCCATCTGGGCGGGGGTGGCCATGCCTGCCATGGTCGGCGCAGCCCCGTGCGAACCATGGCCACCGTGGCCGTGGTGGGCGGAATGATCTTCTGCCGGATTGGGCGCGCTCTCGCCGCGCTCTCGCAGCCATTGCTGCATGAAGGCGATCTCGTCGGCCTGCGAGGCATTGATGCGGCCCGCCACCTCGGTCAGCGCCGGATTGTTGGTCCGCTCGCGCACCAGTTCGGCCATTTGCACGGCCTGATAATGGTGGTGGATCATGTCCTGCATAAAGCGGACATCATCGCTGGAATAGCGGTTGTGCGCGATGCGGGCGGCGTCTTCGGCGCTGAGCGTGCGCGACACCTGTCCCGGTGCCCCCGGCTGAACAATCGGCACGTCCTGCGCCATTGCCGCACTGCCGATCAGTGCAAAAAACGAACATCCCATCAGCAGACTGACGGTGCGGCGTGGTCCCTTAGCCATGATCGGCCCTTCCCCTTCATATATCGGAGCGACTAGAACCTAGGCACAAATGTGGCGCAATATGAAAGCGCGGCTTTCGGACCAAATGTGAAGGATTCTTGTGTTCTCTCTCGCCAGGGCTGCGCGTTTAACAGGCCAGACGTGCGCCTTCGCACGCCACGATTGAGAAACGGGCCGTCCGGCCGGCGGGAGGATTAAGGATGTTGGCGCTGTTTATGGCTTTGGGCATGGCCTCGGTCGGTGCGACCGAGACAAGTGTCACGCTCGCATCGGAGCCTGCACCGCTTTACGGCACCATGCTGCGGCCCAACGGAGAACTGGTCGCGGGCGCGATCATCATCCCCGGCAGCGGCCCGACCGATGGCGATGGCAACAGCCCGCTGGGCGTGCGCTTGGCCTCGCTGAAAAAGCTGGCCGAGGGATTGGCCACCTACAACATCGCCACCGTCCGCATCGACAAGCGCGGCGTGGCCCGAAGCCAGCCTGCAGGATTTTCGGAGTCCGAACTGCGATTTGACCAGATGGCCGAGGATGTGCGCGGCTGGGCCACCCAGACCGCACGGGCGCTGAACCAGCCCTGCGTCTGGCTGATCGGCCATTCCGAAGGTGCACTGGTGGCGCAGGTCGCCGCCAGCCAGCCCAATAGCGACATTTGCGGTCTGGTGTTGTTGTCCGGTGCCGGACGCCCCGCGGGCTTTGTGATGCGCGAACAGCTGGATGGACAACTTCCGGAGCCTCTGAAGACCCAAGCATTTGAAGCGCTGACAGAACTGGAAGCAGGCCGCACCGTCTCCGATAGCCCGCCTGCCTTGGCCGCTCTGCTGCGCCCCTCGGTTCAGCCCTATCTGATTTCGTGGCTAAAATGCGATCCCGCCAAACTGGCCGCGGACTATCAAGGCCCGATGTTCATTGGCCAGGGCACCACCGACCTGCAAACCACCGTCGCCGACGCCCAAGCGCTGGCCGCCGCCGGCCCCGAGGCGCAACTGAAACTGTGGGAAGGCGTGAACCACACCCTGACCGCCGCCCCTGCTGACCGCGCCGAAAACCTAGCCACCTATGCCAATCCCGAGGCCCCGCTGGCCGATCCGGTTCTGACCGATGTGGCGGTCTTTATCCGGTTCAATGCTCTGCAATAAGGGGGCTTAGCCGTCCAGTTCGCCGCGCGCCTTGTCGAACAGGGCAAAGAAGCGTTCGCGCACGCCTGCGGCGAAGGGGTTGTCGCGCTCGATGGCCTGATAGACGGCAGGGCTGTCGTGGCGGACCATGTCTACGCCCTGCATGACGCGCTCGAAGCTGGCGGTCGTCATACGGGTGGGCAAGGGTTCCATGTTCAGCAGCACCTTGGCGATCAGGTGGGTCAGGCCCTGAACGGTGGCGGCCTCGCGGTCGTGGTCTTCGGGCGTGACGCTGAACACCTTGAGTTTCAGCACCTTGCGGCACCATGCGGCGGTGCGGCAGGCATCCTTGGTGCCACGCACCTCGCAGATGGCGATGCGCAGGCCCGCCAATCCGTTCTTGGCCGATTGTGGGCCGAACAGCGGGTGGGTACCGACGATGCGGACGTGAGCGGGCAGCAAACGCTGCATCGCCTCGGCCGGTTTCACCTTCACCGAGCCGACATCCAGCACCAGCGCGCCGTGGCTCAGCATCGGCGCGATCTCGGTTAGCGTCTGTTCCAGAACACCGACCGGAACGGCCAGTATCACCACCGGACAGGCTGCGGCTTCTTCCAGAGAAACGGCGGTGACGTAGTCATCATCCGCCGCCAACTGCGGATCAAACGCCCGCACCTCGAACCACTGCGACAGGTGTTGCGCGGTCAGTCTCCCGAACGCGCCATAGCCGATAAGTCCAAGCTGCGGGCGCTGCACGGTTACAGGGTTTCCTGGAAGCGGACCGGCTGGCCGTGGGCGGTGCCGATCAGTTCGCCGTCCTGCATGACCACGCGGCCTCGGATGATGGTGGCCACCGGCCAGCCTTGAACTTCGCGGCCATCAAACGGGGTCCAGCCACAGCGGGTGGCTTGCTGGTCGTGGGTAATGGTCTTGGTGGCTTTCATGTCCACGATGGTCAGGTCGGCATCATAGCTAACAGCCATGCGGCCCTTGTTGGCGGTGCCGAACACGCGCTGTGCGCCGCCCGAGGTCAGGTCGATGAAGCGTTCCAGCGAAAGGCGACCCTTGTTCACATGGTCCAACATCAGCGGCACCAGCGTCTGCACACCCGGCATGCCCGACGGCGAGGCAGGGTACGGTTTGGACTTTTCTTCCTTGGTGTGCGGCGCGTGGTCCGAGCCCAGAACGTCAGCCACGCCCTGCTGGATGCCCCACAGCCACAGGGCATCGACGTGCTCCTGCGAGCGGATCGGCGGGTTCATCTGGGCATAGGCACCAAGGCGCTCATAGGCTTCGGGGCCGACCAGCGTCAGGTGCTGCGGGGTGATTTCGACTGTGGCCACATCCTTGTGGAAGCGCAGGTATTCCATCTCCTCACGCGTGGTGACGTGCAGCACGTGGATGCGCGCGCCCGTTTCCTTGGCAAGGTTCACCAAACGGCGGGTCGAGCGGATGGCGCTCTCACTGTCACGCACCTCGGGGTGGCTGGTCCAGTCGCCGGTGCGGGCCAGTTCGCGGCGCTCGACCAGACGGTATTCGTCTTCCGAGTGGAAAGTCGCGCGGCGCTTGGTGTTGGTGAGAACCTTACGCACACCCTCGTCGTCGGCAATCAACAGATCGCCAGTCGAAGCGCCCATGAACACCTTGATGCCGCACACGCCCGGCAGGCGCTCCAGCTCGCCCAGATGGTCGGCGTTTTCGTGCGTGCCGCCCACGTAAAAGGCGTGGTCGGTCCACATGCGATTGTTGGCGCGGGCCAGCTTGTCTTCCAGCGTGGTCGGGTCGGTCGTATTGGGGTTGGTGTTCGGCATTTCGAACACGGCCACCACGCCGCCCAGAGCCGCCGCGCGGCTGCCGGTCTCCAAGTCTTCTTTCCATTCCAGACCCGGCTCGCGGAAGTGGACCTGAGTGTCGATCACGCCCGGCAAAACCGTCAGGCCCGTGGCGTCGAACACTTCACCTGCCGAGGCTTGCGACAGGTCACCGATAAAGGCGATCTTGCCGTCGATCACACCGACGTCGGCCTTACCCCGCCCCGCATGGTTCGCCACCTCACCCCCGCGAACGATCAGGTCATAGGTCTGACTCATGGGGGTCTGGGTCATGGGGAAGGCTCCGACGGGAAGGATTACAGTCGGACGGTCTTCTACGCCCTGTCAGGCAAAAGAGAAAGGATACGCCATTAGCGTTTTCACCGCGCGGTCAGGCCGCCTGTTCGGTCAGGTCGGTGATGAACTTCAGCGTCTTTTTCAGCACGCGGTCGGCGGGCAGGTCCATCATGTGCTGGATATGCTGGTTCAGGCGCGGGTCCAGCTCTTTGTATTCTTCCAGCGTGCGCGGGCCGCGCACGGCAATGCCCGTCCACGGGCGGCGCTTGGTTTCGTCGGACGGGCCGAACACGCCGACCGTCGGCACACCCGCAGCCACGGCCAGCTGGGTCCAGACGCTGTCGCCGCCGATGAACAGATTGGCATGACGCAGGGCGGCGGCGGTTTGCAGACGGGTCAGCTTGCCCTGAAGCTCGATCACGCGATCGCGGCGCACGGCAAAGCGGATGGTGTGGGCGGCGTCGCGGTCGGCCTCCTCGCCTACGATCATCAGGCGACCACCGGCCAGCGGACCACCTTCGGACAGCAAAGGCCCCGCCACCTTGGCGAAACGTTCTGCGGGCCAGCGCTTGCCGATCCAGTCCACGCCCGGACCGATGGCCAGAATGGGTTCATGCCCGCGCGGGATGAAGCTGTCGGCGATGGCCATGGTTTCAGGGCCAAAGAACAGTTTCGGCGACGGGATCTCATCCAGTTGCAGCAGGCGCGCCGCCTCTTCGACCGGATGGACACCCGGCTCGGACGGGCCCTTTACCGCGCGGCGCTGGCGACGCAGCTTGGTCGAGATGTTGGAGCCGCGCATATCGACAACCAGACCCCAGTTGGTGCCGCGCAGCTGGTTCCACAGCGCGACCCAGTCCCAGCTGCGGTCTTTATCCAGCACGATCAGCTTGCGCAGGCGCGGCACATCGGCAAACAGCGGCGCGGTGGCTGCCGATCCCACCACGGTGAAGTCGGCATGCGGGATCATTTCCACCAGATGCGCGAGAGCGCCGGAGGAGAGGATGGCCTCTTCCGGTGCGGCTTCGGCGATATAGAGGATAGGGAAACGCCCGTTCATAGCGCTAGCCTAACTGGATTCTTTCGCAGTTTCAGCGGCAACGGTGCTGAAATATCCGTTATCGCGCGAAATCGACGCGGCAGGCCCCCTCCCAACCACCAATAGTGATCGCCGCACGGTCGGATTGGCCGCAGCCCGCCAGGAAATGCGGCTGTATCGCGAGCGATCTTCCTTCGCTAAACAGCGCCCATGTCCCTGCCCCTACTTCCTGACCGCGATTGCGGTGGCTGCGTCGAGTGCTGCCGTTACATCCCGCTGGACCTGCCCGAACTGGCCAAGCCGACGGGGCAGCTGTGCCACTATTGCGTCGATGGCTCAGGGTGTTCGGTGCATGCCATCCGCCCGCAGACCTGCCGCATCTGGTTCTGCCTGTGGCGGGCGGTGGAGCTGTCGAATGACTGGAGACCGGACCACAGCGGCGTGATCGTGCGCCCCGACGGGGTGCAGGAAGGGATCATCACCCTCTATGTCATTCGTCCGAGCGAGTTTCTGGCGGGTGAAGACTTCTTCGCCACCGTAGCGCACTGGATCGCCGAGGGGATCCAGATCGCCCTGTCGGTACCGGGGCCGGAAGGCACCTATCCGGTGCGGGCCGTGGTGACCGATTACTTGCGCCCAAGCATCGAAGAAGGCGACATGGAGGCGTTTGTCACCCGCCTGTTTGCCGCTCTGGACAGCCTGTCGGCTTCCGAGTTTCAGCCGGACGGCATCGAGGCCCGCTATCAGGTCGTCTGATCACATCAGATGAGACCTTCATTTCGCAGGGGTGTGCGCCTATCTGATGGCCATGCCTATCGCCCGATTGAACAGCCGCGCCGTTATCGCCGTCACCGGCCCTGAATCCCGCCATTTCCTGCACAATCTGCTGACGCAGGATGTGGAGACGATTGCCGCCGCAGAGCTGCGTTTCGGGGCCCTGCTGACGCCGCAAGGGCGGCTGATGGTCGATGTGATGATCTGGGGTCAGGACGACGGCGTGCTGCTGGATGTGCCAGCCGACGCGCGTGACGGACTGGTCCAGCGCCTGTCAATGTACAAGCTGCGCGCCGATGTGCAGATCGCCGCCGATGACCGCCCTGTGCTGGTGGCTTGGGGCGATGTGCCGGACAATTTCATCGCCGATCCGCGCCTTGCTAGGTTGGGCGGTCGTGCCATCGGGACAGAGACCCTGCCCAATGCGACCGAGACCGACTGGCACGCCCATCGTCTGGCGCTGGGCGTGGCCGAGGCGGCCTATGATGCGCCCAAGGACAAGACCTATCCGATCGAGGCGAACTTTGACCTGATGAACGGCATCGACTTCCACAAGGGTTGTTTTGTCGGTCAGGAAACCACTTCGCGCATGAAACGCCGCGGCACGATCAAGAACCGCCTGCTGCCCTTCACCTTCGAGGGCGACGCTCCCGAGGTGGGCACCGAAGTGCTGAATGTCGAACGTCGCGCGGGTGAGGTGACCAGTGTGCAAGGCCAGACCGGCATGGCCCTGATGCGGCTGGACCGCATGGAAGGCGAACTGACGGTCAATGGCCAGCCGGTGACTGTGACCCGCCCCGCCTGGGTGCCGGCGCTGCCCTTCGCAGAGTAAGTAGCCCGCGTCGGGTCGGGAGGTCCCGCAGGGCCGACGATCGCGGGCCAGAATAAAAGCACCGCGTCGGGTCGGGAGGTCCCGAAGGGCCGACGAGCGCGGGCAACTGAAATGCCGCTTGCCAAAGCGGAACATTCTGGCAACATTGTTCGATGACCGATACACCCCTGTCCCGCTGCAAATGGTGCGGTACCGACCCGCTGTATGTTGAGTACCACGACATCGAATGGGGTGTACCCGAGTACGATAGCCGCGCGCTGTGGGAAAAGCTGGTGCTGGACGGGATGCAGGCGGGTCTGGCGTGGATCACCATCCTGCGGAAACGCGAAGGCATCCGCGATGCCTTTGCCGGTTTCGATCCTGACAAGGTCGCCGCCTTCGACGATGCCGATGTCGAGCGACTATTGAACGATGCGCGCATCATCCGCAGCCGCGCCAAGATCATCGCCACCATCCAGAGCGCCCGCCTGTTCGTGCAGATGCGCGATAATGGCGAGGATTTCAGCCAATGGATCTGGTCCTTCGTCGGCGGCAAGCCGATCCAGAACCATCTGGTCGAGGGCGAGCCCTACCCTACCCAAAGCCCCGAGAGCGTGGCCCTGTCCAAGGCCCTAAAGAAACGCGGCTTCAAATTCGTCGGGCCCGTCATCGTCTATGCCTTCATGCAAGCCTGTGGCTTGGTGCAGGATCACATGGTGAGCTGTTTCCGCTATCGCGAACTGGTCGACTGACGACGCAGGTCAGTCCTTAAGCTGAGCAGCGTCATGGCCCCCATGGCGGCCACAGCGGCAGCGAGGGCTAAGGGACCCATGAACTGATAGGCCAGAGCCCCCAGCCCTGCCCCGACCGCCAGCCCCAGCCACAACAGCAGGAACGGCACCCAGCCCCAGCGGTCGCCGCCGAACAGGGCAACGGTGATGCGCTTGCCCATCTTGACCAGCGCGCCGGTCATATAGGTCAGGCCCACACGCACATCGCCGTCTTCGCCAAAGACGGTGTTTTCGGCACCCATGGCCATGGCCAGCGGCAGGGTGGCCCACAGCCCTGCCCCGACCAGATGCAGCATCAGCGCCAGCGCCAACAAGGCCGTCACTGCGCAAAGGATGATCGTCCGTCGCCAGCGGGCGCTGATCCGGCCCAGCGACGATCCAGCCACTACGCCGAACACAAAACTTGCGATCAGCAATCCGGCCAGACCAACCCCCATCCGCCCCTGCACCATGCCGACGCTGAACAGGGTCGAATTGCCGCTCATGAACGAGACAAAATAGCCGCCGGACGTCAGAAACCCGACCGCATCCACAAATCCGGCCACGCCCGAAAAACAGACGGCCATCCATCGTGACCTGCGGTCCAGTGAAATCATCGCGCGTTTTCCAAGCCCTGCGCCGTCACCCTCGGCGGCGCGCCCTGACGCATAAAGGTATAGGGCCACTGCGGCGCGCGTGCCAAATCCGTCGGTCAGGTCGCCGCCCGTGACCACAGCGCCTGTCCCTGCATCACCAACAGGCCCGCCATCACAAGGGCCAATCCGGCCAGACGGTGGATATCGACGGGGCGGGCGGCCAAGCCCACAAGGCCAAAATGGTCGATCAGAACTGACGCCAGCATCTGTCCAGCCAGCGCCGCAACGATGAAACCTGCCGCTCCCAGTCGGGGCATCAGCATCAGCGCACCGGTGATGTACAGCAGGCCCACCATGCCGCCGATCCATACCCACGGCGGCGTATGGGCCAGTTGACCGAGAGCCGGTGCTTTGACCCGCGCCACGGCCAGTATGGGCGCGATACAGATCAAACTGACGCACAAGGACACCACAGAGCCCCACAAGGGATGGCCCAAGGCGCGCCCCATGGCGGCGTTGGCCCCCGCCTGAAAGGGCACCACGGCACCTGTGATGATGGCTCCGAGCAAGAGAAGCAGCGACGGGGTTTGCATGACGGTCAATCTCCTTTTGACCGCTTCATCGACCATTGGCTGAATAAATGGAAAATCGATGTTATTATATTCATCATGCACACAACGAATAATCTTCGCAGCGTTGATCTGAACCTGCTGGTGGTGCTGGAGGCCCTGCTGGCGGAGCAGCACGTGTCGCGCGCAGCCGTGCGACTGAACATGAGCCAGCCCGCAGTCAGCCATGCGCTGGCGCGGCTGCGCCAACTGTTTGATGATCCGCTGTTGATACGCCACGGAGGCGGACTGACGGCCAGCGCGATGGCACAATCGCTGCGACCGGAACTGACGGCCACCTTGGACGGTGTGCGTCGACTGATAAGGCCGGAACCGTTCGAGCCCGAGCGCGCCCGCCAGACTTTCCGGCTGGCCATGTCCGATTATGGATCACAGGTGGTGTTACCGGCGCTAACCCGGGCTTTGCGTCGGGAGGCTCCGGGCATTCAGATCAGGGTCGTGCACCTGTCGCGCGAGGCCACCCTGCGGGCCTTGCAAGAGGCAGAGGTGGACGTGGCGCTGGGCGTCTTTGCCGATGCGCCTGCGCCGATCCGGCAGCAGACCCTGTTCAGCGAAACCTTTGCCTGTGTGGCCGACCGTTCGCATATGCCGCCCGCGGGCGGACTGTCCTTGTCCGAATATCTGCAACGCCCGCATCTGTTGGTGGGCATGCCCCCGGATGCAGGCTCAGAAGTCGATCGCGCACTGGCGGCCCTGGGCCATCGACGCAACGTCGCGATTAGCGTGCCGCACTGGAGCACGGCGGCTAATCTGGTGATCGGCACAGATCTGGTTCTGACGGTCTCCAGCCGAACGCTGCGGCCCTATCGCACGCGCGGCGATCTGGCCGTTTTCGAACCGCCCTTTCCCGTGGCGGCGTTTGACTTTTCCCAAGCGTGGCATGAACGGCATAGCGCCGACCCCGCGCACGAATGGCTTAGACACAAGATCGCCTCGGTAACTCAGGCCTAGATACGAAGACCCTCTTTTCCCGCTTCCGATTACCCGCCATAGACCCACAATGACCACCAAGCCCAAACGCACCAAAACCATCAAACCTCCGCTGACCATGGATCTGGAGAACCATCTGGCGGCGGTGTGTGGCGGGCTGGTGTGCGGGGTGGACGAGGCCGGGCGCGGGCCGTGGGCGGGGCCGGTGACGGCGGCGGCTGTGATCCTGAACCCCGACGACATTCCGGCTGGCCTGAACGACTCCAAGGCGCTGACGGAGAAACGGCGCGAAGTGCTGATGCCCGTCATCAAGGAAAAGGCGCTGGCGTGGGGCATAGGCCATGCGTCGGTGGCCGAGATTGATGCGCTGAATATTCTGAAGGCCACCCAGCTGGCGATGCAGCGGGCCATTTCGGCTCTGTCGATCGCACCTGCGGGGGCTTTGGTCGACGGCAACTACAAGTTTGATCTGCCGTGCAAGGTGGATGTGGCCGTGGGGGGCGACGGGCTTTCGCTCTCTATCGCAGCGGCGTCCATTCTGGCCAAAACGACGCGGGACCAATTGCTGGTCGAACTGGATACCCTTTATCCGGCCTACGGTTTTGCCAGACACAAGGGTTATGGGTCGGCGACCCATCGTGAGGCATTGGCCCTGCATGGCCCCTGCCCCGAACACCGTAGCAGCTATGCGCCGATACGGGCTTTGCTTGGCCGTGAAGCCGCCTAGATCAGGACGATCGATCCCAGCAGCATAAAGACGGTGCCCACAGTGACCGCGGCCAGAAGATAGGCCGACCGGACCATGTGCTCTTCACTGTCGGGATCGGGGGCGTCTACGAACTCCGCATCATCGATCTGATCCAGATCGTCGGCGAACACATCGGCGAAGGGTTTCAAGGCGCAGCGCTCGTGATCGGCCTTGCACAGAAGTTGCCACTCGACCGAGCGGCGCGATGCGCGACCCAAACGATCCGCGGTGCGGTACGCTTCGGCCGCCCGACCAGGGTCTGGGCGAGCCTCTTTCACGGGGGGCAAAAACGAAACTGACATATGGTCGAAACGACCGTTTTCAGCCTGCGTTCCAAATGGCTAAGTTAGACAAAACAATGTCTTACAAAGCGATCGCCGAACCGATCCCTGAGTATTTTTACTCGGGGGCGGGCATTACCCCTGATAAATCAACGGGTTTTTCTGTAGCTACAAACAAGCGCTCGAAGTTTTGCAGTCGCCCGACGGTGCCAACTTTTTCGCCTTTTAGATTATGGATGCCTATGCGCGCGCCCACATAGCGGGGTCGGGGTATCTCCAGCACCTGCACATATTTGCGGCTGGACAGCATGGCTTCCAGCTCTTCGCGTGACAGATAGCCTTCGTCGTTGAAGCTGACGACCAGATTGGGAGCGTTCAGCCCTTCGATCACGCCTCTCAAGGCCGGACCGATGGCAGGGCGGGAGTTGAAGGCGCTCTTGCGCTGTCGCACGTCCACGCGCTTGCGGGCCACGCCATAGGTTTCCGGCTTGTCCCACAGCACCAGACTTTCCCAGCAGTGATAGTTGGCCAGATAGGAATGCTGATTATAGGGCGGGTCCAGATAAACGAGGTCGGCCTCGATCTCGGGTGCAATGTCGATCGCGTCGGCCTGGGTGGCCTTGCACGGGCCGCCGACGACTGCGGGCAAGAGTTCCGGCAGGCGCAGCTTCATCGGTTTCAGCGCGCGCGGGGCCCATTGCTTCATATAGGCCATTTGCAAGCCCGCCGTGGAATCCACCCGGTCGGCAGCTTCCATCAGCGCGACCAGAACCACGGCCTTCAGTTCGGGCTCCAAGCCCATCTGTTCGATACGCTCGCGCATGGCATCGATGCGTGCGCCATTGTCGGGGTGGAAGAAGCGGGCCTCTTCGCAAAAGGTTCTCGTGAACCATCCGGCCTGCGGCGTGACGGTTTCCAGCTCGGCCAGAATGGCGGTCGCCTTGTCGGCCCAGACCTCGCGGTCGGCCTGTACATAGGCGGTGGCAAGAGCGTGGGCATAGGTGTTGTGGTCGTTCGACCAGACCCGATAGCGCATCTTTTTCAGGTGGTGCCCCACGCGGGCCGAGCCGGAAAACAGATCACAGACCTGACCGCCATCGGGCAGCACGGCCTGAATGGCCGCCCCCACCTGCCCCAGAAGGGCACGTTTGGAGCCGATATATTTGATCATGCGGCACACCGACTCATAGCTGCCATGGTAGCGCGCCCTACCCCATGACGGTCAATTGGGTGCGGCCAACTAAAGCACCGCCGCACCCACATTATGAAGGTCAGGCGCGGCCTGACCCCGCAGCTTCCTCCAGCATCGGACGCCCGAGGGTGCGCACCCAGTCTTCGAACCGGATCATCGGTCCGAAGCGGGCCTCCAGCGCGGGAATGTCGACGGCAGGTTTGAAATAGCCCTCGTCACACATCTGGGACAGGCGACGTAGCGAGGGCGTGGCGTCCAGAATATCACCACCGATGCGCTGATAGGTCAGCGGACGGCCAAGGGCCTTGGACAGGATATCTGCCACCTGACGGCCTGTAATGACATCGCCCCCGATCTCGAAAGACTGGCCGATATAGGTTTGCGGCGCGGCGAAGATGCCCGCCACGATCCGACCGATATCGCGCGTGGCGATGGCATGCATGGGTTCGTCCGCGTCCGACAGAAAACTATAGATGCCGGAGAAGTCGCCGCCCAACTGCAACAACAGTTCATGGAAACTGGGCGGGCGGATGATGGTGGCCGGCAGGCCGATGGCACGGATGTGGCGCTCGATCTGCGTCTTGCTGTCGAAATGGCCGAGGTTCAGCGGCTCGCCACCCGCAGACAGCACAGAACTGTACACCAGATGCTGGACGCCGTGCTTTTGGGCGAGATCGGCGATGGTCGTGCCATAGAGGATTTCCTCGGCATCGCTCACACCATAGGCCTCGCCCTGCCCCGAGCTGGGCTGGACGCTGAACACGCCATAGACGCCCTGCATGGCGCGATCGATGGAGGCCTTGTCGGACAGATCGCCCGCCATCAGCTCCACGCCATGATTGGCCAGTGCCCTCGCTTTCGGCGATGCCGGATCACGTACCAGCGCCCGTACCGGCCAGTTGTTTTCGCGCAGGGCCAGTGCGGCGGCTCCGCCCTGAAGGCCCGTGCCGCCGAAGACCAGAATGGTTTTGTTGGATTGGGTCATGGAGTCCTCAGTGCGTTTTTGAGGGAATGCGGGCGATGACTTTGATTTCGAAATCAAAGCCCGCCAGCCATGTGACACCCAGCGCCGTCCAGTTCGGATAGGGTGCGGCAGGGAAAATGTCGGCCTTCACCTTCATCACGGTGTCGAACTGGTTTTGCGGATCGGTGTGGAAGGTGGTCAGGTCTACGATGTCGGCAAAGGTGCAGCCCGCTGCGGCCAAAGTCGCCTCCAGATTGGCGAAGGCGCGGCGGATCTGGTCCTCAAGCTCTGGCTCGGGCGTGCCGTCGGGGCGGCTGCCGACCTGACCGGAGACAAACAGAAGGTCGCCGGACTGAAGGGCAGCGGAGTAGCCGTGCTCGGCATAAAGCGCGTGGCGGTTGGCCGGAAAAACCGGATTGATCTCGGACATGGTTGGGTGATCTCTCTCGATGACGACCGGCGCGGCGAACGGGACTGTCGCGACCGGACAAATTCAGATACGTTACGTATGTAAAGATGTTTAGATACGAGGCGTATGTCAATACACATACGTCGCGTATGTCATTTGGAGTGCACGGTTTGGCGCGCAAATCACGGGCCGAAATGATGGAAGAGACGCGTGGCAAGCTGATTGCGGCTGCGCGAAAAGCCTTTGCCGACAAGGGCTTTGCTGCGGCGAGCATGGACGAACTGACCGCCGAGGCCGGTCTGACGCGCGGGGCCCTGTATCATAATTTCGGAGATAAGAAGGGCCTGCTGGCCGCTGTGGTCGAGGCACTCGACAACGAAATGGTCACCCGCGCCGATGCCATTGTGCAGGCCAGCAAGCCCACCAGCGCGTGGGATGAACTGCTTGCGCAAGGCCTGGCCTATATCGAACTGGCGCTTGATCCAGAAATCCAGCGCATCGTGTTGAAAGACGGTCCGGCCTATCTGGGCGACCCGTCCCATTGGCCCAGCCAGAACAAATGCCTGCACCATTCCACGCAGACGCTGGCGAAATTGATCGGCGATGGCGTGGTCAAGCCCATGGATGCCGAGGCCGCGGCCCGTCTGGTCAATGGCGCGGCGATGGATGCCGCCCTTTGGGTAGCAGCCAGTGACGATCCCCACGCCACCCTGCGCAAGGCACAGGATGCCCTGCGCCATCTGATGAGCGGTCTTCTGGCTTAGGAGGGGGCGCGGGCCAGACGCAGAAGGTTGGCAGCCCCCGGTGCACCGAAGGGCGTACCCGCAAGGATCAAAATGCGGTCACCCGCCTTGGCCAGCCCGTAATCGACGGCTGCGGTAACGGCGTCTTCGGTCAAGCCTTCCAGCGATTCAGGCTGGCGACCCAAGCGCGGCTCCAGCCCCCACACCAGGGAGAGCCGGCGCGCTGTATCGGGGTTGGGGGTCAGAGCCAACACGGGCTGGAGCGGACGTTCGCGCGACATCCGCCGTGCCGTACTGCCGGTGGTGGTGAAGGTGACGATACAGTTGGACGAGGCGGCCTCGCTGGCCTTGCGGGCAGCCGCCACCAGAGCATCGACATCACCGATTTCCATGCCCGCGTGCTCGGCGTCCATCAAACCGGGCCACAGCGGGTCGCGCTCTACCCGCTCCATGATCCGGTTCATGATGGAGACCGCTTCCAGCGGATAGGCCCCGACCGCCGTCTCGGCCGACAGCATCAGGGCGTCGGCCCCCTCATAGACGGCATTGGCCACGTCCGAGGCCTCGGCCCGCGTGGGTGCAGGCGCGGCGGTCATGGATTCCAGCATCTGGGTGGCGACAATGGCGGGCACGCCGCGCTGGCGGGCCGCGCGCAGGATCAGCTTTTGCGCCACGGGCACGTCTTCGGGATGCATTTCCACGCCGAGATCACCGCGCGCGACCATCACCCCGTCGCAGTAATCCAGAATGGCATCCAGCGAATGCAGGGCCTGCGGCTTTTCGATCTTGGCCAGACAGGCGGCGCGCCCGTTCACCAGACCGCGCAATTCGGCCATGTCCTCGGGCTTTTGCACAAAGCTGAGCGCTACCCAGTCCACACCGAGGCGCAGCGCAAACTTCAGGTCCTCGCGGTCCTTGGGCGTCAGGGCCGAGACGGGCACGATGGCGTCGGGCACGGCCACGCCCTTGCGGTCGGACAGGCGCGATCCGCTTTCGACCTCGACGTCGGCCCACTGGGGCGTGGCGTCCAGCACGCGCAAGCGCACGCGGCCATCGTCGATCAGCAGGGCCATGCCCGCCCGCAGCGCCATAAAGATTTCGGGATGGGGCATCTGGACGCGTGTCTCGTCGCCCGGCGTCGGGTCCAGATCGAGACGCATGCGGTGGCCCTTCTCCACCCCGATATAGGTTTCTGCGAACACGCCCAGTCGCAGCTTGGGCCCTTGCAGATCGGCCAATATGCCCAAGGGGCGCTGGATGGCCATTTCTGCCCCGCGCACCGCCTTATAGGCCCGCTCGTGATCCTCGTGCGAGCCGTGGCTGAAGTTCAGGCGGAACACATCCACCCCTGCCTCGGCCAAGGCCTTGACCATACCCGGTGCCACACTGGCCGGACCAAGAGTGGCAACGATACGGGTACGACGGGCACGTTTCATCGGCAGGCTTCCTCGGGATTATGGCCGCATGGGGCGTCAAAGCGTCTGGCGCGCTTCCTAGCCACTGTTGTGCCAATGAAAAACCGGAGGCGACAAGCACCTCCGGTCCACAGAAACACGAGTTTATGGCGATTGCCTTACTCGATCGGACAGGCCGGAGCCTCGCCGAGTCCCAGATCCATGCAGCGCCCATCCACCTTTTTCAGGTCCACATCGATGATATTGGCCAGCGTCGGCGCGATATCGATGGTGCGTGCGGGCATGAAGCGTTCCTGACCCACACCATCCGGTGCCCAGAAGATGATCGGCACGCCACGGTCATAGTCCCACGGCTGACCGTGGCTGGACAGGTTGCTGCCCAGACGGCCACCGGTGGCCACGCCCGGTTGCAGGGCAATCAGCAGGTCTGCCGACACGCCGTCCACCACCGACAGGCGCATACGCTCGCGCACCGTCAGGATTTGCGGGTGCAGGCTGTCCGGCACCGGATCTTTCAGCAGGTCGTCCCGGAAGCCGACAAAGGCATAGTCACCCTTGCCGTGCAGCATTTCCACAGCCGCATGGGCGATCTGGGTGCGCAGAGGTTCGGCCAGAGCGCGTCCGGCCGTGTCGACGATACGCAGGCCCGACGAGCCGCGACGCAGCGGGTCGAAATCCAGTCCGAACTGTTGGCGCAGGGCCGCGTTGGCCTCATCCACCGGCTTGGTGTCCAGACGATGCGCGAACGGGAAACCGCGACGGGCGGTACGCTCGATCACGTCGGCACCGCCATGGTCGGCAGTCAGAGCCAGAATGACGCCGCCCTCGACATCGTCCAGACGGTCCAGCAGCGTGCCAAGAGCCGCATCCAGACGCACCAGCTGTTCGCACATTTCCGGACCTTGGGTGCCGAAGCTGTGACCGATGATGTCGGTGCCGGACAGGGACACGCCCAGCATATCTACGCCCTCGCCTTCACCCAGCTTCTGGCTGTCCAGCAGGTAAAGGGCGGCGGCGATGGTCTCTTCGTCATACAGCGGCGAGACAGGGAATTTGTCGACGGACGGCGGCACCATGGATTTGAAGGTGCCGTCCACGATATCGATGTCTTCGGCCATGGCCTGACAGCGGGCGATGTCGCCGCGCCAGCGCTGGCCGTTCTCGGCTGCCGGATAGCGTTTGTTGAACTCTTCGACCACCGACAGGCGCTGCTGGGCGGTCTCGCCCGGCTTAACGTAGGTGGTCAGGCCAAAGCCGTCGGTGAACCAGAAGGCCTGACCGTTATGGCCTGCCAAATTGAGCGCGCCGCGATCCTTGCCCGACACCGCCATCACGCGGCTGCCGGGATATTTGGCCTGCACATAGTCGCCCAGTGTGTCCACCAGCAGAAGCTCGGTGCCGACATTGCCGTTATCGGTCACAGCTCCATGCGCCAGAGTGTTAACCTTGGACGCCATGCAATAGCGGCCCTCGCCCGTCTGGTCGTCATTGCTGTAGTTGACGCCGATGCCGGTGTGGGTGGGATGCATTCCCGTCAGCACCGTGGAATGCCCCGGGCAGGTTTCCGTCACGCCATGGGTCTGGAAGCCGTTGGCGTAGACCAGACCCTCATCCATCATCCGCTTCAGACCACCGGTGAAATGGCGGCGGTACTGGTTGAACAGGTTCGAGCTGAGCTGGTCGACAACTACGGTCACGACCAGACGCGGACCGCTATAGGCTTCGTCTTCTGCGACCACAGCCGCAACAGCCGGGGTATTGACGGAAGCCAGCGCCAAAGCGGCAGCAGCAGCGGACAGAAGCAGACGTTTGAAGATCATCACTTACCAGAGCATGGACAGGCAGACTGAACCCTTAAGGCTTGGCCTTACCCCTGTCGCATGACGGATGCACGACAAACAACAGGCGCAAGGCCATTGGCCCCGCGCCTGTTGTATCGATACGACTCTGGCGTTCAGAGTGTGGTGCGAGCGGCGGGACTCGAACCCGCAAGACCTAAGCCGAGCGATTTTAAGTCGCTTGCGTCTACCAATTTCGCCACGCTCGCAGCGGATCAGCCGAACCGATTCAGTTCGAGGCTGCCGGTTGCGTGTTTGCCGCAGCAATGGCACGGAAGTCTACATCTGAATCGGCAATAAGTTTCACCAAGGCCACCCACGCCGCCACATTCTGCTGCATCTGCTTGGGATCGATCTTGTCGAAGGTGTCGTCAGCGGTGTGGTGCCAGTCGAAATAGCGGGTGGCATCCTGCTTCAGGCCAAAGACCGGAACGCCTGCACCGGCCAGCGGGGCGATGTCCACGCCGCCGAAGCGTTCGGGGTTGCCCGCTTCGATGTTCAGCGGAGCCAGAACGCGCAGGGCGATCTTTTCAAACTCGCTGCCCTGAACACCCGGCGGCAGGCCCAGCGCATAGACATTGTCGGCACCCAGATCGGATTCACCGGCGATGATGTGCTTTTCAACGGCATCGCCGATGTTGCGCACATAGACGGTGCCGCCCTTCACATAGGCTTCGGACGGTTGAGCCACTTCTTCGGCACCGAACAGAATGACGCGTATGGTGCGGTCCGGACGGCCTGCGCGGGCGATATGCAGGGCGGCGGCGACGGTGATGCCGCCGCCTGCGGCGTCATCGATGGCACCGGTGCCCATGTCCCAGCTGTCCATGTGCGAGCCGAGTACGATCACTTCTTCGGGGCGGGTCGCGCCAACGATCTCGCCGATCACATTCTGGCTGTGGCTCTCATAGGTGCGGGCCGCAGAGAACAGTTTCATGCGGATCGGCTGACCGGTAGCGGCCAGACGGGCCACCTGATCGGCATCGGGGGCCGACAGGGCAAACGACGGCAGGGGCACCTCGCCATCGTGATAGCCGGTGGTGCCGGTGTGCGGCATGCGATGGTGGTCAGAACCGGCCGAGCGCATCACGAAAGCCACCGCACCACGTTCCTTGGCGGCCTTGGGCCCAGCCGAGCGAACACGCGAGCGCGGCCCATACCCCGAACCCGTACGGTCAGCGACCATCTGGCCCAGATCGACCACGGCAATCTTGCCGTTCAGCGCGCCAGCGGGCAGCGCCATCAGGTCTTCCAGCGAGGTAAAGTGGGCGATCTCGGCCTCGATGCCCTCGGCGGGCGTCGGGATCGAATGGCCCAGAGCGGCGGCATAGAGCTTTTGCGCGCCGAAGCCGACGATCTCGGCGCTTTCGCTGCCGCGTTCCCAGCCGATCAGGGGGAAGTTTTCGATACGGACGTTCTGGAAGCCGTTCCGACGCATCCACTCGGCGGCCCACACAGCGGCAGCGTGGTCAGTCGCCGCCCCTGCCGGACGCGGGCCAAACAGGGTGGTCATGTCACGGGTGAATTCGTAGGCGATCTGGTCGTTCACGGCACTGTCACGCAGCGCCTCTGCGGCAGCGATGGTCGCTGCATCCTGAGCCACGGCGGGCGCGGTCATCAGACCCAGCGCGAAAACAGTGGCCAACAAGCCGGACTTGAACTTCATGGCATCCCCCTGCCCTACAGATAACAGGGGGAGCCTAGCGGGCAGAGGGTGCGACAGGAAGTCACAAATCTCTCTGCCCGCCGATAGATTTACTCGCCCTTGAAGAAGGGTTCGACTTCGCCTTGCAGCTTGACGGTCAGAGCCTTGCCGCGACGGTCAACTCGGTTGCCGACGGCCAGACGGACCCAGCCTTCGGAGACGCAGTACTCTTCGACGTTGGTCTTCTCTTCGCCCTTGAAGCGGATGCCGATGCCTTTCATCAGCAGTTCGGCGTCGTGATAGGGGCTGTCAGGGTCAACCGACAGGCGGTCGGGCAAAACGTCGGACATGACGGTCTTCCTTGGTAAAATCGAAGCGCGCTGAATAGCCGCCTTAGCGGCCAAAGCCAACCGATCAGGACAGACTTAAGCGGCAGGGGCTGCGGCAGGAGCCGCTGCGGGGGCCTGTTCGGCGGGGGCGGCGACCGGTTCACCGGCAGCGGCAGCGGCGCGGGCGCGCAAGGGAGCCGCCGCATAACGCTTGGCCAGTTTCTCGGTCAGCTCACGGGCCTGGGCGGGCTGCATCTGCGCCATGATGGCGGCCAGAGTGCGCGGACGCATGGCCTGAGCGACCGGCAGGCGCACATCGTCGTTCAGGGTGGCAAAGACAGCCGCCGCCTCGCGCGGACGCATGGCCGAATAGACGGCGACCAGCCGTTCATTCTCGGCCTTTTCCTGCTCGTCCCCCTGACCCAGCAGGCCGCCGATCTCGCCCTTCAAGCCTTCCAGTGCCTTGATCTTGGCGTCCAACTTTTGCTCGGCGGCGACCATCAGC
>NZ_DIGV01000045.1:0-17648 GCF_002419815.1 Brevundimonas sp. UBA5713 | reverse complement strand
TGGCAAAGTCTGCGTCGCGGGCGTCCAGCTCTTCGCGGCGCTTGGACAGGGACTGGATGATGCGCAGCTCGGCGGGCGAGATGCCGGCCTGTTGCGCCAGCTGTTCCGGCGTAAGCGCACAGATGGCGGGCGGTGCCGAAGTGCTGGCGGCCACTTCGGTCGCGCTGTCGGCGGCAGCGGGTGCCCCCTCCTCGGCCCAGGCCACGGCACCCTTGAACAGATCCGGTGCCACGCCTGCCGCGCGCACGGCGACAACACCGCCAATGGCGATGGCGATAAGGGGCAGAAGACGGGGCAGATTGCTCATGGGTTTAACCGAAGCAGAAGATGGAACCGCCTAAGTCTAGAAGCGTGACCATAAAAGGTCACGTCTTTCATCAAGCCGCGAAAAGATCCTCGTCCAGACTACGACGGGCACGGTTGAGGGATTGTTGAGCAGCTTGGTTAGCGGCCAGAGCCTGCAACATGCCGGTCAGACGGTTGTCGGCGCTTTCAGCCTTGGGTTTGGCCGGAGCCACCGGCATGGCGTTGCTGGCGTTCTCGATGCGTTGCATCAGGCTGGCCATACGGCGGGCACGCTCGTTCTCGTCGTTCATCAGGGCCATGGTGGAAACCAGTTCCAGCGGCTCTTCTTCCGGCACATTGTTGCGGGCGACAGCGGCGCTGACCTGCGCCGACTTGGGCGCGCGGGCAATCAGGACTTCCAGTTCCTGTTTGACGGCGCGGGCCTTGATGATGCGGTCGTGCAGCAGGTCGGTTTCTGCCCCTGAGGCGCGCAGGGTGGCCAGCGCCTGTTCGGCACGGCCTGCGGCATTGTTCAGTTCCTTGACCGCACCGGCAAAGGCCAGCTGGCCTTCGCGCAGGGCCTTCAGCTTGCGCTCCAGCTTCACGCCGTAACCGATGGCCGCCACCAGCAGCAGCATCAGGATGGAATCGAGAATAATGCCGGTCATCAGACGTTCCTTCCGGCCACACGCAGGGCCGCTTCGGTAGTGATCGGGGCTTCGACGCGCACGGCAATATGCTGGCCGCGACGGCCCATCTTGCCCGTGGTCAGGGGGATGGAGCCCGCCTTGACCTGTACGTCGGAGTTGGGGGTGGCGTTCAGCATCAGGGTGTCGCCGACCTTGAGTTCCAGCACCTTGGACAGGGGCATTTGCTGTTCATCCAGAACGCAGCGCACCTCGGTGTCGGTGGTCCAAAGCTCGGTGGCCAAGTGGCCTTCCCAGATGTTGTCGCGGCCGAACTTCTCCCCCATGAACTGTTGCAGCAGCATCTTACGGATGGGCTCGAGCGTGGAGTACGGCAGCAGCAGTTCCACGCGGCCGCCACGGTCCTCCATATCGATGCGCAGCTTGACCAGAATGGCGGCGTTGGCAGGGCGCGCAATCGCGGCAAAGCGCGGATTGGTCTCCAGACGGTCGAGATTGAAATGCACCGGCGTCAGCGGCTCGAAGGCCTGACGCGCATCGTTCAGGATCACCTCGACCATGCGCTGCACCAGCACACGTTCGATGGTGGTGTAGGGACGGCCCTCGATACGAAGGGCTGCGGTACCCCGACGGCCACCCAACAGCACGTCCACGATCGAATAGATCAGGTTACTATCAACCGTCAGCAGGCCGTAGTTGTCCAGTTCCTCGGCGCGGAACACGGCCAGAATGGCGGGCAGAGGGATCGAGTTCAGATAGTCGCCGAAACGGATCGAGGAGATGGTGTCCAGCGACACCTCGACGTTGTCGGAGGTGAAGTTGCGAAGGCTGGTCGTCATCAGTCGCACAAGGCGGTCAAAGACGATTTCGAGCATCGGCAGGCGTTCATACGACACCAGCGCCGAGTTGATGATGGCGCGGATGCCGCTGCGGTCATCGCCCGAGCCGTCGTCCATATCGAAGCCCAGCAGGCTGTCGATCTCGTCCTGATTGAGGACGCGCTCGGAGAGACCACCCGTTTCTGCGCCGCCGAAGGGGTCTTCATCCATGGGAGGTGCGCCGAGGGTGTCGGTCATCCTATTGCACCAGCATTTCTTCGATCAGCACGGCGTCCACCTTGGACGGTGCCGCCACCAGATTGACGCGGCGCAGGATTTCCGCGCGCAGCTGATATGACCCTGCCGATCCAGCCAAGTCTTCGGGGCGCAGTTCACGCAGGAAGCTCTGGAACATGTCGTTCAGGCGCGGGTACTGGGCGCGCAGACGGTTGGCCGCCGCCGCATCCTTCATCTCCAGCGTCAGCTTCAGCTTCAGATAAGTCGTGCGACCTTCCGGCGACTGAATGTTCACGATCATGTCGGGCAGGGTGTAGAAGGTCACGCCATCGGGACCGGCGGCAATCGTGCCCACACCGCCCGCAGCGGCATCGCCCTCGTCTTCCTCGCCATGACCGCCTGCAGCAGCCTCTTCGGGCGCGTGGGCGCCGGCGGCCGCTTCTGGCTCGGCGCTCTTGGGCTTCATCAGGAAGAAGGCAGCGCCGCCGCCGATACCCGCGACCAGAACAGCCGCGCCGATGATGATCAGCAGCAGCGGCGGCTTCTTCTTGGTGGCGGTTTCCTCGCCCTCGACGTTCTGAGCCGTCTCGCCGTCAATGACGGCCGGAGGGGCGTTGTCGCCCTTTTTCTTGCCCAGCTTCAGTTTCAGCATGCGAACTGCCCCGCTCTACAGCACAGCTAACTGCGACGCTTTTGGTTAACAGCACGTTAACCATAGGAAAATCCTGCCGGGCCTTATTTGGGCCATTTGGGCTAAGTGCTTGTTTTCCGGTCATTCGACCCTTTGGCACGACAGTTGCGACGTGAAAGGCCGAAGGAGTCTTTTGACGTGGAAAACGCCGCCTATATCGGACTGTCCCGCCAGATGACGTTGCGCCGCGAGCTGGATATCGTGGCCAACAACATCGCCAATGCGGATACGACCGGTTTCAAAGTCGAGCAGATGCTGGTGGGGACCGAAGTGGGTCCGCGCGCCCGCAACCATGCCATCCGCCCCTCGGCCAGCTTTGTGCTGGACAAGGGCGTGGGCCGTGACTTCGGCCAGGGGGCACTGAAACAGACGGGTCGCCCGCTGGATTTCGGCATCGAGGGTGAAGGCGTTTTCTTCACCGTCACCACGCCCACCGGCCCCGCCTATACCCGCGACGGATCGTTCACCATGGACGCCGAGGGGCGTCTGACGACCCAGCAGGGCCTGCCGGTCATGACCGATGCGGGCGAGCTGATCGTCAATCCGGAACTGGGCCCCATCAGCGTGGGTCACGACGGCACCATCACCCAGCAGGGCCAGATCATGGGCCGCCTGTCGGTGGTGCGTTTTGAAGAGCTGTCGGTGTTGGAAAAGGGCGGCGACAACCTTTACCGCAACGTCTCCAACCTAGAGCCGATGGACGCCGCCGATGCCCAGATTCGTCAGGGCATGCTGGAAGGCTCCAACGTCAACACATTGATCGAGATCACCAATCTGGTCGAGATCAACCGCGCCTATGAGCGCATCACCCGCATGATCGAAAACACCAATGACCTGAGCCGCCGCGCTGTCGAGCGCCTGGGCAAGGTGTCGTAAGGAAGGGACTGAGGAATGCGCGCACTTCGTACCGCCGCCTCGGGCATGGCCGCCCAGCAGCTGAACGTCGAGGTCATCTCGAACAACATCGCCAACATGAACACCGTTGGCTTCAAGCGCCAACGCGCTGAATTCCAGGACCTTCTGTACCAGAACATCGAGCGGATGGGGGCCCAGTCCTCGACCGCAGGCACCGTGGTGCCGACCGGTATCCAGATCGGTATGGGTGTGAAGGCCGGTGCCGTTTACCGCATCACCGAACAGGGCAGCCCCAGCCGCAGCGGCAACACCTATGACATTGCCATCAACGGCAAGGGCTATTTTCAGGTGACCATGCCGTCGGGCGAGATCAGCTATACCCGCGCGGGCAATTTTGCCGTCAACGCCGAGGGCCAACTGGTCACCAAGGACGGCTATCCGATCGAGCCGGCCATCAACATCCCGCAAAACGCCGTGGACGTGGCTATTTCGCGTTCGGGTCAGGTGCAGGTGATCCTTGATGGCGAGGCCGAGCCGCAGGTTGTGGGCCAGCTGGAAATCGCCACCTTCGTCAATGAGGCGGGCCTTGAAGCCGTGGGCGACAACCTGCTGCTGGAGACCGCCGCGTCCGGCCCCGCCACTGTCGGCGTGCCGGATGACGTGGGCTATGGCCACTTGCTGCAAGGCTATACCGAGGCGTCCAATGTGGATTCGGTGATGGAAATCACCAATCTGATCGTGGCCCAGCGCGCCTATGAGATGAACTCCAAGGTCATCACCACCGCCGACGAAATGCTGTCGGTTTCGGCACAGTTGAAGAACTAGGGGCCGGATCATGAAAAAGCTGATCACCACGGCGACGGTTCTTCTGGGGGTTGCGGCCCTTGCGGCCTCGGCTCTGGCCACGCAGGCCGAGGCGGGCACCGTTTCCCTGAAGGCCCAGCCCACCGACGACGACGGCCAGATCACTCTGGGCGAACTGTTCGACGGGGCCGGATCAGCCGCAAGCGTGGTGGTCGGTCGCCGCGCAGGAACCACGGCGGTACTGGATGCCGCCCAAGTCCAGATCACCGCCCGCCGCGCCGGACTGGTGTGGGACAATGCCACCGGCCTTCGCCGCATTGTGGTGCGCCAAGGGGCCGCCGCCCCCGTCGCCAACAGCCTGACCACCGCCAGCCGTAGCGCCGCCACGGTGGAAGCTCTGGCCCTGACGCGCAATCTGGCCACCGGCGAAATCGTTGGTCCGGACGACGTTGAATGGACCACGGTTCAGGCCCATCAGGCCCCCGTCTCGGCCCCGCAAGATGCCAATGACATCATCGGCCTGTCGGCCCGCCGCCCGATGCGCGCCGGTCAGGTGCTGAACAGCCGCGATCTGGCTGCGCCGCAAGTGATCGCCCGCAATGACATGGTCGAGGTGCTGTATCAGGTCGGCGGCATCGAACTGACCATCACGGGCCGCGCCCAGCGCAATGCCGCCCTGGGCGAGCCGGTCAGCATTCTGAACCTGCAATCGGGCCGACTGATCGAGGCGGTCGCCGTGGCCGAGGGCCGTGCCCTGGCCGGTCCTGCCGCGCAGGCCAGCCGCCAATCCCGTTCCAACCAATTTGCCAGCCGTTGAGCCAGAAAGACCGTCCCATGCGTAAACTTCTGATCCTCGCCGCCTTTGTTCCTCTGGCCGCCTGTTCGACCGCGACCGAAGTGCTGAAAGGGCCGGAGCTGGCCCCCGTCATGTATCCGGCGCAGTTGGCCCCTGTGGAGCAGGCCTATCTGCCCGAGGCCAGCCCCGCCTCGGCCAACAGCCTGTGGCGCACCGGATCGCGCAGCTTCTTTGGCGACCAGCGCGCCCGCCGCGTGGGCGATATCCTGACCGTCAACATCGACATCAACGACCGCGCCCAGACCCAGAACAGCACCAACCGCTCGCGTTCCAACAGCGCATCGGGCGGCGTGACCAACTTCTTCGGCTTGGAAAACAGCCTCGGCAAGGCGTTCCCCGGCGGGTTTGACGCGGCCAATATGATCGGCACCGAAGGCGAGTTCTCGGCCAATGGTTCGGGCAATATCAGCCGCTCGGAGCGGGTAAACCTGACCATCGCCGCCGTGATCACCGCCGTGATGCCGAACGGAAACCTTGTCATTCAGGGGCGTCAGGAAGTGCGCACCAACCGCGAACTGCGCGAACTGACCGTCGCGGGCATCGTCCGCCCCGAAGACATTTCCAGCGCCAACACCATCGCCCACACCCAGATCGCCGAAGCGCGCATCTCCTATGGTGGCCGTGGAGACGTGTCGCGCATGCAAAACACGCCGGCGGCCCAGTCGCTGGTGGAGCGTTTCAGCCCGTTCTGATCCTTCGGGCGGCACAACTTGAAAGGCGGCGGCGGCAGGTAGGTCAAACTTGCCGCCCCGCGGTCGTGCGCGCCAATACTGCCGCCCGCTACACACTGCCGCCTGTTACGATTGGATGCGATTCAAAGGCTTTCGGGCCGTGAAATTGCCCCGAACCGGACAAACCGGTGTATCACTGTCGTCCGAAGTGACGATTTTAGTGCCATCCCCGCTTGAGAGGCCTGTACCGTGACCGCAACCGTTTCCAGACCGTCTTCGCCGCTTTCCTCCCTGCGTGCGCGTCTGTTGAGCCTTACGACGATGATCGGCACCCTTAGCCTGCTGTCGGCCTGTGCAACCATCAGCCCCGCGCCGCGCGATGAGTTCTATGACGGCCCGCGTCAGGTTCAGGCCAACTATGACTGGGTCATGGATCTGAGCGAGGACGAGCCGGTGCTGGCCTTTGGCGTGCAGAACTCGGACGATGCGCCTCTGATCATGGATTGCCTGCGCGGTACCGGAAAAGTGCGCGTTAGCGTGGCCGCCGAAGATGCCCGTCAAAGGACCCTCCAGTTCGCTACAGATCGCGCGCACCGCAGTTTTTCGGCCCAGAATGATCTGGATGGCCTGACCGGCACCCACCGTATGGAAACCCATATCGATGCCAGCGATCCGCTGTTCAGCGCTATGGAGGCAGCCGGATGGGTGGCGGTGCGCACCGGAAAGACGTGGAACGCTCTGGTCCCGCACGAGGGCACAAAGCTGGCCGCCAGCCAGTTCGCGCAGACCTGTCGCTAAGGCGCTTTAGAGGCCGAGGTCTTTGCGCGCTTGTCGGGTCAAGCTGGCCGACACGCGTTGGTAGGACCACAGGATCAGGTCGTTCAGTTCGTCCTGATCCCAGCCGTCCAAATGTTCGACATTCAGCCAGCCACCGCGCGGCAGATAGGGCGCACGGCGCGCCCTGCCCTGCTCGCGCAACAGCTCATTGGCAATGTCGGAGGCCTTGAACGAGACATTGGCTTCGGTCTCGTTCAGCAGGGCAAAGATCTTGCCGCCGACCTTGAACACCAACAGGGACGGGCCAAACGGACGCTCGGCCACCGCCGCCTTCAGCGACAGGCAATAGCGTTCGACATCCTTTAACGTCATGGCCCGCCCCCTTGGGTTTCTCAGGCTTAGGCGTTCACGCCCAGACCGATCGGGCACACCACACCGGTGCCGCCGATGCCGCAATAGCCCGCCGGGTTCTTGGCCAGATAACCCTGATGATAGCCCTCGGCATAATAGAACTCGGGCGCTTCGAGGATTTCGGTGGTGATCTCGCCACGACCTGCTTCGCTCAACGCTTGCTGATAGGCGGCCTTGGAGGCTTCGGCTTCGGCCCTTTGGGCCTCGTTCTGATAGTAGATGGCCGAGCGGTACTGGGTGCCCACGTCATTGCCCTGACGCATGCCCTGCGTCGGGTCGTGGTTCTCCCAGAAGGCCTTTAGCAGATCGGCATAGGAGGTCTTGGCGGTGTCAAACACCACCTGAACCACCTCGGTGTGGCCGGTGCGACCGGTGCAGACTTCCTCATAGGTCGGATTGGGCGTGATACCGCCCGCATAACCCGCCGCCGTCGAATAGACGCCGTCCAGCTGCCAGAACACGCGCTCCACGCCCCAGAAGCAGCCCATGCCGAACACGGCCACTTCCATACCTTGCGGCCACGGCCCCTTGAGCGGGGTGCCGAGCACATGGTGCGTCTCGTCCGTGGGCATGACCTGCGCGCGACCCGGCAAGGCTTCGGCCTGCGTCGGCAAGGTGTCGGCTTTTTTCAACAACATGGCGGGACTCCAAAATCTTTTGTCAGAATATCATATGGAGCGTCGATGGGCGCTTGCCCATCCGTCAGTGATGATTTAATCAGCGCCCTCTCGCCGGACCGCTCCCGGCGAATCCGCTCCGGACGCATCCGGACACACGGTGGATTAGGACAGGTGGCCGAGTGGTTGAAGGCGCACGCCTGGAACGCGTGTATAGGGGCAACTCTATCGAGGGTTCGAATCCCTCTCTGTCCGCCATCTATTCACCCGCTAACGCGGGCTATGCGGGTCGCCCGCAAATACCCCCGACATTACCGATACTTGCACAGCCCTTTCGGGCTATTTGCCGTCTCCAGAGACGGCTGATGGCGCAGATATGCCCCTCATTCTCCTGCTCGTCTCCGTTTGCTTAGCGGCGCTAGGGTTTGGCGTGTCCTTTGCCTGTTAACAGGGAATAACAGGGAATATCGCCTGTGTTTTGGTATTTTGAGCCTGACGCCAAACAGAGAAAACCCCGCCGTAGCGGGGCTTTTCATAGTGCAGCAGCTCATTTCCCTTACAAATTAACAGGGAAAATAAAACGGCCGAGCAGTGAATAAATCGGCCGTATCAGGGATTTAAATCACGATAACAGGGAGAAGATCAGCCCATAAACAGAGCTCGCTGATCATCCCAATCCAGCGGAACATCCTGCCTCATGATGTTCTGCAAAGTCAGATGCTCGTCGCTCACGCCCTCAAGGATCTTCGCCTTGATCTCCGGAGCCAGGAAAGCCACCCGAAGCATGCGCGTGGCATAGGTCGAGTTGATGTCTTCAGCGCGGGCCAGGTCTTCTAAACGCGTCACCTCGCCGCTCAAAAGTTTGCGCTTCCAGGCCTCAGCCCTGACCAGTGCCGAACTGAGCGCCGGGTCCAGATTGCGCTTGATGATGGCATCCGTGCCATTGGGACCCAGCACCGTCAGTCCACCGCGTTTGGTGATCTGGATCGGACAGAGAATCACCGGCTGGTTTTGCTCCTGATCCAGTTGCGCCAATCGCATCTTTCCCGCATCGCTGATGGGGCATTCGGTAAGGCGTGCCGGATCCAGCCTGATCTTCAGCCCCTCGCGCTGCACCTCGATGCGGTCAATCACATCTCGCACCTGATCCCAGGTTGGAGATGTGTTGGTCTCCAGCAAGGGAGCCACCGCCTTGTGAACGGCTTCTTCGATCACCGGTGCAGACACGCGTGGATGCACACCGGCTTCAGACTTGCGCCCCTTCTGAACCGCCGTTGAGACATAATACCTGTAGGTGGCTCCGCCCTTGCGGCTAGCATTGACCGGCGACATCACCTGCCCGGCACTATCAAAGATCAGTCCGCACAACGGTGCGCCCGTATGAGCGGGCCGCGCCTTGCCCGGCTTTCGGGTACGGCGGGTTTCATCCAGCAAGGCTTGCACCGAATCAAAGGTCTCGCGTGAGATGATCGCCTCGTGTTGACCGGGATAGGATTCGTCCTTGTGCGGGATCTCGCCAATATAGGTGCGATTACGTAGCAGGTAGTAGATCGCTCCGCGCTGCAACGGCCCGCCACCGGTCTCAACCTCATGGCGATTAACCCAGCGCTTGGCGCAGATGCCCTTAGCCGATGCATCCTTGACCATCTGGTGTACCGACTTCACCTCCAGATAGCGGGCAAACATCCAGCGCACGGCATCGGCTTCTTGTTCGTTGATCTTTAAGGTGCGCCCGTCGGGGTCATAGCCAAGCAGTGGCGTGCCTCCCATCCACAGCCCCTTCTTCTTGGAGGCGGTGATCTTGTCGCGGATCCGCTCTCCGGTCACTTCGCGCTCGAACTGGGCAAAGGACAGAAGAACGTTCAGCGTCAGCCTGCCCATGGAGGTGGTGGTGTTAAAGGCCTGGGTAATGCTGACAAAGCTGGAGCCGGTACGATCCAGCACTTCCACAATTTTAGAGAAGTCGGCCAATGAGCGGGTCAGGCGATCGACCTTATAGACCACTACCACATCGATCTTCTTGGCCTCAATGTCCGCCATCAGCCGCTTGAGGGCCGGACGCTCCATCGTCCCGCCCGAATAGCCCCCATCATCATAGATCTCGGGCGACAGGCTCCAGCCTTCGCCCGCTTGCGAGAGAATATAGGCGGCGCAGGCATCGCGCTGGGCATGCAGGGAGTTGTAATCCTGCTCTAAGCCCTCTTCGGTGCTCTTGCGGGTATAGATGGCGCAGCGGATGGTCTTGGTCTGCATCAGGCTTGATCCTCACGCAGTCCAAAGAAGCGCGGCCCGTTCCAGCGCGAGCCGGTGATCTCACGGGCAATGGCTGACAGGCTCTTGTAGCTTCGCCCCTTCCAGATATAGCCGCCCTCCACTACCTCGACCTGATAGCGCTCGCCCTGCCATTCGCGCTGGAGCAGCGAGCCGGTCTTGAAGCTGTGAGCCACCACGGTGGGCTTGGAGCCTGTCCGGTGCCGAGCCGCCAGTTGCGCCAAACGCTTGTCCAACGGATGCGATGAACTCTCCTGCTGCAACCGGTCAGCCAGCGCCCTTCTCATCAGATCGGTCGATCGCAAGGCCGGCGGCTCGCCAAACCGCTCGCGCCAAACGTAGCGCACCTCTTCCAGAGTCATGCTTGCCACCGCCGCGACCAAGGCCTTGATCTCGTTCATTGGCCTGCCTCGGTTTGGATGGACCAGTAACGCGTGCCCTCATGCTTGTAACTTTGGACCAGATAGCCCTTCTTGCGCAGTACGCCGGCGATTGCGCCTCGAACCGAGTGCGGCTGCCAGCCGGTGGCAAGGGTCATGGCCTTCATAGTGGCCCCGCCCTCTTGCTCAAGCAGAGCGATCAGTTGCGCCTGTTTACTCGGTGCCTTTGCAACCGGTTGCGGCTCTATGTTCTGGAAGGTCAGCATGGTGTTCCTCGGATCATCCGGAGCGGCTTGCCCCTACTGATCCGAGCCCGGCTTGGCCGGGCTGAACACCCTCACTAACGCTCCGATTGCAGCGCTAGTCCACCGATGTTCAAAAAGATTTAGCCGCCCCCATTGCCAAAGCTTGGGCCGCTTCCCAGCTGTGCCGTATCGGGCTGTACTTGAAGCCATGACCATAGACGCCACGCAGCCGGTGTTGCCAGCCTGCCGTCGCAATATCCCCCTCCATCCTGCTGAGAATGCACGTGATGCCCGCTTTGCGGGTGTGCGCTCTCACGCCTGTATCCAAGGATCCTCACCATGACCTCCGAGGTAGACCACAAGAATGATCTAAACACCCCGCAGCTTCCCGCCTCCATTCAGCTGTCGATCGAGTATTTGCCGATCGCTGCCCTGATTGCGGAAGGTCGCAAACTCAAACTCCATAAAGCCTCCGACATCACCGCGCTGGCCCGCGCCATCGAGGTGTTCGGCTTTCTGGTGCCGGTCCTGATCGATCAGGACAGCAAAATCATCTCCGGCAATGGCCGTCTGGAAGCCGCCCGCAAACTGGGTCTTCAGGACGTACCCTGCATTCGCATCCGCCACCTCAGCTCCGATCAGCTGCGGGTCTTCCGCATCGCCGAGAACCAACTCGGACAACTGGCCGGCTGGGACACCGAAGCGCTCGGCCTTGAACTGCAAGACCTGTCCAATATCGATCTCGGTTTCAGCCTTGAGGTCACCGGCCTGTCTTCAGCCCGCATCGACAGCCTGATCCTGGAAGGGGATGGCGGGGGCGAGAATGCCGACACCCTGCCCGATCGTCCCAATGAGCCCGTGAGCCGTCTAGGGGATCTGTGGCTGCTCGGTGATCATCGGCTTTACTGCGGCGATGCCACCGCGCCAGAAACCATGGCCGCCTTGTTGCAAGGCGATGCCGTGCGCGTGGTGGTTACTGATCCGCCCTATAATGTCGAGGTCGCCGGCCATATCACCGGCTCAGGCAAGCACGACGAATTCGTCATGGCCTCTGGCGAGATGAGCGATGACGAGTTCACCCAGTTCCTGACCCAAGTCCTTCTTCGCTCCAGCGAAGCGCTGGTGGAGGGCGGGCTTTGCTATTTCTGCATGGACTGGCGTCACATGGCCCACACCCTGGCTGCAGCCAACCACGCCAAAATGGAATTGCTGAACCTGATCATCTGGGACAAGACGTCTGGCGGTATGGGCAGCTTCTATCGCTCACGCCATGAGCTGATCTTCCTGTTCCGCAAGTCAGGCGCTTCTCACCTCAACCGCGTCGAACTGGGCAAGCACGGGCGTAACCGTGCCAATGTCTGGGCCTATGAGGGCGTCAACGGCTTTGGCGCCAAGAAGGCCAAGGCCCGTGAGATGCATCCCACGGTCAAACCTATGGCGCTGATCCGTGATGCCATCCTCGATAGCTCCAGCCCCGGCGATGTGGTGCTGGACCTGTTTAGCGGCAGCGGCACGACCATCATCGCCTCCGAAGCCAGCCGTCGTCACGGCCGCGCCAGTGAACTGGACCCGCGCTATGTCGATATCGGGGTCATGCGCTGGCAGGATTATACGGGACGCGCTGCCATCTTGGCCTCTACCGGTCAGACCTTCCAGCAGGTCCGCCATAAGCGTGAAGGGCAAGCTCAACCGCAGTTGAGCGTGGTGCCGAACGAGTCAGTGGCAGACTCTCCTGCTCATGTGCCTCCCCATCCCCAACCTCGTGTGCGTGTTCGCACCAGGGCCCTTGCTGCGTGATGGGGGAGATGTGTCATGTCCCACACCCTCACAGACTATGCTGTAGGCTTTGCCCGGCCGCCCAAGGCCCATCAATATGCCAAGGGCCAAAGCGGTAACCCCAAGGGCCGCCCCAAGGGATCTCGTAATATGGCCACCCTTCTGCGTGAAGAACTGGATCGCAAGGTTGCCGTCACCGTCGATGGCCTGACCAAGAAGATGTCCAAGCGTCAGGTGGCGGTACGCCAGCAGGTCGACAAGGCTGTCAAAGGTTGCCCCAAGGCGTTCCAGACCCTGCTCAAGATCGAGGCGGAAGGTCCCACTTCGCTGCTGGAAGAGACCAAGGCGCATCGCCCCAGCGAGATCCAGCCCTCCGGTTATGACGAGATCATCAACGCCTATATGGCCGATATCGTCTCTTCAGCGAGTGAAGGGGGTGCATCATGAGTGCGCTTCCCCTACCCGCCGATATCATAGTGCACACCTTGGCCAGGCGCGAGTTCGAGGTCTTCCTCGAACTCGTGTTTCGTCATCTGAACCCGGACACAACCCTGTCTCGGGGATGGTACCTGTCAGCCATGTGCCAAGCTTTGCACGAAGTCGCCCAAGGCCATGAGCGCCGCCTGCAGATCACCGTTCCTCCGCGTCACCTGAAGTCGATCATGACCACGGTGGCGTTTCCGGCCTGGCTGCTGGGTCAGCGGCCTGAGACCCGCATTATCTGCGCCAGCTACGGACAGGAGCTGTCCGCCGCCCTGTCGCGCAGTTTTCGTAAGGTGATCCAGTCACGCTGGTATAGCGAGGTCTTTCCACAAACTGCCGCCTCCATTATCCGCGATACCGAAGCCGATCTTGGTACCCGCCAAGGCGGTTATCGCTTTGCCACCGCCGTGGGTGGCACAGTGACCGGTATCGGAGCCGACCTGATCATCATCGATGATCTGATGAAGGCGCAGGATGCGTCCTATCCGGAAGCGCGGGCCAAGGCGCAGCGGTTTGTCGATGAGACCTTGCTGAGTCGTCTGGACAACAAACAAACCGGCGCTGTTATTGCCATCCAGCAGCGACTGCATGAAGATGATGTCTCGGCTCACCTGAGTTCCAAGGGCGGCTATCGCCATCTGGACCTTCCTGCCATTGCCATGCGCGACGAGATCATTCCCCTGTCACGCGGCCGAACCCATATCCGGCGCATCGGCGATGTTCTCAATCCTCAGCGTGAACCCCGCGAAGTCCTCGACCAGCTCAAGGCCGAGATGGGCCCGCGTGCCTTTGAAGCCCAGTACCAGCAGAACCCGACACCTTTGGAGGGTGACTATCTGCAATGGGACAAGGTTCAGTTCTACGACGAAGCCCCACCGCGCAATCGGCTAAACAAGGTGGTGCACAGTTGGGATGTGGCCTCCTCCAGTGATCCCAAGGCCGACTATTCGGTCGGCACCATCTGGGGACATGACGGCACAAGCTGGCTCTTGCTCGATGTGATACGCCAGCGCCTACTCTATCCGGACTTGTTGGCCCGTGTGCGGCTTGAGCGCAAACTCTGGAAGGCCGATGCCATATTGGTCGAGAAGTCTTCGGTGGGACCGGCTCTGCTGGAAGACCTCGCAAGAGACATGCGCGGGATTAGCGATCCCCAGTTTCATGCCCGTGCCTGTATACGGCTTGGCATCAACGCTACCCTGCCCAAGGCCGAGCGGTATTTTGCATCAGTAGAGCGGCTCTATTCCGGTTTTGCCAAACTGCCGCGCTCAGCGACTTGGCTTGATGATCTCCATCGCGAGATGCAGACCTTTCCTGCCGCCCGCTATGACGATCAGGTCGATAGTCTCAGCCAGTTCCTCAACTGGGCCCCCAGCCGTCAGGGACGCAATATTCTCAAGGATTCCGACACACGTCGCGATGGGCCTCGGCCACGTTGAACGAAAACAGCGGCGTCAAAAGACGCCGCTGTTGCTTTGTGAGTGCAGAGGTTAGCGTTTGCAGTCGGCCCGACCGGTATAAGCCGTATGCGGTATGCCTCCTCGGCTGGTGGCATCGATAAACTCGATGCTGAAGTTCTCGATCTCGGCATTGCAGGCCTGCTTTAACGCTTCGCGCGCGGTCAGTTCGATCGCCGCCTGATCATTGGTAAACTGGGCCAACCCTTGCATGGTGAACCCTAGGCCACCGGCACGGGTTTGAAACGGGGCCATGCTGGGTTGCGGAATGGACGCACAGGCTGCCAGGCTCAGAAGCGCCCCAACAAGAGCAAACGAAGCGCGCTTCATTGTGCACCCTCCGACTTCAACTGATCGGTGTAGTCGGTCTCGTTTAGGCTATTAGCCCGACCGCAGACTTCACTGGCAAATACACCAAAGTCTTGCCCTCTGAACGCATCCATCGCGGATGAAAAATAGAAGTCCTTGTACCCGTTATAGCCGCCCATCCGGTTCCGCGCATTGGCCTGCCCGCACACAGCCAGAACCACCTGACTACGGTCGCGGCGATTGGGACTTAGAAGCACCACACGCACATTCCTGAACCGCGCGCTTTCGTAATCCACCAAACTCTCTTCCAACCACGACCGCGTCATGCGGACCTCCATGGCAATCTGCTCTTCGCTGAAGAGCCCGCCTTGAGCACCCTCGCCTTCCTGCGCCGCCGCTGTGCCAGCGCTCAACAACACTGCCAGAAAGGCCATCCCCGATAGTTTCATGGTTCATCCTATAAGTCTCAACACGGTGACGCTGGTCGCTCAGAAGTCGCTGACAAGTCAACCAAAATGAGACTCATCGTCTGTCGCCTGATCAGATGCATTGCTCGCATCTGCGCCTATGGACGTTTGCCAAAAACTCGGACTGCGCGTGCAGCAGTTGCGCCAAGCCCAAGGCTGGTCGCAAGACGAGTTTGCACATCGCGCAAACCTGCACCGTACCTATGTCTCGGGCGTTGAGCGCGGGATCCGCAATCCCACCATTACGGTTCTGGAGAAGCTGGCTGCTGGCCTTGAGATCACGCTGAGCGAGTTGGTGGTCCTGGAAGAATAGGTCGTGAGCGGCGATCCAGAACTTCCATCGCTTGCGCCAAGGTTTTGGCGTCTTCCAGATAGCTTTGTAGGCATCCGGCCGCACCGGATAATTCTAGCATATCCAAATCGGACGAAAGCCTCACGGCATATTCGGCCAAATGTCCGGCAAACACGCCCAGCCGAAACTTTGCCTCCAGCGCATCGCTGCGGTCAAACATGCCTTGGTCCCACATTCCCCAAGTAAATCGCTGATTTTGCTGTCAGGATCTCAATATTTCCGATATAAATCATGGTGTTGATGGCCGTGAGGGGCGCGTTTGATGGATCACCCAGAGGGTGCGGGTTCGAAGCGGGCAGATCGGGTCGAGTTCGACCGCCGGGTGCATGTGGAGTTCCGAGGTGCGCAGCTCAGTTCCGACGGCGGCCTGCTGGTGATGCGCGAGCTGGATGACGCGCTCGGGCTGTCCGATCTGGCGGCAAAAGCATTGCGCGACACCCGGCGCGGCAAGAACACGGTCCACCGGCTTGACGGGTTGTTCCGGCAATCGGTGTTCGGGCGACTGGCCGGATACGAGGATGTGAACGACGCCGACCGCCTGGCCCTCGATCCGGTGATGCGCCAGGTCGTGGGTGGAAGGGCTGTCGATGCGCAAGCGGCCTCGGCCTCGCAGATGGGACGGTTCGAGACCGAGACACTGGCACAGCCCGAGAACCGTGCCGCGCTGGCCGACCTGAATGGCCAATGGATCGACCGGTTCCATGACCGTAACGGGCTGAAGTACATCGTTCTGGACATGGACAGTTCGGTCAGCCCCACCCATGGCGATCAGGAGGGCGCGGCCTGGAACGGGCATTTCGACTGCACCTGCTATCACCCGAACTTTTTGTTCAACCAGTTCGGCATGCTGGAGCGCTGCGCCTTGCGCCATGGCAACGTCCACAGCGCCGATGGCTGGCGGGACGTTCTCGACCCCGTCATCGCCCGCTACGCGGAGCGCGACCTTTGCGGCCGGTTCTTCCGGGCTGACGCCGCCTACGCGATCCCCGCGATCTATGAGCGGCTGGAAGAAGCCCGATTCTTCTACGCCATCCGGCTGCCTGCGAACAACGTCCTGCGCGAGAAGATCGCGCATCGGCTGACGCGCCCTGTCGGGCGACCTTCGCTGACCAAGGTCAAGCGCTTCTACGAAGACTTCGAGTATCAGGCGGCATCCTGGGACAAGGAACGCCGGGTGATCGCCAAGATCGAATGGCATCCGGGCGAACTGTTCCCGCGTGTCGGCTTCATCGTCACCAACCTGCCGATGGAGCCCGACTGGGTGGTGCGGTTCTATAACCAGCGCGGCACCGCCGAGCAGCACATCAAGGAAGGTAAATATGCCTTCCACTGGACGCGGCTGTCATGCCGGAAGTTCCGCGACAATGAGGTGCGACTGCAACTGCATGCGCTGGCCTACAACCTGGCCATCTTCTTGCGCTGCATCGAGTTGCCCGAGACGATGGCCGACTGGTCGTTGACCAGCCTGCAACTGAAGCTGATCAAGATCGGGGCACGTGTCGTCCGCCATGCCCGCGCCATCACCTTCCAGCTGGCCGAGGTGGCCGTCACCGGTCCGATGGTCCGCGCCATCCTCGCCGCCATCCGCCGATTGCGAGCGCCTCCGCTATGCGCATGACCGCCATCCACGCCCAAACTGAACGAAAACGGCAGGATGGGTCTGTCCGCTGCGCTGAAAAACACCGCCACCAGGGCACAACACGGCGGCTTCGCGGGCCGATCTGCCCTGTCTCAGCGCCTTGCGCGCCCGACGACGCCGCTCGGGACGGAAAATGATTGTCCTGCGGTCGGATTCAGGCGAAACTCACGTCAGACGGCATGCCACTTGGGGAATGTATGTTTGGAACTCCGCCTCTGAGACAGCGTTGCCGTTCCTTGATCCGCAGTTTCAGGGGGCTCTCATGCCACGATGGACAACGCCAACCCGTCTGGGAGGCTGGCTGACCCTGCTTCTCGGCGTCCTGCTGGCCGTGATCGGTCTGATCCTGACCGTCGGCGGGGTGCAGTTGGCCGCTCTGGGCGGCTCCTGGTACTATGTCCTGGCTGGCCTGGCGCTTATCGCCTCGGGCGTGTTGCTGGTGCTGCGCGACGTGCGTGGGGCGTGGATATACGCCGCGACCTTCTTGGCGACGCTGATCTGGGCCTTCTGGGAAAAGGGCTTGAACGGTTGGGCCCTGGTGCCGCGCCTGGTCGGGCCGCTGGTGCTGATGTTCTTGGTCATCGCGACCCTGCCGGCGCT
>NZ_DIGV01000035.1:6003-11594 GCF_002419815.1 Brevundimonas sp. UBA5713 | reverse complement strand
TTCGGCCTCCATCTGCGACGGGGCGGCAAAGCGGGCCGAGGCGTCGGCGGCGGGGCGGGTGATGGCCCAGTCCGGTATCTGAACCGCCTCTGCGGCCACGCGGCGCTCGGGCGGCAGGCACGGCGGCAGTTCGCCCAGACGCGAGCGCCCGTCCGGTCCCGTCTTGGCAGATCCTGTTTCCAGCGCGATGGTAAAGGTCTGTTGCAGGATGTCCCACCAACTGCCCTCGACATAGCCCAGCTTGTTGCGGCCTACCTCGCGACCCATGATGATCAGCCGGTCCTTGGCCCGCGTCAGGGCCACATAGAGCAGGCGCAGCGATTCCTCGTCCGTGCGTTGCTCGCGTAGGGCCCGCGCCTCGGCCGAGGCCTCGCAGTCGTCTTTGCCAGCGGGGCACATCAACCAGCCTTCGCCCGCATCGCCCAGCGGTACCGGCATCAGGCGCGGCCCCTGCGGTTTGGCCTTGGAGGTGGTGTCCGGCAGGATAACAACCGGCGCTTCCAGCCCTTTGGAGCCGTGGACGGTCATGACCCGCACCTCGTTGCGGGCCCCCTCCATCTCGCGCTTCACCTCGACCTGACTTTGCTCCAGTTCGTACAGGCAGGTTTCGAGATCGCGTCCCCCGCGCTCTTCGGCGGCCAGCACTTGAGAGAGGGTTTCGTCGATGGCTTCCTCGGCCTCGCGGCCTAGACGATCCAGAATGCGCGCGCGGCCGGAGCGACCATCGGCAAACACATGGTTGAGCGCCGTGCCGAAAAAGGTGAAGGGATCGGCCTCGCGCGCCGCGATCAGGGCCTGCAACAGGTCGTGCGCCTCGCCCCATTCGGGGTGCTCGCCTTGGCGCTGTTGCAGGGTCTGCCACAGCGAGCGGCGTCCCCGCTCATGCACATTGGCCAGATGATAGAGGTCATGGGGAGCGCCAAAATCAGGCACCTGACACAGGGGGCTGCGCAGGATTTCAGCCAGTGACAGATCGTCTTGCGGGTAAAGGGCAAACCGCGCCAGAGACAGCAGGTCGTCAAAGACGATATGCTCGTTCAGCTTCAGGCGGTCGGCCCCCGCCACCGGCACGCCCTCCATCTTCAGGGCACGGATGATCTCCTCAAATGTCGCATCGCGGCGACGGACCAGCACGAGAAAATCGCCGTAGCGGGCAGGGCGATGGGCCGAGGTCTTGGTGGCCGGATTAAAGGCCCAGATGCCGCGACCGTCCGCCACCTGTTGTTTGATTTCGCGGGCGAGGGCGCGGGCCAGCTGTTTACGGGCGCTGGCTTCGGATTCCTGATCGACCGGTGCCTGCCATGCCTGTTTTTCGGCGCGCTCGGGCTCTTTGAACAGGGGCCACATCTCGACAGAACCGCCCTGTCCGGCGCGCGCGGGCAGGTGGGGCTCGATATCGCCTGTGCCGTTCAGGGCACGGGCACGGTCGGGATGCGTGAACACGGCATCGACAAAGCCCAGCACCTCGGGCGTCGAGCGGAAGGAGGTCTCCAGCCGCACCTGTTCGAACTGGGCCCCGACGGCCTGCGTCATCAGTTGATAGCGGCGGGATTCCTTCAGAAGTTGCTCGGGTCTGGCACCCTGAAAGGAATAGATCGACTGTTTCTCATCGCCCACCGCAAAGACGGTGCGGCCGATGGCGCGTTCCCGCTCGGCCCCGTCACCGGCATAGAAGCTCTCGGTCAGGGCGCGCATGATTTCCCACTGTTCGGGGGCGGTGTCCTGCGCCTCGTCGATCAGGATATGCTCGATGCCGCCGTCCAGTTTGAACAGCACCCATGCCGCGTTCGACCGCTTGGTCAGCAGTTCGGCCGTGCGCCCCACCAGATCGGTGAAGTCCAGCGCCGCCTCGTCCTGTTTGCGGGTGTCGTAGAAATGGCGGTGCAGGCGGGCCAGCGTCAACAGGTGTTCGGTCTCTTCGGCCACGCGGATTTTACGCACCACCTCTTGGGTGGCGATGAATTTGTCCTGCAGTGCGCCCAGATAATCGCCCGTCACTGGCGGAATAGACTTGGTGCACATCTTGGCACGCGGGCTGCCCGACTGGGTCAGGAATACCGGCCCCAAGGCATCGAAACGCCAGTCCGCGAGCGCGGCGCGCATGGCGGTGCCGATGGCGGCGTCTGTCTTGGCTCCCGCCTCCATGGCGGCGGCGGCATCGCGCCACTCCTCCTGAGAGATGTAGCGAATGAAGTCGTCGGTCGCTTCTTCGGCGGTCTGGTCGCCTGCGCCGGTGATCTCTCGCGGAGAGGGTGCTAGGCCCTTGGCCACCGCATCCAGATAGTCGCCCAAGGCCTCGCGCTTGGCCTCGATCAGGGACAGCAGGTCATTGAAACTGCCGAAATCCATGGTCAGGGCAAAATGCTCATAGGCGCGGCTGACCGCATCGTCGGCCACCAGAGCGTGGCGGGCCAAATCATCGCGCGCATTGCGTGACAGACGCACAGCGGCCTGATCTTCCAGCACCTTGAAGCCCGGTGTTACGCCCGCTTCCAAAGGAAAGCGGCGCAGCAGTTTTTCGCAAAAGGCGTGGATGGTCTGGATCTTCAGACCGCCCGGTGTTTCCAGCGCGCGCGCGAACAGGCGGCGGGCATTGGACAGGTCCTGCGCGCCCAGTTCGTCGCGGCTGCGCCCCTCCAGATCGGCCAGCGATCCACGCAGGGTTTCGTCATCGGCCACGGCCCAGTGGCCCAGCTTTTCAAACAGGCGCGCCTGCATCTCCGCGGCGGCGGCCTTGGTATAGGTCACGCACAGGATTTCAGCCGGCTGCACCCGCTTGAGCAGCAACCGCGCCACGCGGTTCACCAGAGTGGTGGTCTTGCCCGATCCCGCATTGGCGGTGACGAAGATGGAGCTCTCCGGCCCCGCCGCGACCGACTGGAAATATTTGGCGCGCTCGACAGGCGTCAGGTCCGAGACATTGATCATGGCCTATTCCCCGTCGCCTTCGCTCTCGGCCCCGCCGACCACCATCCATTCCCAGACACGGGCCAAATGGTCGTAGTTGCCGCCAAAATTGCCCATATATTGAGGCGCTTCCCATGAGGTGTAGGCGCGGGCGGGGTCGTCATAGGCGGCGACGGCCTCTCTCAGACGGTCGAACTCGGCGGCACTGATCTGGGCCGCGCTAAGCGTGTTGGATCGCGACGGAGCCGACACGTCCGTCACCTGGCCGCCCTCGCCTCGACCGATCACCCGCACATAGATCAGCGCCGATGGATCGGACGGATTGCCGAACCCGCCACCGGCCAGAATGGCCCCCGTGAGCGGCAACTGTGGCGCAAAGCCCTCGACCACCTGTTTGGCGCTGGGGTTGGCTCCCGTCTTATAGTCGATGATGGCCGCGCCGTGGGCGTCCAGCTCGATCCGGTCGGCCTTGGCGGTGACGGTGAATGGGCCAGCGGGCGCATCGAATGTCAGCCGCCCGCTCTGCTCGACAAGGATTTCGATGCCGCGCGCACGGCGCTCGCGTTCAAAGCGGCCGAGGAACCGGGCCATGCGCTGGCTCAGCGGCACCTCGCGGGCCATGGCGGCCTCTTCAAAGCCTTCCTCGCGCAGGGCATCCTGAATGAAACCGGCCAGCTGGATTCCCAGATCATCCGGCAGGTCATACGGCCATGTTTCGACCAGCCGTTCGATGGCGGCGTGGATGGCCGTACCACGCTTCAGCGCCTCGGCGGGTTCGCCCGGACGATCCATCTTGCGCAGGCCCAGAATGCGGTCCGCATAGACGGCATAGGGATCGCGCACCCAGCGCTCGACACTGGTGACCGGCAGCTCGCGCGGGCGGCGCTCGACGGGCGGGGTAGGCGCAGGGCGACGGGCATAGCGCGGCGTGGCCGACAGCGGCGCATCCAGCCCCCGCGTCCAGTCCGCGACCAGAGGCTGGGTCTCCAGCCGCACAGGGGCATTGTCGCTATTGGCACCGCGCGTCAGCATATCCAGACGCCACAGCCAGCGCGAGCGCACAGCAGGTTGGCCGCCGCGTCGTTCGCAGTGGACCAGAACCGCTTCCTGCGCACAGGCGGCTTGAACGAAATCCTGCGCGCTTTGTCCGATACGGCGCTCGGGCGGGGGCAGACCCATCTTGGCCCGCATGGGACGCGACAGGAAGGGATCGACGGGCGCGCCTTGGGGCCAGATGCCCTCTTCCAGACCGGCCAAAATCATCAGATCGGCGCGCACCAGACGGGCCTCGATGGCACCCAATATACGCAGCGACGGGTGGGTCGCCCCGCCCGTGCGCACGACTGTTTCGGCCAGCAGGTCCTGCACCAGTTCGACCAGTTGATCAGGGGTCACCTCGCCCAGCGCCGCGCCACCGGCGATCAGGCCGGTCAGCAGGCTGGCCGCTTGTTCGCCATCGGGGCCAGCCCATGCCTGCTGTCCGGCAAAGGCCTCGATAACCTGCGTCAGGCCTTCTGCCGCACGGTTGAGGGTTGCCTGTCCGTCAGACGCAAAAGGTGCATGACCCAAGGCGTGAACCTGACCCATGCGGTCGATGAAGGCGTTCAAGCGGACATTGCGATCGAGAATGGCGTTGCGGGCATCATCGCTAAGTCCCTTGCGCTTTTCGGCGCGGGCCAGATGGCGGCGCAGGGCGTCGAAATCGGCATGGGCCGAGGTGCGCAGGCCATAGCGTTCCAGATCGCGCACATCGCGCTGGGTCTCGCCATCCTGCCATTGGTTCAGCGGGTGTTTCAGCAGGCCCAACAGCGTCTGCGGGTCGGTCGGGGCGGCGATCCAGCGCGCGCACAGGTCCAGCAAGGTGCCTGCCGCCATCCGGTTCAGCGGCTGGCCTGCCGAGGCGTCGGCGACAATGCCCCAGCGCGACAGACGGGCCTGAACGCGGCGGCCCAGACCCTGATCGGGCGTCACCAGCGCACAGGTCTTGCCGGGCGTTTCCAGTGTCTGGCGCATCATCAGGGCAATGGCCGCAGCGGCCTCTTCCTCATGGTGTAGCGTCAGGATTTTGAGGCCGTCTGCCCCCTCGGCAATCGGGTCGTGGCCGCTGTCGGCGGCGCGGGCGCGGATGTCCTTGATGGCTTCGCGCCAGTCTCCGGTGGCATCGGCGGGGCGCAGGGCCTCGTTCAGCAGGCGCTGGCGGGCCAGACCTTTGCGCACGCCATCATGCGTCAGTTCAGGACGGAACCACGGCCGCACGGTGTCGCGGGCGATGTCGTGGCGTTCCAGCAGGTGTTTGAGAGCGCGCTGCGGGTGTTGTTCGTTGTCGGCGTCGATCTGCTGCCAGACCGCCTCGTCCAGATCAAAGTCGAGACCCGGCAGGACCACACAGCCCTGCGGCGCGCGCGCGACGGCCCCCAACACATCGGCGGCGGCGGGCACGGTGCCGGTGGAGCCTGCGACGATCACCGGATTTTGCGGCGGGGCCTGATCCCACAGTTCGGCCAGCCGGCGCAGCAGGGTGGCGCGGCGCCATGCCGGATCGACCAGCCCCAGTTCCTGCAAACGGGCGGGCCATTTTTCGACGCCAATGGCCAGAAACTCTGCGGATCGCTGCCAGTGGGCGGCCATGTCGCCATCGACCAGAGCGCCGATCAGCGACGGATCTTTGACCTCTTCCAGCTGGC
>NZ_DIGV01000035.1:0-5907 GCF_002419815.1 Brevundimonas sp. UBA5713 | reverse complement strand
CGACGGATCGAAGGTCTCGACGATCATCCGCGCCAGTTCGAACCGGCGCGTCAGGGGCGCAATGGCGGGCGGCAGGTCAACGCCCAGCGCGCCCGGCGTAAACGGCGGCTCGTCCTCTTCAAGGTCCCCTAGCGGGCGCACCTGAGGCAGCAGCACCGGCTTGTCCGCCGACAGTTTCGACAGGGCCGCGGTAAAGGCCCGCGCCGCGCGGCGGTTGGGCAGCAGGATGGTCGCGTCGGACAGTTCTTCCGGCGGGCGCTCGCCCAGCCAGTCCAGCACCCCCGCCGCCAAATCCTCGAGGAAGGGGCGATAGGCCGAAATCGCGTACCAGCGCGGTGACGCGCCGTCGAAAGGATTGAACCGCCCCCCGCTCATTGTCCGCTTACCCCTTCAGTTTCTGTTCGGCCTCGTCGCGGGCCACAGGATCGCCGACATGCATCCAGTCACCGTCCATAACGGTGCCGAACAGACGCCCCTTTTCAGCCGAGGCGCGCCACAGGGGGCTTAGCGAAAAGGCCCCGTCCGGTCCCTGATCGGCATAGGCCGGATGGCAGATGTGCACGCCCATATAGGCATAGGGCACCTCGGCCCGCTCGCCCCTGAACGTCAGCTGGCCGTCCTCGGCGACCGAGAAATCACCCGCACCCACGAAACCAATCGCCCCTTCGCGGCGGGCCAGCAGCAGGGCCGCGTCCATGCGGTCGGGGTTCCACAGACGCACCAGATCGGCCAGCGCATCGCCACGGTCGATCCAGACACTGTCGATATTGGCGACAAACACCGGCTCATCGCCCAGCAGGGCGCGGGCCTTCTTCAAGCCGCCGCCCGTTTCCAGCAGTTCGGCCCGCTCGTCCGAAATGATGATGCGGATATCGTCGCGCTGGGACAGATGCTGTTCGAGACAGTCCGCGAACCAATGCACATTGACGACAGCCGTTTCGACACCCGCAGCCACCAGGCGATCCAGCACATGGTCGATCAAGGCGCGTCCCCCCACTTCGACCAGCGCCTTGGGGCGGTCATCGGTCAAAGGACGCATACGGGTGCCAAGGCCAGCGGCCAACACCATCGCTGTTTTCGGAGCGGTCATTGGCGTACCTCGGCAGGAACATATTGGTCGAACCACGCAGCGACCGTGGCCAGTGCGGGCTGTTCGAGGTTGCGGTTCAAATGCGCCCACATGCGCGGCAGGAACTGCGCATAGCGCGGCTTGCCGTCACGGGCGATCAGGCGGGCAAAGATGCCAATGATGCGCGCCTCGTTCAGAGCCGCCAGACCCGCATAGTCGGCCATGAAGGCCGCGCGGTCCACGTTCGGGCGCAGGGCGAAATAGTGGTCCAGCGCCTCGGCCTCCAGTTCGGGCGACACATCGCGGCGGGCGTCCTGTAGCAGGGAGTGCAGATCCCAGCTGGGATGGGCAATTACGGCATCCTGAAAGTCGATCATGCCGACGCGGGCCTCGCCGTTGCGGTCTTTCAGCCAGATCAGGTTCTCGGCGTGATAGTCACGGTGCGCCATGACCGAAGCCCCGTCGGCACCTGATTTCACCACCGGAGCCCATGCCTCGCGCCAAGCTTTGATGGCGGCCTCATCGAAGCTGACGCGGGTATCGTATTTCGGCAGCCATTCGACGAACAGGTCCGCCCCGCCTTGCAACGCCACCTCGTCATAGACCAGCATTGGCCACTCGCCCGCCGGACCGTTCAGGACGGTAGGTGGCGTTCCGGCTTCATGTAGCTTGGCCAAGGCCTCGATGGCGGCGAGGTAGAGCGGGCGCTCATCCATGCCCTGTTCGATCACGCGGGCGAACAGGTCGTCGCCGAAATCTTCCAGCAGGGCGAGGCCATTGGCGGCGTCCAGCGCCGGAATGGCGGGCGCTGACAGGCCCAGCGCGTTCAGATGCGCGGCCACGGCGGCAAAGGCCTCTATACGGCCAGCCGACAGGCGGGCGACAGCGTTCCAGCCCTGTGCATGGCGCTCCTCAGCCGTCCATGCCGGATCACACGGCTGGCTTTCGGCGGCCGGCGGCTGGTCCATCAGCATAAAGCGGCGAGCGTCTTTGGCGACAATGCGCTCATAGCGGCGGGTCGAGGCATCACCGGGCAAAGGGTGACGCTCGGCATCACCGAGACCCGCCTTTTCAAGCAGGGCCAGCTTCAGGTTTTCGCGCTCAGGGTTGGAGGTCATTGATCTTACTTTCCCAGCGGCCTGCGCCAGAAACGGTCGCAAGCCGGGACGGGCCCTCTTCTTGGAGGGTGATGGTCAGAATATCGGGGCCCAGAAAGCGCGCAGGATCATCGCCCAGACGCTCGGGCCATTCGATGATGGCACAGCCGTCGTCCAGCGCCTCGTCCAGCCCGATTTCCCACGCCTCTTCGGGATCGTTCAGACGATAAAGGTCAAAATGGGCGACCGCCGGATCGCTCTCATAAAACTGGACAAGGGTGAAGGTCGGACTGGGCACGTCCTCGTCAGGACGGGTCAGGGCGCGGATCAGACCGCGCGCCAGCGTCGACTTGCCCATGCCCAGCGGGCCGTACAGCAGCACGCTGTCACCGACTTGGAGCAAGGGGGCGAGGATTTGGCCCAGACGGGTGGTCGCCTCGGCATCGGCTAGGTGTAGTTTCATTCAGGGAACGGCGCGTCGGGATGGGCGGCAAGCTGTCGCTCGATATAGGTCTTTAGCTGATCGGTTGCGGCATCCACGTCAACGGCCAGTTGCGAAGGCTGCACCGGTTTTCCGATCATCAGGCCAAAGGTCTGCCCTTCCTTGTTCAACAGCTCATGGAAAAGCGTCACATCGCGCAGTTCCTGCGAAAAGCGGTCGAACAGGTGGAACAGCTTGCTGGTCGGGCCTGTCAGGTGCACGGGAATGATCGGCGCGCCCTGTTTGCGGGCCAGAGACACCGCCGAACTCTCCCACGGCGGATCGGTCAGCAGGCCGTTCTCCACCCGCGCCAGTCGTCCGGCAGGGAACATGACCAGGCAGCGTTCCTCGGCAAAGGCCTGTTTGGCGGCGGTCAGGGTGTGGCGCGTCTTTTCGCGGGTGCGTTTCTCATACACCCACTCCACCGGAATAATGGTCTCGGCCAGACGCGGGGCCACGCGGATGGCATCGGCATTGGCAAAGAAGATGGCGTCGCCGCGCACGCGGGTGATGGCGTCATAGACGGCCACCCCGTCAGCAATGCCGGTGGGGTGGTTGCACACCACCACACAGCGCCCCTTGGCGGGCAGGTTTTCCAGCCCCGTCACCTCGACCTTCAGCCGCAGCAGGTCCGACACATATTGCAGGGCCTCGGCCCCTGAGCGGCCCTGCATGGCATCGGCCATGGCCACCGCCTTGGGATAGCCGAGCAGCGCATAGAGCATGGGCCGTACCATCGGCCACGCCCACGACGACGTCAGCCGCGGCGCGCGCTCGGCGATCAGCACATCGACGATGTGTTCGGCCTGTGGGGCAGGGTCGGTGTTCATGCCCTGCTTGTCGCCCGCGCACGGCGGACGGGCAAGCGTCTTGGCATTGAAACGGGCATCCGGCGCAACCGACACGTTAATCGGAGGGTTTGCGGGCGGCGCGTCGGGTGTTAGGCCTCTAGGCCTGATTTTGCCATAAAGAGGAAGCGCCCATGCGCCGCCTGCCCCATCTGCTTTGCGGCCTCAGTGCCGTTGCCCTGCTGACTGCTGCCGCACCGGCCATGGCCGAGACGGCGACCGCCTCTGCCCCCGCCGCTTCGGCGCAGGCGGGTAATGCATTCACCTATCGCGACATGATCCCGGCCAACCGTCTGGGCGATCCGCAGGTGTCGCCGGATGGTGAGTGGGTGGTCTATTCGCTGACCACGACCGATGTGGCCAACAACCGCCGCAGCTCTTCTCTGTACATCCAGTCGTTGAAGGGCGAGGGCGAAGCGCGCCGCCTGCCGATCAGCGAGGGCGGGGCCAATACCGCGCGCTGGGGCAAGGACGGCACCCTTTATTTCCTGTCCTCGCGCGGGGGCAGCTCGCAGGTCTGGGCCTCGGCTGACCGTGGCGAGACTGCCAGTGTCATCACCAATCTGCCGACCGATGTGAACGCCTATCGCGTGAACGCACAGGGCGATGCGGTGGTGGTATCTCTGGCCGTCTATCCGGATGCGGAAAACCTTCAGGCCTCGGTGGCCCGCGCCGCACAGGAGGCCGAGCGCAAATCGACGGGCAAGGTCTATGACCGCATGTTCGTGCGCCACTGGGATACGTGGAACGACCACACCCAGAACCACCTGTTTGTGATCGGCCTCGGCACCAACGCCCATGAGCCGGTCTGGGTGACCAAGGGCTTTGATGGCGACACCCCGTCCAAGCCGTTTGGCGACGAGGGCGAGTTCACCTTTACGCCCGATGGTCGCTCTATCGTCTTTTCCGCTCGTCTGGCGGGGAAGTCCGAGCCGTGGAGCACTAATTTCGACCTCTATCAGGTCTCGGTCGATGCGCCGGGCCAGCTGACCAATCTGACCGAGGCTAATCCGGCGTGGGACACCGGTCCGGTCTTCTCGCCGGACGGCCAGACGCTGGCCTATCGCGCCATGGAGCGTGCGGGTTTCGAGGCCGACAAATATTCGATCTTCCTGCGCGATGTCTCCACCGGTCAGACCCGTCAGATCGCCGCCAACTGGGATCGTTCTGCCGACAGCCTGCAATGGTCCAAGGACGGCAACAGCCTGTTCGTCACCGCCGGTGATGTGGGCAACACCAAACTGTTCCAGATCGACGCCCGCAATGGCTCGGTCATCCCCCTGACCGGAGAGGGCCACGTCGGTGCCGTGCAGCAGACCGACAGCGGCTTTGTCCTGTCGATCGACACACTGAACCGCCCCAGCGAGCTTTATGTAAAGACCTTCCGTGGCCGCGAAATGCCGGTGCGCATCACCAATGTGAATCCGCAGCTGGACGCCAAACAGTTCGGCGAGTTCGAACAGTTCAGCTTCCCCGGCTGGAACAACGAGACCGTCCACGGCTACATCATCAAACCCGCCAACTATGAGGCTGGTAAGAAATATCCGGTCGCCTTCCTGATCCACGGGGGGCCGCAAGGCTCGTTCGGCAACGGCTGGTCCTATCGCTGGAACCCGCAGACCTATGCCGGTGCGGGCTTTGCGGTGGTGATGATCGATTTCCACGGCTCGACCGGCTATGGTCAGGCCTTCACCGACGCCATCAGCCAGCACTGGGGCGACCGCCCGCTGGAAGACCTGCAAAAGGGCTGGGCCCACGTCAAAGCCAACTATGACTTTGTAGACGGCAACAATGCCTGTGCGCTGGGCGCCTCCTACGGCGGCTATATGATCAACTGGATCGCCGGTAACTGGTCGGACGAGTTCAAATGCCTCGTAAACCATGACGGTGTCTTCGACATCATGGGCATGGGCTATTCGACCGAAGAGCTGTGGTTCACGGAATGGGAATACGGCGGCACGCCGTGGGAAAATCCGGAAGGCTATCAGCGCTTCAATCCGGTCAACCACGTCCAGAACTGGAAGACCCCGATGCTGGTCATTCAAGGCGACAAGGATTTCCGCATCCCGACCGCTCAGGCTCTGTCCACCTTCACGGCCCTGCAACGTCGCGGCATCGAAAGCCGCTTTGTCATGTTCCCGGACGAGAACCACTGGGTCCTCAAACCGGCCAACTCCATGCAGTGGCACGATGAGGTGTTTGGCTGGCTGGACAAGTATCTGAACAAATAAGGATCGTCTGATCCTGTGAGAGAGGGCGCGAAGGCACCGCTTTCGCGCCCTTTTTCGTGGTCGGTGACTTGCGCCTTGGGTGATCGTCGTTCCTAAAGGGCGCATGTCGATCAAAGGAATGACGCGGCGCGGCCTGTGCGCCACAGGCGGGGCGCTGGCACTGGCCTCGGTGGCGGCCCCC
>NZ_DIGV01000037.1 GCF_002419815.1 Brevundimonas sp. UBA5713 | reverse complement strand
CGCCGCCAGCAGCGGCGGCAGGCTGGCGCGGGTCTGTTCCAGCGCCGCGCGGGCGCGGGCCACGTCCAGACCATTGCCGATCCCGCCGTCCAGCAGGGTCTGCGTCAGGGTTGCCGTCTGCGATTGCAGGTCGATGTTCCGCTCGGCCACCGCGACCTGTGCGTTCAGGGCACAGGTGTCGGCGTAGGCGCGGGTGGTTTCGGCCACCACGGTCACACGCACCACCTCCAGCGCCGCCTCGGCGGCACGGGCGTCGGCGCGGGCGGCGCGGATAGTGGACTCTACGCGACCGAACAGATCGATCTCATAGGCCACGTCCAGACCCACATCGTAGGTTTCGACTTCCGGCAGTTCGGCCCCACCGGCTTGCGGCGCGGTGATGGTCGAGGACTGGCTGCGGTTATAGGCCCCCGTCGCCGTGGTGGACGGCAAACGGTTGGAGCGGGCTTCCGACAGGGAGGCACGCACGGCCCGCAGATTGGCGGCGGCGGCTTCCAGCTGGTTGTTCTCGGTCAGTGCCTGACCAACCAGACCGTCCAGAACCGGATCATTATACAGACGCCACCAGTCCTCCCGTGCGGCCTCGGTCGAAACCGAGGCCGAGGTCGAGCCGATAAAGGCACCCTGACCAGACAGGGGAACGGTCGGATCGACCGGCTTGGGACCAACGGCGCAGGCGGCCAGCAGAGCGGCCGAACCGGCTGCCGTCAGCAGGGTACGAAGTTTAGCAGACATCAAGCGTCTCCCTGACGCGGACCAGCCGGAAGCTCGTCCCCGTCTTTCCAGTCATAGGGGTCATGCGGGGTCGAGCCGAAAGTGGTCGGCAGTTCGCGTTCCTTTTCCGGACCCTTGGGCAGTTTGCCCGCGATCCAGCGACAGACCACATAGAAGACCGGCGTGAAGATCAGGCCGAAGATGGTCACGCCCAGCATGCCCGAGACGACCGAGATACCCAGCGCCTGACGCATTTCCGCGCCCGGACCGGTAGCCACAGCCAGCGGCACCACGCCGAAGATGAAGGCAAACGACGTCATCAGGATCGGACGCAGACGCTGGCGAGCAGCCTGAACGGCGGCGTCGAAGCGGTTGAGACCTTGTTCGTCCTCGGCTTGCTTGGCGAACTCGACGATCAGAATGGCGTTCTTGGCCGCCAGACCGACCAGCACCACCAGACCCACCTGAACCAGGATGTTGTTATCCAGACCCATCAGGTTCACCCCGATCATGGCCGCCAGAATACACATCGGCACGATCAGGATGACGGCCAGAGGAAGCGTGAAGGCTTCATACTGGGCCGCCAGCACGAGGAAGACGAACACCACGGCCAGAATGAAGATCACACCGGCAGAACCGCCAGAGGCCTTTTCCTGGAACGCCAGCTCGGTCCACTCATAGCTGAAGCCGTCCGGCAGGGCCTGATCCGCCAGACCTTCCATGAAGGCGATGGCCTGACCGGACGAGACGCCCGGCGCGGCCTGACCTTGCAGTTCGGTGGCCGGGAACAGGTTGAAGCGGACAACGCGCGACGGGCCCGAGGACTCGTACAGGTTGGCCACCGCACCCACCGGCACCATGGCACCGGAGTTCGAACGGACCTTCAGATTGGCGATGTCCGAGATGTCATCGCGGTACGCCGGCTCAGCCTGTGCCGTCACACGGAAGGTGCGGCCCAGATAGTTGAAGTCGTTCACATAGGCCGAGCCCAGATAGACGCCCAGCGTGCCGAAGACTTGCGACGGTTGCACGCCCATCATCAGCGCCTTGTCGCGGTCGATGTCGGCCTGAATACGCGGCGAGGCGGTGTTGAACAGGCTGAACACCTGCTGCACCTGATCGCCGTTCTGGGCAGCAGCGCCCATCATGGCGAAGGTTGCGCCTTCCAGAGCCTTATAGCCCGCGCCGCTGCGGTCCTGAATCATCATCTTGAAACCGCCGCCGGTACCCAGACCCTGAACGGGCGGGGGCGACAGCATGAAGATCTGGGCCTCTTCGATCTGGGCAGCTGCGCCCGTCAGGGCACCACCCAGAGCCGCTGCGGCCTGATCCTTGTTGGGACGTTCGGACCAGTCTTTCAGGTCGATAAACATGGTCGCGGCGTTGGACGCCATCGAGAAGCTGGCACCGTCAAGACCGGCCAGAGCCGTCACGCTGTTCACGTTCGGGTTCTGCGCGATGATGGCCTCGGCGCGCTTCAGCACTGCGGTCGTACGCTCAAGCGAAGCACCGGCCGGCAGCTGGATAACGCCGATCAGAACACCTTGGTCCTGTTCGGGAATAAAGCCGGTCGGGGTGTCGACCAGACGCCAGCCGGTGACGGCCAGCAGACAGGCGTAGACGATCAGCACGATACCGGCCATGCGCACCAGACGCGCGGTCAGGGCACCGAACTTTTCGGACAGCCAGTCAAAGCCTTCGTTGAACTTGTTACCGGCCCAGCCAAAGGCATAGCCAACCGTGCCCAGCACACCACGCTTGCGGGTGGCATGCTCGTCGTGGGCCTTGTGCGGCTTGAGCAGCAGGGCGGCCATAGCGGGCGACAGGGTCAGCGACAGCAGCAGCGAGATCAGCGTCGAAGACGCGATGGTCACAGCGAACTGGCGATAGAAGATACCCGGAATGCCCGGCACAAAGGCGGTCGGCACGAACACGGCGGTCAGCACCAGCGAGATGGCGACCAGAGCGCCCGACACCTCGGCCATGGAGCGATAGGCAGCTTCACGCGGGGTGAGGCCTTCGCGGATATAGCGTTCGACGTTCTCGACCACGATGATGGCGTCGTCGACGACGATACCCACGGCCAGAACCAGAGCGAACAGCGACAGGGAGTTGATCGAGTAGCCTAGCGCCGCAAGCACCGCAAAGGTACCCACCAGCGCGACGGGGATGGCGATCACCGGAATGATGGCCGCGCGCCAGGTTTGCAGGAAGACCAGCACCACGATGGCCACCAGGATGACGGCTTCGAACACGGTGTGGATCACCGAGTCGACCGAGGCCTGGGTAAACTCTGTCGGGTTATAAGGGATGCTGTATTCGACGCCGGCCGGGAAGTCCTTGGCCAGAGCCTGCATTTCCTGCTCGACCAGCTTGGCCGCACTCAGGGAGTTTGCACCCGGTTGCTGCACCACGCCGATACCGATACCCGGCTTGCCGCCAAAGGTGGCGTTGACGCCATAGTCCTGCGGACCCAACTCGATGCGGGCCACGTCACGCAGGCGGACCGAGCGGCCACCGGCGTCTGTGCGGATCACCACATTGCCGAACTCTTCAGGCGTCTGCAGACGGCCCTGAACGTCGATCGGGGTCTGGAAGGCCGAGGAGTTTTCCGGCAGCGGAGCCTGACCCAGCGAACCGGCTGCGGCCTGAATGTTCTGGGCCTGCAGGGCACCGACGATGTCCTGAGCCGTCAGGTTCAGGGCGGCGGCCTTGTTCGGGTCGATCCAGATACGCATGGCGTAGTTGCCGCCACCGAACACCTGAACCGCGCCCACGCCTTCCAGACGCAACAGACGGTCGCGCACGGTCGAGTTGGCAAGGTTACCCAGATAGGTGGTGTCGATGGTCGGGTCGGTGGAGGTCAGAGCAGCCAGCAGCAGGAAGCCGCTGGACTGTTTGTTCACCACCACGCCGACGCGGCGCACTTCTTCGGGCAGGCGAGGCTCGGCCAGAGCCACGCGGTTCTGCACCAGAACCTGTGCGGTATCGAGGTCGGTACCCGGGGCGAAGGTCACAGTGATGGACACTGCACCATCCGCCGTCGAGGACGACGACAGATAGAGCATGCCTTCAACGCCGTTCACTTCCTGTTCGATCGGCGCAGCCACCGTCTCGGCCAGCGTCTCTGCCGACGCACCGGCATAGGCGGTGTTGATGCTGATCGTGGGCGGGGCGATATCCGGATACTGCGCAACCGGCAGGCTCGGATAGGCGAAGGCACCGATCAGGGTGATGAAGGTGGCGATAACGATCGCGAAGATCGGTCTATCGATGAAAAAGCGGGAGAAATTCATGGTTGGATTCCGGCCGTGGCCTGCTCTCCCTTAGCCGTTGACGAAGCTGGCCGACGAAGCGGTCGGTGCTGGGGTCGTCGGGGCGGCATTCGGTTCGGCGTCGACCGGTTTGATCTCGCCATTTTGCGGTTGGACCTTGGCACCCGGTCGGGCGCGTTGCAGGCCATTGATGATCACGCGGTCATCCGGCACCAGACCGGTGCGGATCACGCGCAGACCATTGACGATCGGGCCGGTCTGAACCGGCTTCACGCCGACAGTACCTTCCTTGTCGACCACATAGACCACGCGGCGCGGACCATCGGCGACGATGGCGGTTTCCGGCACCAGCATGGCTTGGTACTCGGCGGCACCGGCCAGTTGGGCGTGGCCGTACATGCCCGGACGCAGGAAGCCATTGGCGTTCTGCAGCACGGCGCGCAGGCGGATGGTGCCCGAGTTGGGATCGATGGTGTTGTCGGTGAAGTCCAGACGGCCTTCGTGGGTGAACTCGGTCTCGTCTTGCAGGCGGACCTTGATCGGCACGGCACCGCTGGCCGATTGGCGCTGATACTTCAGGGCCGTCGCTTCGGAGCCATCAAACACGAAATAGATCGGCGAGGAGGAGACGATGGTCGTCAGGACATCACCGGCGGACGATCCGCCGCCGATCAGGTTGCCCGGATCGACGCGGCGATCCGAGATGCGGCCCGAAATCGGAGCCGTCACGCGGGTGAACTCGAGTTCCAGCGTGCGCGAGCGGATGGCAGCATTGGCCGAAGCCACGGCGGCCTCGGCAGTCTCGACAGCAGCCTTCTTGGCGTCGTACTCGGCTTGCGACACCGCTTGCGAGGCCAGCAGACCTTCGGCGCGGGCCAGATCGGCCTTGGCGAGACCCAGTTGGGCCTGTGCCTGACCCAGTTGGGCGCGGGCGGCGGCCAGTGCGGCCTGAGCCGGGCGCTGGTCGAGGGTGAACAGCAGCTGGCCCTGACGGACGAAGTCGCCATCCTTGAAGTGGACGCTCTGGATATAGCCGCCGACGCGCGCACGCACGTCCACGCTGCGGGTGGCCTCGAAGCGACCCGTGAACTCGTCCCAGTCAACGACTTTTTGCGACAGCGGGGCGGCCACCGTTACCGGTGCGGGGCCTTGCTGCGGGCCCTCTTGTCCTTTTGAGCAGCCGTAGAGGGCGGCTGTCATCAAGACAGACGCGACCGCGATCTTAACCGTGCGCATCGGCGCATTCTCCTGGGGTATAGACGTCGAGTAACTGACTGAACGCGCAAAAAGGGAGGGGGCGCCCAGTCAACAGGCGTGGACTTAAAGCGTAGAAGGCAGCCACTTGTCAACGGCTGATGACAAGCCCATACTGATGGAAAGGTTTTTGGAGAACTGGGTCCATTGGTCGCCACGTCGATATCCCGTCCGCGTAATGCCGTCGCCACCCGTCAGGCCATTCTAGATGCGGCACGTGAACGTTTTACCGCGCAAAGTTACGAAGATGTCGGCATGCGCGATGTGGCGCGTGATGTGGGCGTCGATGCCGCGCTGGTGTCGCGCTATTTCGGCTCGAAAGAAGACCTGTTCGTAGAGGTTCTGGACAGCTGCAAGAACGGTCGCGATCTCATGGACGGGCAGCGCGACGACTTTGGCCGTCGCGTGTCGCGGGAAGTGGTCTTTGGCGAGTATGACGACGGCTCGGACGACTGTAATGCCAACCGCCTCGGCGGGCTCTTGATCCTGCTGCGCTCTATTGGTTCGGCCAAGGCCATGGATGTGGTCCAGAAGACCTCCAATGCCCGTTTCTTTGATCCGCTGACCGAATGGATCGGGGGCGATGACGCCGCCGTGCGCGCGCGCCTGGTCGCCGGTCTTATCATGGGGATGGCCATCAGCCGGGAACTGACCAATGGCTTCTCCTCCATGCCGCGGGACGAGCAGGAGGCCTTGGCCAAAAGGATGGCTACGGCGCTTCAAGGCCTTCTGGACGGATAAGAAAAAGGGCGGACCCGATGGGGCCGCCCTTTTATTTTCGGTCGTTTATAGAACGATAGACGATCAGGCCCAGTGCATCGGTACGTGGCGGGCTGCCGCCCAGTGGATGGCGCGGATAGCGTCCACCACAGCGCGCGTGGCCGCTTCGGTGCCCAGATCGCCGCCCAGATCGCGGGTCACCTGATTGGACGCCTGAACCGCAGCCACGGCCGCCTCGATCGAGCAGGCCTCGTCGTCCAGTTGGAAGCTGTGACGCAGCATCATGGCCGCCGACAGAATGGTCCCAATCGGATTGGCCTTTTCCTGTCCTGCGATATCGGGGGCCGAACCGTGGATCGGCTCGAACAGGCCCGGACCGTCAGAACCCAGCGAGGCCGACGGCAGCAGGCCGATAGAGCCGCCCAGTACCGAGATTTCGTCCGACAGGATGTCGCCGAACATGTTCTCGGTCAGGATGACGTCATAGTCGCGCGGACGCAGGATCAGGTGCATGGCCATGGAGTCGACCAGCGCATGTTCCAGCGTGATGTTCGGGAACTCTTCGGCGTGGATGCGGGTGACCGTTTCACGCCACAGACGCGAGGTTTCCATCACATTGGCCTTGTCCACCGAGGTGACCTTGCCACGGCGTTGCTCGGCCGCCTTGAAGGCGGCGCGGGTGACGCGTTCGATCTCTTCAACCGTATAGGTGCACAGGTCCGAGGCCGAGGTGTCGGTGCGCGTGCGTTCGCCAAAATAGACACCGCCGGTCAGTTCGCGGAAGACCAGCAGGTCCACACCCTCGACGATTTCGCGGCGCAGCGGCGAGCGGTGCGCCAAGGCGGGCGAGACCTGTAACGGGCGCAGGTTGGCAAACAGGCCCATGGCCTTGCGGATCGCCAGCAGGCCCTGCTCGGGGCGTACCGGCTTGCCGTCATATTTGGGATCACCCACCGCGCCCAGCAGCACGGCATCGGCAGCGACACAGGCATCACGGGTTGCAGCGGGCAGGGGCTCACCGGTCGCGTCGATAGCCGCGCCGCCGATCAGATGCTCGGAGAAGTCGAAACGGTGGCCATAGATGTCGCCCACGCAGGTCAGGACGCGCTGGGCGGCCTTGGTGACTTCGGGGCCGACGCCATCGCCCGGCAGGACGACGATGTTGAAGGTGCGCTTGTCGCTCATCGTGCGATCTCCGGTTTGGGGTCTTTACGGGTGGATTCAAAAGACGAAATCTGTTCGTCGCGGGCCATCAGCCAGCCAAAGGTGTCGACGCCGTCGATCAGACACTGGCGGGCAAAGCTGTCGACGGTGAAGGACACCGGCTCGGCATTGCCGCGCTGGATCTGGTTGTTCTCCAGATCGATGGTGACCGGCTGGTTCTGGTTCTGGGCCAGATCGTCCCAGACCTCCTGGCTGACCACGATGGGTAACAGGCCGTTCTTCAGCGCATTGGAGGTGAAGATGTCGGCGATCTCGGTCGAGATCACGGCTCTGAAGCCATAGTCCAGCAGGGCCCACGGCGCGTGCTCGCGCGAGGAACCGCAGGCAAAGTTCGGTCCGCCCAACAGAATGCGGTGTTCGCTGGGGTCGATGCGGTTCAGCACCGACTCCGGCTTGACCGAACCATCGGCCTCATAGCGCCAGTCGTTAAAGGCGTGTTTGCCCAGACCTTCACGGGTGGTGGTGGTCAGGAAGCGGGCCGGAATGATCTGGTCGGTGTCGATATTGGCCTGCGACAGGACCAGAACCTTGGACGTCAGTGTCTTGAACGGTTCCATCAGGCGGTCTCCTCCTGCAGGGCGGCATAGTCGCGCGGATCGGCCAGATGACCGGCGATGGCACTGGCGGCGGCAGTGGCGGGGCTGGCCAGAATGGTGCGCGCGCCCTTGCCCTGACGGCCTTCGAAATTGCGGTTGGAAGTCGAGACGCACAATTGGCCCTCGCCCACCACATCGCCGTTCATGGCAATGCACATTGAACAGCCCGGAATGCGCCATTCGGCACCGGCGGCGGTGACGACTTTGTGGATGCCCTCGGCTTCGGCCTGCTGGCGCACGGCTTCGGAGCCGGGGACCACCAGCATACGCACACCGTCGGCGACCTTGCGGCCCTTCAGAATGTCGGCGACCACGCGCATGTCCGTCAGGCGGCCATTGGTGCAGGAGCCGACGAAGACGACGTCGACCTTTTCCTTGGTGGTCACTTCACCGGCGGTGAAGCCCATATAGGCCAGTGCCTTGGCATCCGATTCCGACTGCGGCTGCGGGGCAGGGGTGCCGATGGGGGCAGCGGCATCGGGCGTCGTGCCCCACGTCGCCATGGGGCGGATGCTTGATCCGTCCAGATACACTTCCTTGTCGAAGATCGCGCCTTCATCGGTGGCCAGCGACAGCCAGTCCTTGGCTGCGGCCTCATAGTCGGCGGGCACAAAGCGGCGGCCGCGCAGCCAGTCGATGGTGGTCTGGTCCGGCGCGATCATGCCTGCACGGGCACCCGCCTCGATGGACATGTTGCACAGGGTCATGCGCCCTTCCATGTCCAGCGAACGGATGGCCGAGCCCGCATATTCGATCACATAGCCGGTGCCACCGCCAAAGCCGATCTTGGCGATGATGGCCAGCGCCACATCCTTGCCCGACACGCCCGGTTGCAGTTCGCCCTCAACGGTGACGCGCAGGGTCTTGGCCTTGCGCTGCAGCAGGCACTGGGTGGCCAGTACGTGACCGACTTCCGACGTGCCGATGCCAAAGGCCAGAGCGCCGAACGCACCATGGGTGGCGGTGTGGCTGTCACCGCAGACGACCGTCATGCCCGGCTGGGTCAGGCCCTGTTCGGGGCCCATGACGTGAACCACGCCGCGCTGGTCACTGTCCCAGCCTGCCAGTTCGATGCCATGGCGGCGGGTGTTGGCCTCCAGCGTTTCGACCTGCTTTTGGGCCTGAGCGGTCACATAGGGACGCTTGCCGTCCGGACCAGCGGGCAGGGTGGGGGTGGAATGGTCCAGCGTCGCAAAGGTCCGGTCCGGACGGCGCACCTTGAGGCCGCGCGCGTCCAGTTCGGCAAACGCCTGTGGCGAGGTGACCTCATGGACCAGATGCAGGTCCACATACATCACGCCGGGGGTGACGTCCGTCTCGGGCACCACCACGTGGCGCTCCCAGACCTTCTCGTACAAAGTTTTTGGCTGGCTCATTCTAACTCGGTTCAGGCAGCGTTGGAGGTGGCGGCGCTTTCAATGCGGCGCACACCAAACAGGCGGTCGATCTGGCGGCCCAGATTGTCGATGCAGCGGGTGCCGTCGCGACTGGCTACCGTCAGGGCCAGCATGCGCCAATCACCGGCGTCATTCATGTTCATACCGTGGATTTCGAAGCCGCGACGCTCTACCAGACCAATCAGACGCTGAAGCGAGCCGTCGGCACGGTCGATCTGGATGTGGATCGTGTTGCTCATCGCGAGCCCTCCATCATTTCAGAGTTGTTCTTGCCCGGCGGTACGAGCGGCCAGACATTGTCTTCAGGGTCGATAATGACGTGCATCAGGATCGGACCGTCGGTCGCCAGCAGGCGGTCGATACCCTCGGAAACCTGATCGCGATTTTCGATACGGAAGGCCGGAATGCCGAAAGCCTCGGCCACCTTCACGAAGTCGGGGTTGTCGGACAGATCGACCTCGGAGAAGTTTCGCTCGAAGAAGAACTCCTGCCACTGGCGCACCATGCCCAGACGCGAATTGTCCAGCAGGACAATCTTCAGCGGAATCTGGAAACGGTTCACCGTCGCCAGTTCCTGAATGTTCATCATGACGCCGCCGTCTCCGGTGATGGTGACAACGCAGGCGTCCGGCTCGGCCAGCTTGGCACCGATGCCTGCCGGCAGACCAAAGCCCATGGCCCCCAGACCACCCGAGGTGATGTGGGCTTGCGGACGGTCGAACTCGCAATGCTGGGCGACCCACATCTGGTGCTGGCCCACATCACAGGCGGCGACGAAGGAGGGGCCAGCCTTCTTGGACAGCTCGTTCAGCAGGGCGGGCGCATAGATGCTGTCACCCGGTGCATTATAATTAACCGCACAGGCGGCCATGTCGGCGCGGCACTGGTCGGCCCAATCCCGAACCTGAATGGCGGGACCCGATTGCAGTTCGCGGTTCAGCGCTTCCAGATTGGGGCGCAGATCACCGACGACCGGCACCGCGACAGGGCGCAGCTTGCCGATCTCGGAGGCATCGACGTCAAAGTGGATGACGCCCGCATTGGGGGCGAACTCGGCCAGCTTGCCGGTGGCGCGGTCATCGAAGCGCGCACCGACAACGATCAGCAGGTCGGACGCCTGCACCGCATCATTGGCCGCGCGGGTACCGTGCATGCCCAGCATGCCCAGATAGTTGTCCTGACCTGTCGGGATGGTGCCCAGCGCATTCAGGGTCGAAACCTGCGGGATACCGGTCTCCGCAGCAAAGGCGCGGACGGCTTCGGTCGCGCCGGAGATCTTCACGCCGCCGCCGATATACAGAATGGGGCGCTTGGCCGCGCGGATCGCCTCTGCGGCGGCGCGGATCGAAGCGGAGTCTGCGATGTGGTTGTCATTCGGCAGACGATAGGGGTGCGGATGCGGCGCGGCCTGGAACTGGATGTCCTTGGGCAGGTCAACCAGAACCGGACCGGGGCGGCCCGAACGGGCAATATGGAAGGCCTCTTCCAGAATGGCCGGAACATCGGCGGCATCGCGAACCAGATAGGAATGCTTCACCAAGGGCATGGTCACGCCCATGATGTCGACTTCCTGAAACGCATCCGTGCCCATGACGCCCTGCGGAACATTGCCGGTGATGCAGACCATGGGAACGGAGTCCAGCATGGCATTGGCGATGCCGGTGACCAGATTGGTCGCGCCGGGGCCAGAGGTGGCCATACAGACGCCGACCTTACCCGAGACACGGGCGTAGGCATCGGCAGCAAAGGCGGCACCTTGCTCGTGGCGGCACAGATAGTGACGCAAGGACGAGCCAGCCAAGGCGTCATAGATCGGCATAATGGCCCCGCCCGGATAACCGAATACGACCTCCACGCCCATACGCTCCAAAGTGGAGACGACGAGGCTGGCACCGGTGTGCGCGGTGGTCTCGTTGGCGGGCATTTCGATAGTATCAACGGTCATCTGGGCGGGGTTCCGGGGAGGAAGGCCGATTAGGCGGCTTTGGGTTTGCTGGCTTGCAGCCAGGCCATACGTTCACGCAGACGAGCACCGACCTCTTCGATCTGGGTGTCGCGGTCGACCTGCATCAGGCGCTCGTACTCGGGCTTGCCTTGCTCATTCTCTTCGATCCAGCGACGGGCGAACTCGCCCGACTGGATGTCGGACAGGACATCCTTCATACGGTCTGCGGTTTCGTCATTGATGACGCGCGGACCGGAAACCAGAGCGCCCCATTTGGCGGTCTCGGAGATGAAGTGGTGCATCTTGGAGATGCCGCCTTCGTAGAACAGATCCACGATCAGCTTCAGCTCGTGCAGGCATTCGAAATAGGCGATCTCCGGCTGGTAGCCAGCCTCGACCAGGGTGTTGAAACCACGAATGACCAGTTCCTTGGCACCGCCGCACAGGACGGCCTGTTCACCGAACAGATCGGTCTCGGTCTCTTCGCGGAAAGTGGTTTCCAGCAGGCCGCCGGTCGCACCGCCGTTACCCTTGGCATAGCCCATGGCACGGTCGCGCGCCTTGCCGGTGACGTCCTTTTCGATGGCGAACAGCGACGGCACGCCGCGGCCACGCTGGAACTCGCGGCGAACCAGATCGCCCGGACCCTTCGGCGCGACCAGGATCACGTCCATGTCCTCACGCGGGGTGATGCGGCCATAGATGATCGAGAAGCCGTGGGCGAACAGCAGGGCCGAGCCCTTCTTGGCGTTCGGCTCGATGACCTCTTTATAGACGTCGGCCTGAACCATGTCCGGTGTCAGGATGGCGATGATGTCGGCATCCTTGACGGCTTCGGCGGGCTCTGCGGTCGGCAGACCGTCTTCGGTGGCGTGCTTCCAGCCGGTGCCGCCGTGACGGACGCCGACGATCACGTCGTGGCCGGAGTCCTTCAGGTTCTGGGCATGGGCGCGGCCTTGCGAGCCGTAGCCGATGATGGCGATCTTCTCGCCAGCGATGGCGCCCGGCTTGATGTCGTCGTTGGTATAGATGGTGATGGCCATGGGTCAGGCGTCCTCGGAAACGGTGTCGGTGTTGGCGATGGCTTGGTAGCGATCCGGCGTTTGGGCCGGTGGCGGGTTCGGGATGGTCACAGCACCCTGCGAGGCCGAAGCGACGCTGGCGCGGTATTTGGCAAAGACGCCGCGGGCCTCGCGCAGTTCGCGCAGGGTGAAGGCGGCGCGGCGGGCCGTCAGGTCGGCATCGGTATCGATGCGACGGTTGGTGACGTCGATGGTGATGGTGTCGCCGGTCTCGATCAGGGCGATCGGGCCACCGACAGCGGCTTCCGGCGAGATGTGGCCCGCAACGAAGCCATAGGATGCGCCCGAGAAACGGCCATCGGTCAGCAGGGCCACGTTCTCGACCTTGCGACCTTTCAGGGCAGCGGTGATCTGCAGCATCTCGCGCATGCCCGGGCCACCCTTGGGGCCTTCGTAGCGGATGATGATGACATCGCCTTCCCCGGCCTCGCCCGACTGGACGGCGGCAAACGCATCCTCTTCGGAGTCGTAAACCTTGGCCGGACCGGTAAAGCGGTCGACCTTGTGGCCGGTCAGTTTGATGATCGCGCCTTCAGGGGCGACCTTACCATAGATGACGGCATAGGAGCCGCGCGCCATGACCGGATTGTCGATGGTAGTGACAACCTGTTGGCCCGGTGCTTCTTCGGCCTTGGCCGCTTCGGCAAACAGGCTGATCCCCGAGACGGTCGGGGTGTTGATGATCTTGCCCGCTTCAGCCAGACGCTTGGCGACCAGACGGGTACCGCCCGCAACATACAGATGCGAGGCCAGGAAACGGCCGCCTGGCTTCAGGTCACAGATGACCGGAGCTTCGACACAAGCTTGATGGCAGTCCTCGATGCCGAAATCGACACCAGCCTCGGCGGCAATCGCCGTCAGGTGCATCACGGCATTGGTTGAACCGCCGGACGCCGAGCAGGCGATGGCAGCATTCTTCAAGCTGGCGCGGGTGATGTATTTGCGGGCGTTGTCACCGGCGAACACGCGCTCCACCGCCAACAGGCCGCAGCGATAACCTTCGGCAGCCTTGTCCGGATCGACCGCGGGAACGTCATTGGCCCCCATGGGCGAGAAGCCCATCATCGACAGGGCCATGGCCATGGTGTTGGCGGTGAACTGTCCACCGCAGGCACCGGCACCGGGGCAAACTGCGCTCTCGACCTTTTTCAGGCCAGCATCGTCCAGCGTTCCGGCCCCGTGGGCCCCGATGGCCTCGAAGACTTCCTGAACCGAAACTTCCTGACCGTCGATGCGGCCCGGCATGATGGTGCCGCCGTAATAGACCAGACCCGGTATATCCAGACGCGCCAGCGCCATGGCCGCAGCCGGAATGGTCTTGTCGCAGCCAACGATGCAGACCACGCCGTCCAGCTGGTGCCCCTCGATCGCCAGCTCGATGGAGTCAGCCACAACCTCGCGGCTGATCAGCGAGGCCTTCATCCCCGGCGTGCCCATCGAGATCCCGTCGGTGACGACGATGGTGTTGAAATCCACCGGCCAGCCGCCCGCATCTATGACACCCTGACGCACATCCTGGGCCAGACGGTCCAAATGCATGTTGCAAGGGGTGACCGTCGACCAGGTGTTCACGATCCCGATCATCGGCTTTTTGAAATCCGCGTCCCGCATGCCTGCTGCGCGCAGGTACGAACGCGCCGCCGCACGGCTCGCGCCCTCGGTTACCGAGGCGCTTCGGGCGTTGGGCTTGTTCTTAGGATCGTTTGACTGGGTCATCAGGATTTCGTCTTGGAAAGGGAGAGGTGGGAGGCTGGCGACATGAAAAACCCCGCATCCGGTTTCGGAGCGGGGTGGGCAGGCGGTTCTGACTGTCTTTGTTTTATGTCAGGTCGCAGGCGTCCACACCGCTCGTCGGAGCGGGAGAATAAGTACCGATACGAGTACGAAGAGGCGCCCAGCAGCAGGCACGACCGGAGACGACGCAATAAATGCGGTCAGGCCTTTCGCAGTCATGTGCTCGCGCTGGGTCACGGGGAGAACCTTGTTAAGTCGCCAGTGTTATGCCGACGGCTTGTGGGCATTGCAACCCAAAATGAGGCCGCCTGCGCAAAAAAGCACCTCAAATGCTGACTTGGCCGCATTATGAGGTCACGAGAATGCAACCATTTCGGTATCTTGCGCAAAAATTTATCCGCTATCGTGTTGTTGCGGTGCAAAATCCACCGAGCGCAGCAAGAGTGCGCTCTGTCCCGTCTATAAAGTGAACAGCGCTTTGTCGGTTTTTTGGAACTTTCATGAAATAGGGGTTGTGGTCTCGGCGGCCTCTACGTATACAGCCGCCTCGCTCGGCG
>NZ_DIGV01000027.1:62850-213371 GCF_002419815.1 Brevundimonas sp. UBA5713 | reverse complement strand
GGAGTTTCAGGGGGTCACGTCATCGTCACATGACCGGTACGACATCGTGTGCCACTCTAAGGCCGCAGATATTTTGTCGGTCAGCACAAGTTGTATCGGCGAACTTGTTGCTAATGGTCATCTAAAACGGGCTGAGTTCCGGAGCGATACGTTCCCTTCGTTGATCTTGCGTAGTTCGGCTGTCGAGCTTCGTGATCGCGCCCAGAAGTGGTTCGACGGTTCTCTATTTAAAAGGGTCTTCGATCTGCCTCGTGTCGCGATGGAGCAACTCTTCGCGGCAGGCTGGTTAGCTGAAGAGCCCGATCCTACCATTCGCATTTTGCGAGGGGACCAGTCCTTAGCTGGCACCTCAGCAAATCATTTGTTTGAGCTGTTGAAGGCCCTGAACGAAGTGCAGCCAAATGCCGGCTACATCTCGCTAGACGTCGCTTTCACAGGGGTAGGCGGACGCGAGAAACCATGGCTGCCAGTACTGCGAGGGGGGCTCAACGGTAAGCTGCCCGGAGGCCTTGCTCTCCTGAAAGGACCTAAATCTTATAAAATCGCTGTCCATGAGGCTGGGGCACGCGCCTTAATCATGGGAGGCCCCGACACCTCCACGCCCTACATTTTTGATCACCAATATTACGGTATCTACGATCGAAGTTGGCTCTCTCTCTGCGAAATAGAGCGCTACCTAAACTGCACGGCACAAGACGTCAGCTGGCTTCGTCGGCGCGGCCACATCACCAAATTCACAGAGGAGAAGTCGCGCTATTGTCGCGCCTCCGTGAGGGAAACGGGCCTCAAATTCATGTCGACGCGAGAAGCTGCTGCTCGTTTAGCTGTTAGCCCGAAGGATATCTGGATGCTTCTTGATGCCCATCCAGAGGTCCCTTCAATCGGCCAAGGCTTTCATGATCGCGAAGCTCTAGAAATCGTACTTAAAGCAGAAGCGCCGAAATCGAGCTGGTGGAGTTAATCCACCAGCACTTTTCGCCTAAGCGGCATTCTGAGAAGTCGAAGAATCTCTACTAAAAGATTTCGAACAGACCCGCTGCGCCCATGCCGCCGCCGATACACATGGTCACCACGCCATATCGGGCCTTGCGACGACGGCCTTCGATCAGGATGTGGCCGACCATGCGCGAGCCGGACATGCCATAGGGGTGGCCGATAGAGATGGCACCGCCGTTAACGTTCATCTTCTCCAGCGGAATGCCCAGAATCTTCTGGCAGTACAGCACCTGTACGGCGAAGGCTTCGTTCAGCTCCCACAGGTCGATGTCATCAACCTTGAGACCGAAACGTTCCAGCAGCGGCGGCACGGCCTTGACCGGACCGATGCCCATTTCGTCCGGCTCCACGCCCGCGACAGCCATGCCGACATAGCGGCCCAGCGGTTGCAGCCCCCGGCGCTCGGCCTCCTTGGCCTCCATCAGCACATTGGCCGAGGCCCCGTCCGACAGCTGGCTAGCGTTGCCTGCTGTGACGATGCCGCCCGGAATGACTTCGCGCAGGCCTTGCAGGCCTTCCTGCGTGGTTTCGGGGCGGAAGCCCTCGTCCTTGGTCAGGGTCACGTCCTTGTAGGACACCTCGCCCGTGGCCTTATCGACCACCTTCTGGCGCGAGGCCAGCGGGGCCAGCTCGTCGGCATAGGCACCGGCCTCATAGGCGGCGGCGGTGCGCTGTTGCGAGATCAGGCCGTATTCGTCGCACTCGGCGCGTGTGATGCCATAGCGCTGACCAACGATTTCGGCGGTGTTCAGCATGGCGATATAGGCGTCCGGCGCCTTCTTCAACACGGTCGGATCGCTCTGCACGCGCATCTCCGGCGTCTGCACCAGAGAGATCGATTCCACGCCGCCACCGACCGTGATCTGCATCTGGTCGGTGATGATCTGTTTGGCGGCCGTGGCGACTGCCATCAGGCCCGACGCGCACTGGCGATCCAGCGTCATGCCCGCCACCGAGACCGGGAAACCTGCGGCCAGCACGGCATTGCGGCCGATGGTGTGCTGATAGCCCTGCGGCATGGCGCAGCCCAGCAGCACGTCCTCGATCTCGCCGCCCTCTAGTCCGGCGCGATCCGCTGCGGCGCGCAAGGCATGGCCCGCCAGCGTGGGCGAAGGGGTGTCGTTGAATGCTCCACGATAGGCACGGCCAATCGGCGTGCGGGCAGTGGAGACGATGACGGCTTCTCTCATGATTTATCGCACCGTGACTGGGCCGGACACACCGGCCGCGGCCAGCTCTTGAGTGGCCTGTTGAAATCCGAACGCGGGTATAGTCTCGCCTGCACGATCCACGACCTTGGCCCAGTTGGCAATGACCTGCTGACCGGCGTCTTTGGCGCGGCCTACATAATGCCCCTCAGTCAAGGTGATGTTGGCGACAGCGAAATTGCCCGCTCCAGCACACAGAATGGTGCGGGTCGGGGCCTCGTCAGACACCAGTGCCAGCAGACCGGGGCTGACCAAGGCCGGGTTTAACGCGGTCAGCGCCTCTTCGGACAGCACGCCATCGGTCATAGCCGTGGCTGCGGTCGGAGCCAGAGCATTGACGTGGATGTTGTACTTCTGACCCTCGATGGCCAACGTCTGCATCAGGCCCACCTGCGCCAGCTTGGCCGCGCCATAGTTGGCCTGACCGAAATTGCCGTACAAGCCCGACGACGAGGTCGTCATGACGATGCGGCCATAGTTCTGGGCGCGCATGATTTCCCACACGGCCTTGGAGCAGATGGCCGCCCCCATCAGGTGCACATCCACCACCAGGCGGAAGTCGTCGATGGACATCTTGGCGAAGGTCTTGTCGCGCAGGATGCCCGCGTTGTTGATCAGAATATCGATGCGGCCCCACTGGGCCATGGCGGCGTCCACCATGGCCTGCACCTGATCCACATCGGCGACCGAAGCCGCCACGGCCATGGCCTCGCCACCGGCAGCGCGGATTTCCTCGGCCACGGCTTCGGCAGCCGCCAGACCCAGATCATTGACCACGAGCCTGGCACCCTGGCTGGCCAGATAAAGCGCATGACAGCGGCCCAGTCCGCCGCCTGCGCCCGTCACGATCGCCACGCGGTTGTTCAACATCCCGATCTCTCCCGACATTTCTTCATTATCTTGATAGTGAATAATATGGTGATGCCAAAGGCGTGCAGCCTGCGGCCCACCAAAACCAATTGGGCCAGCGCCCCTAGGAACGTTTTCGGCAAATATTCTCGAAGCCAGCTGCCATAAAGCTGGCCATCCGCTCCTTAACGGCGACAAAGTCGTCTGATCGGCATTTGCCCCCCGACAGCTTGTCGATACGCCCCGTTCGCGCCAGCGTCAGCATCAGCCCACCGGTTACAAAGTGATAGCCCCAGAACAGGTCTTCCTCGCTGCAATCCGGCAGCGCTTTTTGCAGCAGACCGATCAGGCGCAGCACCACCGGATCGAAATGCTGGTCCATCATGCTGGCCCCCCACTCCGGCGTGTTGGCCACCTGCGCGCTAAGGGCCGCATAGTTGCGCCAGCCCTCTCCGCCTTCGATGTACAGATCGAGGTCGGTATCGAGAAAGGCGCGCAGTGCCCCTTCAACCGTCACATTGTCACCCGCCTCAGACTCATAGGCGTTCAGCGCCGTCATACGTCGTTCGGACGTTACGGCGGCGCGGCGGGCAAACACCTGATCAAACAGGTGTTTCTTGTCGTCGAAATAGTAGTTCAGCAAGGTGTGGTGGACACCCACCTTATTGGCCACATCTTTCAGGGTAACGCCGTACAGGCCATGACGCGAAAACAGTTCCTCGGCAGCATCGAGAATCTGTTCGGTCATCTCCGCGCGTTGCTCGGCTTTCGTCGGCTTGCGGCGGGTCGTCTTCGGCGTCTCGGACAAGTTTAACTCTTAGCTCTATTTGGGGGGACAGGCGGGCGCAGCTTACGCTGCACCGTAATCCGCCCTAAGCTTCAGTTTATCGATCTTGCCGGTGGCGGCTAGCGGCATTTTCTCGAGTCGAATAACGGCGTCCGGTATCCACCACGATGCGACCCTCCCTTTCAAGGGGGCAAGCAAAGCTTCGTCATCAAGATCGTTGGCCGCTTCGACCAGCAGAATGGGGCGCTCGCCCCATTTGGGATCGGCCCGACCGATAACCGCTGCCAGCGAGACACCCGAAAGCGCCCCCACAATCGACTCGATCTCTGCCGGATTGATCCATTCACCGCCCGACTTGATCAGGTCTTTGGCACGCCCCGTAATGGTCAGGTTTCCATCATGGTCGATGCGCGCCAGATCACCCGTGGTGAACCAGCCATTGGCGTCGGTCGCGCTCTGGGTCTGGCCAAAATAGCGCTCGACCACAGCCGCACCGCGAACCTTGAGATGGCCTTCCTCGCCGCGCTGGTTGGGAAGTGCCACGCCATCTTCGTCGGTCAGCAGCAGATCCACACCGACCGCCGGACGCCCCGAAAGGCTGGCCGAACGGTTACGGATATAGGGCGGTGCCACCGTGCCCGAAGGCGACAGTTCGGTCATGCCCCAGCTGGTCTGGATCGTTACGCCCAAACGCTGTTCCAGACGCTCCATGAGGGCCGGTGCCATAGGCGAGCCACCCACAATGATGCGCTCCAGCGTCGGCAGTTCAATCCCGTTCGTTTCGCAGTGTTCCAACAGGGCCAGCCACACGGTCGGCACGCCCACACCGATGGTCACCTCGGCCTTTTGGATCAGGTCAGCCAGGCTGGCTCCATCCAAACGACGCCCCGGCAGAACCAGTTTTGCGCCCACAGCGGCGGTCGCAAACGGCAGACCCCATGCATTGGCGTGGAACATCGGCACCACCGCCATGACGGCATCGCGGCGGGTGATGGCCATGACCTCGGCCTGCAGCACACGCAGGGTGTGAAGGTAGCTGGAGCGGTGGGTATAGGTCACGCCCTTGGGCGCGCCGGTCGTACCGGAGGTGAAGCAAAGTCCGCTCGGCGCGGTTTCAGGGAACTGGCCCCAGACGATGTCTGTGCCCTGCCCTGCCAAAAGCGGCTCGACAGCACGGATGGTGGCCGGACCCGTTCCCCCATCGGTTCCGGCCACATCCAGCACCAGTACCTCGGTCAGTTGCGGCGTCAGATCGACGACCTTCTGCGCCAGAGGTACGAGGTCCGGGCTCACAAACAGAATGGACGCACCGGACTGGTGCAACATCTGCGACAGCTGTTCCGCCGTCAGGCGCGGGTTCAGCGTGTGGCAGATCGCCCCCATGCCCATGATGGCAAACCAGGCTTCGACGTGGCCTTGAGTGTTCCACGCCAGTGTCGCGACGCGACTGCCCTGCTGCACACCCATGGCCGCCAGCAGGGACGAGGTTTTCAAGCTACGCGTACGCAGGTCACTATAGGTCACGCGCGAAAGTGTACCGTCGTCGCGGGCGGTCACCACCTCGGACGTTGGGCACCATTTGGCCGCGTGATCCAGAAACTGGTTCAGCGTCAGGGGAAAAGACTGCACGTCCCCGTCAATCACTTGCATGAACCGTTTACTCCTTCAGGGGCCCACAGTCCGACGTTCCAGTTCCAGGGGATTCCACCCTGCTGGACACGGCGGCAGACCACCTCTTCATTCAACTCAAACATGCCCGGAGCCAGATTTTGGTCGACGCGGGCCTCGTCACCGATGTGCAGATAGTTCTGCTCGCGGCCATAGGCGGGCCATTGCGGGCCGTGCTGCGACGACGGCTGGCCGTCACGCGCAAAGCTGACCCAATAGTCACCGAGGCTTTCGCTCAGACGCCCTTCGGCCACCGTCAGCTTCGGACGCGGCCACATGACCGGCGTGCGGTCAAAGGTGCCGAACACATACGGAATTTCCGCCGCGTGGAAGGCGTGTAGATTGGCTGCGGTCGTCGCCGGATAGGCGTGATCGAAGTAGTAGAGGAAGGCGTCTTTGCCCTTGGCCGTGGTGTTCTTGACCAGACGCTGTGCGGTCCAGCCATAGAGCATGTCACGCACCGAGGTCAGAACGCTATCACCCATATTGCTCGACGGGTGCTGGCGCAGGAACTCGTCGGCCAGATCGCCATAGCGGGCGCGGATCGCGGCCTCATAGGCGACCGGATCGGTCGGTTCGGGCGGGGCCAGCATACGCAGGGTGCGGATTTCACCCTCGTTATAGCCCGCTAGCACCGGCACATCGGCCTGTTCACCGTTGGCGAAGATATCGACCAGTTGGCGCGGCAGGATCTCGCCGTCGACAGCGCCCCACGGACCAAAGCCGTTGGTGATCGCTGCCAGCATCAGTTCCTGCGCATCCATTTCGCGCAGGCCCTTGAGGTCACGGCCCAGCTTTTCTCCAAGGATACGACCGCCGTCCTCGGCAGCCAGATCACCGTGGGTGCTGCCGCGCAGTTCAGGCGTCGAGATCAGATAGGCGCTTTGCAGGATGGCCTTGTGGAACAGACCGCGCGCCTTAGGGCTAGCCATCAGATACATGACGCTCAGCGCACCGGCAGATTCACCGGCGATGGTGATGTTTTCCGGATCACCGCCAAAGGCCGCGATATTGTCGCGCACCCATTCCAGCGCCCGCACCTGATCGAGCAGGCCGTAGTTGCCCGAGATATTCTGCGGGTTCTCGGCGCTCAGTTCCGGGTGGGCCATATAGCCCAGTACGCCAAGGCGATAGTTGATGCTGACGACAACCGCATCGCGCTGGGCGAGCGAAGTGCCCTCATACATGTTTTCGTGGCCCGCGCCGGTGACAAGGCTGCCGCCATGGATCCAGACGATGACCGGAGCCTTCTCGGCTTTTTCCGGTGCCCAGATGTTCAGGAACAGGCAGTCCTCGTCGATCTTGTTCAGCGGCGAGGCATAGATGCTGCCGGGCCGCGAGATCGGCTGTGGGCAGGCCGCGCCAAACTGACTGGCATCCCGCACGCCTTCCCACGGGGCGATCGGCTCGGGAGCGCGCCAGCGGCGCTCGCCCACGGGCGGCTTGGCAAACGGCAGGCCTTTGAACGCGACGATACCGTCTGCAGCGACACCCTCGACAGCACCGGCCGGAGCCGTGACCACCACACCCGCATGGGCCGAGGTGGTCAGCGCTGCTGCAGCCATCAAGGCCAGAGCAAACCGGCCGGCCATTAGACCAAGCCCTTTTGTTCGCGGTTCAGACGGCGTGCCAGCATGAAGAAGATGGCCGACGACAGCAGATAGAATGGAGCCAGCGAATAGAAGGCCATCTGCAGCGAGGTTTCAGGATTGGACTTGGCGAAGAAGTCGCTGGCCAGACCGAGATAGGTCGGACCAAGGCCCAGACCGATCAGGTTCATGATCAGAAGCAGGATCGCACCCGACAGCACGCGCTGGCGCGGCTTCACCTCTTCCTGCACCAGTGCCACCGACGGGGTCAGGTAGAAATAGTTCAGGCACAGAGGCAGGGCGAGGAAGGCCAACGACAGCTGCCAAGTTTCAGCCCAGACGAAGCCGATGAAACCCGGAAGGGCCAGCAACAGAGCCACCGCCGGCAGATAGCCATAAGCTGCCTTGGACTTGGCCTTCAGCTTGTCGAGCATACGGCCCGAAATGTACATGCCCGCGCACATCGAGATGCCGACGACGATCGCATAGAACACAGCGACGTCCTGAAGGGTCATGCCCTTCTCGCGCATCAGGAACAGCGTGGCGAAGTTCAGGGTCGCGTAGGTGATGAACTGGTTTGCGCCACTGCCGAAAGAAGCCAGCATCAAGTTCGGACGCGTGACAAACATGTTGCACGTCGCCCAGAACTTGCCGTCCTCGGCGTCCGCTGCTTCGGCCTCGACCGAAACCGGCCTGGCATCAAGACCACCGCGCGGCGGCTCTTTGACGATAATGAATACGGCGATTGCCGCTACGATGCCGACGACGCCCAGGAAGATGAAGGCCAAACGCCAGTCATAGGCTGCTGCAATCGCGGCACCGAAGGCTACGCCCATGGCCTGCCCGATGGGCGGGCCAAGATTGAACAGGGCCAGCGCACGACCGCGCATCGACGGCGGGAAATAGTCGGTAATGATGGCGTAGGACGGCGGAACACCGCCGGCCTCGCCCACGCCCACAGTCATGCGGGCCAGAACCAGCTGCGGATAGCTGGACGCTACGCCGCAAGCCACAGTCGCCAGACTCCACAGACCACAGGCGAAGGCCAAGACCTTCACCCGGTTGGTCCTGTCGGCCAGCCAGCCGACAGGGATGGAGATGGTGCAATAGAACAGGGCGAAATACAGCCCGCTGATCAGACCCAGCTGACCATCGGTGACGCCAAGTTCGTCCTGTATCGGCTTTGCAAGGATCGACAGAAGCTGTCGATCCAGAAAGTTCAGGACATACACGAAGCACAGGAGCCCCAGAACGAGCCAGGCCCCCTTGCGCGGTGCAGGCTCTTGCCCCGCCAGCGGAGTGGTTGCGGCGTAGCCCATGATCAGAACTCGTAGCCGACGCGGACGCCGAAGGTACGCGGACGCATGGTGCCAAAGCGGCTGGCGAGGAAGGCTTCAGGGTGAACGTAGGTGACCGAGTGGTCGTCGAACACGTTCTCCACATAGAAGCCGATCGTCAGATCGTTCTTGGCAATGGCGAAGCTGGCGTTCACGTTCTCATAGGCATCGGTGAAGCCATAGGTCGACTGGACCACGCCCGGTTGACCCGGCACGTTCGGGAACAGGCCCGGATAGTCACCCACGTGCTGCACGACCACCGAGGCATTGCCTTCCATGTCGTTCGGCAGGGCGAAGCGGTAGTCGACGCTGAACGAGCCCTGGAATTTCGGGCTGGACAGACGTGCGCCCAGAACGGCACCCGAGATGGCGGCCTCTTCCGGAGTCAGCTCGGTAACCTTGGAGTTGCCGAACGAGCCGTTCAGGCCCAGCGACAGGCCATCCAGCGGGAACGCGCGCAGCTCGAATTCGACGCCCTTGCTCTCGGCCTTGCCAATGTTGGTGGCAAACTGCACCGAGTCCGACACGCGGTTGGCCTGAACCTGAATGTTCGACCAGTCGATGTAATAGGCGGCCAGGTTGGCGTAGAGCTTACCTTCAAGGAAACGACCCTTCAGGCCGATTTCATAGTTGGTCAGATCGTCCGATGCCGCGCCGTCCGGGATGATCAGGTCATCCGGATCGACAACGCTCGGACGACCGCCATAGGCGTTTACGATCGGCGTACGGAAGCCCGTCGAAATGGTCGCATAGGTCGTCAGGTCAGCCGACGGCTTCCACGTGGCGCTGACCTTGAACGACGGCTTGGAGCCTTCGGCCTTCAGGCCGGTCGCGGCTTCGATCGGGGTGATCGTCAGCGGACCGGAGATGCCATAGAGGGCATTGACCAGATAGTTGCTGTTGAAGCCGCCCTCTTCGGTGAAGCCTTGCGCCGACACTTCGCCGTAACGCATGCCGCCCGTGACCCAGAAATTGTCGTTGAAGCGATAGGTCAGCTCACCGAACGCTGCCAACTCGTGCGAGTTGGTGTGCGTGTACATGCGCTGGTAATATTCGTCCTGCAGGCCCGTGATGCCGCTGGCCGCCAGGAACTCTGGGTTCGAACGGTAGAAGTAATCCACGTCCAGACGACGCTTCAGATAGAAGCCGCCCACCACCCAGTCGAACTTGCCGCCGGCATCCGAGGCCAGACGCATTTCCTGCACGAAGGTGCGCTGATAGGCATCGGCATCCAGCGCGAAGGCGATCGCACCACCGAAGGTGCCAGCCAGATCGAGATAGAATTTCTGGTCAAACTGCGACAGCGTCGACGAGCTGGTCAGCTTGGCACCGTTGAACTGGTACTCAGCGGTGACATTGCCGGTCGTCAGCACGCCCGAGAAGATGTCCGGGCGATCCGAGACGCGCTTGTTGCGGCCCAGCGACGGATCGATCAGGCCCGAATCTTCCGGCGTCGATTCTTCATAGGAAGCCGTACCGCGCAGCGAGAAGCGGTCCATCGGCTTCCACAGCATCGAGGCACGGACGCCCGAGTTCTTCAGCGTGTTGGAGTTGGTGATGCCGGTGCCGAGGTTGTCGGTGTAACCCTCTTCGTCGCGGTGGAAGGCCACCACGCGCAGCGCCAGTTCGTCTTCGATCAGCGGCACATTGACCATAGTGTTGTAACGCTGGCGGAAGCTGTCCGCGCCGGTCATACCGTAATCGACCAGAACGCCTGCGCTATAGCCATCCAGTTCCGGAGCCTTGGTCAGGATGCGCAGAGCGCCGGCCAGCGAGCCGGAGCCGAACAGCGTACCTTGCGGGCCACGCAGGAACTCGACGCGCTCTACGTCGAACAGGGTCGGGTCAATCACCGTGGTGTTGCCGATGGTCGAGATCGGTAGCTCGTCGATATAGATGGCGACCGAGCTTTGCAGGTTGGCGTTATAGCCGTTGGTGGCGATGCCCCGTGCGGTGAAATTGTTGAAGTTGGCGGTCGGCTTGTTCAACACGACGCCCGGAGTTTCGCGAGCCAGACCCTCGTAGCCCACGATGCCCTTCTTGGTCAGCTCTTGCTGCGAAAAGGCCGTAATGGACAGCGGCACGTCCTGCAGGCGGGTGGCGCGACGGGTAGCTGTCACGACAACCTCGCCGACTTCCGAAGCCGCTTCTTGTGCGGTTTGTTGGGTTTGATCTTCCGCCCAAGCCGGCGCAGCAAACGCAACAAGGCTCAAAGCACCGGCGCAGGCCGATGTCATCATCTTTATTTTCATTTTCCCTCCCAGACGTCGTTCTACGCTGACGTTTATGGGTCATGACCATGTGACAAATCAGATTGCCCGTCAACATTAACTCTCTTGCGCGTGAAGATTATTAAAATGGGTCTGCCGCAAAGCGGGATCGTAACGAGCAGATTTTAATCGGCATCCAGAACGTGAGGCGTTCTTAAGCGGTGTGACTGCCTTTAGAGCAGGTCTTAACTGGTTGCCCTAAGTGGTTAGTTTCTAGAGCTTAAGTCCCGCGGGCCTGAAGTGAGCAGGTCTTAAGTGGTCCCGACATTTTTGTCGGGACCACTTAGACCTGGCTCAAAACCAGTTAAGAGCGGCTCTAGATGGACGTCTCATGATGCCATGCGCTCTCTAGGCTCAAGAGTCCGACTTCTACTTTTGAACCAGTGCTTCAATTTGGGAGGTCCGCTCCCAAATCCTAAGCTCTTGTTCTTGTTGGAGCAGCACTGTGCGCGCTCATTCAATATAGCTGGGCTCAGGACACGCCACTTCAGCCTTTACGGCCCGACCTAACGAACCAGTCTGGATCGCAGGGTCGGGTATAGACGCGAGAGTTCTTGAGCGATGATTAACGCCCACACGCCACCGATCAGGGCGATTACCGACAGCACAGAAACCAGAACCGTCCGATGTTTCGGCGGCCCCGGAGGTCGGAAGAGTCCACCCGCCACCATCGGCAACAATCCGAAGACGACGAGCCAGAGCAGGTCCCAAAACAGCGGCTGGCTGCTTTCCGGACGGATGCGGTGAATACCTAGCAGCCAATGGGAAAGGACGGCATCGGCCACGTGCCACGCCCCGAAACCGATAAGCAGTGGTGACAGGATATTACGTCCATTTCCGCTGCGGTTCAGCTTCCACAGGCGATACAGCGCAACCGAGACGATGACGTACATCAGGGCGTGGAAATAGCCATCCCACAGTACCTGTGCGCGCAGATCGGCGATGGCGGGCACAAGGCTGAGCAGGTGATGCCACTGCAAAATCTGGTGAAGAAGAATACCGTCAAAGAAGCCGCCCAAGGCAAAGCCCAACGCGCCACACCAAAATGCCCAGCCTCGTCCGCTAATCTGAGCCACAGCCAATCCCTCCGCGTCGGATGTCGGTTTCTGGTTCAAGGCTAATGCAGCGTAGGCGCAGACGGTCCGCTGTGTCGGAAAGCCAGCCGACATCCCGTCTCGGCCCACACCCATAGGCCTGTCGCAAAAACAGCCTGCGCAAGCGCAGGCTGTTCGGAGCGTCGCGGTGGCAGGCCCTTACGCTTGAATGCGCCGGTGCCCCTTGTCGACGTGGATGCGGTGGGTGCTGGCAACGGTCTGGTCGCGTTGCTTCGTGGTGTTGAAGAATATCCACTCGCTTTCGACGCGGTGCGGTTTGACGTCCAGCATCATATAGCCGCGACCATGGGTCTGGGCCCAAACCATTTCGGGGTTGGCGTCGACGAAGCCACGCGCCACACGGGCATGGTCTACGCCCAACTGACGCTCCATACCGTTGGATGTCACCGCCTGCCCTGCAAACTCTACGCCTGCCGGACGGCCCTCTTCGGACAGGGAATAGGCCCAAGCGTTGTGGCTGTCGCCGGACAGAACCACGAGGTCGGCGTCGGCCTGCTGCGCCGCCTTCAGGAAACGCGAGCGCGCCTGAGGATAGCCATCCCAGCGGTCCATCCACATCGGCAGTCCCACCGCGCCAGCGCGTGCGGCGTTGATGAAGCCGTTGCGCGCGCCTTCGCTGACATCGGAACGCAGCCAGCTGACAGCGTCCTGCGGCATGACTGTGCGACCCATGATGCAGGCCATACCCACCAGCTGCCACGCCGAGGAACGGGCATTGCGGCGGAACTCCCGCTCGATCCAGGCTTCTTGCGTTGAGCCCAGCATGGAAGCCGTCGGGTCCATCCATTCGCCATCGCGGAAGTTTGACAGCGCGGTCGCCGTGCCCGCACGATAGGCAGCCCCGATATCGGCCTGACGGGTCCGACCGATCAGGCGCGATTCCGTGCGGTACAGCGTCGCCAGCTCGCCGATGTGATAGGCCTTCCACGGCTCTTCGGAGATCGGCATCCATTCCAGATAGGCCTGAATGGCCGCCGCGCGGCGGGTCGCCCAGTCGCCCTCGTTGGCCTGATGGTTTTGCGCGCCGCCTTCCCAGCTGTCGTTGGTGGATTCATGGTCATCCCACAGACACACCATCGGGGCCGAGGCATGCAGTGCCTGAAGGTCGGGGTCGGCGCGATAGCAGGCAAAGCGCAGGCGATAGTCGGCCAGTGCCACCATCTCGTGATCATGCGCGGGCAGGACAATGCGCTCGGCGATGCGGTCCGCGTCGGAATAGGAGGCTATGCCGTACTCATAGATGTAGTCACCGACGTGCAGCCACAGGTCTACATCGTCACGCTTGGCCGCATGGGCATAGGCGTTGAACCAGCCCATGGGCAGGTTGGAGCACGAGAACACCCCCATGCGGAAATGCTCGGCCTTGCCTTCAGGCAGGGTGCACATACGCCCTGCGGTCGAATAGCTGCCGTCTGGCCCCACAAAGCGGTACCAATAGGTCGAGCCTGCCGCCAGACCGTCGACGGTCACCTTCACGGTCCAGTCGCGATGGCCGCCGGTGCGTACCCGCTCGCGGTGCTGGATGCGGTTGAAGTCCCGATCCGCGGACACTTCGACATCGAGCATCACCTCGCTGCCCTGACCGGACGGTACATAACGCGTCCACAAAAGCATGCTGTCAGATGCGGGTTCGCCACTGGCGACACCGTGGGTGAAGCCTGTGGCCGCCAGCACCTGCTGGGCCATGGCAGCACCACCGGGCAAGCCGAGGGCCATCAAACCCAGACTTCCGCCTAGCACCAAACGACGACGATCCAGTCGAAGAGTCATTTGTAATCCCGAGATGAATAGCGGGGCGATGTCCGGCATCTGCCCCTATTGCCACTGTGGCCGCACGACGATCATCGCGCGGCCACAGCTGTTCAGAGGTCAGAGCGGATTAGAAAACGCCCTTGATGCCGATGTTCCACATCGAGCCATAGACGGTGTACTGCTGCACACGGTCACGCTCGTTCGAGTAGATGATGTCCGGCGAGTTGAAGATGTTGCGACCAGCCAGCATCAGATCGAAGTGGTCGTTGATCTTGTAGTTGACGCTGACATTCCACAGCTCGCGGGCGGTATGGTACAGGATGCCGTTGTTGGGCGTGGTCGGGGTGTTGTTCAGACCGCTGACACGGTACTTCGACTGCCAGTTGCCATTCAGGTTGAAGTCAAAACGGCCGATCTGGTAGCGCACGCCCCAGTTGGCCGACTGTTTCGGCGTGCCCTGACGCTCGCCATCCGGATCCAGATAGGTGATCGAGGCATTCACACCCAGACCCTTCCATGCGCCCGGCAGGAAGCTCAGTTGCTGGTTGTACTCGGCAACATAGCCGCGATTGGTGCTGGTGCCCGGCAGGTTCTGGGCGCTGCGGAAGGTATAGCCCGCATATTCATTCGGATCGAAGCCGACATCCTCCGGGTTCACCGTCATGCCGGTGACCTGCATGTCTTCCATATCCAGCTGATAGGCCGACAGACCGATCAGGCCCGAGGCGGGCAGATAGTACTGCAGGCTCAGATAGTATTTGGTCGAACGCTCCGGCAGCAGCTCGGGGTTCGGCACGGTGACCATCATGGTCTCGTCATTTACCGAGACCACACCACCCAGATTGCCGTAGTCCGGACGCAGGATCGACTGGCTGAACGAGGCTTGACCCACCAGACGGTCGGTGAAGTCAAACTTCGCACCACCGCTCCAGAACCAGTCATCATACTGGCCCTTGCGGTCTTGATAGGTGCCGTTGTTGTACTGGTACATCAGCCCTTCGACGGTGCTGACAGACAGGCCCGCATCCGTCACTTCCTTGACGGGGCGGATGACGGCAACACGCGCGGCGGTCTCGGTGTTTTCATAGCGTAGACCGAGGTTGAAGCGCGCACGACCGGCATCGGCGTTGCCTTCGAAATAGGCCGAGGTGATGTCTTCCTGAACGCGCTTGTTGTTATCCAGACGGCGCTTCAGATTGCCCACTTCATCAGGAACGAAATACTCCGGATGCTCGCGATAGATGTCGTACATCCCGTAGTTGCTGTCGGCGCGCCAGCCTTGGGTGTTCATATTGCCCGCATCGAAGCCGATGATTTCAAAGCGGTATTTCTGGGTGGCAGGCACACCGGCCTCTGGCGACATCTGGCTCAGATCGCCGTTCGGGCCCACGTACTGGAACTGCTGCCACGAGCCTTCATTGGTGGCCCAATCGTTGGTACGGCCGCCGAGGCCGGCCATCAGCGTATATTGGACGTTGCCGAGATTGAGGCGCTTCTTCACATCGAAGTTCAGCGACATCATCTCGTTCTTGGCGTCGGACTCTGCCGTGCGGATATTGTTGCCGATATCCATATCGCGGTTGAAGCTGGCCGGATCGCCCCACGGGCGGCCCGCCGTCTGTGTCAGGTACCAGGCGTTCGAGCGCGGGCTGTCACGTTCCATCAGGAAGCCGATGCCGGTCAGCTGGGTGTCGGTGCGCTGGAAAAAGCCCTTGCTGGTGTCACGGAAGTTGAACTCGGCGCCTGACAGGCTACCGCGCAGGGCCGCTTCCCACGTCTCGCCCTTGTACTCGAGTTTCGGCGCAATCAGATAGGTCGGCGTACCGGCGTAACGGTGCGAATAGCCGGTATAGAGGCGGGTGTTGCGACCGTCCGGATTGACCTCGATACGGGTGGCGGTCGAGTCCGGCGTGGCATAGGAGCGGCTGGTCGTGCCGAAGTTCAGATAAGTGTACTGGTTGAAATACTCGACGTCATAGAACGAGTAGTTGCTGCGCAGCGAGAACACCAACTGGTCGGTGAACTGGTAGTCCAGCGCCAGATTGGCCGCCGTCCGCGAGGTCAGCTTGGGCCCCGGGCGCCACATCACCTGATACGGAATGACGGTGCCATCGGGCAGATAGGACCAGTCGGTCTGGATACGGTCCTGCTGCACATAGTTGGCGTTGTGGCTGGCGCTGAAAGCCAGACCCAGACGGCCGTCCATATAGACGTCGGCATAGCTGAACTGGGCCGAGGGGAAGATGCTGGAGTGCTTCTTGTCGTCGGGCATATAGTGACGCGACAGGGCCGAATCCGAGGTCGCCACACCACCAAGCTGGAAGCGGATCTGGCGTTCCGGCAGCTGAAATGCGTAGCGGCTGCGCAGATTGATACTGCCGCCAGGCGAGTCCGCATCCATGCTGGCCAAGAGGGTGTGGTTCAGCTCGATCATGTCGATGCCGGTGATCGACATCTGTTCGAACGAGTTCTGACGGCCCGAGTTGTTGTTGGACGTAGCCGTCGCCATACGCGCGCCGTCCATAGTGAAGGTCGAATATTTCGGCGGCAGACCACCGATGCGCACCGCCGTGGCGTCCACTTCGGTATAGTCCAGAGACAGACCCGGCATGGACTTCATAAACTCGCCGACGTCGCCCATGGTCAGGGCACCGAAGTTGTCGGCAGGCACCACGTTCTTGGCGTTCATGGCCACGCGGCGTTCCATCAGAGCCTTGGCCTGACCACCGCGCGCAGCCGTGACCACAACCTCGTCCACCGTCGCGACAGAGTTACCGCCCGCCGACGACAGGGCGGATAGCTGCACATCCGCCGTTGCGGTCTGACCAGCGGCAACCGTCACCTCCGCATGGCCATCCTGAAGACCGGCATAGCGCACGATCAGCGTAGCCGAACCTGCGGGCACGCCGCTGAGGCGGAACAGGCCGCTGTCTTCGGTATAGGCCACGATATTGGTGCCCGCGACACGCACTTCGGCGTTGCGGATATATTCGCCCGACACGGTGTCGAACACGCGGCCGCGCACCGCGCCGGTACCGACCTGAGACTGTGCCACGACCGTGTCGGCCATCGCGATCTGGGGCAGAGCGACGGCGCACGCCGCCGTCACAGACGAGAGGATGGCAAGTGCACGCAGGCTGACGCCAGACAGATGGAAAGAACGCGCTTTCATTGAAAACACTCGAACGATTGAAAAATGGATCGGGAAAGAGGTCGCCCTGCCGAGGCAGGGTTTGGCCTCAACGGGACGTCGGGGGTGTCACGGGAAGGAATGGCTGATCGGGATTTCCCGTCCAGCGCATCAGGGCGATGTCGGCGGTCTGGGCACCGCGACCGCCGGAGTTGACGGCCAGATAGAAAAGGCCATCCCCGACAGGCTCCAGTCCGACATCGGATTTCTGGTTCCAGCCCCGAATACCGGTAGCGGGATCGCGCAGACCGTCATCGGCGAGCGGCAACAGCAGCCCCTGCTCCCAGCCGTTTCCGTCGGCAGCGAGCACGCCGACAAGGTCGCCCATGACCGGTCGGGCATCCGCCTCGACGGCAAACATCAGATAGTTCGGAAAGTGCGGCTTGCGGCCAGCATAGACGCCCATGAACCAGCGCCGGCTGGCGGCGTCATAGGCCAAGTTCTGCACGCCATAGGTGGTGTTGCCGGTGCGGACGAAATACTTGCCGTCGTGGGTTGTTGGGCCGCTGCGGTGCGGCTGGCTTTCGACCAACGGACGCGCCAGCTCATCCCAGCCCGACACATCGTACTGAAGCAGGACCTGATGATCGTTATCGGTGCGGCCCGTGTGGCTATAAATGCCATAGCCCACGGTCAGGAGTTGCGGACCATCTTTTGATCCGAAGCGCGGGCCGAAGGCCACGCCATCGATGCCCGATGCGCCATAGCGATGATCCGGTGTCTCGGCGATATTGCCGTCAAACCGGCCATTACCGTCCATGTCGGCGGCGTAGTCCCTGCCCACCTCTGCGAGATGAACGGTCTGGAACAGGGGCGACGCAGCCGCCGAGACGCCAACGCGATCCAGCCCCGCTACATCGATGACGGCAACATAGAAGGCCTCGTCGGCCTTATACTCCAGCGAGCCGTAGAGTTTTCCGTTCTCGGGGTTCAACGCCAGATCGCCGAGGTGCCCCTTCCAGCCGACCAGCGTCCCGACGAGATTGCCTTGGAAGTCGTATTTGGCCAGCAGATCGGTGAAGGAATAATAGATGAAGCCGTTGACGCGATCGACGGCAATGCCCTGCACATGACCGGCATCCCATGTGCCGCCATTCTGGGTCAAAGGCAGCTCTGTCGCGGCGATCTCGCGAGCCTCCGCCGTAGAAATTTGAGTGCCTGCCAGCGACGTCCCGAGGATCAACAAGGCAGGAACAATCGCTCTGATCTGGCTACGCGGTACCATGAACGCCCCCTCTACTAAGGCGACGCTTAGCCAGCGTTCACGAAGCTAAATGCAAAGCTCGGAGAATTCGGAACGACAGTCGCGCGAAAGAACCGTGTCCGTTAATCCGTTCAAAGAAATACCCGCGAGATGCGGGCTTGCGTCCCTTACCGGTTCATGAACCGGTCAGGGACGCGCAACCAAGGAAACTCACGCCGGGAGGCGCGTCAGTTGGCCGGTTTTTTCAACACGATACCCTGCCAGAACCGTCGTCTCGAACGGCTTTGCCATAATGGTCGACACCTTCATGAGGCGGGCTTCAACATGCTCCGGATGAAGGGTCAGATGCACGAAGCCCTTGGCTGATTGGTCGCAGAAAACCACTTCGTCATTGGCCTGCATCAGGGCCTGCCCCAACGGGAAACCGCCCAGTACATCAGCGATAGAAGGACTGGACACCGCTGCGGTACCAAACTCTACCGCGCGTTTCTGGCCTGAGGCGTCTTTCAGGTCATTGACCCAAAAGGCGTGGCTGTCGCCAGACAGGACTATGGGCTGGACATCGGCCTCTGCGAAATCTGCATAAAGGCGCTCGCGGTCAACAGGATAGCCGTCCCAGGCATCGAGGTTGAACGGCATGCCCATTTTGAACAGGAACAGTGCCTGCTCGAACTGGTCGCGGAAAGCTTCCGGGATCTGCGCCATCAGGCCTGCGACTTGATCGGGCGTCATCAGTTTCGACACGTCGGGTCCCTGTACCCGCGCCATCACCACCTGATTGCCCAGCACCTGCCAGCGCTTGCCGCTGGCCTTGGAGGCCTTCAGTTCAGAGCGCAGCCAATCGTGCTGTTCGCCCGACATCAGGCCGCGCGCCGGATCGTTGCGCAGGGCCGCAAAGGCTTCAAGGTCCAGAACAGGCTCGCCGTCCGGCCCATTCTTGGCGGTTAGATCGCTCTCATAGGCTAGCGCCTTGATGCGGCCCGTCAGGCGGGTCTCGACCATCAGCAGGGAGGCCAGATCACCGAAATGGAAGCTGCGGTTGATCGCTTCGGGCAGCTTACCGGCAGCGGCCTCGCGGATCGGCATCCACTCATAATAGGCCTTAAGCGCATTGGCCTTGCGGTCGGCAAAGGCCCCTTCGCTGTCAGGCTGATGGTTCTCTGCGCCGTGCAGCCAGGCGTCATTAGCCGTTTCGTGGTCGTCCCAGACGCAGATGAACGGAGCCCGTGCGTGTGCCGCCTGCAGGTCGGCGTCCGACTTATACTGGGCGTGGCGGATGCGATAATCCGACAGGCTGAGGATTTCATGCGCCGGTTCGGGAACGCGGTTCAGACGCTGACCAGTGGCCATGCCATAGTCGCTGTCCGAGGCTCCATACTCGTAGATATAGTCGCCCAGATGCACCACGGCATCCAGTTCCGGCATGGCAGCAATGGCCTCATAGGCATTGAACAGACCGCCCGGATAGAGCTGGCAGGACACCACCGCCAGATTGACCGGTCGCACGCCATCCGCCGCCAGCGTCCGCGTGCGGCCGACAGGTGATGCCACTTCGCCTGCAAAGAACTGGAAGCGATAGTCGGTCGCAGGCTTCAGGCCCGTCGCGTCGATCTTGATCGTATAGTCACGCTCGCGACCCGTTTGGATCGAGCCATTGGCCACAATCTGATCGGTCGCCGCATCGAACACACGCCACTGCACCATAACCGGAGCGGTATGCCCCGCTGGCGGCGTAACACGCGACCACAGGATGACGCGGTCGCTCAAGGGATCGCCCGAGGCAACCCCATGCTCGAAACGCACCTGCGCAGCCTGTTTGGCCATGGCGGCGGAGGCATAGCCCCCTGCCGCGCCGGCTCCCAGCAGCCCAAGAAGGCCACGACGATTGGTTTTCATTCCCGCCGCTCCTTTAGTAACGCACGGTGAAGGCAACGCCGTAGGTCGTCGGGCGACCGGCGATGAAGGTCGGCAGACCAAGGGCATCACCCGTATTGCCCGCGTCCTTGATATATTCTTCGTCCAGCAGGTTTTCGCCGAACGCCTCGACGCCCCAGTTACCCGAAGCCGGCTGATAACGGACACGCAGGTTCAACAGGCCATCGGCGTCCTGATATTCGTCCTGCACCAGATCGGCGACGAAGTTCTGGGTCTGCAGGGCCGGAATGTCGTTGTTGTCGTCGAAGAAGACCTTCGATTGCCACGTATAGGTGGGCTGGACCTCGATGGTGCCGTTGCTTGCGGCTATGCGCCAGGTCGCACCGATCGACGCCATGTGGTCCGGCGACAGGCGGAAGTGGTTGCCGTCATAGATGCCGGTATCAAAGCGCGAATGGTTCCAGCCATAGGTGGCAAAGACATCCAGCGCATCATGAGCGGCCCAGAAGACTTGCGTCTCAAAACCGTACGATGTTGCCTCGCCCGCATTGGTGGTGACAAAGCGGGTGCCTTCCTGAACCGTGGTCTGGAAGTTGTCATAGGCATAGTAGAAGCCCGCCACGTCGAAGCGCAGACGACCTTCATTCAGCGCGAACTTGCTGCCGATCTCGAAGCTGTCGACCGTTTCGGCTTCGACAACTTTAAAGGACGGTGCAGCCAGAGGAGCGGACGGGCCACCGACGCTCAGGACCTCGGGGCGACGGCCACGCGCATAGTTGGCGTAAATGCTGGCATCATCCGACAGGGCATAACGGCCCGTCAGACGCCATGTGAAACCATCGTCCTCATGGTCGGCATAGATGAAGTCACCGTTATTGGCGGTCGGTTGGGCGGTGATACCGAACAGCGGCACCATGCTGGCCGGCAGTTGGCCAATGGCCGGATTGGCCAGAGCTCCCAACAGGGTCGGCACCTGAGCCGCAGGAACACCACCTTGAATGATCGCGAGCAGGCCACCGGCTACCGAGCGGCGATCCACCGAAGAGGCGTATCCGGTCGTCTTCTCATCGCGGGTATAGCGAACACCACCTGAGAACTCGAGGCGGTCGGTCGCCTTGAAGGTCAGATCACCGAACAGGTCAAACGAAGTCAGTTCGCTGGCGTTGGTCGGGGTCTCGATGTGGGTGGGGTTCAGGTTACCCACCAGTGCAGGAACCAGCGCGCCCGCGCCCATCGGGCTCAGCGTGCTTTGCAGGAACAGGCCGACCACGCTGGGATAGGCCGCTTGCGGCAGGGTGTTATGGCCAACGCCAGCCGGATTACCGTCCAGCAAGCCCGCCAGTTGCGCCAGCGCGATACGCTCGTCGAACTGGGTCGGAGTGCGCTGATAGCCTTCTTCCTTGAAATAGCCTGCGCTGACAAAGCCGGACAGTCGGTCATTCACTTCAAAGTTCAGGCGCAGCTCCTGGCTCCACTGCTCGCCATAGGCCTCTTCGGCAGCGATAAGCAGCGGCAGGGAAATGCCGTCGGGATCAAATGTCTCGTAGCTGTCGAACTGACGATAGGCCGTGGTCGAGTTCAGCGTCATGTTCGGCGACAGGTCCCATTTGATCAGGCCCGTCACGCCCCAGACCTCGCGGTCCAGACCCAGCGCCTTACCGCCGTCAAAGGCCCCGCCCGGCGTCAGGGCTGCGCCTTCCCACGGGGCGCGACCACCCAGAACCTGACCGGTTTGCGGATTGGTCGGGTCATAGTGGACCGATTTAAACGAGGTGCCAGAGGCATCGTCCGTTTGGTAGTTGGCGATCAGGTCGACGCGCACGGCATCGGTCGGCATCCAGCCTGCCGACACGCGGAAGGCCTGGGTCTCGATACCATTATAGTCGTCGCCGCCGTTCAGGTTATCGACCGTGCCATCGCGGGTCTTCATGCGCGTGGCCAGACGCAGTGCGAAGTCCTCACCGACCGGCAGGTTCACGAAACCTTCGACCGAGCGATAATCATAGTTGCCAACCTCGGCGCGGCCCTCGGCGTCATACTGACCCAGACGGGCGCGGTTCTGCACGAGGTTCACCGCACCGATCAGAGCGCCACGGCCATAGAGGGTCGATTGCGGCCCCTTGGCCACTTCGACGCGTTCCAGATCGAACAGTTCGACATAGGAGCCGCGCGATTTCGAAATCGACACACCGTCCTGATAAACCGACACGCGCGGCTCGGCGGTGGCTGCGCCCGAGTCCGAGGTGATGCCGCGCATCACAAAGCCCGGATTGTTCGGCGACTGGTTCTGCACGAGGAAGCCCGGCACGAAGCTCGAAAGCTGTTCGAACTCCTGAATGCCAAGATCCTTCAGGAACTGGCCGTTATAGGCGGTCAGCGCAAAGGGAACCTCGATAGGATCCTGCGCGCGCAACTGGGCCGTGACAACAATCTCGCCAAGATTGGTCGAGCGATCCTGACCGCTATCGGCGACCTCGTTAGCAAACGCCTGACCCGCACAGAGCGACAGGGCCGCCGCCCCCGCCAGCAACATTGTCTTGGTGGCCAAAATACGCATGCAGTCCCCTTCCGGAATGAGAGGGGCCGACAGCTAAACAGCGTCCGTGTAACGACAAAGACGATGCGAATACCGCAATATAACAGTGATTTTTCAGATAGGTTACGGTTGATCCGTATACCCGCAAACCTTGCTCGAAGAACCTAGACCTGCGCGCGCAAGGCCCGCGCGAGGGCATCCATGTCCGCCATTGTATTGAACAGGGCGGGCGTAATACGGATGCAGCGACTGCCCCCCATGTCGCGCGCGACGGTGAAAATGCGGTGCTGCTCTAACAGTCTCCGTGCCAAATCGTCGGTGGCTACGGGCCCATCGTTGCCGCGCAATCGAAAAGAGGTGATCGCGCCGTAAAGGGCTGGATCGTTCGGCGTCAGCACCTCGATCTGCGGGATATCCGCAACCTGATGCACCCACCGGTCGCGCAGGTCGCGGAGGCGCTTGGCCTTGAGGGGCAGGCCGATGGCTTCGTCAAAATCCAGAGCCGCGGGGACCGTCAGGAATGCAGCACCGTTCAGCGTGCCTGTGCCAAGGCGCTGGCCGATCGTTTCCGGCCCTTCGATGGTGGCGGAGATATCACGGTCGATCTTTTGAAGCGCACTTTCGCGAATGTGCAGGATGCCGACGCCCAACGGCGCAGCCAGCCACTTATGGCCGTTCAGCCCGACAAAATCGCAATCCAGATCCGCCAGATCAAAATCCAGCTGTCTCCAGCTATGGGCGGCGTCCACGATCACATCTATCCCGCGCGTCCGCGCCAGTGCCGCAATCTCGCGCACCGGTAGTACCAGTCCGGTCCGGTGGCTCAAATGGGTCAGCAGCACCAGCTTGAGGCGGGGATGTGCATTGAAGGCCTCGGCGTAGGCATCAATCAGCGACTGACGCGTGGCCGGTTGTGGCAGGGTCAGGGTTACGCACTGCGCCTCCGCCTTGCGCGCCAGCCCCTCCATCGCCCCTTGCATACTGTCATAATCAAGGTTGGCGTAGAGGATCACATCGCCCGGTTTCAGCTGGTTATATCCGCCAATCAGCGCCTTCAGCGCCTCGGTGGCATTGCGGGTAAAGGCGATTTCTTCGGCTGGCACGGCCATCACGCGCGCCAGCCGGTCCCGCACAGCGGCCATGTCTCGCCCCATGCCGCGACGGCCATAGTAGCTGGTGTCGCGGTTCACGCGGTCCAGATGGGCGATGTAGGCGTCGCGCACGGGGCGCGGCATCATCCCCCAGTTACCGTTTTCCAGATGGATGACCTCGCGCGTGGCATCGAACTGGCTGGCGACCTGTTGCCAGAACCGTTCGCTATCCTGACTGGTCATCAGCATATCGGCATGCGCCTTGGCCGCCATCGTGCCGGTGCTGGTCGCTATCCCCGCCCCCAGCAGACTGCGTCGGTTCAGATCAAACATTGCCATCCCCTCCACGGGACATCGGCCCGCACGTCCTCACACGCGGGCCGACACTCACTCGGACTGCGCTATCAGAAATTATAGCCCAGGCGCACCCAGAACTGACCGCCATCGGTGTCAAACGGCGCGCTGCGCGAGTACAGCAGGCCACGGTTGGCATCGCGTGTTGCGCGCTCCGGATAGGTGTTGAAAATGTTCTCGGCACCCGCCTTGAGGTTCACACCGTTAGCGAAGTCGTACGACACCGTCAGATTGACCAGTGTCATCGGATCGAACTCCTGCCACAGCCGCTCGGCATCGTCCGGATCGGTACCGGTATCGATCCAGTCCCCATAGTAACGGGCGCGTAAATCGACGCCGAAACGCCCCAGATCATAGCCGACGCTCCACGACGCGCCTGCCCCCGGCATCGAGCGCCGCGCGAACAACTCCTTGTTCAGCGGATTAAGCGGAGCCAGACGGTCGTCGGTGATCTCGGTCTCGTTCTTGTTGTAAGAAATGCTGGTGTTGAAGCGACCCGGACCGATGTCGCGGCGATAGGCCGCCACAATGTCCACACCTTGCGTACTCGCCTCATAGGCATTCATGAAATAGCTGAGCGAGGTGAAGTTGTTCGGGTTGTCGGCCCATTCCGGCACCGTGGTCGAGAAGGTGGTCAAACGATCTTCGGAATCGATGCGGTAATAGTCCACGCTGAGTGTCAGACCGTGGTTGGCATAAACCAGACCCACAGCGCTGTTCTTGGTCGTTTCTGGACGCAAAGGCTTGGCCCCCAGTGCGACAGCCAGCGGATCGTCCACCGTCAGACGACCACTGTTGTTCACCGAGCCATTGGTCATATTCAGACTCTGGCTGAAGGCCGACGAGTAAAGATCAAACGGCTTGGGCGCGCGGAAGCCTGTCGAATAGGTGCCGCGCACGGCCAGAGCCGGCGTCAGCGCATATCGCGCGGCCAGACGGTAGTTGGTCGTGCCGCCAAAGGCATCGTGATCCTCATAGCGTACAGCCACACCCAGCGTCAGCGGCTCGATCGGTTTCAGCTCAACATCGACATAGACGGCCGAGGAGCGTGCATCCCACTCACCGGCCTTGCCCGGCCCATATCCGGGCATGCCATTGGCCCCCACGGCCAGACCCTCGGCCGCCCCTGCCCCGATCTTCCATGACGCCTCGTCGCCCTGCTCGACCCCATAGGTCAGCAGGCGCGTCTCGGCACCAAAGGCAATGTTCACCGGTTCGGTCAGGCCAAGATCCAGCTGATAGACAAGGTCGGCACTCAGGACGAAATCGTCCTGATACTCACGGCCAAGGAAGAAGTCGGTCGGGCTGTCCGGCCCCATCGAGGCGTTCACCGTGTCGTCCAGATCAAAGGCCACGCGGCTACGGCCCCAACTGGCTGCCACATCATAGGTCAGGTTCCGGGCCAGATCACCGCGTAGACCACCGGCGAACTGATAGTCCTGAATATCGGACTTAAGCTGCGGGGTGAAACCGGCCGGAAACACGTCCCTGAACGAAAAGCCGGGGAAGGCATTGGTCGGCTTGTAGACGTTGCTGGTCGCGTCGGGATTGCGCCAGTTGAAATCGGTCTGACCATGCGCATCGTTGAACAGGCCAAAGCCGTAGAGCTCATGGCTGTCGGTCAGGCGATAGTTTGCGCTGATCGAGCCCTTGATACGCTCCTCTTCCGGTTGGCCCCATTTCTGGACCGGATCGCGCACGTCCAGATGTGGGTTGGCCTCCTGGAAGGCGATCGCGTCCGGTCGCTGGACCTGACGGCCTGTACGACCTTGCGAATTATATTCCAGCGCGCCGCTGAGGGTGCCGCGGTCAGACAGATTCACACCCCCGCCGACACCGATACGGAACTCTTCGCCGTCGCCTTCATAGTATTGCGAATACTGGCTGAAGGCACGAAGGCCCGGACGATCATCCAGAATGACGTTGATGACACCGGCCAGCGCGTCCGAACCATACTGCGCAGAGGCCCCGTCACGCAGGATTTCGGTGCGGCGGATGGAGGCCGTCGGAATGCTGGACAGGTCAGGGGCCTGACCATAGGCCGAGTTGTGGTACCGGCGGCCATTGACCAGCGCCAGCGTATACTTGCCCGGCATGCCCCGCATGGTCGTCGGGCGCACGAAGGCGGGCGGATCGGCGTGCTGGCGCTGGACATTGAACGAGGGTGCCAGCAGCGTCAGCGTATCCTGAAGATCACCCGAGACGGTCTCGCGGATCTCTTCCTGCGAAAGCACATCGACCGGCGACAGGGTCTGTGCGGCGGTGCGGGCGGTCTGGCGCGTGCCGGTCACGACCACTTCGCCGACCTGATGGGCGTCCTTTTTCTCGTCGGACTGTTGCCCCGCCTCGATGACCGAAGCCCATCCCAGCCCCGGCATCATACCGGCGACCACAGCGACAGATACGAACAGATTACGTTTCACGACAGACACCACATCCCCCTCAATCGAGGAGGCTGGGCTAACGCCCCTTCATGTCAGCTCGGCCATGGATGTCTGTCTATTTGAAGAACAAAGATCGATGGGAATGTGACGTATATTCCGTGTGCGTGATCAGGCTTTCAGCTGCCCAGCCTTTCGCGTGAAGCGTTCGCCCGGTCACCGGACCTTGGCCAATATACGCTCCAGCGCCTGATAGGGGCGGCTATCATCTGGCCGCGCCCAACTGGTGGTCTCTATGCCGCCATTACGGTTCAAAAGTACCATCCCCGGAAGGGAACGGCCCCTGAGCCGTGCAAGAAAGCGGGATCGGCGCGCCATGGCATGAGGGACAATCAGCCACGGCATGCCAGTCTGGGACGCATAGTCCAGCGTCGCCGCGTGGCTGTTGTCATCACCGACATAGACCACTTCGGTCCGGTGGCGCCCCCCGGCGAGCGAGGGGTAGGCTGCTTTAAGGGTCGGCAGAAATATCCGGCACGGCCCACACCATGCGGCCCCGTAGTAGATCAACAGATAATCGACCGAGGTCTCCAGCCGCGCCGCCACAGGACCGCTGCGCCCCAGACGCAGATAGCTCTGGCCTGCCAGCCCCCCGAAGTCGCGCGGCGTATCGGGGACCACGGCGGCGGCCCCCAATCCGGCGACAATCTCGCGCCTAGAATGCAGCATTCAGACGGATAAAGGCGCTGCGCGGCACGCGCGGCCCATACACATAGGTCGCGTCCCGATCAGGACCGCTCTCGAGGTCGTCCTGTCTTTGATCAAACAGGTTCTTGATACCAAAGGTCACATCGAACTCTTTGCCGTCCGGCGTATGGATGTGACGTGTCAGGCTGACATCGGCGATGAAGAAATCCGGCGTCGTTTCAAGACGGCCCGTATTGTTGTTCAGCACCTTCATCGGTCCCGTATGGCGAACCGCCACATAGCCATCCCAGTCGGACGAGATGTTCCAGATGCCCTGCGCCACGGCCGTCAGCCGCGGAGCCTTCATAAAGCGGCGTGACTGAACCAAAGTCCCCTCTTCGTCGTCAAACAGGGTTTGGGCCTCGTCGTAACTGGCATTGAGCCAAGCCAGACCCGCAGTGACCTGAATATTTTTGCGCACGCGCCAGTTTGCATTCAGCTCGACGCCCGCAACGCGTGCTCCGCTGGTATTGGATCGAAGCTGGTAGAGGCCTTCTTCGGAAGAGGTAATCTCGCCCAGGGCAAAGGCATCCTTCAACTCTGTCAGATAGACCTGACCATCGACAGAAACCGCAACGTCGTTCCATAGCGGACGCCAGTCAAAACCTAGCGAGAAGGATCGGGCCTTTTCAGGATCCAGATCGTCAGCGTTGACAATGCGGACCGGCTCGCCCCCCAGTGTTTCGACGTGCACGTCCTCGCTGAACAGTTCAGGGGCCCTGAAGCCGCTGGAATAGTTGGCACGCACGACCCACGTGCTGGCGGGCGACCACCACAGTCCCAGGCGCGGCGATAGGACAACCTCCTCCAGTTCCGAGTTCTTGTCGGCCCGCAGGCCGGCGATCAGTTTGAACTGGCTGGACAGGCTCCACTCGTCTTGAACGAACACGCCCGTGTTGCGGAACCGCCCCGCATTCAGTCGCGCCAGCCACGCCCCCTCGGCGTCCAGATTGTCGTCGACCACATCTTCCTGACGATACTGGATACCCGCCGCGAGCGCGTGGGCACCGACCGTTGTCTGGCCTCGCAGCTCGCCGAACCAGAGGTCGTTCGTCGTGCGGCCATACATGTTCCGCGCGTCGGCTCTGGCCTGTTCGGCCTCTGCAGGGTCAAAGTCCGGATGCGAAACGTCCAGCACAACGCCTCCGAGCCCCCCGTAATAGCTGGACCTGTCCAGCCCCGCATAGGAAACGACGGCGTTGACCGATGTCACGGCATCGGGCGTGTAGACATATTCCAGTGACCCGCGATGGATCGAGGTTTCCAGAGCCTCGGCAATTCGGGCCTCGTGCGGGGCCCGTTCCAGCGCATCGCCCCCGCGACGATCTTCGCTTACATACTGATAGTCGAGATTAAGACGCGAACGGCCCGACAGGGCGATTGACGAGCGCAAACCGAGGATGGCCTGCTGGCGCACACCGATCTCGGAAAAACCGTCGCTGTTCAGGTCCAGCGCCTGTCCGTCCTCGAACTGGCCATACAGCGTGGTGTAGGTGTCGGTTGCCTCGGACACCCAAGATTGGGCCGCAGACAAATTCCATATCGACGCATTGCCCGCGCGATCCAGTCCGGCAGAGACCCGCGTACCGGAACGCTCGGGTATCTTGGGCAACACATTGACCACGCCGGCCACCGCGCCCGGACCGTAGAGTGCCGACGCACCACCCTTCACGACCTCGATACGGTCGATCAAGACGGCGGGTACCTGCTCCACACCGTAGACAGCGGCCACGCCGGACATCATCGGCAGGCCGTCAAACAGGATCTGGTTATAGGCCCCCGGTAGCCCCAGAAGCTGGATCTCGGTGGTGTTGCAGTTCTGGCAGTTGTTCTCGGCACGGGCTCCGGGGAGGAACTCCAGCGCGTCGGCCAGCGTCTTCGGGGCGGCGTATTGCAGCACCGTATAACCCACCACATCGGTGCGGATCGGAGCTTCGCGCTGGGTGCGCGCGCTTCGCGTGCCGGTCACCACCACTTCGTCAATGACCACCTGATCATCGGCCAAGGCCAAGGTCGGCACGCTGCACAAAGACACAGCGAAAATACTGAAGGCGGCTGTCGAGCCAAGACGACGTTTGTGATTCATTTTGACATATGAACAATCTTATTTTGATTGATCAAATTCAAAATCGCGGTGCGGCACCTTGTCCTCGCGGAGAGCTGCGGATCGGGCTAGGATGGTGGCCAGATTCCGTGAGGCCCGATGTGACCAGCAGTGCAGTCGAAAATTATCTGAAACGCATTTATCTGGATCAGACCCATCCCGATAACGCGGCCGGCATGGTTTCGACGGGCCGTCTGGCGCTCTCCATGGGCGTCACGCCGGGGACTGCGACCAGCATGTTGAAAACCCTCGCCGCAGCGGGGCTTGTCGAACATGAATCACGACGCGGAGCCAAGCTGACGGCGCAGGGGATGGAACTGGCCCTGCATGTTCTGAGACGGCACCGTCTGCTGGAACTGTTCTTGGTGGAGACCCTCGGTCTGGACTGGACAGTTGTGCATGAAGAGGCCGAGCGTCTGGAACACGCCGTGTCCGATCGCGTGCTGGAACGGATCGACCACCTGCTGGGCAATCCCCTTGTCGATCCACACGGTGACCCCATCCCCCAATGCGGAACGGTCGACCATGATGAAAATCCGGCCCGAACCACCCTGCTGGACTGTGAGATGAACGTTGAACTGTCGATCGTGCGGGTCATGGACCAGAACCCCGACTTTCTGCGTCTGATTACCGCCGAGGGTCTGGTACCGGGCCAGAAAGTCACGGTCGCCAACAGGGATTTTCAGCGCGAAACCATTACGCTGGCCAAGCAAGGCGACAGCAGTACGCTGGGCCTGTCTTTGGCGCACAAAATCATCGTGCAATAGCCCCGCCGGAAAGCGCCGTTCAAAACGCTAAAGGGACGGCTTGCCAGACGATGGATAGAGCCGAGACGCCAGCGGCAGCCAAAGCCAGCTTCCGCTCCCAACGTCCGTCATCCTCATCATCGTCGCCACGGACAATCCACGCTGCGATCGCCGCCACCAGTCCCAAACACCCCAGTGTGAAAATGACCCCGACTACTCGCGAGACGGGATCGCTGGCGGAGGTGTACAGGTCCGCGATGCTGGAGATGGTGTACAGGCCCACGAAATGCAGCGCCCACACCATCAGACTGCCCAGCAGTTTGAGCCAGCGCGACATTATAGACCGCCCCCCGGGAACAGACGGATCAACAGGATGGACAGGGCGGCCTGTACGGCGGTGAAAGTGAGAAAGAGGCAGATCACATCCACAGTGGTGGGCCGATCAGGCGAGACGTAGCCAAACACCCGACGCAGCAGCAGATAGAGCGCCATCAGCGCACTGATGGCGCAAAACACCGCCGACCATGCCAGCAGAGCAAACGCCGAGGCTCCCTGCGAGGATATCTCGGGATCCAGACCTTGTCCCGCCCACGCCTGAAACTCGTTGACGATCGCCACGCCCGCCAGCGTCGCACCGACCAGTACAAACACGGTCGTCATCGTCTCGGCCCGCTTTCTGAACTGCCTGAGCACCTTGGGTGCCAGCAGGCTCGCAGCCGCTGCTGCCGCCAGCAGGCCCACGTTCAATATCAGGGACGACAGCTCCGGTGGGGCCTGCCAAAGATCAGGACGTCGGCTCCACAGGAAAATATAGGAAAATGCCGCCAGCAGGCACACCATGCCCGATACGATCAACAGCAGGACCATCGCCCACCAACCGTGTCCTGACGAACCCGATACATAGTTGGGCAGTCGTATACCTTCGCCGATATCGGTCGAGCGCCGCTTGTGGGGCATGTCCAGCGACCAGCACCAGCGCATGATGCAGAACGCCGCCAGCACGCCGCTGACCACCGCTGCCGCATAGGCCTGCACGGTCAGGATCAGGAAGAATCCGGCTGTGAATACTGCGCCAAAAACGTGCCATGGGGACGGACGCGGAATCCGCAGAACATATTGCGGCTCGGCGTTCAGGGGGCTGGTGACCAGTGTTTGCCGCTCGCCATTTTTGGCCCCCGGCAACAGCCAACGCCCCTGTTTGACCTGCTCCGCCAGTTCCGGCTGGTCCCACAGCGGATAGAGGCTGTTCACGACCGGAATGGAGCGCACCGAATAATAGTCGCTGGGAAGCCATTCCAGCCCTGGCCCGTCGTGGATGTTCCCGACCTCGCGCCGGCCGAACGGGCGGAAGTTGCGGAACATATCGATCACCCACAACAATACGGCCAGCCCGAACAGGAAGGCTCCGATGGTCGATATGATGTTCGGCAGGGCCAGATCGGCATCGGGCAGATAGGTGTAGACCCGCCGCGGCATACCCATCAGTCCCGATAGGTGCATCGGCAGAAAGGCGATGTTGTGCCCCGCGAACATCAGCCAGAAAATCCAGCGCCCCCAACGCTCGCTGAGCGTTCGCGAACTGGACATCGGAAACCAGTAATAGATCGCGGCGAACAGAGGAAACACCATGCCTCCGATCAACACATAGTGCAGGTGGGCGACGATGAAGTAGCTATCGTGAGCCTGAAGGTCGAAGGGCACCATGGCGACCATCACGCCAGACAGCCCCCCCATGACGAAGATGACCAATCCACCGACGGCGAATAATCCCGGCGTGGAAAACCTCATCTTTCCGGCGGCGATGGTGGCGATCCAAGCAAAGACCTGCACTCCGGCTGGCAGGCTGACCGCCATCGATGCCGCGCTGAAATAGTTGATGCTGATCTGCGGCATACCGGTCGTGAACATGTGGTGCGCCCACACGCCAAAACTTATGAAACCTGTCGCCAGCATGGCCATGACCACCAGCGAATGTCCGACCAGTCGGGTACGCGCCATGGCGGGAATAATGGTCGACATGGCCCCCGCAGCCGGCAGGAAGATGATGTAGACCTCGGGGTGGCCAAAGAACCAGAACAGGTGCTGCCACAACATCGGGTCCCCGCCTTTCAGCGGGTCGAAAAACGGCCAGTTCAATGCCCGTTCCAACTCCAGCAACAGCGTGGCCAGAATAATGGATGGAAAGGCGATGATGATCATGCACGCAAAGATCAGCATGGCCCATGCAAAGATGGGCAGCTTGTCCAGCGTCATTCCCGGGGCACGGGTTTTCAACACACCGACAATGATCTCGATGGCACCGGCAATCGCCGAGATTTCGATAAATCCGATCCCTAGCAACCAGAAATCGGCGTTAATTCCCGGCGAATAGGTTTTCCCCGTCAGCGGCGGATACATGAACCAGCCGCCGTCCGGTGCCAGACCGAAAAACAGTGAACAGAAGAACGCTAGGCCGCCGATCAGATAGGCCCAAAAGGCATAGGCCCCCAGTCTGGGGAACGGCAGATCGCGGGCCCCCAGAATCTGCGGCAGCAGCAGCACGGCCAGAGCTTCGACAGCGGGCACCGCAAACAGGAACATCATCACCGTGCCGTGCATGGTGAAAATCTGGTTGTAGGTCTCCTGTGGCAGGATGCCGGCCATCGGCAGAGCCAGCTGGGTGCGCATCAGCAGGGCTAGCGTGCCCGCCAATATGAAGAACAACATCGCCGCCCCGACATAGTAGATGCCGATGATGTTGTTGTTGATGGCCGTGATCCATTCGCCCGCACGGCGTGGTGGACACCATGCGGCCTCCAGCTCCTCGAGCTCGCCTTCGGGACGCGGGCCTTGCGACGGAAAGCGGTCGTATTTTCGGGTATCGAAACCGGTCTCGGAGGTCATTTGAGGCTTTCCAGATAGGCGGAAATGTCCTGCAACTCCTGACCCGTCATCACCGGATAGGACGGCATCCGGTTAGCGGGCTTGATCGCCTGACTATCCGAAATCCAGCCCGCCATCGTGCCCTGATTATTGGGGAGTATGCCCGCGCCCAGTGTCCGTCTGGAGCCGACGTGTGTCAGGTCCGGCCCTGCCAGACCATTGGCCGAGGTGCCCCGTATGGTGTGACAGGCACCGCACCCTGCGGCGGTGAAAGTCTGAGCACCCGGAAGGCTGGACAGCGGAGCAGGCTGCGCCTGTCTGGCGCGCCAAACGTCATAGTCTTCTGGTGTATGGGCAATGACGACCAGCCCCATAAGCGCGTGGGGGCCGCCGCAGTATTCCGCGCATTGGCCCGCATAGACCCCCGGCGTATCGGCCTGAATACGCATGAAGTTTCGCCGTCCGGGGATCATGTCTGTTTTGCCGCCCAGACGTGGAATCCACAGACTATGGATCACATCCGCACTTTCCAGTTCGATGACGACCGGCTGGCCCGTGGGGATATGGACTTCATTGGCATCCTGAATGGCTTCGCGCCCTTCGGTATCCAGATAGGCTACGCGCCACCACCACATCTCGCCGGTGACCCGAACCCGCATTTCGCCCTCGCCTGCGGCGTCGGACAAGCGGGCCGTGGTCGCCAGTCCGTAGACCAGCAACGCGCTGAGCACGACAACGGGAAAGGCAATACCGCCGATCCAGACCAAGCGTTCGGTTTGCAGGGATCGCCTGAAGCGCGCCGGTCCGAACAGGGCCACACCAAGCACCGCCACCACGATCAGAAAGACCGCCAGCCCCATCACAAACAGCACCCAGGCGACCGTCGTCAGCGGACCGGCAAACGGCCCTGCAGGGTCCAGAACAGGAGGCGGCCATCCGCTGCGGAAATCCATCAGTCGTCATCCAAGGTATAGAGAAAGGCCGCGACGTCACGCGCCTGACGGTCGTTCAAGGGCATGGTGGGCATAGCGGTACCGGGAACCAGAGACGGCGCATCCTGAATGAAGGCCACCATGGCATCGGGCTGGTTGGGTATGCGCCCCGCAATCAGGGGCCGTGTGCCTATTCCGGCCAGCGGCGGGCCGCTGCGCCCCTTTGGCCAGCGGACCTGCGGGATATCGTGACAGGCCGCGCATCCCGTTTCGCGCACCAGTTCCAACCCGCGCGCCGCATCGGCTCCCGCCACCGTGCGTCGCGGATATTCAGGCTCCGCGCAGGATGCCAGTACGACCGGCACCGTCAGTGTAACGGCGCTTAGAAATCGCATGGGCGGATCATGGCGGCATTGGTCCTTTTTTCCGGCGACCCATAGGCAATCCCTTGCGCCCCGTGATGGTTCCGAGGCGGTCCTAAAGGAACTCCATTGGACGCACCGGATTGAAACAATGTGCCAAACCTTGCCCCTGCCTCCCTGCTGCGATCACTTCTGTGGCCTGTCCTACTGGGCTTGGCCGGTTGCGATACTTCGTACGGAACAACAGACCAGCGGCTGTCCGCAACAGGCGAAGTCATCGCCATGGGCGGCGGAGCCGGAGGAGCCGCAAACGCCTGCTTTACCTGCCACGGGCTGGACGGCGGCGGCGACGGCATATCGGTGCCGCGGCTGGCCGGGCAGGATCTGGGCTATCTGCAAAAGCAGATGGAGGACTATGCCAGCGGCCTGCGCGCCGACCCTGTCATGACGCCCATAGCGCGCAGTTTGAGCCAACAGGACCGGAACCGTGTCGCGGCCTACTATGCCGCTATGCCCGCGCCTCAAACCGATCAGGCCTCGGAGACTGTCAGGCCCTTGATCTGGACCCGGGGCGATGCGGCGCGGGGTATCCCCTCCTGCGCCAGTTGTCACGGCTCCGATGGGCAAGGCGCAGGTGGGCAACCCGCTGTGGCCCGCCAGCCCGCCGCCTATACCATCGAGCAGATCGCGCGGTTCCAGTCCGGAGAGCGGCGCAATGATCCGCGCGGTGTGATGGCCACCGCCGCCCACGCTTTGACGCCGGACCAGACGCAAGCCATCGCCGACTGGCTGGCCGCCGTGCCTTTGAGACCTCCCGAAAAAGACATCCAGCCGGACCAGACGGCCGTCGCCAAACCGGCCGGCACGCGTGAAATCAGGCGACCGGAACGCTCCGACGGCGGCTAGGGTCTGAACAGTCTGCGAAACTTGTCGCCGATGCCCGCCTCCAGCTTGCGTTCCCACGCTTTGAGGCGTCGCTGCCATCGGCTGCGTTTGGGCGAAGGCAGGGGCACGACAGGGATCATGGCGTGCAAAACGTCATCGCGGTCGATCAAATGATGTTTGATGGCCGCCCCTGCATGTATGGGGATCATCACCAGCAGACTGACAATCAGCCCCCAGTGCATCCATTCGGCCATGGCCTCGATGGTCCAGAGCTGGCTGTTCGACAGGTTCTGCATCGGCAACATGGGCCAGGGAACGACGCCCCCCACATTCAAAGGGGCATCTCGCGCAGTAGCTGACACCATGGCCCATCCCGTCAGCGGCAGTCCGAACATACAGATATAGAAGATGTAATGGGTGATATGCGCCGCAACACTGGACCAGCCCGGTTTGTCCGCATCGTTAATGAGATCAGGTGCCATGAGCCGCCATGTCAGACGCCCGATGACGAGCAGCAGCATCAGCAGACCGACTGCGAAATGAACCTCATAGGCCGCCACCTTGTCGCCGCCGACGGGCAGCCGCCCCATCCACCAGCCCCACGCCAGCTGAAACACAATCAATGCCACCATGGTCCAGTGAAACCAGATGGCGACAGGCGAATAGCGGCCTTCGTCCTGATGACCTGCGGCCCACTCCAGTGCCTGTGCAATCAGGCGGTCTATCATGCCTGCGTCCTGCGGGCGGGCTGCAGCAGCGCGCGCATCTTCAACAGCGCGACCAGCAGATAGGCGGCCGCGGCCGGTGCCCACATGATCAGGCCAGCCGCCTGTTGATCCTCAAGGGGACCCAATCCCCACGCGGCACCGGAGGCGAAATGCGGCGCATAGAGCGGCTGGCCCGCAAAGACGATCAGCGCGCCAAGCAGGCCCATCAATAGCATGGCCGCCAAAAGCCCGACAATGGCGGCATGGGCAGACACACTGCGAACAGCCGCCCAGAACCACACCGATGACGCCAGTATGCTGATCTGCATCAGCCAATAGACCCCGTCATGGGACAGCGCCTGCGCGTACAGAGACGGCGCGTGCCACGACCAGAAGAGCAGCGCTTGAACCGCGGTGGCGGCCATCAGATGCGGCTTTTTCAGCAGCGGCAGGCAAAGCGCCAGCAAGGGCGCGGCCGCCAGAACCAGCAAAAGATGGTGCAGCGTACGGGCCGTGAACAGCGCCGAGCTGAGAGCGCAAAGCGGCGATATGAAGCCAATGGCCAACACAAGCATCGCACCGCCAAACACGCCGCGGTCAGTTTGTTTAACCCGCCACATCCCTACACAGAACAAGGCCAGCAGCACGCCCAGCAAAATCGGGTCCGTATTCCAGCGACCCAGCACTTCGCCCGGCAGCGGTGCGGGTCCGCAATAGGGGCTCCAGCTACGAACCATCATGGCCAACCCACGCTGCGGCGCGCCACGGGTTCATCGCGGCGGCAGGTGCACCTTGGAACACGGGCGAGCGCCCGACATCGCCGCGCCTGAGGAAGGGCGACTTATTGACCGCCCTGCCCCGGATCATTGGCCAGCGGCCGCAGCGCGCGGCGGTGTGACCTGCCAAACGGTATTGGACAGATCGTCCGCCACCAGAAGGATACGCCGCTGCGGATCGAACAATACACCCACCGGACGCCCGCGTGCCCGACCGTCTTCGGTCAGGAAGCCGGTCAGAAAATCGACCTGATTTCCGGCAGGCCGCCCATTGGCAAACGGAACCCATGTGACCTTGTAGCCAGCCAGATCCTGACGATTCCAACTGCCGTGTTGGCCGACAAAGGCCCCTTCGATGAACGTGCCGCCAAACCCGCCGTCGCGTGCAAACGATAACCCCAATGCCGCCACATGCGCCCCGAGGGCATAGTCGGGCTTGAGAGCGGATGCGACCAGTTCAGGTTTTTGCGGGCGCACGCGCGGATCGACATTCTGGCCCCAGTAACTGTAGGGCCAGCCGTAAAATGCCCCGTCGCGCACCTGTGTCAGGTAATCGGGCACCAGCTGCGGACCGATCTCGTCCCGTTCGTTCACCACGCTCCACAGAGCGGAAGTGTTCGGCTCGATGGCCAGAGCGGTGGGGTTGCGGATGCCCCGCGCGAGGGTACGGCGTGCGCCCGTTTCACGATCGATGGCCCAGACCACGGCGCGCTCTTCCTCCACGGCCATGCCGCGTTCGCCCACATTCGAGTTGGAGCCGATGCCCACATACAGCGTCGAGCCATCCGCACTGGCTGTCAGTGCCTTGGTCCAGTGGTGATTGAGAGCCGAGGGGAGCTTGGTGACCTCTTCCGGCTCTGCCGAGGCTTGGGTCTGACCCTCGACATAGGGCACCCGCACCAGAGCGTCCTGCTCGGCGATATAGATGTAGCCATCCACGAACGCCAAACCATAGGGAGCGTTCAGAGAGTCCAGAAACACAGTCCGCACGTCCGCGACACCATCACCATTAGAATCTCTGAGCAATGTCAGCCGGTTACCGCTCTCGACCTTGGTGTTGCCCTGCTTCTTGATGAACCCCGCGATGACATCCTTGGGCCGCAAGCGCGGAGCCCCGCCGCCTCGACCCTCGGCGACGAGTACATCTCCGTTGGGCAACACAAGCATCTGGCGCGGGATGTTCAGGCCCGTCGCCAGCGCTGTCACCGTGAACCCCTGTGGTGCCTGAGGCACGCTGTCGCCCCAGCCTACCGGCTTGGCAATCCGCATGGGCGGCAGCAGGGTCTCGCGGATTTCAGGCAGGTCGGGACGCGGCCCGGTTTCGTTAATGCCCTCGACGCTGCTGCCGCAGGCTGCCAGAGCGAGGACCGACACCATGGTCAAACAACGACGGATCATCGTACCGCTCCCTTATGCAGCGTGCCGGTATAGTGAAGTAGCCCTGCAACGAGTGCGCAGACGCAGCTCAGCACCGACAGGGTCATGCCCAGCGAACCGACCGAGCTCCACCCGTCCTGACTGTGTTTGAAAGCGTTGACCAAGCCGAACAGGCACATGGCCAACAGCAAGACGCTGTGAAGACTGTGCGTGAGCGAGCGGAATCTCAAAACCCCGAACAGGCTCCAGAGAAAGGCGATACCGCCGAAAACCAGCCCTCCCACAATCGCCCATGCCGAGAAATTGCTCCACTGCAGTTCCTCGGTTTTCAGGTAGGCGATGTCTGTCAGCATGGCCTGGGTGAACAAGGCCACCGGAAACGCAAGGACCAGGCCATAGAGGCCTCGTCCGAAACTGGCGGGATGAGTGTACATAAGGCAGCCCCTTTTCTAACCCTCTCGGTCCGCCAGCCTCGAGCGGCGCGTGTTGGCCAGCTCACAAACCCGGACTCTCCGTAGCGAATTAATCGGCTCCGGCCCTATGGGTTCCTCAGTGACAGCTGGGGCACTTTGGCCGCCCATCATCCGACGCAATAAATGTAAGAAAATCAGGGAACCGTGGCCGTTACGAAGCGTTGCAGTCCGGCTTGTGTAGATGGCCCAGCCTAGGTACGCATAAGCTCAGTGAGAAAACCTTGTTACGGAGCGGGTAAAACCCGCTGATGGCGCTCTGGGGGGAGCCGCAGCCTATGTTCTCTAAGAACCGTTCGACCGCCTCGTCCCGCACCGAGGCATGGGCTGCTTTAGGACTGGTACTGGTCTTAGCCTTTTTTTGCGCCACCAGCGTCGTCGCCTATATGAATATTCAGGTCCTCAGGACCAACAACCAGCAGATAATGCACACCCACAAGGTCATCGTCGGTATCGATGGCCTGATGGCGTCCTTGCTGAATGCGGAAACGGGTCAGCGCGGCTATCTTCTCACGGAAAACCCCTCTTATCTCCAACCCTATCAGCGCGCCGTCGAGGGACTGGAAGCGCAGATGGCGGAATTGGATGCGCTCACCCAGAATAATGCCATCCAGAATGCTCATCTGGACCAAATGCGTGCCCATGTCGCCACGCGCATGAGCGAGCTGAACAATGCGCTGGATGCGCGTCGCGAACGCGGCATTGAAGGCGCGATCGCCCACCTGAACTCCGATCGCGGCAAGGCTGAAATGGATGCCGTGCGCACCATTATCGGCCAAATGCAGCTGGAAGAGCAGCGGGTGCGCGAGGCGCGCATAAAACAGATGGAAGCCGCCGCCCGCACCGCCGTCATCAGTGGTGTGTTCTCGGGGCTGTTTGGCGCGTTTCTGACTATTGTTGTCTTCCAGCTCATCCGCCGCAGCGTACGACAGCGCGCCCGTCAGGAATGGCTGCATCAAGGGCAGGTGGGTCTGGCCAAGGCCATGCTGGGCGACCAGTCTCTGGAAAATCTCGCGGACAATATTCTGGCGTTTCTGGCCCGTTATACGGGGGCCCATGCGGGTGCCCTGTTCAAGGGCGAGGAAGGCCAGTTCCGCCGTCTGGCTGTCACGGGGGTCCCCTCCGATGCCGCCATCCCTGCCCGCTTCTCGCCCAAGGAAGGCCTGTTGGGTCAGGTCGCCAGCGAGGGGCACGCCATTGTTCTTGACGAGGTACCCGACGGCTATCTGACCATCGGCTCGGCACTGGGCCGCGACAATCCTCGACATCTGATTATCGCACCGGGCAAGGCCGACGGCGAGGTCAATGTGGTACTCGAGCTGGGCTTCCTGCACGCCGTCGCAGAACCCGCGCGGGCCCTGCTGGAGGAATCCGCTTCCGCCATCGGCGCGGCCCTGCGGTCGGCCCGTTACCGCGCCCGCTTGCAGGACATGCTCGAGGAGACCCAGCGTCAGGCCGAAGAACTGCAGGTGCAGAGCGAGGAACTGCGCGTCTCCAACGAAGAGTTGGAAGAGCAAGGTCGCGCCCTCAAGGAATCCCAAATCCGTCTGGAACAACAGCAGGCCGAACTGGAGCAGACCAACAGCCAACTGGAAGAACAGGCCCAGATGCTGGAAACCCAGCGCGACGATCTGGAGCGCAGCGGTGCCGATCTGGCCCTGAAGGCACGCGAGCTGGAACAGGCCAGCCAGTACAAGTCCGACTTCCTGGCCAATATGTCGCACGAGCTGCGCACGCCGCTGAACTCGCTGCTGATCCTGTCGAAACTGCTGGCCGACAACAATGACGGCAATCTGAGCGATCAACAGGTGAACTATGCCCGCACCATCCAATCCTCGGGCAATGACCTTCTGGACCTCATCAACGACATCCTCGACCTGTCCAAGATCGAGGCGGGCCATATCCAGGCGCGCCCCGAAGCGGTGGCCATCCAGCGTATGGCGGGCGATCTGAGACAACTGTTCCAGCCCGTGGCCGACGAACGCAAGCTGAGCTTCGCCATCGATATCGCCTCGGTCACAGACGTCGATCTGGAAACCGATCGCCAGCGTCTGGAACAGATCATCAAAAACCTGCTCTCCAACGCCTTCAAATTCACCGAGGCAGGCGAGGTCAAACTGTCCGTCGAACCGGTCGGCGTGGACGAAATTGCCTTTGCCGTTTCGGACACGGGTATCGGCATTTCGCCCGAACATCAGGCCGCCGTCTTCGAGGCCTTCCGTCAGGCCGACGGCACCATCAGCCGTAAATACGGCGGCACGGGGCTGGGCCTGTCGATCTCGCGCGAGCTGGCCCGTCTTCTGGGTGGCCGCCTGACGATGGAAAGCGCTCCAGGCAAGGGCAGTACCTTCACGCTGATCATCCCGCGCATCTATCAGGCCGAAAAGGTGACCGCGCGCGAGCTTGCACCCAAGCCGATGGGCAACAGCTTGCCCGCCGCCGCGTCGATCCCGCCCTCCAGCACAAAGACACAGGACGCGCCGCAAGCGCTGGCCACCTCCGCCCCTCGTGCCGTCGACGATGACCGCGATCATCTGACGACCAAACGACGCATCCTTCTGGTGGTCGAAGACGACGCACGTTTCGCCTCCATTGTACGCGATATCTCGCGCGAACTCGGCTTCCAGGTGCTGGTGGCCGGCTCGGCGGAAGAAGCCGTACGCATGGCCAAGCGCTATCAGCCCAATGCCGTGGTGCTGGATGTCGGCCTGCCCGACCAGTCCGGACTGACGGTGCTGGATGTGTTGAAGCGCGATGACGACACCCGCCACATTCCGATCCACGTGATTTCCGGCGAAGACCACAGCCAGACGGCCCTGTCGCTGGGCGCCATCGGCTATCTGGTCAAACCGGTGCAGCACGAAGATCTGGTGCAGGTGCTCACGACGCTGGAAGAAAAGCTGACGCGCTCGGTGCGACGCGTCCTGATTGTCGAAGACGATCTGGTCCAGCGCGATGCCGTCAGCCATCTTCTGGCGTCCGGCGACGTGGAGACTGTGGGTGTCGGCACGGCCGCAGAATGTCTGGAGCAGCTCAAGTCCCAGACCTTTGACTGTATGGTTCTGGACCTGACCCTGCCGGACGCTTCGGGCTTCTCCCTGCTGGAGACCCTGAGCCGCGAAGGGGCCTACGCCTTCCCGCCGGTGATCGTCTACACCGGTCAGGACCTGTCGCCCGATCACGAGCAGCAACTGCGCCGCTATTCCAGCTCGATCATCATCAAGGGGGCCAAATCGCCCGAGCGGCTGCTCGACGAAGTGACCCTGTTCCTGCACCAGGTCGTCTCCGATCTGCCGCCGGAACATCAGAAGATGATCCGCAAGGCGCGCAACCGCGATGCCGTATTGGAGAACCGCCGCATTCTGATCGTCGAAGACGATGTGCGGAACGTCTACTCCCTGACCAATGTGCTGGAACCACGCGGCGCGCAGATCGAAATCGCCCGCAACGGCAAGGAAGCCCTGGACGCCCTGGAGCGATCGGCAGCCGATCCGGCCAAGCAGATCGATCTGGTCCTGATGGACGTGATGATGCCTGTTATGGACGGGCTGACCGCCACGCAGGAAATCCGCAAGGACAGCCGCTGGAAGGATTTGCCGGTTCTGATGCTAACGGCCAAGGCTATGCCTGACGATCAGGAACGCTGCATGGCGGCCGGTGCCAATGACTATATGGCCAAGCCTCTGGATGTGGACAAACTCTTGTCTCTGGTTCGCGTATGGATGCCGCGTTGACCCCTTCGCAGCAGCCCTCGGTCGAGGATATCGAAATCCAGCTTCTGCTGGAGGCGATATTCCTGCGCTATCACTATGACTTCCGCCACTATGCCCGCGCTTCGATCAAGCGGCGGCTGATGCAGGCTCGCATCCATTTCGGTGTGCCCTCCATCACCGCCCTGCAGGATCGGGTGCTGCATGATCCGGCCATTCTGGATCAGATGCTCGGCTTCCTGACGGTGCAGGTCAGCGAGATGTTTCGCGACCCCTCCTACTTCCGCGCCCTGCGCGAACAGGTTCTGCCACACCTAAAAACCTATCCGTCTCTCAAGATCTGGATCGCGGGGTGCAGCACTGGCGAGGAAGTCTATTCCATGGCTATCCTTTTCAAGGAAGAAGGCCTTCTGGACCGGACCCTGATTTACGCGACAGACATCAATCCGGACGCCTTGGCCGCCGCCAAGGCGGGCGTTTATGCCAACGACCGCATCCGCAAATTCACTGAGAACCACCAGAAGTCAGGCGGGCGCTCATCCTTGTCCGACTACTACCGTGCCGACTATGGCCGCGCGGTTTTCGACAGCAGTTTGAGAGCCAATGTGGTCTTTTCCGACCACAGTCTGGTGTCTGATGCCGTCTTTGGCGAGATGCAGCTGATTTCGTGCCGCAACGTCATGATCTATTTCGATCGTGATCTTCAGGATCGTGCGGTTGGTCTTTTTAAAGACTCGCTGAGCCGTCACGGCTTTCTGGGCATTGGCTCCAAGGAAACCCTTCGCTTTTCGCGCCATGCCGGTGCCTTTGCCGATTTCGTCCCGTCCGAAAAAATCTATCGGAGACAGGACGGATGAAGGGGGTCGAGGCCGTTGTGATGGGGGCGTCTGCCGGCGGCGTTCAGGCCCTGCTGGAAATCTTGCCGTATCTGCCCGCCGACTATCCCGTGCCGGTCATGACGGTACTTCATATTCCGGCTGACCGCGCCAATGCGCTTGTGCCACTGTTACGCAGCAAGTGCGTGATCGGCGTGAAGGAAGCGGAAGACAAGGAAAGTCTGGCCCCCGGCACCGTGTATTTTGCGCCGGCAGACTATCATCTACTGGTCGAGACCGACGGCTCCCTCGCCCTGTCTTCGGACGAGCCCGTCAACTTCTCCAGACCGTCCATCGACGTGCTGTTCGAGAGCGCTGCCGATGCCTATGGCGAAGGCTTGCTGGCTGTCCTGCTGACCGGAGCCAACGACGACGGCGCGCGTGGCCTCAGGAACATCTGCGCCACCGGGGGTCGGGTCATCGTACAGGATCCCGAAGAAGCCCAAGCCCGCGCCATGCCCGAGGCTGGACTGCGATTTTGTCCCACAGCGCGCGTGGAGAAACTGCGCGGAATTGTTGAACAGATGAGAGCGATTGAAGCCCCATGAGCATCGTGGATACGCCAGTCAACATCCTTCTGGTCGACGATCTGGAAGAAAACCTCATTGCTCTTGAGGCCCTGCTGGCCAACGAAGGCGTGGTCTGTCTCAAAGCGCGTTCTGGTGAAGAGGCACTGGAACTTCTGCTGGTGCATGATGTGGCTCTGGCGCTGCTGGACGTGCAGATGCCGACCATGGACGGTTTCCAGCTGGCCGAGTTCATGCGCGGCAATGTCAATGCACGCGACATTCCTCTGATCTTTCTGACAGCAGGCAGTGCAGATAGTCCGCGACGGTTCCGGGGCTATGAAGCGGGCGCGGTGGATTTCATCCAAAAGCCGATCGAGGCTGATATTCTTCGCAGCAAGGCGCGCGTGTTCATCGAACTGTATCGCCGCAAGCTGCAGATACTGACCCAGCGTGATGCGTTGGAGGCCTATGCCAATACCCTTCGTCAGGCCGACCAGCGCAAGAACGAGTTCATCGCCATTCTGGGGCACGAGCTGCGCAATCCGATCATGGCCTTGAACGCGGGCTTCAAGCTGCTGGAAAAGACAGACGACCCCGCAAGGCAGCAGGCGCTGCACGAGCGTATGAAGGTCCAGACCCACCATCTCTCGCGCCTGATCGAAGACCTGCTGGACGTGGCACGTATCGACAAGGGCAAGATATCCCTGAAGCCGCAAGCGGTCAGTTTACAAGACATTGTCCAGTCCGCCGTCGATATAGCGACACCCAAAATGCAGGCAGGCGAACATACCCTGACCGTCAGCACGCCGGATCAGACGGTGTGGATGTATGGCGACTTCACCCGTATGTCCCAGATTGTCAGCAACCTTCTGACCAATGCGGCCAAATACACCCCGACGAAGGGAAAGGTGCATTTGGAAGCCACGGCTTGCGAAGACCACGTCACGATCGCGGTTCAGGACAATGGCATCGGCATCGCGCCACACGCGCGGAACTATATCTTTGACCTGTTCGCCCAGTCCAAAGGCCCCGACGCCCGTGCAGGAGACGGCCTTGGTATCGGTCTTGCGCTGGTCAAAAAGCTGGTGGAAATGCACCACGGCAGCATCGAGGTGCATAGCGAGGGCACGGGCAAGGGCAGTTGCTTTACCGTCCGCCTACCCGTGCAAAACCCGCAAGCCTAGACCGGCATCCGGGCCGCCAGAGTAAGGGACGACACACATTCGGAACTATTGAAGGCCACACTCGATGATGTGGGACGCCGTTCCACATCCCGGGGATGCCTGAAATCCATGCCTGCTGGCTTAAGATCAAACATTCCGGCCAATGCCGTACATCTTTGCATCGATATGCAACGCATGTTCGTCGAAGACACACCGTGGCAAGCCCCGTGGGCCGAGAGGGTCCTGCCCCAGGTCATCACCCTGTGTGCGGCTCGCCCCGAGCGCATCTGCTTTACCCGCTTTGTGCCCGCAGACGCGCCAGGACAGGGCCGAGGCACGTGGCAGTCCTATTGGGAGCGCTGGTCCGACATGACCCTTACCGAACTGGGGGGAGATATGGTTGATCTGGCTTTGCCGCTTCAAGCGTTCACCCCACCGGCAAAGGTACTGGACAAGCGCGTCTATTCGCCGTGGGTGGGCACCGATCTGGACGCTGCGCTACAAAGGGGCAGCGTGGACACCTTGATCGTCAGCGGTGCCGAAACCGACGTTTGCGTACTGGCCGCCGTGCTGGGGGCGGTTGATCTGGGCTATCGGGTCATCGTGGCAACTGACGCGGTTTGCAGCTCGTCGGACGAAACCCATGACTATCTGCTCAGACTCTATCAGACCCGATATGGCCATCAGGTCGAGACCGCCGAGATCGAAGAAATCATACAGGCTTGGGCTCCGGCATGAGCGACCTAGCCTCAGTGGAGTTTAAGTCGCCCCGCCGCACGCTTGGATAGCCGGCGCGCCATACCCATCAGCAAGGTCCGGCGTAGACCCACGACTGTTCGATAATGATCGAACCGGATCGCGCCATAGGCCGCCCGCGCCACCAGTCCCTCGATCAGAAACCCGCGCCCGAGTACGCCGCCCATCAGCGAGCCGACCGCACCGAAATGGCCGAGTGAAACCAGAGCCCCGCGATTTTCGAAACGGAAGGGTCGGTCGTGCCTCGGGTTCAACAGGAAGCGTGCCAGATATCGCGCCTGCTGCGACGCGGCCTGCGCCGTCGGTGGCAAAGGCGCACTGGATCGGCTGGCGCAATCGCCCATGGCATAGATGTGGGGTTCGGACGTGCGAAGCCGGTCATCGACCAGGAGCTGGTTCAACGGACCGGTCTCCAGTCCCAGCTCCTGATTTTCCGGTGAGGCCAGAACGCCAGCCGCCCACACGACAGCGTCGGCGTCGATCCAGCCGGACGTGGTTTGCAGGCCCTCGGGCGTCACCGCCTCGACACGTGTTCCGGTCCTCACCTCGATACCGCGACGTTGCAGTTCGGCCTGCACATTGGCGGATACCTCGTTCGACAGACCGCCGAGTATCCGTCCCGATGCCTCGATCAGGGTGATGCCCAGTTTGAAATGTTGGGCAGGAGGCAGCCCTTGGGCCAAGGCCTGATAGCCCACCAGAATCTCTGCCGCCAACTCCGTTCCCGTCGCCCCCGCCCCCACAATGGCGATCGCCAGCTGAGGTCGCCCCTCATAGGCCGCCGCCAGAAAAAGCTGGATCAATCGCGCGTGGAACTCCCGTGCATCCTCGGCGTCCTCCAGAACGTGGGCGTGCCCCTGCGCTCCGGGTGTCTTGAAAAAGTTCGAGCCACTGCCCGTCGCCAAGATCAGGCGACCGTAGCCGATATCGCGCTCGGAGCGATCCTCGCCGTCCAAGGATGACGACAGCCGAATACAACGGCTTTCCGGATCCAGCCCCACAAAGCGGCCCAGAACGAAGCTGAAATGGTTTCTTCGCGCCAACAGCGGATAGGAAATTGCTTCTTGGGAGGCATCCAGTGTACCGGCAGCAACCTCGTGCAACGACGGCTTCCACAGATGGCTGATGTTGCGATCAATCAACAGCACCCGACGGGGCCCCTGATCACGTCCGAGCTTTCGCCCCAGCCGCGCGGCCAGCTCCAGACCACCCGCGCCCCCGCCGACGATCACAAAATCATACCTCATCGGTTGCCGGTCGGCACACAAAGAGGCGGGGCGCGCCTTGGGAAAGACGCGCCCCGTCAGGGTTCTGATCATTCAGCTTTTCTCGACCGGAGTGGTCTTGCCGGCACCCGGCCCTGCGCCAAGATCGGCACCGGTAAGCGGCTCTGCATTCGGGTCCGATTGGGTGCGGTCGGCAAAGGCCTGAACGGTCTTGGCTTCGACCCCGCCCAACTTGACCTCGCAGCCACCGTCTCCGCCATCGACCGCCATCTGGCCCTCGCGGTCGGAGACGACCTCCCACTGCGGCCCTGTGTTCCACGGCCCCTGCCCTTCGGGCTCGCCCTGCGACATGTCGAAATAGGTGTCGGCAAATGCCGGATCGGCGGGCAGCTTGCCTGACGGGAAGTTGTCGGGGATGGCATAAAGGGCTTTTTCAAACGCCTTCTGGTGGGCCACTTCGCGGGTCATCAGGAATCTGAGCGCATCCTTGATCCCCGGATCGTCGGTGACGTTGATCAAACGCTCATAGACAATCTTGGCCCTTGCCTCGGCGGCGATGTTGGAGCGCAGGTCGCAGGTCGGATCGCCGATAGAATCCACATAGGCAGCCGTCCACGGAACGCCCGCCGAATTGACCAGTGGCGCACCGCCTCCATAGAGCAGGGTCGTGGTGTGGCTCTCTCCACCCTGCGTCATGGTGGCGTACAGGTCGGCTTCCTCCTCGACCGCTTCGGCCAGGCGTCCCTTGGCCCCGCGATTGAGCATGCTGACGATCGAGCCAATGATTTCGAGGTGGCTAAGCTCCTCGGTGGCAATGTCCATCAGAAGGTCGCGCCGATTGACGTCCTCGTCGGCCAGACCTTGGGTAAAGTAGCGCATGGCTGCGGCCAGCTCGCCTTGCGGACCCCCGAACTGCTCCAGCATGAGGGTAGCCAGAGCAGGGTTCGGTTCGGCCACCCGCACCGTGTACATCAGTTTCTTGTTGTGCATGAACATGGTCAGTCCTCCCGTTTAACGGCTGTGCTCGGCGTCGCTGCGCTTGAGGGTCAGGAATTTCTCGGTGATTAGCGGCAGGCTCTGATCCACCCACGCCGCCATCCTCATTTCCTCATCAAGCGAGGTATTGAGCGGGTCATATGCCGCCGAATATCCGCCATGGCGGGCCAGCAGAATGAGCCCCCGATAGGAGGCCACCTCGAAGTTTTCGAAAGCAAAATTGGCGAAGGCGTTTTTCAGAATCTCATCATCGGCGAACATGTGGCCCAGAGCCGCCATGTTTCCGCTCAGGCTCAGCGCCGCATCCTTCAGCCCTGACGGGCTTTCACCAAATCCGTCCAGAAGCCCTTCGAGCCGTTCGATCTGCTGTTCGGTCTCCACGCGGTGGGCTTTCAGCATGTCGGCAACTTCGGTGAAGTTCTTGGCCCGATCAATCTGGCGGTCCATCAACGCCAGTGCCTGATGCTCGACCGCATGGGCATTTTTCAGTCCACTGACAAAGACCTCGCGCCAGATGTCGTCGTTATTGGTCATAGTCTCGTTCCTCCTAGAGCCCCGTCAGGGAACGCCGCCAAAGGAAACGGGACCGGCAGTGTCGGCCCCTGAACAGACCCTCCGAAATCGACGGGGAACATCGACGCCCTTTCAATGTTCTGACATCAAAGGGGACGTGACATGACAGACAACAAGCCGTGGGACGTAGTGGTCGTTGGCGCAGGCCCTGCCGGTCTGACCGCCGCACTTTATCTGGCGCGATATCACCGCCGCGTGCTGGTCGTTCACGACGGGAAAAGCCGCGCCCTGCGTATCCCCCTCACCCACAATGCGCCGGGGTTTCCCGAAGGTATCAACGGCGTGGACCTCGTCCGGCGGATGACCGATCACGCCACCCATTTCGGTGCCGAAATACGTGAAACCCACATCACCGACATCCGTCGCCGGGAGGAAGGCTTCGCCTTGTCGGTGGCCGACGCCGCCGACCTCGTCGCCCGCACGGTTATTCTGGCCACCGGCATTTTCTTGAACCAGGTCGATCTGCCTGAAGACGTTCATGAACAGGCGATCAAAGACGACGTCCTGCGCTATTGCCCGATCTGTGACGCCTATGAGCATACAGATGCCCACATCGGCGTTCTGGGCTGCGACAGTAACGGTGCGGCCGAGGCCCTGTTTCTGCGCCGCTATTCGGACCGCATTACCTTGATGCCCCTCTCCCATCCCGAACTGACCGCGTCGCAGAAGGCTCAACTGGATCAGGCCGGCATCAAGGTTATGACGGGTGCCCTGGTCGAGCTCTCACCCCAAAACGACCGGATCGATGTCGTTTTGGAGGGATCGCAAACGCTGGGTTTCGACGTGGTCTATCCGGCGCTGGGCTGCTCTCCGCGCGCAGAACTGGGGACCGCTTTGGGTCTTGCTGTAACCGAAAGCGGCTGCCTGCCCAGCCAATGTGTGACAGCCAGCCCGATAGCAGGCCTGTGGGCCGCAGGCGATGTGGTGGAAGGCCTGGACCAGATCAGCGTCGCCATGGGCCACGGAGCCCTCGCCGCCACGAAAGCCCATAACTGGCTTCGCGAGCAGGACGGCGAGACGCTGACCTGATCCGGTGCCTTAACCGTGGGGTTGCAGCACCACCTTCGTCCACTCGTTCGGATTGTCGTGGAAGTTTTTATAGGCGTCGGGCGCTTGTTCCAGCGGTAGGCGGTGACTGATCAGATCCGTCGTGTCGATCCGGCCCTCAAGCACCAGTTTGAGTAGCTCGGGCAGGTATTTCTGCACATGGGTCTGGCCCGTTTTCAGGGTCAGGCCCTTTTGCATGAAGGCTCCGATCGGCAGTTTGTCGCCAATGCCGCCATAGACGCCCGGCATGGAGATACGCCCGCCCTTGCGGCACGCCATGATCACCTCGCGCAGAACGTGCTGGCGATCGGTGCCCAGCTTGGTCTCCTGCTTGACGGCGTCGATAATATTGTCCGGCGCGAAACCATGCGCCTCCATGCCCACGGCATCGATACAGGCATCAGGACCAATACCCGCCGTCATTTCCTTGAGTGCGTCCAGCACCTTGACCTCGTGATAGTTGAGCGTCTCGGCACCGTTGCGGCGTGCCAGCGCCAGCCGGTTCGGCTGATGGTCGATGGCGATCACGCGCCCCGCCCCCATCAGAAAGGCGCTCTTGATGCAGAACAGGCCCACCGGACCACAGCCCCAGACCACAACCGTATCCCCCGGCTCGATCTCTGCATTTTCGGCGGCCATCCAGCCGGTCGGCAGGATATCGGACAGGAACAGAACCCGTTCGTCCTCGATACCGTCGGGCACTACGATGGGTCCAATATCGGAATAGGGCACGCGGGCGTATTCGGCCTGCCCACCCGCATAGCCGCCCGTCAGGTGGCTGTATCCGAACAGGCCCGCCGTCGGATAACCATAGGCCACCTCCGAAGCGTCCGACTTGTCCGCCGGATTGGAGTTATCGCAGGCCGAGTACTGCTGCTTGCCACAGAAGAAACAACTGCCGCAGGCGATCACAAAAGGCACCACCACCTTTTGCCCGACCTGTAGGCTGGTGTTTCCCCGCCCGACCTCGACCACCTCGCCCATGAATTCGTGGCCCAGAATGTCGCCAGCGTGCATGCCGGGGATCATGCTGTCATAGAGGTGCAGGTCCGAGCCACAGATGGCCGTGGCCGTGATCTTGATGATCGCATCGCGCGGATTGACGATCTGAGGATCGGGGACCGTATCGACGCGAACGTCATGTTTCCCGTGCCAGGTAAGTGCGCGCATGATCGATCCTCCTCAACTACGCGGTGCGGCGTGGGGAGCCTGGGAGGTTGCGACCTCTCCCGTCTCCATCAGTTGTTTGAAACGGCGCAGTTCACGACGCGCTTGAATGCGGGGTTCGCGCTGCATGACCTTGGCCACCAGCTTGCCAACAGCGCCCGCGGGCGGGTCATAGCTGACCATCACGCGCACCTCGGTCCCGCGCCCGAACGCATTGTCGCGGAACTCGACCCAGCCTTCATGGTCAATGTCGGACTGCTCTGTTGAACGCCATGCGATATACTCGCCCGGGCGGTCCTCGGTGACTTCGGTCTCCAGCTCGATATCGGTGCCGCCCGGGCCTGCGATCACCCAGCGCCGACCGTCGGCAGATACCTCGCGCACATTCGGCATAAAGGCCGGAAGGTTCTGAAACGCCCGCCAGAAAGCATAAAGATCGGAGCGGGGTCGATTGACCATCACCGCCTGCACAGAGGACGCCTCGTGGTCGCCCCTAGGCTCCTTGCGGTCTAGCAGACCCGTCGAAGCCATGTTGGCGTCGGTGCCCTCAGGGGCATGGATGTGGGGTTGGGTCATCCTGCCGCCCTCGCGCAAACTGGCCAGGCCATCGTCAAATCGGGACGTCGCATGGGTATCTCCCTTCTTTGTTGTGAAGGAAAAGTGCGCGGCGCGGACGATGCGTTTCTCAGCGTCGCCCATGTGTCCGGAACGGATCAAACCGGAACGGGGCCGTGGGGTACGGGTTAGTCGGGCGTATCCAATCGCACAGCGAGCCCGCCATGCCCCACCCGCCCCCGCACGAGAAACCCGAGGTCCTCAAACGCAAGGGATCGCTCATGCGGTTTCTGGCGATCCTCGTGGGTCTGGCCATCCTCATCTATGTGGGCGTGGCGGCCACGGCTTTCCTGCGCACCGAACGAGACCCTGCCAGCCCTCCGCATGGAAGCGGAAACGAAAGGACAATCGATGGACAAGCAAACTGAAGGCCGCACCAAGAACGGGGCTGTCCCCGTAACCAAGTCCACGCCTGACGCGCCCGACAAAGGCGCGCAAAAGGCGCACGAAAAGTCGCAGCAGCGCGCAGGTCCCGATGGCCCTGACGCCACCGAGATTGGCGACACCTTTAAAAAAGCACCGTAACAAAAAGGGCGCTGAAGATAACTTCAGCGCCCTAGCTTTATCGCCTGTCCTGAAATCAGGATTTGGCCGCCAGCAGCTCTTGAGCCTTTTCAAGGTGCGCGCGGATTTTGGGCAGGACAGCCTGCGCGTGGGCGCTCAGCTGCGCCGCCTCTGCGTTGTCGGCAAAGCCCGAATGAAGCGCGATGGCTTCTTCGTGTGCCGCCACCTGTTGTTGCAGATAGATCTTGTCAAAATCGCCATTGGCCGCGTTGGTCAGATTGTCCAGCAGGCCTTTGCGGCGTTGATCCAGTTCGCCGGCGATCCACGAGGTTTCCCCCGCCTGACCCACCGCGGTGCGCAGCTTCTCGGTGGCTTCAGTGTGGTCCGCCTTGATCATCCGGGCCAGTTCTTTGACTTCATCGGACTGGCCATGCTGCAGCGCCAGATCGGCCGAGCGGATTTCGTATAGATCGCCCATCGAGGCGCTGTTCACATAGCTTTCGGTGTTATTGGCACCCATAACATTGGCCGACACCTGACCAACTCCGGCAGAGACCGTATCTTCAGCACGGTCCATCGCGGTCGGCTCGTTATTGTTGGAGCATGCGACCAGAAGCGAGGCTCCGGCCAACAGAGACGTGAATGCTATTGCCTTACGCATGGTTGGTTCCCTTTCCGTGATGAAAGGAAAACCCGACCGCCAATGCTACGTTTCGATAAGCCGTTCACCCGACACAACCGGTTGCGTAAACCCCATATCAGGAACAGGCCAAGGCTGAACCCATTGCAAAGGAGCCGTTCAACTCAAATCTGGGAGATACCAAGAAATGGCCGACAAAGATTTGAACGATCTGTTCTATGATACCCTGCGCGATATCTATTATGCCGAACGGAAAATACTGAAGTCGCTGCCGAAAATGGCTCGCGCGGCACAGTCTCCGGAACTAAAGGCCGCGTTTGAAAAGCACGAGGCCCAAACCGAGGGCCAGATCGAGCGCCTGCAACAGGTCTTCGAAATCGTAGGCAAGGCCGCCCGCGGCAAGACCTGCGACGCCATTGAAGGCATCATTGCCGAAGGCGAAGAGATCATGGAAACCTTCAAAGGCACGTCCGCACTTGATGCCGGTCTGATCTCTTCGGCGCAGGCGGTCGAGCACTACGAGATCACGCGCTACGGCACGCTGAAACGGTGGGCTCAGGTGCTGGGCATGGACGATGCTGCCAAGCTTCTGGACGAGACCCTGCAGGAAGAAAGTCAAACCGACGACGATCTGACCGGCTTGGCCGATGCCCAGATCAACGCCGAAGCCGCCTGATTAAAAAAACCCGGTGAAGCCAAAAGCTTCACCGGGTTTTTCTATGCCCGCATTGGCTCGGGCTGCCTGTGAAGGGGCCGTCGCACGGGTTCGCGATGGGTGTCACACGAACAGCAGATGGCTCTGAGTTTCTCGACATCCGTCACCACAACCCGACCTCGGCGGATTTCGATAGCGCCGCGATCTTTCAGATAGCCGCACGAAGCGTTGATGCTGGTACGTTGAAAACCCAGAATCTCCGCCAGACGCGCTTGGGTAATCAAGATGCCCTTGGGATCGGTAACCGCACGGTGCAGACGCATGATCCATTTGGCCGTCCTTTGAGAGGCCGTATGGATGGCATTGCACGACGCCTCCGTCGCTGCATCGCGGGTGCGGGCCACCGCGTGGACAGCCAGAAAACGAAACATCCACGGATCACTCAGCGCCTTGCGCAAAGGCTCCAGCGGAACACTGAAGCCCTCGCACGGGAGCAGAGCCCGCGTTTCGCGCCATTCGCCTTCGTCCAACAGCGTTTCCCACCCGTGCACACTGCCCGGCACGATCAAACCCGAACACACCGGATGACCACGCGCAAAAATGCCCAGCACACCCGATGTCAGAAAGTACAGATGACCTTTCGGCGGAGCATCTCTTTGATCCAGAAAGGTCTTTTTGGCCAAAGAACTGATGACCCGCTTAATGTCTTCAGGGAATGCCATCAGAACCGGGTGCATCACTTGCACTTCGGCACTTTTACTATGCTCGAGCGCATTTCTTTTCATCTCATTTTAGCCCTCGGTCAGAAATGAAACGCTCAACGGACATCGGGTCATTTCGATTGATGATGGACGCCAGATGCCTGCTGACACGACCTTGAAGTGAGTTTGTCTTGAAAAAACCGCCGCAATCGACAGTGGACGATCACTGTCATGGGAAGTGTGAAGGTAACGAACTGTAACCCAAAGCAGTTGCCTCGGCTTTGGGACAACCGCGCGCTGTTAAGCTTAATGATTGTTTTGTAAGGACTTTAAACTGAAGCGTCAGGTCCTTTTGTCGCCCATACGTCCAATATCGGACACTAGGCATGACCATTTTTCTTTTCCGCCGTGATTATAACGGCTTAGGGATAGATCCAGCTGTCGACCTTCACAGCGACAGGCCCGTCGCTCCCGACCGTCAAAACGGCCTGCCGCACGCCGTGTGCCGGCACATAGTCGACTGTAACATCAGACCCCTGCCCCGACGCCACCGCAGACACCATCACCTGGGACGCTGTGCGTGCGCCCTCATTATTCACCTCGACCAGCACCTGCCGACCGTCAGCATACGGACGGACTTCGAGGATGCGCGCGGACAGTTCAGCGCTCCGGCTCCCGAGCAAGCTTTCGCTGACCAGCACCACGACACAGAAGACTATGACCAGGCTGCCCAGCACGGCCGCGATAATCTGTAATCGCGACGGCCCTGCCCGCTTGGCGGGCGTGGACAGTTTTCGCGCTTTGGAAAACAGCTTCATACCAGCAACCTCGCCACAGCGGCCCCCAGTGACGCCGGAAAGGCCAGGACCACCGTATTGGCGAGAATGGCCCCTGCACCGTGGCCATCATTCATGCCCAACACCGCCAGTATCCCCAGACTGGCCAAAAGACAGAGTGCGTAGCCGGGCACGGTAAAATGCAGCAGCGCGCCCAAGGGCGTCTCCTTTTCTTCCTGACCGGCAAACCCGACCTCGAAAACAAAGACGTGGAGCAGCACCATCGACAACAGCATCACCTCCAAAGAGGTGACGGGGCCGATCTGATAGGCGATCAGCTTCATCTCTTCGGTCGGGGCAAGGTTGGCGGCCAGATAGAGCGCCCCTGCCATCATCAAAAACAGTTCGCCCGGATAGTCGCCACGACGCAGGTGATCCTCCGATCCGCCGATGGCCAACTGCTTTCGCGCGACCAGTGCACCCATGGCAGCAGGGACCATTTGCAGCGTCACCTGACCTGTCGCCACCCGCAGATTACCGACTTCCAGACTGCCCGTCAGACCCAATAGCCCGACAGCCAGAACGGCAGCCGCGAACAGGGCCACCGCCACATCCAGCAAGTTTTCGCGCACCCCCCTGCGGTCCGAGAAGCCCGCATAATGGGCCAGACCATAAAGTACCGGCAGCCCCGCCAGCAGGAACAGCAGCTGACGCCACGGCTCCAGCGTCATCCCCAACGCCCACATCTCCATGGTCATCAGCAGGGGCAGAGAAAACAGCAGCGCGCCGCCGAAGGCGCGACCCAGATCGCGCACATACGAGGGTTTGGACTTCAGGGCGTGGCTGCCGGACACTGTGAAGACCTTATCAGCCGACGCCTTCGCCGCCGGTTACGCCCCACACCTCTCCGGTGACGAAGCTGGCTTCCTGCGAGGCCAGCAGGACGTAAACGGGCGCGATCTCCACCGGCTGCCCGGGGCGCCCGAAGGCACTGTGTGCGCCAAAGTTTTTCACCTTCTTGTCGGGCTGCCCGCCGCTGGGCTGAAGCACCGTCCAGAAAGGTCCGGGAGCCACGGCGTTCACGCGAATGCCCTTTTCGATCGCCTGTTTCGCCAGAGCCTTGGTGTAGGTCACTATGCCCCCCTTGGTAGTGGCATAGTCCAACAGAATGTCGCTGGGGTCATAGGCTTGAATGGAGGCCGTGGTGATGATCGCCGCCCCCTCAGGCATGACGGGCACCGCCGCCTGACACAGCCAGTGCATGGCATAGAGGTTGGTTTTCATCGTCGCGTCGAAGTCTTCTGTCGAAAACTCGCCGATGTCTTCGCGATACTGCTGACGCCCGGCGTTGACCACCAGAATGTCCAGACCGCCAAACGCCTCTACGGTCGTCTCCACCAGCGCAGCGTTCCAGTCTTCGTCGCGCACATCGCCTGCAAGTCCCAGCGCCAGCACGCCTTCGGCCTCGATCAAGGCGACCACCTCGGAGGCGTCGGCCTCCTCCGAGGGCAGATAGCTGATGGCCACATTGGCCCCCTCGCGGGCAAAGGCGATGGCCACGGCACGGCCAATGCCGGAATCCCCTCCGGTGATCAGCGCATTGCGTCCGGCCAACCGTCCATGTCCCCGATAGGACACCTCGCCATGGTCGGGCGCGGGCACCATGCGCTTTACAAGTCCCGGTGCTCCCTGCGCCTGTTCGGGAAAAGGCGGGCGCGGATATTGGTAACGGGGGTCCTGCATCGTCAGACGTTGATCCATATCGATACCTCCAGATCATCCTGCGCCTTCGCGCGGTCGGGGTGGGCGGACAAAATGCTGACTGCTAAAACCGGATCACTGCACAGGTGTTGCAAAGCCTCAGAACCAAACACGCTGGAACCACGCTCCGCATCAACCGCTAGGGGTGGCTTTGAGCATTTTGGCCAGAGCCTTTTCGAATGATTTGGCGCTGGCGCGCGGCAGGGTCTCGGCAATCTCGCCCTGTTCGAACAGCTCGACCACGCGGGGGTGGACATAGGCGCTGCGACACACCGCCAGCGTGTTACCCAACAGGGTTGCAGCCTCACGAATGCAGGCGTTGGCCTTGCGTCTGGCGTCCGTGGGAGAAGTAGGAGGCTCGGTGTCGCACAGCGCCCGCGCGACGCAGACCGTGGCCGCCCAAGTGCGAAAGTCCTTGGCCGAAAACTCTTCGCCCATGTGTTCGCGGATGAAGGCGTTGATGTCGTCGGACGTCACCGGCCGCACCTCGCCTTCCGCGTCAGTGTATTGAAACAGCGTGTGCCCCGGCAGTTCGCTGAGCCGTCGGACGCCAGTGGCCAAGCGGCGGTCCTGAAGGCTGAGGTCGTGTAGAATCCCGCTCTTGCCACGAAACCGGACACGCAGCTCGGTACCGCTGACCTCTATGTGTCTCTTGCGCAGGGTGGTCAGTCCATAACTTCGGTTTTCGCGCGAATAGCGGGCATTGCCGACGCGGATCAGGCTCAACTCCATAAGCCGCATGGCCGTGGCCACCACCTTTTCCTGATCAAACCGCCTCCGCGCCAGCCCCGCCTCGATAGCCGCTTCAAGCCTGGGCAGTCTGGCTGCAAAGGCGGGCATGCGCGCAAACTTGTTTTCTGACTGCGCCGCGGTCCAGTCAGGATGATAGCGGTATTGTTTGCGCCCCTTCGCGTCGCGTCCTGTCGCCTGAATATGGCCGTTCGCGCGCGGGCAGATCCAAACGTCCGTCCAGGCCGGAGGGATAGCCAGAGCGCGTATACGGGCGAGCACCTTTTTATCGCTGATGCGGGTGCCGTCCGGTTTCACATAGCAAAAGCCGCGCCCTGCCCTTTTGCGCCGGATGCCATCCATTTCGTCCGAGCACCATCGCAGTCCGGCAGGGACCTCCGGCTCATCGGCCACCTGGGGCATGGCCGGTTAACCGGCTTTGCGGGTGCGGGACCGGGTGGTCTTCGTCGTCGACTTGCTGGCGGTCTTGGCGGGAGATTTGGCCGCGCCTTTGGCCGATTTGGCATCCAGACTGGCGCGCAAGGCGGCCATGAGGTCCACCACGTTGTCTTCTTTGGCCTCGGTCACCTTGGCGGGCTTCTTGCCCTTCTGCTTGTCGGCAATCAGAGCCTTCAGAGCCTCTTCATAGCGGTCGGTGAACTGGCTGGGATCAAACGGTCCTGCCTTTTGCTCGATAATCTTCTCGGCAATCTTGATCATGTCGGCATCGGCCTTGGCCGAGGAGATGCCGCCGAAAACCTCGTCGGGCTGGCGCACCTCGTCATCCGTTCGCAGCGTATAGGCCAGAATGCCCTTGCCACGCGGCTCCAGCGCCAGCAGACGCTCGCGTGTCGACATCACCACCCGCGCCAGAGCGATCTTGCCCGACTTTTCCATCGCGGTACGGATGACGGTAAAGGCGTCCTGTCCGATCTTGCCGTTGGGGGCGAGGAAGTAGGGATTATCCCAGTACAAGCGGTCGATATCCTTGGCCGGAACAAAGCTCTCGATATCGATGGTCTTGGTGCTCTCCAGCTTGACCGACTTGATCTCCTCGTCGGTCAACAGGACGTATTCGCCCTTGGAGACCTCATAGCCCTTCACCAGATCGGATCGGGAAATCGGGCCGGTGTCCGGATCGGTGGTGACCATTTTGATCCGGTTGTTGGTCTTGGGATTGATCAGGTTGAAGTGAACGTCACCGCCGGTCGATGTGGCGGTGTACAGCGCCACCGGACACGTCACCAGCGACAACTTCAGATGACCTTGCCAACTGGGTCTGGGGGCCATGATCGCAACCTCGTTCCTGAACCGCCGCGCTGTGGCGACCATTCACAAACGAGCGTTACGCCAATAGGTTCGCTCAGCCGCAGGCCTGAATGTCGCCGCTGTCGGTGTCCAGCAGGAAACAGTGCTGATGGCCGTCGTCGATATCGGTGACCCACAGCCTCAGTTCCGGCACAGGCGGAGAGGTCACAAAGTCCTCGATATAGGTCACGGCGGCGGCCTCGACTGTCGGCTCTTCGACAATACGGGTGGGGTGGCCGGTCGCGGTAACGCGATAGCGGTTCAGTTCGGGCGCGTGGGTTTGCGTCATCTGCATCCTCCGTCTCAACCGAACGCCTAACCCGCCATAAGGATTCGCCCGACAGGACGAAATCTGTGGATGGCGGAGCGCAAAGCCTCGCCGTTCGTTTGCACAGGCGGAGGTCACCATGCCCAATCCCCGCCTGTCCACCTATCAAAAGATGCGCGACTTCTCCAAGACGCAGGAGCCGTCGGGCATAGGGGCCGAGATCGCGCCATCGGACCAGCTGCGCTTTGTGATCCACAAGCACGACGCCAGCCGTCTGCATTTTGATCTGCGACTGGAGTGGGGCGGCACCTTCCTGTCATGGGCCGTGCCCAAAGGTCCATCATTGGACCCTGCGGACAAACGTCTGGCCATGGCGGTAGAAGACCATCCGCTCGACTATGGCGACTTCGAAGGCACCATCCCCAAGGGCCTGTACGGCGGGGGCACAGTGATGATCTGGGACCGCGGACTGTGGATACCGGAACACGGCTTTGAGGACGTCGAGCGGCATCTGGAGAAGGGCGAGCTCAAATTCGTGATGGAAGGGTCACGGATGCACGGCTCGTGGGTTTTGGTACGGCTGAAGCCCAAGGCGGGCGAAAAGGGCAAGCCCTGGATGCTGATCAAACACAGGGACAGCGCCGCCAAGACAGGCGATCGCGGCGGGCCGTCCGATCGCGATAAATCGGCCGCCTCGGGCCGGACGATGAAGCAGATTGCCGATCATGTTCAGGCCGAGGTCGAACCCTTTATGACCCTGCCCCGCACGCCACCCAAACCGCAGAAATCTGCCCCCAAGAAAGCCACTTCACCGAAGATGGCGAGCAGGACCAAAACGGCCAAGGCCGCGCCCTCATCGGCCATGCCGGAGTTTATTCCCCCGCAGCTTGCCAGCACCATCGCCACGCCGCCAGCGGGCGAAGCGTGGGCGCATGAGATCAAGTTCGACGGCTATCGGCTGCAACTGCGCATCGACAACGGCAAGGCCACCGTGCGCACCCGAAAGGGGTTGGACTGGACAGACCGTTTTGCCACTTTTGCATCGGACGCCAAGACGCTGAAGGACGGGCTGTACGACGGCGAGGCAGTGGCGCTGGACGATAATGGATCGCCCAGTTTTGCCCTGTTGCAGGCCGTTCTGGGCGGCGAGAGCGATGCGCCACTGATCTATTACGCCTTCGATCTGCTGCACGATGGCAAGAGCGACCTGCGCGACAAACCCCTGTCCGAACGAAAGGCCCTTCTGGCCAAGCGGCTGGCCAAGGCGGATCAATCGATCCGCTATGTCGACCATTTCCAGACGGGGGGGCAGGCGCTTTTGCTATCGGCCTGCCGCCTTGATCTGGAAGGCATCATCTCCAAACGGCTCAGCGCGCCATATCGCTCGGGCCGCAGTGACGCGTGGGTAAAATCCAAATGCCGTCAGGGACAGGAGGTCGTCATCGCCGGATGGGCTACGACGGGCGATGCCTTCCGGTCACTGATCGCTGGCGTCTATCGAGAGGGACAACTGGTCCATGTCGGCCGCATCGGCACCGGCTTCAGCCGCAAGACGGTCGAGCAGATCATGCCCAAACTCAAGGCAGTCGAGACGGACAAAAGCCCCTTTCCAGACGGCCCCGAAACAATTGCCGGCGTTCATTGGGTAAAGCCCGTTCTGGTCGCAGAGATTGCCTTCGAGGGCTTTACCGGCACAGGTGCCATCCGTCAGGCATCGTTCAAAGGCCTACGCGAAGACAAGGCCGCCAAGGATGTAGAACTGGACACGCCCGCCGCCGTGGCCAAGCCTTCTTCCGCCAAACCTGCCCACTCGGCAGCCCCCTTGCGCAATGTACGACTGACCAGCCCTGACAAGGTGCTGTGGCCCGCCACCAAAGACACCCCCGCCATCACCAAGCGCGATCTGGCCGAATACTACGAGCGCGTTGGCGAGAAAATGCTGGAGCACATCAAGGGTCGGCCCTGCTCCATTATCCGCATGCCGGACGGCATCGAGGGGCAGTCTTTCTTCCAGCGCCATCCGGTCAAAGGTCAGTCGCCGCTGATCGAGGCGGTCGAGATCAAAGGCGATCCCAAACCCTATATCCGTATCGATACGGTCGAGGGCCTGATCGCGGCAGCCCAATTTGCTGCCGTGGAAATCCACCCGTGGAACTGTGTGCCCTTCAAGCCGGAAAAGGCCGAGCGACTGATATTCGACCTCGACCCCGCGCCGGAGGTTTCGTTCGACGAGGTCATCGCCGCCGCCAAGGAGGTGCGTGATCGGCTCAAGGATCTGGGGCTGGACAGCCACTGCAAAACCACCGGCGGCAAAGGGCTGCACGTCACCACCTACATCGAACATTTCGACATGGATTGGGCCGAAGCCAAGGCCTTCGCGCGCGAGTTTTCGCGTGTCATGGCCGCCGAGGCTCCCGACAAATATTTGATCAGCATGTCCAAGAAGGCGCGCGAAGGACGCATCTTCATCGACTATCTGCGTAACGACCGCAAAGCCACCGCCGTCGCCCCCTACTCTCCCCGAGGCCGCCCCGGCGCTCCGGTCTCCATGCCCGTGAAATGGACACAGGTCCGCAAGGGTCTGGACCCCCACAAATATCGCATCGACACCCTGTAACGAAAACGGCTCCGAGACAGGTTCGGAGCCGTCTGATCGTCACGTCGTATGCGCGCGCTTACAGGATTTCGAACAGACCCGCTGCGCCCATGCCGCCACCGATACACATGGTCACCACGCCATATCGGGCCTTGCGACGGCGGCCTTCGATCAGGATGTGGCCCACCATGCGCGAACCGGACATGCCATAGGGGTGGCCGATGGAGATGGCACCGCCGTTAACGTTCATCTTCTCCAGCGGAATGCCCAGAATCTTCTGGCAGTACAGCACCTGTACAGCGAAGGCCTCGTTCAGCTCCCACAGGTCGATGTCATCGACCGTCAGGCCAAAACGCTCCAGCAGCGGCGGCACCGCCTTGACCGGACCGATACCCATTTCGTCCGGCTCCACGCCCGCGACAGCCATGCCGACATAGCGGCCCAGCGGTTGCAGACCCCGGCGTTCGGCCTCCTTGGCCTCCATCAGCACATTGGCCGAGGCCCCGTCCGACAGCTGGCTGGCGTTGCCTGCCGTAACGATGCCGCCCGGAATGACTTCGCGCAGGCCTTGCAGACCTTCCAGCGTGGTTTCGGGACGGAAGCCCTCGTCCTTGGTCAGGGTCACGTCCTTATAGGACACCTCGCCCGTCGCCTTGTCGACCACCTTCTGGCGCGAGGCCAGCGGGGCCAGTTCGTCAGCATAGGCACCGTCCTCATAGGCCGCCGCCGTGCGCTGTTGCGAGATCAGGCCGTATTCGTCGCACTCGGCGCGAGTGATGCCATAGCGCTGACCGACGATCTCGGCGGTGTTCAGCATGGTGATATAGGCGTCCGGCGCGTTCTTCAGCACCGTCGGATCGCTCTGCACGCGCATCTCCAGCGTCTGCACCAGAGAGATGGACTCCACGCCACCGCCGACAGTGATCTGCATCTGGTCGGTGATGATCTGCTTGGCCGCCGTAGCCACGGCCATCAGGCCGGACGCGCACTGGCGATCCAGCGTCATGCCCGCGACGGACACAGGGAAACCGGCTGCCAGCACAGCATTGCGGCCGATGGTATGCTGATAGCCCTGCGGCATGGCACAGCCCAGCAGCACATCCTCGATCTCGCCGCCTTCAAGTCCGGCGCGATCGGCGGCCACACGCAGCGCATGGCCTGCCAGCGTCGGCGAAGGGGTGTCGTTGAAAGCTCCACGATAGGCACGGCCAATCGGCGTGCGCGCGGTGGAGACGATGACGGCTTCTCTCATGATTTATCGCACCGTGACTGCCGGACACACCGGCTGCGGCCAGCTCTTGCGTGGCCTGTTGAAAACCGAACGCGGGTATAGTCTCGCCCCACGATCCACGACCTTGGCCCAGTTGGCAATGACCTGCTGATCCCCAACGCGCCCCCCGAGGCAAAGCGCAAAGGTCAGGGTGGTAATCACCTTGATAAGGACATATAGTATTTATTATACGATCAGGTGTTCACGTCTTACCCTCGCTGGGCCACAGCTACGAGACAGCTTGGGGCGCATCAAAGTGTCAGGCGTTACCTCTCCCGCACAATCGATAGGAGGATCATCGATGAGTCTGTTTGATACCGAGGCGTACACCTGCCTGTCGGTGCAAGAGGTCTATGAACTGTCGTTCAAAGTCCTGACGGCGGCGGGCCTGGCCGAGGATCAGGCGACCTCGGTGGCCAAGGTGATCACGGCAGGCGAGCGCGACGAATGCCGCTCCCACGGTCTGTATCGCCTGCCGGGCTGTGTGCAGACCATTCAATCGGGCAAGCTCAATAAAGACGCCAAGCCTGACATTAAGGATGTGACCCCTGCCCTGCTGAAGGCCGACGCCAAGTTCGGCTATTCGGTGCTGGCGTTTGATCAAGCCGTGGATGCATTGGCGGCCAAGGCCAAACAGAGCGGCATCGCCGCATTGGCCATCAACAACTGCTTTCACTTCTCGGCCCTGTGGCCGGAGGTCGAGGCACTGACCCAGCGCGGTGTGGCGGCCTTGGCCATGACGCCCAGCCATGCGTGGGTGGCCCCCGCCGGTGGCAAGCGCGGACTGCTGGGCACCAATCCCATGGCCTTTGGCTGGCCGCGTCCGGGCCCCAATCCTTACGTCTTCGACTTTGCCACCAGCGCCATTGCGCGCGGAGATCTGGCGCTGCACGACATCGCGGGCAAGCCCATCCCCGAGGGCTGGGGCGTGGACAAGGACGGCAACCCGACCACCGTCGCCCGCGAGGCACTGGACGGAGCCATGCTGACGTTTGGCGGCCATAAGGGCTCGGCCCTGTCGACCATGATCGAGCTGATGGCCGGTCCGCTGATCGGCGATCTGACAAGCCTTCAGTCCATGGCGTTCGACGACAACCAGAAGCTGGCCCCCATGCACGGGGAACTGGTTCTGGCGTTCGACCCGGGCCTGCTCGGCGGCGGCGATCTGGAAACCCAGTCGGCGCGCGCCGAACAGCTGTTTGCGGCCTTCGCCGATCAGGGGGCCCGCCTGCCCTCGCAACGGCGTTTCGAAGCCCGTCAGCGCAGTCTGGCCGACGGCGTGCGCGTGCCGCAAAGCCTGTACGATCGCATCACAGCGCTCGATTTATAAGCCCGCCTCTCTCGACACTCCCTTTGAAATACGTATATCGTATACCAAATGAGAGGGGAGTGTTGAGATGAACAAGTTTCTGATGGGGACTGTTGCTGCCGCCGTGTTGATCGCGGGCGCGGCTCAGGCCCAAACCACCCAGTACCAGAACCAGCAGGCGTGGAGCGACGATCCGCCGGTCATCGGTTCACTGATCGCCTTCGCCAATAATGAAAGCAATCTGCGCACCGCCGTAGAGCGCTATCTGCAGGACAAGGCCGCTATCGAGCGCCGCTATCCGGTGCAGATGTCGCCAGTGCGCTCTGCCCGTCTTCAGGCTTTCTATGCGGCGTGGGCCGAGCGTCTGACCCAGACCGATTTCAACGCCCTGAACGCCGAAGGCCGCATCGACTTCATTACCTTACGCAACCGCATCACCCATGATCAGGCGATGCTGAAGCTGAGCGACGACCGCGCCCAGCAGATTGCGCCGCTACTGCCCTTCTCCAACAAGCTGGGCGCTCTTCAGGAAGCCCGCTTCGACCGCAACCGCGTCAATGCCCGCGAGGCCGCAGGTCAGCTGGACCAGATCGCTGCCGAGGTCGCCCAACTGACCCGCAATGTCGAAGAGTCGGCTGCCCGCAACAACGGCACGGCCCGCATCGATGGCGTGACGCCCGTCTCGGCCCGCCGAGCAGCCATCCAGATCGAGCACCTGCGCACCATCCTGTCGGACTACAACACCTTCTATGACGGCTATGACCCCGACTATTCGTGGTGGGTACGCGAGCCCTATGCCCGTCTGGATGCCGCGCTGGTCAAATACGCCCAGACGCTGAACCGCCATCTGGTCGGCATCCGCGATGGCGAGCAGCCGCCGATCATCGGTGACCCCGTGCTGGCCCAAGGCCTGCAAGCCGACCTGCAACTGGAGATGCTGCCTTACACCGTCGAAGAGCTGATCGATATCGGCCAGCAGGAGTTCGCGTGGATCGTGCGCGAAATGAAGGTCGTCTCCAACCGCATGGGCTATGGCGACGACTGGCACGCGGCGCTGGAGCATGTGAAGAACCTCGCGCCTGCGCCCGGCGAGGTGCCGTGGGCCATCTTCGACATTGCCAAATATTCCGAAGAGTTCGTCGAGCGTGATGACAGCGTCACCATGCCCGCCTTGTCGCGCGAGATCTGGCGCTTGGCGATGCAGACGCCCGAGCGTCAGCTAATCAACCCCTTCTTCTCGGGGGGCGAGGTGACCCGTCTGTCCTATCCGACCGACGGCATGACGCATCAGGACAAGATGATGTCCATGCGCGGCAACACCCCGCACTTCAACTTCGCCACGGTGCACCACGAACTGATCCCCGGTCACCACATGCAGAAGTTCATGAATGACCGCTTCAACACCCACCGCACGCCGCTGACCAATACGCCGGTCTGGCGCGAAGGCTGGGCGCTGTATTGGGAAATGATCCTGTGGGACAAGGACTTTGCCCGTAACGACGCGGACCGTATCGGCATGCTGTTCTGGCGCCTGCACCGCGCCGCGCGCATCGTCTTCTCGCTGAAGTACCAGATGGGCGAATGGACCCCGCAGCAGGCGACCGACTATCTGGTCAAGGAAGTCGGCCACGAATACGCCAACGCCGAGGCCGAGGTGCGCCGCACCACCATCGACGCCCCCTTCTATCAGTCGGCCTATATGATCGGCGGGCTACAGTTCTACGCCCTGCGCCGCGAGCTTGTGGACAGCGGTCGTATGACCGAGAAGGAATACCACGACGCTGTTATGCAGTTGGGCCCGATGCCGGTCGAGATGATCCGCGCCCGCCTGCTCAACCTGCCGCTCGGTCCCGATTACAAGACCCAGTGGCGCTTCTACACCGGCCCCGTGAGCTAAGCTCGCGGGGTCACCCCCACAGACACTACGCTTCCCCAGTTCAGGATTAAGCCATGACCCAAACAATCGAACTGACGCACTGGATCAACGGCGAAAAAGTCGCCGGTGATCTGTCGTCCGAAAGCCTTAACCCGTCGGATATTTCCGATGTGGTGGCCGTGGCTCCTGACGGTGGCGTGGCCGAGGTGGATGCCGCTGTCGATGCCGCCACCAAGGCTTTTGACGGATGGTCGGACGCCTCTCCGGAAGTCCGCTCGGATATTCTGGACCGCGCCTCCAATCTTATGATGGAGCGCCGCGAGGCTCTGGGCACCCTGCTGGCCCGCGAAGAGGGCAAGACCCTGCCCGAAGGCATTGGCGAGACCATGCGCGCCGCCCGTATCCTCAAGTATTTCGCGGGCGAGGCCCTGCGCCTGCACGGCCAGAATCTGGCCTCCACCCGTCCGGGCGTCGAGGTCCAGACCTATCGTCAGGCCGTCGGCGTCTATGGTCTGATCACGCCGTGGAACTTCCCTATCGCCATTCCGGCGTGGAAGATCGCGCCGGCGCTGGCCTTCGGCAACACCGTGGTGCTTAAGCCTGCGGGTCTGACCCCCGCCACCGCCGAGGCTCTGGTGGCCATCTTGCATGAAGCGGGCCTGCCCAAGGGCGTGCTGAACATGGTTGTGGGTCGCGGCCACGTCGGTCAGGCCATGGTCGACCACAAGGGCATCAGCGGCATCAGCTTCACCGGCTCGCAAGCCGTGGGCGCTGGCGTGGCGGCGGGTGCGGCCAGCCGTCAGGCGCGCGTCCAGCTGGAGATGGGCGGCAAGAACCCGCTGATCGTTCTGGACGATGCCGATCTGGACAAGGCCGTGGCTATCGCTTTGGACGGCTCTTTCTTCCAGACCGGCCAGCGCTGCACCGCTTCCAGCCGCCTGATCGTACAGGACGGCATCTATCAAGACTTCATCGACCGCTTGGCCGAAAAGGTTTCTGCCATCCGTGTCGGCCACGCCCTGAACCCGAACACCCAGGTCGGTCCGGCCGTCAGCGAGGCCCAGCGCGAGACCTCATACCGCTATATCGACATCGCCCGCAGCGAAGGGGCCACCATCCATGCAGGTGGCGAGCGCCTGTCGCTGGAACATGAGGGCTGGTACGTCCAACCGACCCTAATCACCGACACCGATCCGCAGCAGCGCATCAACATCGAAGAAGTGTTCGGCCCTGTCGCCTCGGTCATCCGCGTGAAGTCGTATGAAAACGCGCTCGAGACGGCCAACAACACCGAGTTCGGCCTGTCTGCCGGTATCGTGACCCAGTCGCTGAAACATGCCCGCGACTTCCAGAAGCGCGCCAAGGTGGGCATGACCATGGTCAATCTGCCGACCGCCGGTGTGGACTATCACGTGCCCTTTGGCGGCATCAAAGGCTCCAGCTACGGAGCCCGGGAGCAGGGCTTCGCCGCCGCGGAGTTCTTTACCCAGACCAAGACGAGTTATTCGGCCTACTGATCACAAATCCCCGCCCTTCGGCGGGGATTTTATTATAAGCCACGGAAAAAGCTTAGGTTAATTTTTGACACCCTCTCTGGCCCGCTTATTGACACAACACTGATATAGGATAACGTATTTCGTATACGGTATTATATATCGTCGATGCGCAGGCTCTGGTCGCCCCGTTGCGTCTGGTTGCTCGGCGCATCAACGGAAGGGGTCGCGGCTATGCGGCCCCGATCACAAGGGTCCGCAAAGGACCGCAATGAGGGGCGAGTTCATGTTTAGACGTCAGCAGACGCGAAGCCTTCTTCGCGCGACTTCCTTCCTCTCCGGTGCCGTGGCGCTGGGGGTTGTTTTCACCGCCGGCAGCGCCACGGCGCAGGAAACCACTTCGGTGGACGACATCGTCGTCACCGGTTCGCGACTGGCGCGTCCGGATCTCAGCGCACCCAGCCCGATTACGGTCGTCGGTCAGGAAGACATCACGAACTCGGGCGCGACCACCATTGAGTCCGTCGTCAACGAACTGCCGCAACTGTCAGCGGGTAACACTTCCAGCGTGAACTCGGGCGGTGGCTCGGGCGTGCTGACGGCCAACCTGCGCGGTCTCGGGGCCAACCGCACCCTGACGCTGGTCAATGGCCGCCGCTTCATTCCCGCTAACGGCTCGGGCAATGTCGATCTGGGCACCGTGCCCAGCGCCCTGGTCAAGCGCGTCGAAATCATCACCGGCGGTGCCTCGGCAGTTTATGGCTCGGACGCCATCGCCGGTGCGGTCAACTTCATCCTGCGCGACGACATCGATGGCATCGAGGCGGGCTATCAATATGGTCAGGCCTTCGAAGGCGATGCCGCCAGCCACAAATATGATCTGACCTTCGGCACGTCCTTTGCCGATGGCCGGGGCAGCCTGATCCTGCACGGAAACTATCTGACCCGTGACGGTGTCATGATGGAAGACCGCGAGTTCTCGCGAATTCCGCTGGATTCCAACACTATGGGCGTCACCGGCTCGGGCAACATCCCCGGTGGCCGTATTGCACTGAGCGCCGCCCAGCTGGCCTCGCTGAACGTAGGCAATGGCGCAGGCGTGCTGCCGCGCAATCCGTCCTGTACCGCTCCGCAAAACGCCATCCGTTTTGGTGAAAACGGTCAGGTGCTCCAGTACTGCTCGCCGGAAGACACCTTCAACTATGCCGACGGCAACTTCCTGCTGCGTCCGTTCGAGCGCCAGCAGTTCACCGGTCTGGTCAACTATCAGGTCAGCGACCGCGTCGAGGCCTTTGCCGAGTTCCACTACGTCAACACCCAGAACAACTATCAGCAGGCCTCTGACTCGCTGAACGTTCTGACGCCGGACCAGTCCTATTTCGAGGTCGTCAACTATGCGACCAACCCGGTTCTGCCGGACGCGGTGCGCCAGTTGTTCGTCAACAACGCGGCCATCTTCGACCCGAACGGTACCGGCAACGCCCGCATCGCAGGCGGCATCCTGCGCCGCTTTGACGAGCTGGGCCTGCGTAATTTCGCATTCGAGCGTACCACCGTCGGCACCACGGGCGGCCTGAAGGGCAGCTTTGATCTGGGCAGCAATGCATGGAATTGGGAAGTGTTCGCCCAGTACCAGCGCTCGCGTACGGACGAGACGGTCGAGGGTATGATGTCCCCTGCCCGTCTGGGTCTGGGATTGAACACCACGATCAACGGTCAGGGTCAGGTCGTCTGCGCCAATCCGATCCTGGGCTGTGTGCCGGTGAACCCGTTCGGCCTGAATGCCTTCAACGCCGAAGCCGCCGCCTTTATCACCCCGCACCGCTCGTCCAGCGACGAGTTCGAACGGACCGTCTTCGGGGGCTCCATCGCCGGCGAGCTGTTCGAACTGCCTGCCGGTCCGGTCTCGACCGCGGTTGGCTTCGAATATCGAAAGGACGACTACCAGTACCAGCCGGGTGCGACCGATCTAGCCCGCGAATACGGTTCATCCTCGCGCGGCGTGACCGCTGGTGGCTATGAGGTCACCGAGCTGTTCGGCGAGCTGCGTGTGCCGATCCTGACGGGTGTGCAGTTTGCCGATGAACTGTCGTTCGAGGGCGCTGTCCGCTTTTCGGACTATTCCAACTTCGGCGGCTCCACCACGTGGAAGGCCGGTCTGGAATGGGCTCCGATCGACTGGCTGCGTTTCCGTACCGCCTACAACGTGGCCAACCGCGCCCCGTCGATCAGCGAACTGTATGCCCCCGTCTCGGTCGGCTTTAACGCCGGTAATGATCCGTGCGCGGCTGCCAGCAATCCATCTGCCGCACAGAAGGCCCTGTGCGTCCAGCAAGGCGTGCCGGCCAATGCCATCGACAACTTTGTCCCGACGGCTCTGGGCTTCAACCAGCGCTCGGGCGGTAACCCCAACCTGCAGGAAGAAACCTCGGAAACCTTCACTGCCGGCTTTGTGGCCCGCGTGCCGTGGATCTCGCGCCTGAACGTCGCCGTCGACTATTTCAAGATCGAGGTCGAGGACGCTGTGGCGACCCTCAGTGCCGCCGACACCCTGCGCGTCTGCTACCAGTTGCTGGATATTAACTCGGCCCCGTGTCAGGCCATCACCCGCATCCCGGGCAATGGTGAAGTGTTCGAGGTCAACGCCTCCAGCAGCAATATCGGCTCTCTGTCCGTCGAAGGCGTCGACCTGTCGGCAGACTGGGGTACCGCGCTGCCGGAGACGCTGGGTCTGGCCAACCACGGTGCAGACCTCAGCATCACCTTGCACTCGAACTGGATGTTCGAGCGCGTCAACCAGTTGATCGGCGCCCAGCCTATCGACTGCGCGGGCTACTATGGCACCTGCACCCGTATGGGTGCGGGCGGCACTCCGGCCTTCAAGGCTAATCTGGGTGTCTCCTACCTGTCCGGTCCGTTCACGCTGCGCAACCAGTTCCGCTACATCGACAAGCTGGAGCCTATGGCAGGCGTAAACGGCGCGAACATCGACGCCGATACCGTGACCTATTGGGACCTGTCGGCCTCCTACACCCTGTCTGACCGGTTCGAGGTGTTCGGCGGCATCAACAACCTGCTGGATCAGGAGCCGCGCATTCTGGGCCAAGCCCACGGCGGCGATTCCAACACCGATGTCACCCTGTACGACCCGATTGGCCGCTACGGCTTCATCGGCGTGCGCGCACGCTTCTAACGCTCAGGCAACGACAAGGGCGGCACCGCGACTATCGCGGTGCCGTTTTTCGTATACGGATTTCAGGTCCGAATACGAAAGGCGGCTTGATCTCCCTTATATAAATCAGATACCGTATACTATCTTATATGGAGGCTTAGTTATGGCGGGCGTAAACATGGACTGGAACGGAGTCATTCCGGCAGCCACGACGCAATTCGCGACCGATTACAGCGTCGATATCGACGCGACCCAAAAGGTGCTGGATGCGCTGATCCGCGACGGCGTGGACGGTATTATCTCGTTGGGCACGGTCGGCGAAAACAACTCTCTGGATGCCGATGAAAAGCGCAAGGTCCTCAGCGCCGCCATCGAGACGTCCAACGGTCGCGTGCCGATCATCACCGGCGTCAGCGAGCTGACCACCGAGCGCGCCGCGGCCTATGCCCGCGATGCCGAAAAGCTGGGGGCCGACGCCCTGATGCTGCTGCCAGCCATGGTCTATGTGCCGACGCCGGAAGAGCTGGAAGCCCACTTCCGTGCTGTGGCCGCCGCCACCTCGCTGCCGATCATGCTGTACAACAACCCGACCATCTATCGCGTCGGCGTCAACAACAGCGACCTGAAGCGTCTGGCCGATGTGCCGAACATCGTCGCCGTGAAAGAAAGCGCGCCGGACTCACGCCGCATCACCGACATCATCAACGAACTGGGCGACCGCTATAAGGTGCTGGTGGGTCTGGATGACGTGGCGCTGGAAGGCCTGCTGCTGGGGGCTTGCGGCTGGATTTCCGGCCTGACCAACGCCTTCCCCGAAGAGTCTGTGGCTCTGGTCAAGGCCGCCAAGGAACGCGATCTGGATCGCGCCATCGAGATCTATCGCTGGTTCATGCCGATGCTGCACCTGGATGCCGTGTCCGATCTGGTCCAGTCGATCAAGCTGGCCGAGCAGATCATGGGCCGTGGCAGCGAGCGCGTGCGCATGCCGCGAATGCCGCTGGCGGGCGAGCGCCGCAAGGAAGTGATTGCCATGGTCGAAAAGGCCGCCGCCAACCGTCCGGTCGGCGTCTCCAAAACCGTCGCAGCAGCCTAAGGCTCAGAACCCATGCGGGACGTCTTTTTCTGTATAGACGGTCACACTGCAGGTAACCCCGTCCGCCTTGTGGCGGGCGGGGCTCCCCTGCTCAGCGGCAAGTCCATGGCCGAGCGCCGTCTGGATTTTCTGGACCGCTATGACTGGATCCGCACCTCGCTGTGCTTCGAGCCGCGCGGCCACGACATGATGAGCGGCGGCTTCCTGTATCCGCCCACCCAGGACGATACAGACGCCGGCATCCTGTTCATCGAGACCAGCGGCTGCCTGCCCATGTGCGGCCATGGCACCATCGGCATTCTAACCTTTGCGCTGGAAAACGGCCTGATCCGCCCGCGCCAGCCGGGTCGACTGCGTATAGAAGTGCCCGCGGGCATTCTGGACGTGACCTATGAAGAAGACCTCAACCGCGTCACCTCCATCCGTCTGAAGAATGTCGCCAGCTATCTGGCCGCAGAAAACATCCAGATCGATGTGCCGGGCCTTGGCCCGCTCAGCGTGGATGTCTCCTACGGCGGCAACTATTACGCCATTGTCGAGCCTCAGGGGGCCTATACGGGCCTTGATGATCTAGGGGCCTCGCGCATCATCGAACTGAGCCAGATTGTCCGCACCAAGGTGCGCGAACAGTTCCATCCGGTGCATCCGCTGGAGCCGTCCATCAACGGTGTCAGCCATGTGCTGTGGGCCGACAAGCCATCTGCCGAAGACGCCCATGGCCGCAATGCCGTCTTCTATGGCGACAAGGCCATCGACCGCAGCCCGTGCGGTACCGGCACCTCGGCCCGTATGGCGCATCTGCATGCCAAGGGACGGTTGAAGGTCGGCGATGCCTTTGTCCATGAAAGCTATATCAAGAGCCGCTTCATCGGACGGGTCGAGGCCGAAACCACTCTGGGCGAGCATAAAGCCATCATCCCCTCCATCGAGGGTTCAGCCATCTCGACAGGTTTCAACACCATCTGGATCGACCGGCAGGACACCTTCTGGAAGGGTTTTCAGGTCGTCTGAAACAGCAAGGGTCACGGCGCATAGCGTTCGTGGCCTTTTTTGTTAGCCCGGTGCGTACGGTCTCGCGGATGACACTGTGACTTGGTATACTAAACCATGGCTACTAATCCGTTCGAAGTTCGCACCCTGTCTGACCGCCTTGTCGAGGTGGTCCGCGACATGATTTTGTCCGGCGCTATCGAGCAAAACGTCCCCATACGTCAGGATGCTCTGGCCAGCGAACTGAACGTGTCCAAGATTCCGGTCCGCGAAGCCTTAGTGCGTCTGGAACAGGACGGTCTGGTCGTCTCGCACGCCAATCGCGGCTTCTTTGTCCGTGCCATGTCGTCGCAGGAAGCCGAAGAGATTTACGCCCTGCGCCTTAAGCTGGAGCCCGATGCCTCGGCCGAGGCCTGTCTGGCCGCCAATGACAAGGAGCGTCAGGCCGCCAAGGATATTCTGGTTCAGCTGGATGCCGCCGCCGCTGCGCGCTCGCCGCAAGTCGGCCCATTGAACCGCGCCTTCCACATGGCCCTGACCCAGCCCGGCCATAACACCATCACCGCGGGCATCGTGTCGCGCCTGCACATCATGGCCGATCGCTATGTGCGCAAGCACCTCGAGTTCAAAGGCCGCCACGAAACAGCCGCCGACCAGCACCACGAAATTCTCGGCGCCTGGCTGACCCGCGATCCCGATACGGTGCGCGCCCTGATCACCAGCCACCTGCAAAACACGCTGGAAGATCTGCGCGACGAGTTCAGTCAGGCCCATAACGCGGCCTGATCAGCGCCGAGAGAACGGTACAAAATAAAACGGGCAGAAATCGCTTTCTGCCCGTTTTGTATTTTAGGCGCTGACGGCGAGCGCCGCGCGTTTCCTTTTCAGAGCTGTGTGCAGCAGCGATACCGCCGCATATAGCACAACCACCACCACGCCCCAGCGCATGACCGTCAGCGGCAGAGAGGTCACCACAAAGGCCGCCAGCAGCACTGCCGGAATACCGCCCAGCGCCATGCCCAGCACCAGTTTCAGGTCGATGCGATCGCTCTTGATAAAGCGCAGGCCCGACACCGGCATCAGGAAGGCACAGGCCCCCATCATGATCGGGAATGCCGCCGTGGGGTTCATGCCCATCAGGCTGAGCATGATCAGCGAAGGCGCATACAGGCCGATGCCAAAGCTCATCAGCGCGCCCATCACCACGTGGGCGGCAATGGCGATGTAGAACAGGTGGCCTTCCAGAGAGACGGCCTCGCCGCCCGCAGGCATCAAGTTCAGATTGGTCATGGCATAAAGGCCTGCCGCGATCAGCAGGGCCGTACCCACCACGATCTGCACCGCCTTCACCGGCAGTTTCAGCACGATCGGCGCACCAATCAGCGCCCCCACGACCGACGCGGCGATACAGGCAATCAGCAGCACCGGATCAACCACCACCATGTGAATGAACACCAGCCCCTGCGCCACCGTGGGCAGGCAGTGTCCGGCATTCAGCACCGCAGGCAGAAAGCTGTCAGGGATCAGTTTGCGAAACCGCAGATAGGCCGTGGTTGGCGCAAAAGACCCGATACCCAGAGCGTCGAAAAAATTGGCCACGGCCCCCACCGCAATGCCCTCGACGTTGGGCCTTGCCTGCCCTTTGGATCGCGCTGTCCGTATCAATTGAAACGCAAAGTTCAGCGCCAATAACGCCAACGCAATCTGAATACCCAAAATAATCACGACCTACCCCTCCCGATAGCGTGGATGCCCCTTGGCCTTGTCGACCGGCGTTGTTAGAAAGAGCATGATCCAAGATCGGATACAATATACTTTTGGAGCCAAGAGCTTGGCCTTTAGCGCCCCTACCGCCGCCCCCATCAGCGCCACAGAACGCCAGCAGCGCATCGAGACTCTCACCCGTCGCATGGCCGCTTATGGCGTCAGTGCTGTCTTGCTGGGCGCATCGGAGTCCCTGCGCTATTTCACCGGCTTGGTGTGGTCACCGTCCGAGCGCTTCAGCGGCGCGCTGATCCACGATGACGGCACGGTGGACATCGTCTGCCCGCGTTTCGAGCAGGAAAAGTTCGAGCAGATTCTCGCCGAGGAGGGCTGCATCGGCGGCGATATCTTCACGTGGGAAGAGGAGCACGATCCGCACGCGGTGATCGCTGCGCGCCTGTCACCGAATGCCAAGCTGGCGGTAGACGATCAGCTGGCCGCCTTCACCCTGTTCGGGCTGGCGCGCACGCTGGGCCATGAGCGGATTATCAGTGGCGGGTCGATTATTACGGCGCTACGCAGCATTAAATCACCCGCCGAAATCGCCATCCTGCAGCGCGCCAAGACCATCACTCTGGAAGTGCAAAAGCGCGCCCATGCCCAGCTCTATAAAGGCACCCGCGCGTCGGAAGTGGTGGCCTTCATCGACACGGAACACCGCAAACTGGCGGGCCATGGCTCCTACTTCTGCATCGTCTCCTTTGGCGTGGACACCAGCCTGCCCCACGGCGGCAGCGGCGATCCGGCGCTTCAGTCAGGCGATGTGGTGCTGATCGATACAGGCACGGAAATCGACGGCTATCACTCCGACATCACCCGCACCTATGCGTTCGGCGACCCGACGCCGTCCTTTGCCCGCGTGTGGCAGGACGAGAAAGACGCCCAACTGGCCGCGTTCAACGCCGCCCGCCTCGGTGCCCCGTGCGAAAGCGTCGATGCCGCCGCCCGCGACCTGCTGACCGCGCGCGGTTACGGACCGGACTACCAGCTGCCCGGACTGCCCCACCGCACCGGCCACGGCATCGGTCTGGATATCCACGAAAGCCCCAATCTGGTGCGCGGCGACCGCACGCCATTGCAGGCGGGCATGTGCTTTTCCAATGAGCCGATGATCGTCATTCCCGGCCAGTTCGGCGTGCGTCTGGAAGACCATTTCTACATGACCGAAGACGGCCCGCGCTGGTTCACCCCGCCCGCCTTCAGCCTCGAACAGCCGTTCGGCGAGACCGCCTAATGACCCGCACACCGCGTAGCTTTACCGTCATCGGCGGCGGTGTGGTCGGCAGCGCCATTGCGCTTCGCCTGCAAAACGCTGGCCTTGACGTCCTGCTGATCGACAATGGCGATCCGCGCCGCGCCGCTTCCTTTGGGAACATCGGCCATATCGCCGCGGAACAGGGCGACCCCATGCCCTCCAGCCAAACCCTGCTGAGCGCGGCAGGACGCCTGTTTGCCTTTCAGGGTCCGCTGGATTTTCGCCTGCGCGACGCCGCCCTGTGGGCCCCGTGGGCGATGCAGTTCGTCACTGCCTCGCGCCCCGTTCATGTCGAGCGCGGGGCCTATCTGCTATCCAAACTGCTGCATGATCCCTTGGGCGCGTGGGCGCGGATGGTATCTCTAGCCAAGGCTCCGAGCGATCTGGTCCGCCCTGCGGGCCACAATGTGGTGTGGATGACGCCCGAACGCGCCACAGCCGGCGTGGCCGCCTGGGATCAGGCCCGCAAGGTCTCGACGACCACCCGCCCGCTAGAGGCCTTTGAGCTGGAAGCCTATGAGGCCGTGTTGAACCGCCCTCCATCAGGCGGTCTGGCCTTTACCGGCACCGGACAGGTCAGCGAACCGATCCGCGTGGTCGAGGCCCTGCGCGCGGCCTTTACTGCCAAGGGCGGTCAGGTCCGGACCGGCAATGTCTCTACCATCACCCCGCACGATGGCGGTGTCACCCTGACACTGGCCGATGGCGGCTTTATCGAAAGCCACGCCATTGTGGTAGCGGCGGGCGCATGGTCGGCCTCGCTGATGGCTTCCATGGGGGTCAAGGCTCCGGTCATCGGCGAGCGCGGCTATTCGGTCCAGTCTGCCGAACACAACTGGCCAGCCGACCTGCCCCTGACCGTATTCGAGGACAGCCCCTTGGTGGTGTCGCGCTTTACCGGCGGCCTTCGCGCCAGCAGCCATGTCGAGTTCGGCGATCCGTCCGCCCCGCCCGATCCGCGCAAGTGGAAATGGATCGAGGACCGGCTCAAGGGTCTGGGCATCCAGTTCTCGGCCCAGCCGGACCGCTGGTGCGGCCCGCGCCCGACCCTGCCCGACTATCTGCCCGCCATCGGCCAGTTGGATCAGGCCCCGCAGGTCTATTACGCCTTTGGCCACCAGCATCTGGGCCTGACCTTGGCGGCGGAGACGGCGGAAATCATGGAAGGCCTGATCGTCAACCAAGAGCAGCCACACTGGCTGTCATCGCTCAAGATCGAGCGCTTCGCCAAGGCGCGCTAGGCGTCCCACACCAAGGTCACAGCCAGCCCGCCCAGATCGGACCGCGACAGGATCAGGTCGCCATCAGTGGCCTGCATCCGGTCCAGCGCGATAGCCAGCCCCAGACCGCTCTGGCCGTGCGTTTCGTCCAACCGTCGCCCGCGCCGCAGGGCCTCGGCCATCTGGTCCTCGGCAATGCCCGGCCCGTCATCGGCGACGGTCAGCGAGCGGCGCTGGCCGTCCGCCTGCGCTGTCACCCGCACCGTCGTACGGGCAAAGCGGGCCGCGTTTTCCATGACCGCGCCCAAGACTTCCAATAGAGCCGCCTCGCCCATCGGCAGCATCAGCCCCTGCGGCACGGCATTGTCCCACAACAGCTCTGCGCCATCCGGCGTGCGTTTCAGCACGGCCATCAGGCGTTCCACCACTGCCGCGCCTTGGGTCTGTTTCCCGTGTTCCAGCGCCTCACCACGCGCCAGCTCGGCCTCGACCGCCCCCTGCAGCAGGTTGAGGCTCTGCCCCAGTGACTGACGTTGTGCGTCCGGCAGCTCTTCGGCCTGCAATCTCAGCGCCGTCAGGGGCGTCTTGAGGGCATGGGCCAGATCGCGCGCCTTTTCGCGCGCCCTTTGCACATCGCGCGCCCGGGCCTGCGCCAGCGCATTCACCGCCTCGGTCAAAGGCCGCACCTCCAGCGGATGGGTTTCAGGGACCAATCGCGCTGTCGGCTCGGCCCGCATCCGGTCCAGCTCCCGCCGTACCCGATCCAGCGGGGCCAGACCCAGTTTCACCTGCACCCACACGGCCAGTGCCATCACGCCCCACAGCACCAGCAAGAAGACCGACGTCTCGCGTCCGAAGGCCGAGCGTGCCGCCATCAGGTCGGCCCTGTCCGCCGCCACCTCGATCCGCACCTGCGGCCCGTCCGGCTCCAACTGCACTTCGCGCGCAATGGTCAGCACGCGCGGCTCATAGGGCCCATCGCCTTGATAGGCCCCCCATCCGCGCGCAGGCAAGGCGGGTCCTTGCGGCAACTGCCCGTCCCATAAGGAGCGCGAGCGGAGATCGCCTGCATCCGTGGAAATGCGCCAGTAAAGACCGCTGGCCGGACGACCAAAGCGCGGATCAAACGGCTGTCCCGACAGCACCGGCTTGCCCCCCGCATCCAGCGACAGGGCCGAGATCAGAGACAGACCGTGGCGTTCCAGCTCGGCCTGCAACTGCCGCTCCGAATGGCGCTCAAACAGGAACCCCAGCACCAGCCAGCCGACCACCAGCGCAAGGGCAATCATGCCCCCCGCCACAGCCAGCAAACGGATGGCCAAAGAGCGCACGATTACAGCGTGCCTGCCAGATAATAGCCAAAGCCACGGCGGGTCTCGATGATCCCCGCCCCGACCTTGCGACGCAGCCGCGCCACCAGCGCCTCGATGGCATTGGCATCTACCGAGTCCACGCCATGCAGGGTTTCGGACAGCTCCCCCGCCGACAACGGACGCCCGCCCCCGTGCGCTAAGGCATGCAACAGGCGATACTCCAGCGGTGACAGGGTCAGCGGCGCGCCGTCCACCGCCCCTTGCATCCGGCGCGTATCCAGCGTCAGGCGGCCCAGCGTCAGCACCGCCTCGGCATGGCCCGCGCTGCGACGCACCAATGCCCGCACCCGCGCCACCAGTTCGGCAGGCTCGAACGGCTTGGCCAGATAGTCATCGGCCCCCGCCTCAATCCCCTCGACCTTTTCCATCCAGCTGCCGCGCGCCGACAGAATAATCACCGGAAAGCCGCGCCCCTCGCTGCGCCAGTTCCTAAGCACGCTCAGCCCGTCCAGACGCGGCAAGCCCAGGTCCAGCACCGCCACATCGAAATCCTCGTCAGAGCCCAGCGCCCACGCCTCTTCGCCATCGCGCGCGGGCGTCACCAGAAAGCCCGCCGCCGTCAGGGCGCGGGTCACACCGGCGGCAATCGCCTCGTCATCTTCGACCAGCAACAGACGCATGGGCGATCAGTCCTCTTCGCGATCCAGCACCTGCCCCGTGCGGGCATGAACTGTGGTTTCGATGGCGCGGCCTTCGGGCGTCAGGGTCTTTACCTCGTAGACCTCAACGTCATCGTCCTCATCGAGTTCGACCTCGATCACCTCTCCGGGCGAGACGCGCGCAACGATCTCCAGAATACGTTTCAGAGGCAGGCGCGATCCCTCAGGCGCGTCTACCGGTGGGGGTACATTTTCACGCGTAGGCGGGGTGACAGGCTCGGACGGGTGAACGCGCGCCATGTCGGGCGACACCGGAGGGGTGTCAGGCGCACGACTTTCCTCGCGCTGACAGGCTGCCAGCGTCAGGGCCACACACGTCATGACGACAAACCTGAGCATTATACGCTGCTGTATGCCCCAACTTAGCTGACATTTCGCTGACGATCGGCGTGACGGGGGCGTCAGCCAGCCTCCGCCATAGTCCATTCATCGCCGCAAGCATGCGGACTTGAAAGGACAAAATCATGAACACCAAGCTGACCGTCTTGACCGCCGTCGCCGCCCTGCTGACCGCCGGTGCCGCCGCCCCTGTAATCGCCCAATCGGCTCCGGAAGCTGCCCCGCAGCGCGCATCGGCCCAAACCGCCCCTGCCCGCACGCAAGGCGACTTCTTCGCGGGAACGGAATGGGACGATGATGCCGAAGACCAGCGCCGCTATGGCCGAATGCCGCGCCCGAGCGTGCAGGCTCTGCGCGCCATCGGCATGGTCCGCGCCACCGAGGTCGAGCGTGACGACGGCCGTCTGGAAGTCGAGGGCGTGGACCGCCATGGTCGGGACATCGATGCCAAGATGGATCTGGCCGGTCGCCGCGTGATTTCGTACGAGGTCGACAACGACTAAAGGCCGTCTATCCAGAACATCAAAGGCCGGAGCGCTGTCTCCGGCCTTTTTTGCGAGCACGCAGGCTTACGATACTCGTCGCAGCACGAAGAAGTATGGCAGGGGCATCGCCCGCATATCCATGACGCCCAGCACTGTCCGCACATCCACCCGGCGGAACATGTCGATAATCGGCAGGTCGTCATAGACCATGGCCGCCGTCACCTGCCCCCGATGCAATACACTGCGCAGGCGTGCGGCGGGTTGATCGGTTTCCAGTTCAGCGCGGCGCTCGACGGCCTTGCCCGGTGCCGGTTGGCCCATAAAGCGACCCGGATGCACGGCAAAAGTCCCGCCCTTCCCGTCGTCGAACAACAGCGGATGTACCGCGTCGACACTGTCGAACCGCTTGCCGCGCCAGCCGGTCGCCTCCAACGCCCCGTCCATCGGATGTCCGGTCGCAAACGGCTCGCCCGCCCACTCCCCGATCATAAAATCCGGATCAACCGGTGCCATAGCGTCGAACAGCGCAAAGGCCTTTTCAGGTGTAATTGGGCCCTGATCCAGCGCGTGTTGGAAAGCAGTCATAGGGTTTGCTCCTGCGGCATCAGCAATACGGGTTTGACGGTCCGGCCCTGCTCCATGTCGTGAACCGCCTCGTTTATGGCCTCGAACGGATAAAAGCGGATCAGCTGCTCGAACGGAAACTGTCCCTGCCGATGCAGATCGATCAGATGCGGAATGAAGGACTGTGGATCGGCATCGCCTTCAATCGATCCCACCAGACGCCTGCCTTGCAACAGGGCCGTCATGTCGACGCCAACCTCTGTCCCGCGTCGGGGCAGACCCAGAAGCACGCAGGTGCCGCCGACCGCCAGACTTTGAAAGGCCGAGGCCAGAACACCTTGCGCCCCTACACAATCCAGCGCCGCTTCCACCCCGCCTTTCACGGCGCGTCGGATCGCCTTGGCCAATTCCGGCTGATCACCCCGAAATGTCATGTCGGCCCCGAGCTGTTCAGCCAGCGCCAACCGCTCGTCGCGGATATCTATGGCGAGGATCGGTCCCGCGCCCACCGCCTTGGCCGCCATGATCGCCGCCAGTCCCACAGCCCCTGCGCCAAACACGGCCAGAGACTGACCGGCCTTTAACTGCAATGTGTTCAACACCGCACCGGCACCGGTTTGCAGTCCGCATCCTAACGGGGCCAGACGTTCCAGCGAAAGGTCATCCGGCACCTTCACCACATTGCGGGCCGCGACAATGGCATGGCGCGCGAATGAGGACTGACCGAAAAAGGCACTGCCCACTTCGCGCCCCTCCAGTCGCACGGGTCGGCTTCCGTCCGGTCGGGCACCGGAAAAATTGCCGGCAAAGGCTTCGGCACAATAGGCGGGTCGCGCGTTGCGGCAGGCCGCACATTGGCGACAGGCATGAAAACTGAGCACCACACGCTCGCCCACACTGACGCGCGATACCTGTTCGCCTACTGCCTCAATGATACCCGCGCCTTCATGACCCAGTACGGCAGGCAGGCCAAAGGCCCCATGGCCGTCGCGGTGCACCAGATCGGTATGACATATCCCCACAGCGTGCAGGCGCACGCGCACCTCATCCGGACGGGGCGCTTCCAGTTCGACCTCCCGCAAGACGAACGGACCCTTGGGCTGTTCCACCACGGCCGCCACGGTCTTTAACACAGCCGACACCTCCCGCTTCTGGAGGCACAACCTGCCGCGAGAGTCCCCGCCTTCCAACCTAGCGATACTGACAGGTTCGCCTGCCAGCGCGGACCTAAAGTCCCTGCCGGATACCTCGGGAATAGTCGATGTCTCTGGGCAGCGCCTGCGCCTTGGCGGTAATCCGTGCCGATTGTTTGATGTCACCCAGCGCGCGGTCGTTGGCGATGACGCCGATGTCGTACAGATAGTCCGGCACATGACCTGACAGCAGAACCCGCCAGTCCAGCGGAATACCGGGGGCCACCAGACGCGCCAGCCGCCAGATCACCGTGGTGCAGTTGGTGGTGACGGTCTGGTACCAGCGCGGCTTGCGGTCCAGATCATTGCCCAGTTCCAGATAGGACAGGAATAGCTGGCGACGCTGCTCGGGCGTCATCTCCAGACGGTACAGCGACACCTGATCAGCCCGCGCATGGGTGCGCAGGCGCACAATGTCCTGCTCGGTCGCGGCAATCAGAACCAGTTCAAACTGTTTGAAAAAACCGCCCAGTTCGGAAAACGCCTCATCCGCCTCGCGCCGGATTTCAGCCGACAGGACTACATACTGCCCATCGGCAAAACCAAAGCTGAGCATGGTGTGGGCGATGTGCGAACTGCCCCATGTGGTCATCACCAGATCGACTGTTTGAAGCTGCTGCAGATCGACCGTCGTGCCGATCCAGCGCTCATCCGCCTCATCGCGCGTGATCCAGCCGAAATCGCGTACATCGGTCAAATGCACCTTCGTGCCCTCGACGCGCGAGGTCACACCGCGCGCCACATCCGGTGCCCAGTCGCGGTCCTGCCGCGGTTGCAGCGCGCCGAACCACGCCCCCACACCCACCACAATCGCCGCCAGCCCCAGCCACGCCGCGCGCCGCCCCTTGAACGACAGGGCTATAAGGCCCGCCAGCAGTACAAGCGGAAGTACGAACGCCAACCACCGCACAGCCGGAAACTGGAACCACAGGGCCGCCGCCGTCCACGCCAGCACCAGTGTTGACAAAGCCACAGCCAGCACTGGCCAACGACGCCCTTGCGCGCGGTATTCAACAGACATCCCAGACCCTGCCCGACTTCACTTCCACACGACGTTAGCGCGTGCGGATCGTGGCACAACTGCTGAAAGCCGGACAGGGTTGCAGGCCGAGACGTCAGATCGACTGGCCGCCGGAGATTTCGATACGCTGTGCCGTCATCCAGCGGTGGGCCGGATCCAACAGATTGGCCACCGCAGGGCCGATATCGTCCGGCACGCCGACGCGGCCCAGCGCCGTCATAGATGCAAAGGCGTCGTTATATTCCGGCGTGTCACGCACGGCACCGCCCAGAAAATCCGTCTCGATGGCCCCGGGGGCGACCACATTGGCCGTAATCCGTCGCGGGGCCAGTTCCTTGGCCATATAATGCGTCAGCACCTCGATCGCGCCCTTGGCCGCCGCATAGGCCGAAAAGCCTTCGCCCGCGATCCGTGTCAGGCCCGAGGAGAAGTTGATGATCCGCCCCCCGTTGGCCAGCATTCCGGCGAGGGTCTGGGTCAGGAAAAAGACCCCGCGCACATGCACGCCGAACAGGGCATCAAAGGCGGACACAGACGTCTCCACAAACGGAGCCATGTCGCCGTGACCGGCATTGTTGATCAGGTGGTCAAAGCTGTCGCGGCCCCAAACTGTTTGCAGCGTCCGCGCCACCTCGTCGCGAAAGCGGGCAAAGCCGGCCACGTCGGAAACATCCAGCGGCAGGGCGACGGCCTTGCGGCCCATGGCTTCGATCTCGGCCACCACCTGCGCGGCCGCATTCGTGTCGGCCCGATAGGTGATGATGACATCGCCGCCGCGACGGGCGACGCTCAGGGCGGTGTTACGGCCAAGGCCACGGCTGCCGCCGGTGATCAGGGTGATGGTCTTCATGGTCAGGCTCCTTGAGGGGCTTTGCGATGACCACACCCTGCCGGATCAACGCCGCTCCTAATTGCCGGATCGTGGCTAAGCCTTGCCCGATCCTCCAACACCATTGTTCGCCTCCCATATCCGGGCGTAGCCTAGGCTCATGAATACGCCCGTCCCTCACCGGCTTTATGATTTGGCCCGCCGCCAACTGGACGCCCATGGAATGGCCGAGGGCAAGCTGGCAACGCCCATTCCGGGCCTGTCCATCGTGCGTGAAATCCAGCCCTCTCCTCTGACGCACGACATCCCCGCGCCCATGGTGGCTCTGGTGCTTCAAGGTGAAAAACAGGTGACGGCAGGGTCTCGCACGACCCATCTGAAGCCGGGGGATTCCCTTCTGATCGCGGCAGATGTGCCGACCATCAGTCAGGTGATGCGGGCCAGTGCCGACAAGCCCTATGTGTCCATTATCATCGACCTGAACCCTGCGGTGATAGAGCCGCTTTTGCTCGAGATCGACGGCCTGCCCGATGGCGGGCACGCGGTGCGCAGCCAAACCACGACGCCCGAGATGGCCGACGCCGCCCGGCGGTTACTGGACTTGCTCGATCGTCCAGCCGCTTTGCCCATCCTGCAGGAGGGTCTGATCAGAGAGCTGCATTTCTGGCTGCTGAGCGGAGCACATGGCGCGGGCATCCGGCACCTCGGCATGACCCATAGCCACCACCACCGCATCGCCCGCACGGTGAGCCTGATCCGTAGTCGCTACAACCAAACTCTGCGCATAGAACAACTGGCCGAGACTGCGGGCATGAGGCCCTCGGCCTTCCACCAGCATTTCAAACAGATCACGACGCTGACGCCGCTACAGTTTCAAAAACAGCTACGGCTGATCGAGGCGCGCCGGAAACTGCTCACGCGGGGAGCCTCCATAGCCGATACCGCCTATGGCGTCGGCTATGAAAGCATTCCGCAGTTCACGCGCGACTACGCCCGCATGTTCGGCGCGCCGCCCGCCAAGGACCGGCGCGCCCAAGCACAGATTGCCTAATAGAGATCAGGCCGCCGCCTTGGCCGATTGACGTTCCGATGCCGTATTGGCCGCGCTGATGACAGCGCGGGCCGAGGCGGTAGCCACGTCGGAATCCATACCAAAGCCGAACACGACCTGACCGTCCGCCGTGCGGCATTGGACATAGGCGGCGGCTCTGGCGTCCGTGCCCGCGCCGATGGCGTGTTCCTGATAGTCGACAATCTCGAACGCGGGACCACCCGCCTCGCGCATACCGTCCAGCAGGGCCGAGATCAGGCCGTTACCGCGCCCCGTGATCTGCTGCACCTTGTGGCCGATCTTCACGTCGCCGGTGAACACACGCTGGCCGTCACTCTTGGCGATGCCATGCTCGGCAAAGGTCATCAGTTCGAACTGCTGCGGACCTTCGACGCGATAGGTCTTTTTGAAAGCATCCCAGATGTCGGCACTGGTCAGTTCGCGGCTGGTTTCGTCGGCCAGTTTCTGGACCGCGCGGCTGAAATCGGCCTGCATGGCCTTGGGCAATTTCAGACCCTTGTCCTGTTGCAGCACCCACGCCATGCCGCCCTTGCCGGACTGCGAGTTCACGCGGATGACGGCCTCATAGCTGGCCCCGATGTCCGCCGGATCGATCGGCAGATAAGGCACGTTCCAGATCTGGTCGTTGCGCTTCTCTTGGGCTTCAAAGCCCTTCTTGATCGCATCCTGGTGCGAGCCCGAGAAGGCCGTGAACACCAGCTCCCCCGCATAGGGATGACGCGGGTGGACAGGGATCTGGTTGCAGTACTCAACCGTCTGGACGATCTCTTCCATATTGGAGAAGTCCAGCTCCGGCGAGACGCCCTGCGTGTACATATTCAGCGCCAGCGTCACCAGATCGACGTTGCCGGTACGCTCGCCATTACCGAAGATACAGCCCTCGATACGGTCGGCACCGGCCATCAAACCCAGCTCGGCAGCGGCCACGCCCGTGCCACGGTCGTTATGCGGATGCAGTGAAATGATCACCTGCTCGCGACGCGACAGGTTCTTGATCATCCACTCAATCTGGTCGGCATAGATGTTGGGGGTCGAGCACTCGACCGTGGCGGGCAGGTTGAAAATCAGCGGCTTTTCGACCGTCGGTTCCAGAATATCCTGAACTGCCTCACAGACCTCCAAGCTGAAATCCAGCTCTGCGGTCGAGAAGGTTTCCGGCGAGTATTCGAACCGCCAATCGGTGTCGGGGCGCTTTTCGGCCTCTTCGCGCAACATCTTTGCGCCTTCGATGGCCAAGGCTTTGACGCCCGCGCGGTCCATGTTGAACACCACTTCGCGCCATGCGGGCGAGACGGCGTTGTACAGGTGGACAGTGGCGTTGCGCGCGCCTTCCAGCGATTCAAACGTCTTCTGGATCAGGTCACGGCGCGACTGGGTCAGCACCTGCACCATCACATCCTCGGGAATGCGGTTCTGGCGCACCAGACCCGAGATAAAGTCGAACTCGGTCGCACCCGCAGACGGGAAGCCCACCTCGATCTCCTTCAGGCCGATCTTGACCAGCATGTCGAAGAAGCGCTGCTTCTTGGCAGCATCCATCGGGTCGATCAGGGCCTGATTACCGTCGCGCAGATCGGTCGACAGCCAGCGCGGTGCCTTGGTGATGGTACGCGAAGGCCACTGGCGGTCCTTCAGATCGATCTGGGGAAACGGACGGTATTTAACCGAGGGGTCGCGCAGCATGAATGCGCCTCTCTTGGGCAAGCAGATTATTCAATGGGAGATGTGCGGCGAAGACACGTCGCCACCGAGGCAGCCGTTAACCCCGGCGGCCACTCATAAGTCGCCCAAGGGCGACGCCTGCATGTGCAAGTTTCTCAACCATCGACGCACCCATAAGATAGTGCGCCGCAAAAATCTACCCGATTATTAGATGCCAACTTATATACGTTAGCATAAAAAACCCGACATCCAGCTAAAGCCGGTACCCAGAAGCAAAATCCCAAAAAGTCGGGAAATATTTGCCGTTTCTAATGCCGGTTTCAGGGCAGAACGTCCTTAAATCGCGCGGCGCGTTTCGGGGCTCAGGCGTGGCGCCGCTCTTGGCACAGTTGCCAAAGCGCAAGGCCCAAAAGGACAGGCAGCCCCAGCTCTCCCGTCTCCTCGACCGCCTTGCTGACCGCCAGGACCGCGGGCTCCAACATCAGGCCGACGTCGGCAAGCTTGCGCGGAAAGCCATCCATCTCCTTGAGAAAGATGCCGAATGCCACCAGCGCGCCCAAGGTCAACACAGCGGGCGATCCCCGGCCTCGCATGGAACGCCACGCCGAACGTGCGGCCAGACCCACCAGAATGATCAGAACCAGCACCGCGCCGCCTGCCAGCACTTTTTCCAGCAGGGGAACGTCGGGGCTCACATAAAGGCGCGTTTTGAATACGCCATAGGTGGTGAAGGCCTTGTGCGCGTCCATTTCGCGCAACCCCATCAACAGCGCCGCCAAGGACACCAAAGTCGCCGCCTGAATGCCGCGTCGCCACAAAGCCAGACCTGCAATCAGCACCGCCGCGTACAGAACCACCGTAGCGATCTCGATCGGGCCGCCTTCCTGGGTCAGTTGCAGGGCACGCGGGCCCAGCGAAAGGCTGAACGCCAGCGCCACGGCCAGACAGACAATGATCACCGCTAAAGCGGGCGAAGCCGCAATCGCAAAACGCTTGACCCGTGACCATGGCGTTTCCGGTGCCATAACACGAGACGATGAGGACATTTGACCGAACATTGACTACCCGATGCGATCGCACCAACGACCGCCCGGGCGTTACTGCTTGCTGAAGTCTTTACCGTAATATTACGGCCGCGCTCGCGCCACGAGATTCTACAAAGGCGGGCACGCCCCTTAACGCTTTTTCTCGCTCCACAGGTCCAGATCGGCCTCTTGCCCGATCAGCGCCAAACCCGATGCGATGGATTCAAACTCGCTACCGCTCTCGATACGCTCGGCGCTAAAGCGGTCGGTAAAGATGCGGCGCACGGCAGGCACAAATGATGTGCCCCCCGTCAGGAAGACCCGCTCGATCTGATCGGCCTGCAAGCCCGCACGCTCCAGTGCCAGATCGACGGCATCCTGCATGGCGGCCAGTTCCGGCGCGATCCAGCCCTCGAACGTCTCGCGGCTGACATCGGCGCGAATGTCCACATCGCCTGCGCTGAACACAAACTGCGCCTGTTCTTGCGACGACAAGGCGATCTTCAGCGCCGACACCGACTGATAAAGGGCATAGCCATAGTTCTCGTCCAGCACCTCGACCAGACGCTCGATCTTTTCCGGCTCGTCGGCACTGCGGACCAGTCCGCGAATGTCCTTCATGTCGCGCGATGCGCGCAGCAGGGCCAGCTGCTCCCATTTGGCAAAGGCGGTGTAATAGCGCTGGGGCACCGGCAGGGTCTTGCCCATGGCCGTATAGGTCGTGCCCTTCCCCAGCTGCGGCGACACCAACTGGTCGATGATGCGATAGTCGAACGCGTCGCCCGCGATGCCCACACCCGCGCGGCCCAGAGGCACCGACCGCAAGCCCTCCGGAGTCGGCTCGAAACGGATGATGGAAAAGTCGGACGTACCGCCGCCAAAGTCGGCCACCAGCACGGTCGCCGCCTGAGTCAGTTGGCGGGCGAAAAAGAAGGCCGCGCCTACCGGCTCATAGGCATAGCGTATGTCGCTAAAGCCCACCTGCGCAAACGCCGCCTCATAGCGTTCCAGCGCCAGCGCCTCGTTAGGGTTGCCGCCCGCAAAGGTCACGGGGCGCCCCACGATCACGCGCGGCGGCAGGTCGGTCAGCGCCTCGCCCGCATGCTCGCGCACCTGTTTCAGGAAGACGGCCAGCAGGTCTTCAAACTTGTAGCGGCGACCGTCGATGACCGTTTCGCTAAAGGCGGCACTGGCGGCAAAGTTTTTGAACGACTGGATGAAGCGCGTCTCCAGCGGATCTTCCAGATAGGTCTCCACCGCCCACGGCCCCGCCGTAATCACACGCTCGGGTGCCGAACCGTCAGCGGCGGGGATCAGCTGGAATCCCAGTGCCGAGCGAAAACCCGAGACCTCGCCCTGCGGAGCCTTCAGCGTCACCACCGCCGACTGCCCCTGTCCGCCGCTAAGCGCCAGCACAGTGTTGGTGGTGCCAAAGTCGATACCGATAGTCAGGGCAGAAGACGTCACGCCGGGTCTTTCAAATCTGTCCGCATCGCCGCCGCGCGCAGACCAAAAGGGGGCGCTCCCCCTAGCGCAAAACGCGCGGCGGCGCCCCCTGCCAAATGTCCAATGACCAAAGAAAAGGGCCGCCCCTGACAGAGACGGCCCCACGCTCTCACAACCGGAAGGCTGCGATTACTGGTTCTTGAACACCTTGCCGGCGCGCATGACGAAGTTGACGTTCATCAGGGTGGCGACGTCCTGCAGCGGGTCGCCTTCAACCGCGATGATGTCGGCGGCATAGCCCGGGGTCACGCGACCGATTTCATTGCCCAGCTGGAAGTGGTCAGCGGCATTGATGGTGGCGGTCTGAATGGCCTGCAGCGGGGTCATGCCGGCTTGGACATACAGCTGGAACTCGCGGGCATTGGTGCCGTGCGGGGCCACGCCGTTATCGGTGCCAAAGGCGATCTTGACGCCAGCCGCATGGGCGCGGCGCGCCATGTCCAGCATCAGCGGACCGGCTTCCAAAGCCTTTTGGCGCTGGTTCGGGGTGAAGAAGGTGCCCGGACGGGCCGCTTCCTGAGCCACGAACTCGCCGGCCAACAGGGTCGGCACCAGATAGCGGTTGCCTTGCTTGAACAGGCGGATGGATTCGTCGTCCAGATAGGTGCCATGCTCGATGGAGTCACCGCCAGCGCGCAGGAAGCTGTTGATACCGTCCGTGCCGTGGGCGTGGGCGGTCACGCGACGGCCCATAAAGTGGGCGGTCTCGACGATGGCTTCCAGCTCGGCTTGCGAGAACTGTTGGTTCAGGCCTGCACCGGTGTCGGACAGAACGCCGCCGGTGGCGGTGATCTTGATCACATCGGCGCCCGAACGCACGCGTTCACGCACGGCGCGACGGCAGTCGTCCGGACCCGAGCAAACGCCGGTCGAGCGCATCAGCGGCACAAAGGCTTCCGAGACGCCGTTAGCATCGCCGTGACCACCGTGCGGGGTGACGCCACCGGCCGAAGCTAGAATGCGCGGACCCGGAACGCGGCCTTGGGCCACTGCATTGCGCAGGCCGATCACCGCGTCGGTGTTGCCGCCGAGGTCGGCCACAGTGGTAAAACCGGCTTCCAGAGTAATCTTGGCGTATTGAGCGCCGCGCAGGGCCGCATCGGCCGCCGTGTTGGTGAAGCGGCTGGCGCGGTCACCGTCGCCCTGCTGGTTGCCGAGGTGGACGTGGCTGTCGATGAAGCCCGGCAGCACGAACTTGTTCGACAGGTCGATGACATTGCCTTCACCGACGAAGCCGTCGCGGATTTCCTTGACCTTGCCGTTCTCGATGACCAGCGTCTGGCGCTCGGTCACGCGGCCTGTGGCCGGATCGGCCAGCAGGCGACCGGCGTGGATATAGGACAGGTCCTGTGCCGATGCTGCGCCGGCAGATGCCATCAATGCGGCGGCCAGACCAACGGCCCAGCTCTTCTTCAGGGTCAGTTTCATGGTTTCCTCCTCCGCGGCGCATCAGGCGCCGCCCCAAGACTGGATACTCAAATTTCCGGTGCACCCTCGTCCACCGGAAAACGCGAAGGGGCCGGAACATTCGCTCCGGCCCGAAGTCGTTAGAATTTCTTGCTCACCGCGACCGAGTAGTAGCGGCCCAGAACGTCATAGTTCTGCGGGTCATAGGTCCCGCGCACATTGCCGACCTGCGGCGGCTCCTCGTTCAGCAGATTGGTGACGGTGAAGCGTACCGTAGTGTCGAACGGCAGATCGACGCGGGCGTTCAGATCGAACACGTCATAGGCATCCACACCGCGCGTCGTGCTGGTGGGCGAGGTCACGCGCGCCGAGTTGATCATCTCGGACGTATGACGCCAGCGCAGGCCGACGTTCCAGCGATCGCGCGAATAGGTGACGCTGCTGACGGCCTTCCACTCGGGGTGGGCCTGACCGGCATTGGCCTCGATGGCCGTGCCCCAGGTGCCGACATAGTCGTACACAGGCGCACCCGGCAGGGCCTGAATCTCGAAGCTGTCCAGATAGGACACGGTGGTGCCAAAGGCGAGGCTGCCGGTATCGCCAAAACCCAGATCGGCCAGATGCAGACGCCAGTCCACCTGCAGGTCCACACCCGTCACATTGAACGCGCCGAGGTTCAGCAGCGGCTGCAACGGATTGACCATATTGCCGTCGACCGTGCTGCGGTCCTGTAGCTGACAATAGTAGTTGTTGGCGTCATAGGTCGGGTTGTTGCCGCCATCGTTGAAGCAATAACGGATGGCGTTACCGACACCCAGCGTACCGACGGCATCGGCCACCTCGATCTTGTACCAGTCGATCGAGGCCGAGATGTTGCTCAGCCACGGCGACGAGAACTGCGGCTGGATCACGGTGCCGAACGAATAGGTGTCGGCGGTTTCCTCTTCCAGATCTGGGTTGCCGCCGGTCAGGGCGAACACTTGCGCGGCACCAAACTGATAGGTGTCGATCAGAGCTTCGGGCACGCCCAGAGCCACGCACAGATCGGCGACCTGCTGGCCGTTCGGACCCTGACGGAAGGAGGAGCGAACATCACACGGATCACCATCGGTGTTGGCCGCCGTGGGCGTGCCGATACCCACCGTAGCGGTCGAGATGGGGGCGAACAGCTCGCCGACGCTCGGCGCACGCACAGCGCGGTTATAGCCGCCGCGTAGTCGGAAGATGTCGTTCACCTGCCAGTTCAGATCGGCCTTATAGGCCTGCACGCCACCCACCGAGCTATAGTCGGAGTAGCGATAGCCGAACTCCATCTCCAGCGACTGGATGAAGGGCAAATCCTTCAGCAGCGGCACGAGGACCTCGGCAAAGACCTCGGTGGAATCCACCTCGCCCGATGACGCCCACAGCGGCGCATAACCCAATACGTCGCTGGTCCCGTCCGGGCGGCTCAGTTGCGCGTCCGGTACGAACTCGAAGTGGTTGTAACGATAGCCGACACCCGCCGCGAAACGCACCTCGCCCGCAGGCAGTTCGAACAGCGAACCGGTGACCGAGGCCTCGGCCATGCGCTGGGTTAGCTCATTGGTGTTGGTGGTCTTGCGCACCACATAGTTGATGCACTCGGCCGAGGGCGTGTGGTTGCCGAACGGGTTCAGTCCACCGGCGCAGAACTCGTTACCGCCGGTCGGGCTGTACAGCAGGTCGGTCATCGCATCGCGCGAGACGCCGCCGACCTGGGTGTTCAGGAATTTGGCCTTCGATGCGCTGGCATAGGCTTCCCACGTCCAGTCCTTGATGCCCACCTGACCCGACAGGCCGCCGATGAACTGATAGACGTCATAGGCATAGTTCTGCAGGCGCGGACCCGCGAAATCGAGGTCCTTCCAGAAGGTGAAATCCGCGTCCGGATCGGCGCGCGAGTTCAGGATGTGGCGGAAGTCATTGCTGATATAGGGGTTCGACGCCGGCACCGTCAGCGCATAGGCCAGACCCGCCAGCGTCGGATTGAACACACCCTCGGACTCATAGCTGGTCAGCGAGCCCTGGATATAGCCGCTGATGTTCTGGGTGATGTCATAGTCCACCCGCGAGAACAGCGAATAGCGCTCGTTGTCGTTCTGGACGATGTTGCCGGTCCAGCCGTACAGCATGTTGTTGCCGCCCGCCGACAGATAGGCCCCGTCAGTCTCCGGATCGCGCAGGTTCATCACCGGCGAGGTGCCCGCCAGATTAAACAGGGAGCCATCAACGGTGTTGAAGCCGATCTGGCCATTATAGAAGCCCGCCGAGCCCTGAACCGGATCGGTGCCGTACTGGCCGACGAAGATATCGTTGATGGCCGCCAAAGTCGGCCGGTTTGCGCCGAACAGGGCCGAACCCTGCGCCACAATGGCGGTGTTGGATTCGCGGTTACGGCGGAAATAATAGTCACGCTCGGACTGGAAGGCGCGCTCGCGCATCGAATAGTCCAGCGAGATCACCGCGCGGCCACGCCCCTCGGCAAAGCGATCCCCTGCCGTCACCGATACGCGGAAGCTCTCGCCGTCGCCATAGTCGGAAATGCCGTACTGCGACGCGAGCGTGACGCCTTGGAAATCGTTCTTCAGGCGGAAGTTGACCACACCGGCGGTCGCATCCGAACCATAGGCGGTCGAGGCACCGCCGGTGATGACTTCCACATTGCCGATCAGGGCTTCGGGGATGATGTTCAGATCGACCGAACCATCAGGGTTCGATGGCTGCAAGCGTTTGCCGTCCAGCAGGATCAAGGTGCGCTTGGAGCCCAGACCGCGAAGACTAGCATAGGCCTGACCGCCATTCAGTGAGGTCGAGGATGAACCCGAGGTGCTCTGGCCTTGCGCACCGGCAAACTGGGGCATCTGCGTCAGGGCTTTTTCAACCGTGACCTGACCTGTGTTTTCAATCGCTTCGGCCGTCACCGACGCCAGCGGGCTGTTCGAGGTGTAGTCACGCCGCGCGATGCGCGAACCGGTCACCACAATGTCGCTGACCTGGGCCACGGTTTCCTCGGCCTCGGGCAAGGCATCCTGCGCATGGGCCACACCGGCAGCCAGCGCGGTATAGGCACACGCCCCAGCCAGAAGCGTGCGATAGGCCACGCGTCGCGTATTTTGATTACCCCTAAGGCGCATCGGCATCCTTCCCTCTGACAAAAGTCGAGCCCCCTCACTACGGGGGTCTCCAACAAATGCGTACTGACGAAAATATGCGTTCAACGAACGAAGGAAGACAATAGTATACAGAAAAATATTTTCTCTATTCGCGCCGTTGAAGAAATGAGAGGCGATAATTCGAGTTTTAGTCGAAACAATATGGGATAAAAAATGCGCATCGCCTTAAAGTGGTGCTGCTGACCGAAAAACTCTGGATGGTTTAAAATTCTGCCCCGTTGGCAAATTTTATTCTCCATCAGACAATCCAGGCATGGAATATTCGGCATAAGCGAAAAGGGGTTCCGCTACGTCAGCATAGCGGCTTGTCTTGCACGGCGGGCATACAGGCCTGATGATACGGGCCTCCCCAATCAGAAACGCCCTCCCATGACTGAACTGCCTTCTCCGAACGATCCGTCTTCACCTTCGGCCCCCGCGCGGGTGGAAGGGCTGATCGATTTGCTGACGGTCGAAACGCTGGACACGGACCTGTATCGCGGCATTCCCCTGCCCGGCGGCAAAGGTCGGGTCTATGGCGGTCAGGTGGTGGCGCAGGCCCTTCAGGCCGCCCAACTGACCGTCGAGGGTCGCCGCTGCCACTCGCTGCACTGCTACTTCATGCGCCCCGGCGAAGAGGGGCGTCCGATCATCTATCGCGTGGCGCGCGATCATGATGGCCGCACCTTTGCGACCCGCCGCGTGATTGCCTCGCAAGGCGGCGAGCCTATCCTGAACATGCTGCTGTCGTTTCAGGTCCCCGAAGAGGGCTTTGAACATCAGGACACCATGCCGGACGTCGCTCCGCCGGAAGATCTCATCAGCGAGGCAGAGCTGTGGCGCGCCAATGCCCACATGGTGCCGGACCATCTGAAGTCCTATGTGCTGCGCCCGCGCCCGCTGGAGTTCCGTCACGTCTATCAGCGCAATCCGCTGGCCCCCGTTCCCGCCGAGCCGCGTCACGCCTCGTGGTTCCGCACCGTCGCGCCCATCGGCGACGAAGAAACGATGCACCGCGCCATTCTGGCCTATGCGTCGGACATGACCCTGCTCAGCACCTGTGGCCAGCCTCACGCCATCAGCTATCTGGACCCCCAATTCCAGATCGCCAGTCTGGACCACGCCGTCTGGTTCCACGGAGATTTCCGCGCCGACGACTGGCTGCTGTATGTCACCGACAGCCCTTCGGCCTCGGGTGCTCGCGGCTATAACCGTGGCCAGATCTTCACCCGTGATGGCCGCCTCGTCGCCAGCGTGGCCCAAGAAGGCCTTATCCGCCAGCGTAAGCCGCGCGCCTGATCAAGCCATCGGCTCCAAAACAAAGCCCCCGCCGTTCGCAAACGGCGGGGGCTTTTTCTTTCGGCGCTTAGCCCAGGCTGTAATAGGTCGGCGCACCGGGCCCGACCGGCAGGCCAAAGCCGAAGACCCAGACGAAGAACATGATCGTCCAGATGATGGTGAAGAAGATGGAGTACGGCAGCATCATCGCGATCATGGTGCCGATGCCGACCTTCTTGTCGTACCTGACCGCCCACGCGAGGATCAGGCCGAAATAGCTCATCATCGGGGTGATGATGTTGGTGGTGGAATCCCCGATCCGATAGGCCGCTTGAATCAGTTCCGGCGAATAGCCCAACAGCATCAGCATGGGCACAAAGATCGGGGCCGTCATCGCCCACTGTGCCGAGGCCGAACCGATCATCAGGTTCACGAAACAGCAGATCAGAATAAAGCCGATGAAGATAACCGGTCCGGTCAGGCCCAGCGCCTGCAGCCCCTGAGCGCCCTTCACCGCCGTGATCGAGCCGATGTTGGACCAGTTGAAGAAGGCCACGAACTGGGCCGCAAAGAAGATGATGACCAGATACAGGCCCAGCGAGGTCATGGCCTGCGCCATGCCGTCAATCACGTCGCGGTCGTTCTTCACCGTGCCCACGACGCGGCCATAGGCCCAGCCGATGGCCAGGAAGAAGATCAGAATCCAGACGGCAAACCCGCTGAAGAAGGGCGAGCGCATGGCATCGCCCGTCACCGGATCACGCAACACGCCCCATGACGGCAGGATGGTGAGGGCCATCAGCGCCAGCACGCCAAGGAAAGCCAGACCCGCCCATTTCAGACCCTTCTTCTCCTGATGGGTCAGCGGATCGGCGGTGGCACCTTCCAACACGGTCGGATCGGCGTCTTCCTTGTTATAGGCACCCAGTTTGGGCTCGACGATATAGGTGCTGACGGCCCAGCCCACGAGGGTGACCATGAACACCGAGATGGCCATGAAATAGTAGTTGGCCGTGGCCGTCACCGAATAGGTCGGGTCAATCAGGCGCGCCGCCTCTTCGGTGATACCGGCCAGCAGCGGATCAATCGTGCCGATTAGAAGGTTGGCCGAATAGCCGCCCGACACACCGGCAAAGGCCGCCGCCATACCCGCCAGCGGGTGACGCCCCAGCGAATAATAGACCGCGCCGGCCAGCGGGATCAGTACCACATAGCCCAGCTCCGACGCAGTGTTGGACATCACGCCCGCGAACACGATCACCACCGTAACCACATTCTTGGACGCACCCAGCACCATGCCGCGCACAGCCGCCGACAGCACGCCGGACTTTTCCGCCACGCCGATACCCAGCATGGCCGTCAGCACCACGCCCAGCGGCGCAAAGCTGGTGAAATTGGTGACCAGTCCGCTGAAAATCCGCCGCACGCCATCAGCGCTCAGCAGAGAGACGGCGCGGATCATGCCGTCTTCGGAGCGGCCCGCCGCCCCGACCGGACGCGGGTCATCAACCGCCACGCCCAGATATCCGAACACCCCCGACAGCAGCACCATGCCCAAAGCCAGCAGGAAGAACAGGGTCACCGGATGCGGCAGCAGATTGCCCAGCCATTCGACCGTATCCAGAAAGCGGGTGAAGGCATTGCGCTTGGGCGGCGTGCCCCCTTGGGGCGCGGCGGGCTGCATGTCCGGCATTCGGTCAACCTTGAGTCGGGGTCATCAATCATTATCCGGCCGCCTCCCCTTCGAAGCGCCGGAAATTGAGAACTTTCAACTCTAGCGAGGGTTAAGGCAATGCGACAATCTTGTCCGCTTGGCGCATAGCTTGGCCACGCTAGAGTATCATCAGCGATAATTCAGCGATCTTTATTCGGAGACTTTTCATGTCCGTCAGAGCCTATGGGGCCACCGCCGCCCATCAGCCCGTCGAGCCGATCACCATCCCCCGACGCGATGTTGGCGAACATGATGTCCAGATCGAGATCGATTATTGCGGCATCTGCCACTCGGACCTGCACACCGTGCGCGGAGAATGGGGCGAGGTCCGCTTTCCCTGCGTCCCCGGCCACGAAATCGTCGGCCGCGTATCCAAGGTCGGCTCGGCTGTCTCGCGCTTTAAAGAGGGCGATGTCGTCGGCGTGGGCTGTATGGTCGACAGCTGCCAGCACTGCCACCCCTGTGAAGAGGGGCTGGAGCAGTACTGCGAAAACGGCATGACCGGCACCTATGACAGCAAGACGCCAGATGCCCCGGGCCACACTCTGGGCGGCTATTCCCAGCGCATCGTGGTCAAGGACAGCTTTGTGCTGAAGATCACCCACGACGCTTCGCAACTGGCTGCCGTGGCCCCGCTGCTGTGCGCGGGCATCACCACTTGGTCGCCGCTGCGCCACTGGAACGTCGGTCCGGGCAAGAAGGTCGGCGTCGTCGGCATCGGCGGCCTTGGCCACATGGGTGTGAAGCTGGCCCATGCTCTGGGCGCGCATGTGGTGGCCTTCACCACGTCTGAGTCCAAGCGTCAGGCCGCGCTGGATCTGGGGGCCGACGAGGTCGTCATCTCCAAGGACAAGGACCAGATGAAGGCCCATGGCCGCAGCTTCGACTTCATCCTGAACACCGTGGCCGCCAGCCACAATCTGGATGCCTTCACCAAGCTGCTGAAACTGGACGGTACCCTGTGTCTGGTCGGCGTGCCCGAACACGCCCACCCCTCGCCCAGCGTCGGCGTGCTGATCGGCGGTCGTCGCTCGATCGCGGGTTCTTTGATCGGCGGCATCAAGGAAACGCAGGAGATGCTCGATTTCTGCGCCGAGAAGGGCATCACTTCGGACATCGAACTGATCCGCGCCGACCAGATCGAAGAGGCCTATGAGCGTATGCTGAAGTCGGACGTGAAATACCGCTTCGTCATCGACAACAGCACCCTGTAAGCGCCAATCCCGCGCCCACAGAAAAGGCCCGCCGGATCATCTCCGGCGGGCCTCTTGGTTTTTGTCAGGCAACAGGGGCCTTAGAAATATTCCGCATTGGCCGGGCACTGGGCCGCGATGCGGCGGGCCGTGATGCTGGCAGGGATATAGGGCGTGCCACGCGACAGCTGGGCACCGCCGTTAAAGCGGAAGGATTCCTGCTGATAGGTACCGTTCAGACGCACATTGATGCGACGCCCCTTGCGGTCCTGACAGCTGCCTTCAAAGCGGGTGCGGCCATTGCCGACCTCGCGCACCGGATAGGTGCACTGCCATTTGCGGGTCGAAAGACCGCCAAAGAACCGGTTGATCTCGCTGGGACGCACACATTTCTGTTCGGTGTCACGCACCCCCAGAACACTGGTGGTGTATTCCCAATAGCCGGGCAGGACCTCGCTGCGAGCAGCCTGCGCCTGCGGGGCCGAGGCCGGTGCGGCCAACAGCACAGCGCCCGCCACCAGCGGCAGTGTCACAGCCGCAATTCGAAATCCCCTGGAGGGAGCAAGAGTAGCGGTTTTGATTTTTGAACGGCTCATCATAGGCTCCGCTATAGTGGTGACGGGTTGAACGGCGTGTGAACGGGTTCGATCCCTTATATTTATCGCCAGAATCCACTTTCGTCGCCGACTCCGGACCAGACTCGGCTTGACGCGAAGTGAGTCCTTCCTCTATACGGCCCCCTCTCGCGTGGGCCAAAAGCCTTACGCGCCACCTGTTTTCATGCGTCCGCAACGTTTGCGCGGATGTGACCTTGAGGATCTTAAGATGTCGCGTCGTTGCGAACTCACCGGTATCGGCCCGATGGTCGGCCACAATGTGAGCCACTCGAACATCAAGACCAAGCGTCGTTTCCTGCCGTCTCTGAAGACGGTCAAGGTAACCTCGGACGCTCTGGGCCAAACCTTCTCCCTGCGTATTTCGAACGCTGCCCTGCGCACGCTCGACTACAAGGGCGGTCTGGACGCCTTCATCGTGAAGGCTCGTGATGAGAAGCTCTCGGCTGCTGCCCTGCGCATCAAGCGTCAGGTCAAGGCCAAGCTGGCTGAACAAGCCGCTGCCTAATCAGCCCTGCTGATAAAAGTTCTGGAAAGGCCGCTGGAAACAGCGGCCTTTTTCTTTTGCGCGAGGGGCGGCTAGATAGCGGCCAAGCTGATCTACCGGAGCGCTGCTATGTCTGTCCGTTCGCCCCTTGCACGCCGCCTGATCGTTCCGGCGCTGGCGGCCCTGATGACGGCCAGCACGGGGGCACTGGCCCACGACACCAGCCCGCGCCGCCCCACCGCCTTTACCCTCACCAGCGGATCGGAGCGCACGCCCGAACAACAGGCGGTCAGATTCGATGCCGCCCGCTTGGCGTTCAACATCCGGCCCGCCAGCAAATCCATTCAGGCGCAGGCGGGTCTGGATTTCACCGCCACGGCACCCGTCTCTGCTATCGTGGTTGAGCTGGACACCCTCTACACCATCGACCAGATCGAGGTGGACGGCACCCCCATCGACAACTGGACCAATCCCGAAGGCCGCCTGACCATCCCCCTGCCCCACCCCCTGGCGCAGGGCGATAGTGTGGAGATCAACATCGCCTATGGCGGCATCCCCCATGTGGCCGAGCGCGCGCCATGGAATGGCGGCTTCGTCTGGTCCGAATCCGACGGCCAGCCGTGGATGGCCAGCGCGGTTCAGGGCGAAGGCTGCGACCTGATCTGGCCGTGCATCGACCACCCCATGGGCGAACCGGCCAAGCTGGATATGTTCATTACCGTGCCAGCGGGTCTATCGGCACCGGCCAATGGCCGTCTGGTGCAAAAGACCGAGCACAGCGATGGCAGCACCACCTGGCACTGGACCACGCGCGATCCGAACACCTATGCCATCACGCTCAATGTCGGCCCCTATCGCGAGATGTCGGCCACCTATAGCAGCCGCTATGGCAACGCCATTCCGCTACAGTTCTGGCCGCTGGCCAACGTACCGGAAGACAAGGCCAAGAGCCTGTTCGACCAACTGCCGTCGATGCTGGACTTCTTCGAGGAATGGGTCGGCCCCTATCCCTTTGCCGATGAAAAGGTCGGCGTAGTCGAGACCCCGCATCTGGGCATGGAGCACCAGACCATCAACGCCTATGGCAATGGCTATAAGCTGGATGGCAAGGGCTATGACTGGCTGATGCAGCACGAACTGGCCCACGAATGGTTCGGAAACCAGATGACCAATGTGTCGTGGGACGACATGTGGCTGCACGAAGGGTTCGGCACCTATATGCAACCGCTCTACGCCCGTTGGCTGAACGGCGAGCGCGCCATGCAGGCCGAACTGGAGACCATGCGTCGCACCATCACCAACCGCTTCCCGATGGTCTCGGGCCAGCCACAGGATGCGGCCACGGTCTATAAGGCCGAGACCGGCCCTGCGCTGGACCTCTATTACAAAGGCGCGCTGATCGCCCACACCCTGCGCCTTTATATGGGTGACGCAGCGTTCAAACAGTCGTTGCGCGAACTGGTCTATGGCACCCCTGACCCGCAACCCGGCCATATTACGACCCAGTACCGCACCACCGCCCACTACATCACCATCGTCAGTGCCCTGATGGCTAGGGACATGAGCTGGTTCTTCGACGCCTATCTCTATCAGGCCGACCTGCCGGAACTGGTGATGGAACGCGACGGCGATCAGGTGCGCCTGACGTGGGTAACACCCGCCAAACAGCCCTTCATCATGCCTGTCGAAATCGAGATCGACGGCACGATCTATACGATCGATATGAAGGACGGTTCAGCTATATTCTCGGCCCCTGCCAGCGCCCACATTCTTCTGGACCCGCAGTCGAAAATCCTGCGCCGCCTGCCCTATATGGAAGCGTGGAAGGCCGCCGCTAGAGGCTGAGATGGCGGGCCATCCGGTCCCGCAACCATTCCACCAGCGCCTCGACCCGCCCGTCAGAGGCACGCCCCGCAGGGCGCAGCATCACATACTGCGTCCCGTCAGGCGAAAAGCCGTGGGGGGCGATCAGCCGCCCCTGCTCCAGCGCCGTCGCCACCATATGCACCGAGGCCATGGCCACTCCCTGCCCCGCCAGCGCGGCCTGAAGCGTCAAGTAGAAGTGCTGATACTGGATGTCGGCCCCGCTGAAGCGCGCCTTGTGGCCGCGCGTCCAAGCCTTCCACGCGTCGGGGCGGGTGCGGCTGTGCAGGCNNCAGGCGCGGCAGGTCCGACAGCGCGGCATCGGCCAGGGAGGGCGCAATCACCGGCCCCATCCGCTCTTCAACCAGCGGCAAGGCCTCTACGCCTGCGGGCAGTGGAAAGTCCTGACGACGCAGCGCCAGATCAAACCCCTGCGCCACAAAATCCACAGGACCGCCCGCCGCCAGCACGCGCACCGCGATCCCCGTCTCCTGTTCCAGATCGACCATGGCGGGGATCAGAAAACGCAGACACAGGGTCGGCTCGCACGACAGGATCAGCGGCTGGGGTCCCGCATCCAGCGCATGAAACTCGCTCATCGTCTGGGCCAGACCGCCGAAAAGCGGCCCCAGCTTTTCGGCCAGCCAAGCCCCTTTTGGCGTCAGATGCAGGCCGCGATTGCGCCGCTCGAACAGCGCCTCGCCCAGTTCATCCTCCAGCCCGCGCACCTGTTTGGACAGCGCCCCGTGCGTGACGTTCAGTTCTGACGCCGCCGCCACCAGGGAGCCCTGCCGCGCCACGGCTTCGAACGCCCGCAAACTGCCCAAGGCCGGAAGCCGCGCCCGATCCATACCAAACCCCATGTGTGAACATTACTCACATATTAGCGGTATGAATTTCGATTTTAAAGCGTCAGCACTGCGATGAATGTGAGAGCGGTTTCAATATCGGGGTTCACATGGAAACGTTCGCACTGTTTCTCGGCGTTGTGGTTCTGGCGGTGATCAGCCCCGGAGCCGATTTCGCCATGGTCTCGCGTACCAGCGCCGTAAGCGGGCGAACGGCGGGGCTCATGACGGCACTGGGCGTGGCGACGGCGTGCTGGTTCCATATCACCTACGCCATTTTCGGCTTGGAACTCATCACCCGCTGGCTGCCCGGATTTCTGGACGGCGTGCGACTGATCGGCGTGGCCTATCTCATCTATTTGGGGGCGAGCATGGCGTGGCCCCGCCCCCGCGCCGCCCAAGCCGAGCCAGTAGCCGACACCGGCTCAACGGGACGACATTTCCTGCTGGGCCTGTTCACCAATGCCCTGAATCCCAAGACGGCGATCTTCGTCATCAGCCTTTATGCCCAAGTCATCGGGCACAGCACCGGCATGCTGACCAAGCTGGGCTATGGTGCCATCATCTCGGCGGTCCACCTCATGTGGTTCGCCTTGGTGGCCATCTTTCTGTCCCGCGACACCGTCCGCCAGTTCGTGGCGCGCCATCGGCCTGTCGTGGACACCATTATCGGCCTGCTATTGATCGCACTTGGCGTGGCCTTGTTGTTCTATAAAATCGATTAGACTGGCAGCGCTTTACCATCGACGGCTGTCGCTTCAGTCTGGGGCACAACCAAAAGCGATAGGGAGCCCGCCATGCGCCGTCTGTCCGGTCTGATGACCAGCCTTGTTCTGATGACCAGCGCAGTCAGCCTGTCCGTGCCCGCCATGGCGCAGGACGCCGCCGCGCTGCCGCCGTTGGAAAAGCCCTCTCAGGTCCTGTTCTGGACGCCGCAGCAGCGCGAGGCGGGCTTTCGCGCCATGGACCAGATTGTACCACACCGCGTCATCCGTCGCGGCCCCACGGTGCATGAACTGGCGCAAGGCACTCCGCTGAATCTCGACGTGGCGGCCTTTATGGACAGCGAAAAGACCGCTGGCCTCTTGGTGCTTCAGGACGGCAAGATCAGGCTGGAACGCTATGGTTTGGGTTTTGGTCCCGAGGGGCGCTGGACCTCCTTCTCGGTCGCCAAATCCATCACCTCTACGCTGGTGGGCGCGGCCATTCAGGACGGCCATATCGAAAGTCTCGACACCCCCATCGTGCGCTACCTGCCCGAACTGGCCGATAGCGCCTATGACGGGGTCAGCGTGCGCCAACTGCTGACCATGACCTCGGGCGTTGACTGGAACGAGGACTATACCGACCCGCAATCGGACGTGGCCCGCTTCTTCGAGCCGCACGAGACAAACGGCATGGACCCGACCCTTCACTATATGCGGCAGCTGAAGCGGGCCGCCGAGCCGGGCACCCGCTGGCACTATAGCACCGGCGAGACCAATCTGATCGGCGTGCTGGTCGCCCGCGCCACGGGTAAACCGCTGGCCGACTATCTGTCCGAAAAGCTCTGGGCTCCCTACGGCATGGAGCAGGACGGCGGCTGGATGATCGATGAAAACGGTCAGGAAGCTAGTGGCTGCTGCGTCATGGCCAGTCTAAAGGACTGGGGCCGCGTGGGTCAGTTCATTCTCGACGGCGCACAGGTAAACGGCCAGCCCGTCGTGCCCGCCGACTATCTGGCGCAGGCCACCACCGCACAGGCCCAGACGGGCGAGCCGGGCATCGGCTATGGCTTCCAGTGGTGGACCCTTCCTCGAGGGCGCTTCGGCGCACAGGGCATTTTCGGTCAGTCGATCACCATTGATCGCGAACGCAAACTGGTGGTGGTCATCCTGTCGGCATGGCCCACCGCCACCGGACGCTCACCCGCCCGCACGGCCTTGATCGAGCAGATCATAGAGGCGGTGGACGTCCAGCCCATGTGATCGAACTATACCGCAACCCCTAATTGAGATAACATCGGTATATCAATTAGGGAGCGAGAGCGGTTTGGTATGAAACATCTGATGTTTGGACTGGCGCTGAGTGTTTTCGTCGTGGCACCCGCCGTGGCCCAAGACGCACCACAGGCTGTGACAGCTCAAGGCACCAGCGTCTTCATTGGACGAAATACGCCGCAGGCCATGTACGGCACCTATCTGTATGAAAAACGCGGTGAGCCAACGATCGAACTGCGCGCAGACGGCACAGGCCATTTCCAACCGCACGGCGTTCCCGCCATTCCCATCCGTTATTTCATTCAAACCGACGAGACCGGAGAGCCCATTATCCAGCGCGGTCAAGTTGACGCCAGCTATATGCATATTCTGGTGGTACAGTACGGCCCCGGCGGCGGCGGCAACTATCCGCAGGACAGCTATGACCGCTTCAACTGGATCTGGGACGCCTCCACCGGCTGCGCCGTGATCCTCGGCGAACGGTTCAAATGCTAGAGCCCTAAGCCTCCAGCGCGACATCCCAGTAAAGGTAATCGATCCACGTCTTGTGCAGGGTCTGCGGGGGGAAGCGGCGTCCGGCCTGTTGGAGTTGCCATGCGCTGGGGCGTTCGACCTTGCGGCGCAGGGGCATTCCGGCTTGCAGCGGGGTGCGGCCGCCCTTGCGTAGATTGCACGGGCCGCAGGCGGTGACGATATTCTTCCACGACGTCACCCCGCCCTGAGAGCGCGGCAGCACATGGTCGAACGTCAGGTCCTGTGACGTGCCCTGCTCGCCGCAATACTGACAGCGAAAGCCGTCGCGCAGGAACAGGTTGAAGCGGGTAAAGGCGGGGCTGCGGTCCTGATCCACATAGGATTTCAGGCACACCACGCTGGGTAGCTGTATCTCCATGGAGGGGCTGCGCACCACGCGGTCATAGGTGGCAATGACATCCACGCGGTCCTGCCAGACCGCCTTGATCACCTCTTCCCACGGCCATAGCGACAGCGGGAAGTAGGACAAGGGGCGATAGTCGGCATTCAGCACAAGAGCCGGAAAGCCTGAGGGCGTACCTGTCAGAACCTGCATCACGCAGGCCCCCGGTGGTGCCAGAATATCGACGCTACAGGACTGAAGACACGTCTCCTTCCTTGATCAGGACGGAGAAAGGTTAACCCTGATTCTTCGACAGCACCACGACCTAAAGATCACAGTTCTTTAATGGTGCCGCTTGTCAAAAACGCTGTGGCGCACTGGGAAAGGCTGGCAGGCTCCAGCCCTTCAGAATGGCACCGGCGCGCAGGGCCAGCCCCACCGTCACAGCCGCCGCCACAGCAGGCCAGGTGGGTACCGTCATGGCCTTCAGGCCCACGAACACCGCGCCGGACGCCAGAGCCGCCGAAATATAAAGCTCGCGTCGCAGCAGGATGGATGGCTGGTGCGCCAGCACATCGCGCACGATGCCGCCGAAACACGCCGTCAACACACCCATCACCACGCAGATCAAAGGTGCCACACCATAGCTGGCCGCCTTGGCCGCGCCCATCACGCCATAAGCCGCCAGACCGATAGCATCCAGCCACATCAGGGCGCGGAAGCGCCACGTACGCGGTCCGATCACCCACACCGCTGCCGCCGCCAGCAGGCACACCGCCAGATAGCGCCAGTCCGCCACCCAGAATACCGGTGCCCCGATCAACAGATCGCGCACCGTGCCGCCGCCCACACCCGTCAACGCGGCAAAGAAGCCGAAGGTGACCACATCCTGTTTCTGATAGGCCGCCGCCAGCGCACCCGTGGCGGCAAACACAGCCACGCCGGCGAAATCCAGCAGGGGCAAAACATTTTCGGGACGGGCCAGCTCGGCAGTCGTGCTCAGGGGTGTCACATCAATCCTCCAGCGCGATGTCGCCGCGCTTTACGGCTCCATACCATCCCCAGAGCATTTGCGCCGCAACAGAGCGCCACGGTCGCCAAAGGTCTGCCCGTGCATAAAAGGCCTTTTCTTTCAACCGCGTGTCATCACCTGCGGCCCAGCGCCACGCCTCCTGCAGGGCCACATCGCCCGCCGGAAACACATCCACCCGCCCCTCGCAGAACATCAGAAAGGTCTCTGCCGTCCAGCGGCCCACGCCCTTGATGGCCGTCAGGGCCGCGATCGCCTCGTCGTCTGAAAGCCGTTCCAGATGATCGAGGTCGATCAGACCGTCGATGTGGGCGCGGGCGATCGCGTGGCCATAGCGCGCCTTTTGTCCCGACAGGCCCAACGACCTTAGAGCCTCGATATCGCGTGCCAGAACCGCCTGTGGCGTCACCTCGCCCAAGCCTTCGCACACCCGTTTCCATATGGCCGCGGCCGCCGCCACCGACACCTGCTGTTCGACGATCATGCGAAACAGCCCCTCATACCCGCCGGGCCGCAGTCGCCATTCCAGCGCGGGTGTTTGTGCATGCACGCGCGCCAGCACGGGATCGGCCCGCACCAAATCCTCCCTCGCCTGTCCCATGACGGCGCTCAGCGCTTCGGCTTTGGACATGCGAACCCTCCGCTCCACAGTCATCCGTCAAGGATGCTGGCAGTCCCGTCTTGTCGACAGGCGCGGGCGGCGCCATTAGCCTTTGGCCATGGACCGCCCCTTCGTCACCCGCTTTGCGCCCTCGCCAACCGGACGCCTGCACAAGGGGCACGCCTTCTCGGCGCTGACGGCCTATCAGGCCACCAAGGACGCCAATGGCCGTTTCATCCTGCGCATCGAGGACATCGACCCCACCCGCTGCCGCCCCGAATATGAGGACGGCATCTATGAGGACCTGCGCTGGCTGGGCCTTGACTGGGAAGAGCCGGTGCGGCGTCAGTCGGACCATCTTGCAGACTATGCCGCCGCTGTTGACGACCTTCGCCAGCGCGGGCTGGTCTATCGCTGCTTTCGCACGCGCAAGGAAATCCTCGACGGCATAGGCCATGCCCCGCATGGCAGCGCCGACGCCGTCCGCCCCGGCCCGCACAGCCCCGACGAAGAAGCCGAACTGCTGGCCAGCGGCAAAGCCTATGCGTGGCGTCTGTCACTGGACCGTGCCCATGAAGCACTGGGCGGCGCGGCATGGGAGGCCCTTTCGTTTTACGAAGAGGGTACCGGCCCTGACGGCGAAAGCGGTTGGGTCAAGGCCCGCCCGGAGACCGCAGGCGATGTGGTGCTGTCACGCAAGGATGCCGGTGCCGCCTATCATCTGGCGGCTGTCCACGACGATGCTCTACAGGGGATCAGCCACGTTATTCGCGGCGTTGATCTGTTCGAAGCCACGCACATCCAGCGCCTGATACAGACCCTGTTCGACTGGCCCGCGCCTGTCTATCGCCACCACCGCCTGATGACGGGGCCGGATGGCCGCCGCTATGCCAAGCGCGATGGATCGGTCACGCTGAAGTCTTTGCGTGAAAGCGGTACCACCGCCACCGACATCCGCGCCGAGGCCGGATTTGGCGCATAGAAAAACGCGGAAGGTTTGCACCTTCCGCGTTCCTCAAACCTTTTAGGTCCGGATAGACCTTAGAGGACTTTCAGCTCGATGGCTGCGGTCTTGCCGCGCTGGTTTTCCAGCTCGTATTCGACCTTGGCATTCTCATCGAGACCAGCCAAACCAGCCTTTTGAACAGCCGTGATGTGGACGAAAACGTCCGAACCGCCGCTGTCAGGTTGAATGAAGCCATAACCCTTGGTCGGGTTGAACCACTTGACCGTACCGGTCGCCATGTTGCGTCTCCGTAAACGCGCTTTTCCAGGCAGACCCCCTACAGGAGGCCCGACAGCCCATCTGGACAAGCTCGTTCAGAGAATGAGCGCAACGCGAGTTTGGACCCCACGCGATATCCGGACTGCGAGATAGTTGTCACTTGCCTTCCGCCTACGGTCAACTGAAATGATTCTGTTATTTTTAATGCTACGCCGCAGAAATGATTAACGTCCGCCGGACGTAGTCCATCCTTGGACAGCGCAAAACATCACACCGTTCGCTTTGCGCCACCGGTGCCCGTCGCATGGTTTAACAGTCGGGTGGACGCCGCTGGATTGCAGTGTCACCGTACGTCCTCCCCGTGGCACAGCCGGAGCCCCCATGTCCAAAGACTATGAAACCGAACTCGAGGCCTTGCAGGTCCAGATCGTGGAAACCCAGGCTTGGGCCATCGAAAAAGGGCTAAAGGTCGTCATCATCTTCGAGGGCCGCGACGCCGCCGGTAAGGACGGGGCGATCAAGCGACTGACCGAGAACATGGCCCCGCGCGTCACCCGCGTGGTGGCCCTGCCCAAGCCCACTGATCGTGAAACCACCCAGTGGTATTTCCAGCGTTATGTGCCGCACCTGCCCGCCGCGGGCGAGACCGTCATCTTCAACCGCTCATGGTACAACCGCGCCGGTGTCGAGCCGGTCATGGGCTTTTGTACGCCCCAGCAGCATCAGGCCTTTATGGAAGAGGTGGATGATTTCGAGCGCCTGCTCACCCATTCGGGCATCATCCTGATCAAGCTGTGGCTGGACATCAGCCGCGAAGAGCAGGCGCAGCGCCTGTCAGAGCGGTTGGTCGACCCCATCAAACGCTTCAAGGTGTCCCCCATGGACAAGGAGGCTCAGGATCGCTGGGACGCCTATTCCACGGCCCGCGACAAGATGCTGTCCCAGACCCATTATGATTACGCCCCGTGGACGGTCATCAAGACCGACAAGAAGAAGAAGGCGCGGCTGAACATCATCCGCCACATCCTTCATGTGCTGAACCGCCCCGGCCTGAAAGCCGATGCCCCCGATAAGGACATCGTCTTTGCAGGCGATAAGGCCAAGGGTCAGCTGAACCCCTAGGCCTTGGGTTCGGCAGTCGCATTCGATCCGGTCAGACCAGCAAGCACACTGCTGACCTGATCGGTCGGGCCGGTGCCGAGGGCTGCACTCTGGGCCAGTTTGGCTGCTCTCTCGCGCAGGGCTTCGATCTTTTGGGTGCGAGGATCGTCCTTCTGCATTTCTTCGGCCTGACGCACGCGCGCTTCCAGTTCGGCAACCAGTTCCTCGAACTGCTGGTTGTTCAGTTCCTCGCCCTGTTCAAAGCGGCTCATGGCCTCGTCCAGAGCGTCTTCCCACGCCTTGTTGTGAATCTCTGCGTTATCCATGGGTGGGCTCCTTTTCTTCAGACGGGGACCGCACGGCATACCGCCGCCGCCCCACCTCCAGATAAGCCGGACCTCGGCTCTAGGTTCCGCTCATCGCCATGCCGTTACAGCCTTGGCAACACAGACTTAACCCCTATGGCCCAGCTTGGATGACGTCGTTCTTCGTCGCACCGCAAGGAGATGCGTGGTGTCCACCGTCATGACCCAGAGCTACCGCCGCAGTCGGGACCATTTCCAGCCCGAGGACATGGATCCACAGGAGCAGCGGCGCATCCGTGGCCAGCTGGAACAGATCGACTATGCCGCCTATGTCGCCAACCGCGAGATCATCGGCCAGACGCTGGGCGAGATCAGCGCCGACGACTTTGGCAAAATGGCCGCCCGCACCGCACAGGCCCGCGCCCGCTGGGTGGCCGAAGGCCTGCGGCTCACCCACTCCGGCTCTCCGGCCACGCCCGATCAGGTGGTGCGACTGACCTCGGCACGCGTGGCCTATGAGGAACTGGCCGAAGCCTATGACGCCCTGCGCCGGATGGTGGAGCGCGGCTATGTCACCGCCCGCTTTGTGGCTGATCAGAACAGGCCGACCAGAAGCTGACGCAAGGGGTTGTCCGGATCGGACAGCAGCTTGGCCACCATGGCCAGACAGATGATCACCAGCAGCGGGCGGATCAAGCGGGGCCCGAAACGCATAGCCGCGTGCGAGCCCAGCCAGCCGCCAAACACCTGCCCTACCGCCATCAGCAGACCCACCAGCCACAGGACGTGACCGCCGACGGCAAATATGCCGACCGAGACGATATTGCTGGCAAAGTTCAGCGCCTTGGTGTGGGCCGTCGCCCGCGTCAGCCCCATGCCCAGCAAGGTCACCAGCGCCAGCGCAAAGAACGATCCCGTGCCCGGTCCGAAAAAGCCGTCATAAAAGCCGATGCCGCCTGCCACCGCGCCAAAGGCGAAGGGCGTCAGCCGCGCCTTCACATCCTCGTCGCTGGCCTTGGGGCCGAACAGAAAATAGAGCGCAATCGCCACCAACAGGACCGGCAACAGCACCATCAGCCATGCCGCATCCACAAAGGTGACGACGAACGATCCCGCCGCCGCGCCCAGAACCGTAAAGATCAGAGGCCATTTCAGCAGGCCGAAGTCGATACGCCCCTTGCGCCAGAAGGTATAGGTCGCCGCCGCCGTGCCGAAACTGCCCTGCACCTTATTGGTGGCGATGGCGGCAACGGGCGAGACTCCCGCCGCCAGCAGGGCGGGCACGGTGATCAGCCCGCCGCCACCGGCAATGGCGTCCACAAACCCTGCCGCGACGGCGGCAAAGAACAACAGCCCGATGATCTCGGGGGCCAAATCCAACACCTTATTCTCCCCCGACCCGTGGCCGCTTAGTCCAGTCGTTGAGGACGGGTCACAACGGGCGCATCCGGATCACTGGGCGGAGCCGAAGCTACCGTGGGCGGCGGACCGGACGGCTCGGCTGCGGGCGGCGTGACCGTCACGACCGGCGGGCTTTGGGGAGCGGATTGCGGCGCGGGTGACGGGGTCGCCTGAATTCCACTTGCCAGAGTTCCGTTTGCCTGAATTCCGCTCACCTGAGTTCCGCTTGCCTGCGGGCGAGGCGCAGGCTGCGCACGCGGCGCAGCGGACACCGGCCGCGGTGCGGTGGCTTGCGGTTGTAGAGCCAGTTCCGGATTACGGTGCGACACAGTGTCGGTCGCCGTGGAGGGCGGAGCCACCTGCGGGGCTTCGCCTTCGACAATCGGTTCAGGCAGGGCTGCGACCCCGCCGGTGGCACCTTCCATCACAGGCGCTTCCTCGATCGCAGGGCCTGCATCGACAACAGGCGCCGCGTCGGTCCCCGCGCCCCTCTGGGTCAGCACAAAGGCGCCAGCCGCCAAAGCCACCACGCCTGCTCCGACCAAGAGGACCAGCGGCAGCTTGCTGCGCGACGGCCGTGGCTCGGTCTGGGCTATCGTTTGCTCTGGCGTCTGAACGGCTGCTGCGCTCACGGTTTCCACCACCAGCGCTGCGGGCTCGGCGGAAACCTTGGTATCAGACAGGGCCGCCAGCTTGGGTGCCGTCTGTGTATCAGGGGCTTTAGCCTGAGGAAGCTCGACCGTCTCGATAGTCACTTGATCGGCCGCAGGCTGGGGCACGGGTTGGGGGGCGGGCTGGGGTCTGGCCAGACCGGCTCCCGGCACCAGTGAACCGCCAAGGAAGTTGGCGGGCCGCACCGGCGTCGAGGGTTGGGCTACCGCGGGCTTGGGTGCAGGGGTTTGTCCAGCAAGGGGCTGCGCCGGACGCGTCGCCACCGGAATATTACCCCCGCCCAGACCATTGGCGGTGCTGCCGCTAATGCGTGGTGCCGTCGGCTTGGGATACGGCGGCATGGCCATCAGACGGGCCATACCCTCGTCGCGCGGCAACGGGCCGGCGCGAAACACGGCCTGCGGCGGACGCCCCCAGGTGATCTGGCCACGACGAAACGGCTGTCCGGCAGCCGCATCATGGGTTGCGGGCGCAGTCGCAGGCGCTTGCGGCTCGGCCGGAGTGGCAGACGGGTTTTCCGAAGACTTGGGGCTATTCGACGACATAAACGCTCCAGCATCCGGCGACCGCCGGAAAGACCATCAACTCAAATCAGGCCCGCAACCTCGGGGGGCCATCGCCTGACACGCTGGCCCGTGAATGCGGCCAAGACGCGGCCAATATCATTACGGCTTGGCCACACCTCACGTCAGAGCCAGACGCGCCTTATATCAACGCTCGCTCAACAGCCCAAGACGAAGTGGAACGCGGATTCGGGCTAACTGATTGATTAAATATTCCAAGGCTCAGCAAGACTTGACCCTAGGTAGCCTAATAACTTTACGTTGCGTCACTGAAAACGACATCTGTAATGCGGTTTTGCGCAACAATGCGCCACTGCGGCTTTGCGGACGGTTGACCGCGCGGGTTTGGCCGTTCATCACAAAGAGAAAATTAAACATTGGGGAAAGGCGGCGCATCCATGGGTATGACGGCGAGTATCAAGCAGGAAGTTCGCTTTCTTGGAGGTCTGATCCGCCTCTTGCGCCGCATTAAGCCCATCCAGTTGGATAGTGATGTTCTTGTTTGCGACGATATCGAAGAGGCCGTCGACAAGTGGCCCGATAATATCTGCGTCGAGGACGAGACCCGCAAGCTGACCTATCGCGAGTTCGAAGCGCTCGCGAACCGTTATGCCAACTGGGCCAAGGGCCGTAATCTGAAGCGCGGCGACACCATCGCGCTGGTCATGCACAACCGCGTCGAATACGTCGCGGCTTGGTTCGGCTTCTCCAAGATCGGCGTGGCGACGGCCCTGATCAACAACAACCTGACCGGCGCAGCCCTCGGCCACTGCCTGAACATTTCGGGCGCGTTCAACGTCGTCTCGGACGAAGACTGCTGGCAGGCCGTCGAAGAAACCCGCACCCGTATCGAGCGCGATATCAACCTGTGGGTTCTGGGGCTGGGCGAAGAGAACGAAACCAACAGCCGCCGCGATTTCGACAGTGCCGTGCGCAGCGCCTCCTCGGTGCGTCCGGACCGTTCGGTCCGCAAGGGCCTGACCAACCGCGACACCGCCCTTTATATCTTCACTTCGGGCACCACCGGCCTGCCCAAGGCAGCGCGCATTCCGCATTCGCGTGCACGCACCTATATGCGCGCCTTCGCCGGCGGCACCGGTGCCACCTCCAAGGACACCCTGTTCAACGTCCTGCCGCTGTATCACTCCACCGGCGGTCTGGTCGGTGTGGGCTCGGTGCTGCTGAACGGGGGCCGCATGGTCACCCGTCGTCGCTTCTCCGCCTCGACCTTCTGGCCCGACGTCAAGGCCAGCGGCGCGACCATGTTCGTCTATATTGGCGAACTGTGTCGCTATCTGGTCAACTCGCCGGCCAACCCCGACGAGGCCTCGCACAAGCTGCGTCTGGCCTTCGGCAACGGCCTGCGTCCCGATGTGTGGGAAGAGTTCCAGAACCGCTTCAAAGTGCCCGTGATCCTCGAGTTCTATGGCTCGACCGAAGGGAACGTCTCGCTGTTCAACTTCGGCGGCAAGCCGGGGGCTATAGGCCGCGTGCCCGGCTATCTGAAGTCTCAACTGAACATCCGCATCATCGAACTGGACCCCGAAACGGGCGAGCCGGTGCGCGGCCCCAACGGCCTGTGCAAACTGGTCAAGACCGGCGAGACGGGCGAAGCCATCGGCGTGATCGGCAATACCATCCGTCAGGACTTCACCGGCTATGCCGACAAGGCCGCTACCCAGAAGAAAATCCTGACTGACGTCTTCAAAAAGGGCGACCGCTGGTTCCGTACCGGCGACCTGATGCGTCAGGACAAGGAAGGCTACATCTACTTTATGGACCGTCTGGGCGACACCTTCCGCTGGAAGGGTGAAAACGTCTCGACCGCCGAAGTGGAACAGCACCTGTCCGAAGCGCCGGGCGTGCAGGAAGTCATCGCCTATGGCGTCCATATCCCCGGTCAGGAAGGCCGCGCGGGCATGGTGGGTCTGGTGCTCGACAACGGTTTCGACGCCAAGAGCTTTGCAGAGGTCGCCGAGCGCGAACTGCCGCCCTATGCCCGCCCCTGCTTTATCCGCCTGCTGAAGTCGGCTGAAACCACCGGCACCTTCAAATACCGCAAGGTCGATCTGGTGGCCGATGGCTTCGATCCGGAAAAGGTCGACGGCCCGCTCTATGTCCGCGGTGGCCCCGACGGCTATCAACTGCTGACCGAGGACGTGCGCCAGAGCATTCTGAACGGCACCCTGCGCCTCTAAGGACTTACGGTTCCAGACAATCAAAAGGCGGCGAAGCCCAGCTTCGCCGCCTTTTCTTTTGCCTCCTTGTTCATCGCCGCCCCCTGCACCAAGGGATTGGCGTGAAACCTGACCTTAAGCATTAACCTTCACAGTAGGCGCTTCATCGGTCCCTCTTCAGAGCTGTCCCAGTCGCCTCATGTTCCAAATCATCGGCATTATCATGCTGTTCGCCATGGTGTTCGGCAGCTTCCTGCTGCACGGCGGCAAGATGGCAACCATTCTGTATTCGCTGCCCTATGAGCTGATGGCGATCTTCGGCGCGGGTATCGCAGCGTTTCTGATTTCCAACTCCATGACGGTGATCAAAGGTGCGCTGGGCGGCCTTGGCAAATCCTTCGCCGGACCGAAATGGAAGAAGCAGGATTATAAAGACCTGCTCAGCCTGCTGTTCCAACTGACCAAGACGATGAAGTCCAAGGGCGTCATCGCTCTGGAAAGCCACATCGAGAAGCCGGCTGAAAGCCCGATCTTCCAGAAATATCCGAAGATCCTGAAGGACCACTTCGCCGTAGACTTCATGTGCGACACCCTGCGCATGATGACCATGAACCTCGAAGACCCGCACCAGATCGAGGACGCCATGGAAAAGCAGCTGGAGAAGCATCACCACGAGGCGCTGGCCCCTGCCCATGCCCTGCAAACCCTTGCAGACGGGTTGCCCGCCCTTGGCATTGTGGCCGCCGTGCTGGGCATCATCAAAACCATGGGCTCCATCACCGAGCCGCCGGAAGTTCTGGGCGGTATGATCGGCGGCGCTCTGGTCGGTACCTTCCTCGGCGTGTTCCTCGCCTACGGCCTGGTCGGCCCGTTTGCCTCCCGCTTGAACGCCATCGTCGAGGAGGAAGGGGCCTTCTACAAGATCATCCAGTCGGTTCTGGTCGCCCACCTGCATGGCAATGCCGCACAAATCTCGGTGGAAATCGGTCGCGGCGACATCCCCTCGACGGCCCAGCCCAGCTTTGCAGAGATGGAAGAAGCTCTGGCCGCCGCTCCGTCGGAGTAAGGTGACGGATTCGACTCTTACGAATAGCTACGTTACTTCTTTCTATTGAAGGGCCGAGGGGGCGACCCTCGGCTCTTTCCAATTCGATCGCCTGTCAACTGACACCAACCGACCCATTGGGGGGATAGCTTATGAACATCCGTCGTCTGATGATCGCTGCCGCTGGCGTGAGCGCACTGGCCGTGGCCGCCTGCCAACCGGCTACCAACGAAGCTCCGGCAGAAACCGCCGCTGACAACGCCGAAGCCTCGGCCGAGCAAGCGACCGACGCCGCTGGCGACGCCGTTGAAGCTGCTGGCGATGCCGTCGCTGCCGCAGGGGACGCCACGGCTGCCAAGGCCGAAGAGGTCGCAGAAAAAGTCGAAGAGAAGACCTCTAACTAACGGACTTATAAGGAGATTTCGTATTTCCTCACCGTCCATCACGAACGCGTGAGAATTTTACTTGCGATTCTCCTCACGATCCCGTTATCTGTTGCTCAGCGAGGCATTTGGCCCCGCCTCAAACTTCTAAGGAAGACACACATGCGCATCGCCGCCCTGATCGCCGCTTCGGCCGCCGCTCTGGCTCTGGCCGCTTGCCAACCGGCTGCTACCGAAGCTCCGGCTGCTGAAGCTGAAGCCGCTGCTGCTGACGCTACCGCCGCTGCTGAAACCGCTGCTGACGCTGCTGGTGAAGCTGCTGAAGCTGCTGGTGAAGCCGCTGTTGCTGCTGACGCTGCTGCTACCGAAGCTGCTCCGGCTGCTGCTCCGGAAGCTGCTCCGGCTGCTCCGGCTGCCTAAGCCCAAGATTTCCATCTTGGATCGCGGGGCTTACGCTCTGTGATGGAGAAGGGGTCGTCCGAGGACGGCCCCTTTTTTCATGGCCGAAAGCGGTCTATCCCCGCGCCATGACTGACGACAACGCCTCTCCACAACTTGTCTGGGCCGACGATGGCTCGCCGCGCTCGGGCCGGTTTGGCGACGTCTACTTCTCGAAAGATGACGGGCTGGCAGAAACCCGCGCCGTGTTTCTGGGCGGTTGCGACATGCCCGCCGTCTGGCAGGACCGAACCCGTTTTACGGTCGGCGAGCTGGGCTTTGGCACCGGCCTCAACATTATTGCCCTGATCGATCTGTGGCGACAGCATCGACCGTCGCACGGTCAGCTGCACGTCTTTACCGTCGAAGGCTATCCCCTCACCCGCGAGGAGGCTGCCCGCGCCCTGGCCGCGTGGCCCGATGTGGCCGAAACCGCTGCCGCCTTGCTAGACCAGTGGCCGACCACGCGCCCCGGCTTTCACCGCATCGACCTGCCACAATGGGGCGTCACGCTCGACATCGCCGTGGGCGAGGTAGAATGGGCGCTGGCGCAATGGTCCGCACAGGCCGATGCGTGGTTCTTAGATGGCTTTTCGCCCGCATTGAACCCCGGCATGTGGTCCGATGAGATTATGGCCGCTGTCGCCGCCCGCTCCGCCCCCGGCTGCCATCTGGCCACCTTTACCGTCGCCGGTGCCGTGCGGCGCGCCCTTGCCTCCAATGGCTTCACCGTCGAGAAAAAGCCGGGCCACGGACGCAAACGCGAACGTCTGGAGGCCCGCATGGCGGGTGCCACTGTCGCCGTCGTACAGCCGCGCGTGGCCGTCATCGGTGCCGGAATCGCTGCCGCCAGCACCGTCCGCGCGCTCAAGGCGGCAGGCCTGAACCCCACCGTCATCGAAGCAGACCATGCCGGCGCAGGCGGCTCGGGATTTCCAGCCTCGCTGGTGACGCCGCGCATGGATGCCGGCGATGACTTTATCGCCGGTCTCTATGCCCAGTGTCTGGAACGCGCCGGACAACTATATGGTCAGATCGATGGGGCCATATTGTCACGCGGCGTCGTGCAGTTGGAGCATATGGCGCGCGATAATGCCCGCTTCGACAAGATCGCAGCCCAGCCCCTCTGGCCCGACAACACCATGCGCCGTCTGACGCCGTCCGAGGCTTCTGCCCTGATCGGTGAGCCGGTCCCCCACGGCGGCCTGCACATGCGGTCGGCCTTTGCCCTTTCACCGCGGCACGTACTGGCCGACTGGCTGGCCGACACCCCGATGATCACCGCCAAAGTCGCACGTCTGGAGCGCACTGTGGACGGCTGGGCCCTACGGGACGAAGACGAACAAATTATCATCCATGCCGATCACGTCGTAGTCGCCGCAGGTTGGGGCACCGCCACCCTGCTTCCCGATCTGGCGCTGTCGCCTGTGGCCGGACAGGCTGACTGGGCCGAGCAGGACGGTCCCAGCCCCACCGCCGTCGCATGGGGGGGATACAGCGTCCCTACCCCTCAGGGCCTGCTTTATGGGGCCACCCACGATCGCGGTGTAACAGACCCCTCCCCTAGCGATGCTGCATCCGACAAAAACCTGAACACCCTGTCGCAGACCCTGCCTGCGCGCGCCGCCGCCATCGCCGATGCCCCGCGCCATCGCCGCACAGCGGTTCGCGCCACTACGCCGGACCGTCTGCCACTGTGCGGGACTGCCCGCGAGGGCCTACACGTCCTGACCGGCATGGGATCGCGCGGCTTTTGCGCCTCCCCCCTACTGGGTGAACACATCGCCGCCCTTGTCTCGGGTGCCCCCTCGCCCCTGCCGTATGACTGGGCCACAAAACTGTCACCTAGGTTTTGAATATTACGGGTAGACGAGACAGTAATTTGAACCACTATGAGCTGTACGCCCTGATCAAGAGGTTCATATGGCACGCATCATCACTTACGGCACAGCAGCTCTGGCCATGGCTCTGGCATCGTGCGCATCGGATACATCGACCCAACTGGCCAGCACCGGCACCGACAATGTGCGCCAGTGCTTCCGACTGGAACAGGCCCGTTCTGTCACTTATGAGGCCGAAAGCGGTTTGAAGATCGACGCCGGTCTGGGCCGCACCTATCAGGCCGATGTCGAGGGCCCATGCCCCGATATCGCGCGCGTCAGCCAGTATGCTCTGATCGCCGAGGCCGGTCGCAATCGCGAAATCTGCGTGGGTGACACTGCTCTCGTTCAACCCAAAGAGCTGAACCAGACCACGGCCCCGTACGCCTGCCGTATCAAGGTCAATAGCGTCACCCGCTAATCGCTTTCCCACATGACAATGCCGCGCATATCCTCCCGCTTCACCCCGATCGCCCTGACCAGCCTGGCTTTGGCAGCGACGGCGGGAGGATGCGCGCCTACCCCTCCGACCTCTTCAAGCGTGGCCCCCGTGGCATCCGCACGTCCGTGCTTCAATGTGTCCCAGGTAAGAGGCTTTCAGGCGCGCGATCGCGACAGCGTCATCCTCGAAACGCGGCTCGGACAACATTATGTGGTCGAGACGGTGGGCCTGTGCATGGGTCTGGATTCCGCCATCGACCTTGGCATTCAATCCGATGTTCCGGGCCTGGATCGCCTTTGCGTAGGCGACCTTGCCCGCCTTGTCCTGCGCGATGCGGCGCCATCTCCTACGCCTTGCCGCGCCCGCGTGGTTGAAGTTATCGAGGCTGACCGCCCTGCCGCATCAACGCCCGCCGCATGGATGTAAACAAGGTCCGTCGTAGGCACCTTGCAGTTATACATCTTCGTAATGACGCGTTTGAAAGTTTGAGCGAAACCTCAAGGCAGAGTATGGATCAGCAAGTTTGCTGGTTGACGAAACACCGTTTCGCGTTCCCATACCTCCCCTAGGCCGCGCCGTTCGCGCCGCTCTTTCCTTTGAACCGTCCCGAATGATCCAATCGCGCCCCTCGCTTCGTCTTTCGCTTCTCGGTTTTGCTGCCCTCGCCCTGGCTGCGTGCGGTGGCTCCTCCGAAAAAGAAGCGGCCCCCACATCCACCACCACCGTCAGCGCCGTGACCACCACCGTGGCCACCCTGCCGCGCATCGTTGTCGCGTCCGGCACGGTCAGCGCTTGGGAAGAGGTACCCGTCGGTGCCGAAACCGGCGGCATGACGGCTACGGCCGTTCTGGTAGATGAAGGCTCCTATGTACGTCAGGGCCAGCCTCTGGTGCGCATGAACGATGCCCTGCTGCGTGCCCAGCTCAACCAGCAACGCGCCGCCGTCCAAACGGCAGAGGCCAATGCCTCGCGCGATGATGCGGCTCTGGCCCGCGCACAGGAACTGAAAGAGCGCGGTTTCCTGTCCCAGGCCTCGCTGGATCAGGCACTGGCCAACCAGCGCAGTTCGCAGGCCAATCTGGCCGCCGCGCGCGCAGGTTTGGCCGAGACCCAGACCCGTCTGGATCAAGCCGTCATCCGCGCCCCTGTCAGTGGCCAGATCATCAGCCGCAGCGTGACCAAGGGCCAGATCATCCAGCCGGGCACCGAGCTGTTCCGCATGGTGCGTGAAGGTCGCCTCGAACTGGACGCCCAGGTGCCGGAAACCGACCTTCCCGCCCTGCGCGCCGGTCAGACCGCCCGCATCACTTCCTCGCATGCCGAGCCGACCACCGGCACCATTCGCATCGTCACGCCCGAGGTGAACGCAGAGACCCGTCTGGGCGTGGCGCGCATCAGTCTGGCCCCCGGCGGCGGTCTGAAACCGGGTATGTTTGCCCGCGCCGAGATCGAGGCCGGTACCCGCGAGACCACCGTCGTACCAACCCCTGCCGTGCTTTACCGCGACAACAAGGCGGGCGTCTTCGTCATCGAGGCCGAGAACAAGGTGCGTTTCGCGCCCATCCGCGTGCTTATGCGTGACGATCAGAACTCGTCCGTCGAAGGTCTGGCCGAGGGCGTCCGCGTGGTGGTTCAAGGTGCCGGCTTCCTGAACACCGGCGACACCGTGACTGTGGCCCGCGCGGTGACCACCGCCTCGGCCACGGCCACGCCCGCGCCTGCGGCCCCTGCGCCCGCGGCTAAAAACTAGGGTCGCCCGTTCATGAACCAGATTTCGTCCTGGGCGATTAAAAACCCCATTCCCATCATCCTGCTGTTCCTGCTGCTGACCATCAGCGGCATGATCGGCTTTGCGTCCATGCGGATTAACAACAATCCGGATGTGGACTTCCCGCTGGTGAACGTCACGGCCGTACGACCGGGGGCTGCGCCTTCGGAAATGGAAGTGCAGGTCACGCGGGTGATCGAAGACTCGATCGCGGGCCTATCGGGAGTGCGCAACGTCTTTTCCAACATCGGCGATGGCGTCTCGACCACCCTGATCGAGTTCGAACTGGGCACTGATACCGAACGCGCCACCAATGACGTGCGCAACGCCATGAGCGGAGTGCGCGCCACCCTGCCGCAAGACATGCAGGAACCGACGGTCCAGCGCATCGACATCACCGGCGATGCCCTGATCACCTATGTGGTCCGCTCGCCGACGATGACGCCCGAACAGATTAGCTGGTTCATCGACAACGACATCTCCAAACGTCTTCTGGGCCTTGGCGGCGTCGGCGAGGTTAACCGCTCGGGCGGTGTGGATCGGGAAATCCGCGTGGAGCTGGACCCGCAACGGCTGGCTGCCTATGGCGTCACCGCCGCCCAGGTCAGTCAGGCCCTCACGGGGGTGAACAACAACCTGCCGGGCGGTCGCGTGACCGTGGCAGGGTCCGAGCGCGCCGTCCGCACCGTCGGCTCGGCCACGTCGCTGGAACAGCTGGCTGGCACTCTGGTGCCGCTTCAGGGCGGTCGCAGTGTGCGTCTGTCCGATCTGGGCGAGGTGGTCGACAAATGGTCCGAGCCGCGCCGTCTGGCCCGTTATAACGGCCAGGAAGCGGTGACTTTCAACTTCCTTCGCTCGCGCGAGGCTTCCGAGGTCAAGGTTTCCGAGCGCGTGCGCGAAGAAATTGCGGCCGTTAACGAAGCCCGCGACGATCTGGTCATCGAGGAGGTCACCTCCTCGGTCCAGTACATCGAGGAATCCTATCTGGCCTCGCTGGAGGCCCTGATCCTCGGGGCCATTCTGGCCGTGGTGGTGGTGTTCATCTTCCTGCGGGACTGGCGTGCGACCTTCATCGCCGCCACCGCCATGCCGCTGTCGCTGATCCCGACCTTTGCGCTGCTGGCCCCCATGGACCAGTCGCTGAACGTGGTCACCCTGCTGGCCCTGTCACTGACCATCGGCATTTTGGTCGACGACGCCATTGTGGAGATCGAGAACATCGTCCGCCACATGCGCGACGGTAAACCGCCCTATGACGCCGCCTTCGAGGCCGCCGACGAGATCGGTCTGGCCGTCGTGGCCACCACAGGCACCATCATTGCCGTGTTCGCGCCGGTCGGCTTCATGCCGGGCATCATCGGCCAGTTCTTCAAGGCCTTTGCGCTGGCGGCCTGTATCTCGGTCTTCTTCTCGCTGGTGGTGGCGCGCACGCTTACCCCGCTGATGGCCGCCTACTTGCTCAAGCACACCAAACACGAGGACAAGGATCCGGGCTGGATGCCGGGCTATCTGCGCGCGCTGAAATGGTGCCTTGGCCATCGCTGGCTGGTATTCATTGCCGGTGCCGTCTTCCTCGTCGGCTCTTTCGTGACCGCAGGCGTCACCAAGATGTCGTTCGAGTTTATGTCGCCCGCCGATCAGGCCCGCGCGTCATTTCAGGTGGAGTTGCCGCCCGGCTCGACCCTGCGCCAAACCGACGCTGTTGTGCAGCAGGTGACCCAGATCCTGAACGGTCGCTCAGAAGTCGTGTCTGTTTACGCAGCCATCGGGGGTCAGGACGTCAACCAGGCCAATGTGTTTGCCGACATGGTGCCCAAGGGTGATCGCGACCTGTCACAGCAGGACTTCCAGCGCGTCATGGTCGACGAGCTGAAGACCATTCCGGGTGCCCGCATCCGCGCCGGCATCGCCCAACAGGGCGGTGGCCCGGGCGACGGCACGACCTATGAGTTCGCTCTTCTGGGTGATGACCCTGTGAAGCTGGAACAGGCCGCCCGCGCGGTCGAGGCCGAGATGAAACAGGTTCAGGGGCTGGCCAATGTGGTCAACACCTCGGCCATCGCCCGTCCGGAGATTGTGGTTACACCTCGCCCTGACGAAGCGGCCCTGCTGGGCGTGTCGGCCAGTGCCATATCGCAAGCTGTCCGTGTCGCCACCATCGGCGACGTCGACCAGAACCTGCCGAAGTATAATCTGGGCGACCGCCAGATCCCGATCCGCCTGCAACTGACCGAAGATGCACGCGAGGACCTCTCGGTCATCCAGAACCTGCGCGTTCCGACCGCTTCGGGAGCGACTGTGCCGCTCAGCGCCGTGGCCAATGTGGAGTTCGGTGCCGGTCCGGCCAGCGTCACGCGCCGTGACCGCGCCCGACTGGTCTCCATCCGCGCAGAACTGAACGGCATTACCACCGGTGCTGCCGCGCAGGCTGTGCGCGCCCTGCCCTCGGTGCAAAACCTGCCCGATGGCGTACGTCAGGTGGCCGCAGGCGATGAAGAGTTCATTCAGGAAATGCTGATCGGCTTCGGCATCGCCTTCCTCAGCGGGATTTTGCTGATGTATGCGGTGCTGACCCTTTTGTTCAAATCCTTCGCCTATCCAGTCACCATTATGGCGGCGCTGCCGCTGGCGATTGGCGGGGCCATTCTGGGTCTGATCATCATGGGCAAGACCTTCTCGATGTCGGCCCTGATCGGGGTTCTGATGCTCATGGGTATCGCCGCCAAGAACTCGATCCTGCTGGTGGACTACATCATTATGGCCGAGGCAGAGGGCATGTCGCGCTATGAGGCGATTATGGATGCGGCCCACAAACGGGCCCGCCCCATCTTGATGACCACCTTCGCCATGGGAGCGGGCATGGTGCCGATCGCCATGGGCATCGGCGCGGACGTCGAGTTCCGTTCCCCCATGGCTATCGCCGTGCTGGGGGGATTGATTTCGTCCACCTTCCTGTCGCTGCTCTACATACCGGCAGTGTTCACTATCGTCGACGATGTGGCCCTGTTCTTCCGTCGCCTGCTGGGCAAGACCTTTGCCAGCCAGAAGCACCACGCTGACGGCACCACGCCCAGCAAATACTAATCCTGATAGATCAGGTATTTTGGCCCCCGGCGTCCGCGTCGGGGGCTTTTCATTGAGGGGTTCGCACGTCCATGTCGCCATCTGCCGAGGCTCTGTGGAACCGCTATCGCCAACAGGTGCCCGATGCGCCTGAAACGCCCTATGAGTGCTTCCACTTCTGCGACAACGAAGCAGACGCTGACGAATGCGCCGATCTGGTGGTGCGCGACATCAAGCGCGGTACCGCCGCCTCTGTCGCCGAACTGGAGCGCGCGGGCATGCGTTTGCCCGTCGCCGGCGATATCTCTGTCGTCACCCGATGGAATGGCGATGCCGTAGCCGTCATCAAGACTGTTCAAGTCGACATCCGCCGCTTCGATGATGTGGACGAAGCCTTCGCCCGGCGCGAGGGCGAAGGGGATAAGACCCTGACCTACTGGCGCGAGGTGCATGACGCCTATTTCCGGCGGGTGCTGGAAGGGTCCGGCGTGGCCGTCGATGGCGATCTACTCATCGTCTGCGAACAGTTCGAGCGGGTTCTATAACGCCCAAAAAGAAAGCGGCCGGATCGCTCCGGCCGCCAGTTGCTCGATAGTCGTCGGGATCAGTAACGGATACGCAGCGTCAGACCATAGGTGCGCGGCGCACCAAGGAAGGCGGCATAGGTCTGCGTATCGCGTGCCGGATCGTAATAGGTGCCGTTCGACTGAACGGTCGTCTGGAAGGCCGAACCCATCAGCGGTTGGTTGATGGCCACTTGCAGGTACTCGGTGTCGGTCAGGTTCTGACCCCACACTTCCAGCGTCCAGCGCTCGTCTTCCGAACCGATGGAGATACGGCCGTTCAACACACCATAGCCGTCCTGCATCTTCCACGGCAGCAGGTCCGAACCGGTGTTGTACTCGGTCATGTACTTGCCGGTCAGGTTGAAGCCGGCGCGCAGGCCGTTACCCATGGCGCGGTTGAAAGCGATGGAGGCCGTGGTCGACCATTCCGGTGCGAACGACGCGCGCGCGCCCGGCAGCAGCGACAGCTGCGGGAAGTTGCCCGGCACGGTCATGTCGTCGGCCGTGAAGTTGCTGTACTTGGTGTCGGCGTAGGTCACGCCGCCCGACAGCACCAGACCTTCGATCGGGGTGAACCAGGCGAAGTCGGCATCCACACCGCGCGAGGTCAGTTCCGGGATCGACTCCACCACGAAGGCGGTGCCGAGGAAGGTGTTCAGCTGGAAGTCCTCGAAGGTCTGGTCGAAATAGGTCAGGTTCAGCAGGACCGACCGGTTGAACAGGGTGTTCTTCAGACCGATTTCGTAAGAGTCGACCGTTTCCGACGGAAACAGGAGCGAAGCGTTCGGCGTGATGCCGGTCTGCACACGGTCCATGTTGTAGCCGAAGGACTTATAGCCCTTGGCATACGAGCCATACAGCATGACGCTGTCGTTAAACTTGTAGCTGGCCTTGATGGTGCCGCTCAGCTCGCCGTCATCGAACGACTCGTTGATCTGGCGCTGGTCATACAGCGGGTTAGCCCAAGGCAGACAGATGTTACCGATGATGGTCTGCGCTGCACCGGCACCGGCCACCGGACCGAGAACGGCCCCCAGGGCTTGACCCAGAGCTGTCGCATTGCCCAGTGCACCGCCGCAGGCTTGGCCATTGGTGCCGACATTGTCCTGAAGGCCACGCAGGGTCTTCTCATCCCACGTGTAACGCAGACCCAGCGTAATATCGAACTGGTCGCTCACGCGCCACGTGTTGTTGGTGAACAGCGCCACCGACTGGGTGGTTTGGGTATAGAGGTCCTGCACGCCATGGCCGGTCCCGAAACCCGGGCCGGTGCCGGGAATAGCGCCGGTCACACAGCCGGTCAGCTGTGCAGGCGTCGCGCCGGGTGCCGTGATACAGCCGATCCGCGCCGGGCTGGGCTGAATGAGGCCGCCGGTCGCCGTGCTCATGCTGGACGTCAGCAGCAGCGACAGGAACGGAGTGTAGTGCGCGCCGTAATAATAGGAGTCGTCGCGACGGATCTGCTCGCGGGTGAAGAAGGCCCCGAACAGCCAGTCCAGCTTGTCGGTCGCGCCCGCCAGACGGAACTCTTGCGTCACATTATCCAGCGAATAGCCGTAGCCGCCGTTGTTCTCGCGGTACATGTTATCCAGCGTGGAATAGTCGAGATCCATGCCGTTCATACCTTCCCACGCGCGCCAGGAGGTCAGCGAGGTGAAGGTGGCATTCCACGACGGAATGTCGATGTTGGCTTCTGCCGACAGGCCCATGTCTTCCATGGTCTGACCGGTTTCGCGGTTGGAATAGGCCGTGCGGGTGAACGGAATGGCACCGAAGCCTGGCACTGCCGGTTCCATCTGGCCGCCCAGAAGATTGACCAGCTGGACCGTCGGGCCGACGCGAACCTGCGTGGCCACGCAGCAATATTCATCGCGCTTGGTGTAGTCGGCGATCAGGCGGATCGACACATCGTCGGACGGCAGGATCAGCAGTTGGCCGCGCGCGGTCCAGAAGTCCTGGTTCTGGTCATCGGTTTCGGTACGCGGGCCCGGGCCAGTCACCACGTCATAGTAACCATCGCGCTTGCGGGTACCGATATAGAGGCGACCGGCAACATTGTCCGACAGCGGGCCGGTGACCGAACCGGTCACGCCCCACGCGCCGAAATTCCCGACGGTGGCTTCCAGATTCATGCCCGGATCAAACGACGGGGCTTCGGAAATAATGTTGATCACGCCCGCCGAGGTGTTCTTGCCGAACAGGGTGCCCTGCGGGCCCTTCAGCACCTCGATGCGCGACAGCTCGCCCAGATCGCCAAAGCCGACCGAGTTACGCGAGCGGTAAACGCCGTCGATCACCACGCCGACCGAGCTTTCCAGACCCGGGTTGTCACCCACCGTACCCACGCCGCGGATACGGGCCGTGGTGGAGGCTTCGGACTGGGTAGAGGTGACGGTCATACCGGGGGTCAGGATCTGCAGATCCTTAATGTCTTTAACACCCGCACCGTCCAGAGCTTCGGCCGACAGGGTGGTCACCACGATCGGCACTTCCTGCAGGCTTTGCTCGCGCTTTTGCGCCGTCACGATGATGTCGTCGACGGAGGTCGGTGACTCCTGCGCCACGGCCATACCGGCCATGCCAAAGGCTGCCCCGAAGGCAATGGCGGATGCAGTGTAGCGAAGGCTAGTGTTCAGACGCATATGTCCGGCTCCCGGCTTTGAGGCCCGGCCGCAGCTCGGCGACCGCGCACGTTTCCTGTCCCAATATCGACCCGCGCTCGTTAAGCGGCGCGGGTTCGACAAATTGGGTAGTGCAAGCCTCAAAAACCGTAAAGACAACGAAGTTACATGAACTACGTTTTGTCGGCCGTTATAAGTTTCTGTGACGCGAAAGCGACACATTTGGATGACGCTAGGTCAAGGTTTTTACTGGTTTTTCAAGTTCTCGTGAGAAACCTGCGCCGCTTTCTCGCGCATTCGAGTCGCATGCGAACTGGAGGCCATGCGCAAAACGATCGCCGCGCCGAGGGTCGACAACAGCGATCCACCGATGACGCCCAGCTTCACCTCCACCTGCTCGACCGAGTCTACGGCCCCGGGGAAGGCCAGCACGCCAATGAACAGGCTCATTGTGAAACCGATGCCGCACAGCAGGCTGACGCCGTAGACCTGTAGCCAGGTGGCCCCCGTCGGACGGTCCGCCAGTTTCAACTTGGTCGCCAGCCACGCCGCGCCAAACACGCCGATCTGCTTGCCCACAAACAGGCCCAGGGCAATCGAGATTACCAGCGGCGCAAAGGCCTGCTCCAACGACAGTCCGGCAAAGCTGACGCCGGCCTTGGCAAAGGCAAAGATCGGCAGCACCAGAAACGCCACATAGGGGTGCAGGTCGTGCATGGCATCGCGCAGGGGGCTGGCACCGGTTTCCTTGCGCGGATTCACCGGCACAATGGCCGCAAAGGCCACGGCGGTCAGGGACGTCGATAGTCCCGACTTCACCGTCAGCCACCACATAATCCCGAAGCCCAGCGACCAGAAGGCCGCCGCCAGACGGCGACGCCCAGCCACGGCCATCAGACCGATCATACCAATGGCCCCCAACAGCGGTGCCAGCTCCACGCCCTGACTGAACAGGGCCGCGATCAGCATAATGGCCCCGAGATCATCGACGATGGCGAGCGTCAGCAGGAAAACACGCAGCGAGGACGGCAGCCCCTTGCCCACCAAACCAAAGACCGCCAGCGCAAAGGCGATGTCCGTGGCCACCGGAATGGGCCAGCCGCCATGCGGGCCACTCAGCGCCCCACTGACCGCCAGATAGACAGCCATCGGCGCGACCATACCGCCGATGGCAGCGATGATGGGCAGGGCCAGCTTCTTGGGGTTGCTCAGCTCGCCCTTGAGGATTTCATGTTTGATTTCCAGACCGACGACCAGGAAGAAGAGGGCCATCAGGCCTTCCTTGATCCAGTTCGACGTGGTCTCCACCAGCACCAGCGGGCCGATCTGCAGCGTGTGCTCGGCTTTCAGCCAGCTGAAATAGTCGGCCGACCACGGCGAGTTCGCCACGATCAAAGCCGCCACTGCGGCCAACCCGAGTGCGGATCCTGAAGCCGCCTCTGTCTTCAGGAAGTCAAATGTCAGTTTTTTAGCCACGTATAGAGATCCGATATGTCGGTTTAATTCAAAAATGGCGTCAGGTTATCGACGGACGCCTGACCGGATTCGCTCACCCACGGGCGCACGCCGGCCTGGCTCCTGCGCGCTCGACACCGCCCAAAATAGGGGCGGCTACAACGAAGGAGCCTGATCTCTGGGTACAAAATACCCTGCCACAGGAGCGGTTCAACCCTTATCGACATTGCGAAATCACTTGCGAAGGCGCATCTGCCCCGCATGCCTGTTTCCCCGTCCTATCGCCCCGATCCCCGTTTCGCCCTTCTGGGTTCCGACTACGGCGAGACCGTCGCGGCTGCCGAGTTCCCCGACACCCTTCTGCGCCTGCGCCACGACCGCGCCGCTGCCGAGGTCGGGCTGGACACGCTGACGGAGAATGAGTGGATCACCCACTTTGGACGGTTCCAACCCCTGCCCGGCCAGCCGGAGCCGGTCGCCATGGCCTATCACGGCCACCAGTTTCGCGTTTACAACCCGCAGATTGGCGATGGTCGCGGCTTCCTTGCGGCGCAGCTGTGGTCCACTCCCGCTCAAGCAGCGAGCGGCCCTAAACTTATGGATCTGGGCACGAAGGGATCGGGCCTCACCCCCTACTCGCGCCATGCCGATGGTCGCCTGACCCTAAAGGGCGGCGTGCGTGAAGCTCTGGCCGCTGCCATGCTGGACAGCCTCGGCGTACCAACCTGCCGCATCCTGTCCCTGATTGAGACCGGCGAAGAACTGGAGCGCGGCGACGAGCCTTCGCCGACCCGCTCGGCGGTCATGGTGCGCCTGTCGCACAGCCACATCCGCTTCGGCACCTTCCAGCGCGCGGCCTATTACAGCCGCCGCGATCAGCTGTCGGTCCTGCTGGAACACGCCCGCAGCCTCTATTATCCGCACCTGAAGGAAGGCGACGCCGCAGGTTTCCTTCATGAGGTTGTGCAGGCGCAGGCCAAGCTATGTGCGCGCTGGGTGGCCGCCGGTTTTGTCCATGGCGTTCTGAACACCGACAATCTGAATGTGACGGGCGAAAGCTTTGACTACGGCCCGTGGCGCTTCCTGCCGCACTATGAGCCGGGCTTTACCGCCGCCTATTTCGACCACGACGGCCTTTATGCCTATGCACGCCAGCCCGAGGCGGTGTTCTGGAACCTGACCCAGCTGGCGGGCTGCCTGAAACTGATCGCCGAGCCTGAAGGTCTGGTGACGGCGCTCAACGGGTTCGGTCCGGCCTATATCCGCGAACTGCGCGCGGCCTTCCTGATGCGTCTGGGCGTCAAATCGGTGGGCGAAGCCGCCGACCAGCGCCTGCTGGACTGCACCTTGGCGCTACTGCGCGAGAAGGGTGAGGAACTGCGCTGGGAGCCGCTCTTCTTCGACTGGTTCGGCGGCTTTTCTTCGGCTGCCCGCGCCTTGGGTGGACCGCGCGGCAAGGTCTATCAGGGCGAAGCCTTCGATGCCTTCCGCTACGCCCTGATGGAGCACGAGCCGGATCGCCCCGAGCGTCTCGAACACCCGATGTTCCGCGCTGGCGAGCCGGAGGAAATGCTGATCGACGAGGTCGAGGCCATTTGGTCGGCCATTGCCGAAAATGACGACTGGCAACCCCTGACAGAAAAGCTGGCCCGTCTCGAACAGGCCCGTCTGGCTTGGGATTTCAGCGACCCGGCTGCCGTCTGATTTCAATTCATCACCCGGACTGACAGATTTTTCGGGGTGCCCCCCTTTCATAGGGCAAAAACGACACTAAATACGACACTGCAACAACAGCAGTTACCTATATGACCACCTCCTGCCCTCCACGCCCGCGTCTCTCCTTGTGGCAAATCCTGCGACCGCGCGCCAAGGCTTCGGCTCGGACCATCACGAGTTCGGTCGTCGCCGACACGCCGCAACGCCGCGTGCGCGCCATATGGATCAATGCGGCGCTGTGGACCTTTCAGGGCTGGCTGTCGATGTTCTTTGCCGCCGCAGGCTTTGCCAAACTGACCGAGCCGATGAACCATCTGATTGTGCTGCTCGGCTGGCCCGAAGTCGCATCGCTGGAATTTGTCCGGATTTTCGGCGTCGTTGAACTGGTGCTCGCAGGTCTGATGCTGACCCCTCTGGCCGGTTGGACGATTGGCCGTCCGGTCGTAATCGCCGCCTCGGCGGCCCTCGTTCTGATGCAGCTCGGCTTTCTAGCGACACACATCGCGCGGGCCGAGGTCGGTCTGGCTGTGATGAACATGATGCTGCTGGCCATCACCGTACCGGTATTATTTGGACGCCGCCGCGGCTTCTGATACCCTTGAAAGGTCGACGGTCCTGCCCCGTTCGGCTCGATCACAAAAAGCTTACGTTTACGCGCGCGTAAACCCTCTTGCGCTTTACGCTGACGTAAAGTTATGTTTGCCGCATGGCGAACGCTGACGATCATCGCACCTATTCCATCCGGCAGCTTTGCCGCGAGTTTGGCGCAACGGCCCGCGCGCTTCGTTTTTACGAGGACAAGGGCCTGCTGACCCCCTCGCGCAAAGGCCAGACGCGTGTCTACAGCGCGCGTGACCGGGCACGACTGAAGCTGATCATGCGCGGTCGTCGCATCGGGTTCACCTTGCAAGAGATCCAGGAAATGATGGATCTCTATGACAAGAAGGAACACAACGTACACCAGATGGCGATCGCCCTGCCGCGTCACCGTGCCCGCATTGATGCGCTGAAGCAGCAGCTAGAAGATATCCAGGGTGCCATCGAAACCGCCGAAGAAGCGTGTGCCTGGATGGAGCAGACTCTGGCCGAACACCGGCCCGACCTGCTGCCCGGAGCGGATGCCTACGCCAATTTGTTGAGCGAACGCCTCAACAATCCCGACAATCAATATCAGCCCTTCAAAGCGAGAGCTTAATCATGGCCTATAAGTCGCCCGTTCGCGACCTGTCCTTCGTGCTGCACGATGTGCTGCAAGTCGAAAACTACGCCGAGCACTTCGGTAACCCGGACGTCTCTCGCGACCTGATCGACCAGATCCTGGAAGAAGGTGCGAAGTTTGCCGACGGCGTGATCGCTCCGATCAACAAGACCGGCGACATCGAGCACTGCAAGATCGAAAACGGCGTCGTCACCACCCCGACGGGCTGGAAAGAAGCCTATCACCAGATGGTCGAAGCCGGCTGGACCAGCCTGGCCTTCAATCCTGAATACGGCGGCCAGGGCCTGCCGGCCATCATCTCGATGGCTGTCGGCCAGTTCACCGCTGCGGCCTCGGCGGCCTTCTCCATGTATCCGGGCCTGACCGCCGGTGCCTTCCACGGCATCGAGGCCAACGGTTCGGACGAGCTGAAGGCTAAGTGGCTGCCGAAGATGGCGACCGGCGAGTGGACCGGCACCATGAACCTGACCGAGCCGCAGTGCGGCACCGATCTGGGTCTGGTGCGCACCAAGGCTGTTCCGAACGGTGACGGCACCTATTCGATCACCGGCCAGAAGATCTGGATCTCGGCTGGCGAGCACGACTTTGCCGAAAACATCGTCCACACCGTGCTGGCCCGCGTCGAAGGCGCGGTTCCGGGCATCAAGGGCCTGTCGCTGTTCCTCGTGCCTAAATTCCACGCGGATGACGCCGGCAACATCACCGAGCGCAATGGCGTCGAGTGCGTCGGCCTTGAGCACAAGATGGGCATCCATGGCAACGCCACCTGCGTCATGCAGTACGAGAACGCCAAGGGCTGGCTGATCGGCGAAGAAGGCCGCGGCATGAACAACATGTTCGTTGTCATGAACGAAGCTCGCCTCGGCACCGGCCTGCAAGGTCTGGCCATCGGTGACGCGGCCTACCAGCACGCGGTCGAGTTCGCCAACGACCGTCTGCAATCGCGCTCGCTGACCGGACCGAAGAATCCGGACGGTCCGGCAGACCCGATCATCGTCCATCCGGACGTGCGTCGTATGCTGCTGGAATCCAAGGCCTATGTCGAAGGCGGCCGCGCCTTCATCCTGTGGACCGCGCTGCAAGCCGACCTGCAACACTCCAAGGACGAAGCCGTGGCCCAAAAGGCCAACGACTACATGGGTCTGATCACGCCGGTTCTGAAAGCCTTCCTGACCGACCGTGGCTTCCACGTCGCCTCGCTGGGCATGCAGGTCCACGGCGGTTCAGGCTACACCGAGCACTTCCAGGCCTCGCAGTACCTGCGTGATGCCCGCATCACCATGATCTACGAAGGTACCAACGGCATACAGGCGCTGGACCTCGTGGGCCGCAAGCTGCCGGCCAAGGGTGGCCGTGCCATCATGTCGTGGTTCGGCGACATCGACGCCTTCGTGTCGGAGAACTCGGGCAACGAAGCCATCAAGCCGTATGTCGACGGTCTGGCCGACGCCAAGGAGAAGCTGCAGGAAGGCACGATGTGGCTGATGCAGAACGGCATGGCCAATCCGGACAACGCCGGTGCCGCCTCGACCGACTATCTGCACCTGTTCGGCCTGACCGCCTACGCCTACATCTGGGCGCAGATGGCCAAGGCGGCCCAAGCCAAGATCGACGCTGGCGACAGCGATCCGTTCTACGCCAACAAGCTGAAGACGGGCCGCTACTTCGTCGAGCGCATCCTGCCTGACGCAGGTGCCCACCTCACCAAGCTGAAGACCGGCGCAGAGGTCCTGATGGATCTGGACGCCTCGGCCTTCTAGGCCAGACAGATCAGGGCCTTTCCCCAGCGGAAAGGCCCTTTTCTTTGCCCGTTTCACGCCAGTCCGCCGATGCACAAGAGCGGACAGCCCATGAGAGGAATGCCGGATGAATGCTCTGAACCTCCCCGAACCCACTTTCATGCAGGATGAGGACATCATCCTGTTCAACGACAGCGTCGCCAAATGGGTGGCCGATCACGCCCCGCCCGAAAAGGTGACCCAATGGATCGCCGACAGTTCGGTGCCGCGCCAGCTGTGGAACGATGCCGGTGACGCTGGCTTGCTGGGCGTGTCCATGCCCGAGGAAGACGGCGGCTTCGGCGGCGACTATCGCCATGAAGTGGTGATCATGAACCAGCTGGGCTGGCAGGGCGCAGACCACTTCGGCATCTCGTTGCACAACGCCATCGTCATGCCCTACGTCTGGCACTATGGCACCGAAGAGCAGAAGGCCCGCTGGCTGCCGCGCCTGCAGTCGGGCGAACTGGTCGGTGCCATCGCCATGACCGAACCGGGCGCAGGCTCCGACCTGCAAGGTGTAAAGACCACCGCCATCAAAAAGGGCGACCACTACGTCCTCAACGGCTCCAAGACCTTCATCACCAATGGCCAGCTGGCGAACTTCATCCTCGTTGTCGCCAAGACCGATCCGGCAGAGGGTGCCAAGGGCATCACCCTGATCGGCCTTGAGACTGATGGCGCAGAGGGCTTCGAGCGCGGTCGCAACCTGCACAAGATCGGCATGGAGGCCAATGACACCTCGGAGCTGTTCTTCAACGATGTGAAGGTGCCGCTGGAAAATGCGCTGGGCGGCTCTGAAGGTCAGGGCTTTGTCCAACTGATGCAGCAACTGCCGCAAGAGCGCCTGAACATCGCCGTTCAGGGCTGCGCCGCTGCCGAGCGCGGTCTGGAAGCCACCCTCGCCTACGTCAAGGAACGCAAGGCCTTCGGCAAGCGCGTCATCGACTTCCAGAACACCCAGTTCAAACTGGCCGAGGTCAAAACCAAGCTAACCGTCGCGCGCGTGTTCGTGAACCACTGCATAGAGCAGCACCTGCAGGGCAAGCTGGATGCGGCCACCGCCTCCATGGCCAAATATTGGGTCACCGACATCCAGGGCGAGACCATCGACGAGATGCTCCAGCTGTTCGGCGGCTATGGCTATATGAACGAATATCCGATCGCCCAGCTGTACAAGGACGCCCGCGTCCAGCGCATCTACGGCGGCACGAACGAGATCATGAAGCTGCTGATTTCGCGCACGCTGTAAGCGTCACGCCCTACACACAAACGCCAACGGCCCGCAGGTTCCACAACCTGCGGGCCGTCTGCATTTCCACTACGGGCGGAACAATGGTGCCCGATGCTGCGCTTACTCCTCATAACGACAAGGAGGATGTCAAATGTCTACCGAACGCCGCATTGAACACCCCGATGGCAGTGTCGAGACTGTCACCACCCACGAGACACCCAACACGGTCGTCACGGAAAAGCGCGGCGGTGGTATGGGCCTTCTCGGAATCCTTGTGGCCATCCTCGCCATCGGCGTGGTCGGCTATTTCCTTTTCACCATGACCCAGACCGAACAGGTCGAAAGCAACGCCATCGCCGGTGCCGCCGAGAGCATTGGCAATGCCGCCGACAATGTGGGCGAAGCCGCCCAGCGCGCCGTCCCCCCCGCGCAGTAAGACTTCTGGCTGAACCGCGTGGGAAAAATCCCTACGCGGTTCAGTGCGGCCAACGTATCGCCAGCGCCACCACGGCCCCCGCCACGACGACGGCACCGGCAACCCAGCGGGTAGCCCATTTGATCTCGTGGGCGATCTGACGCTGGGCCTCGGTGTCGGCGCGCGGCGTCTCTTCCGACAGTTTGCGGGACGCGGCACGGATCAAGCGCGGGATATCGTCAGTGACCGAGGACAGGTCCAGCAAGGTGCCGATAGCCCAGTTCCTCACGGCCTCGGGGCTGCGGCGCGAAAGCAGCGCCCGTTTCCAAGCCCCGTTCATCGTCCGCATCAGGTCGAACTGGGGATCGACCCGCGACAGCACCCCTTCGATCGTCACCAGCGCTTTCAGGATCAGCACCAGATCGGGCGGCGCAGCGACCCGCTCGCGCCGCATCAGTCCCATCAAGTCCTCGACGATCGCGGGCAAATCGATCTGCCCCTGCCCATGGCGGGCAATCAGGCGTTCTGCCCCTTCGGTCAGGCTGCGGCGCGACACATCCGTGCCCTCGGTCCAGTCGGCCAGCACCTCGGCCATGCGCGCGCCATCGCCACCGGCCAGCGCCTGCACAAAGCCGATCAGTTCGCTGCGTCGGCGGGGTGTGATCGTGCCAACCATGCCAAAGTCCAGCAGGCCGATGCGGTTTCCCTCCAGCCCGCGCAGGTTTCCGGGGTGCGGGTCGGCATGGAACCGACCATTCACCAGCACCATGTCCAGCACCGCATGCGCCCCGACCTTGGCCAAGGTGTGCGGATCGATCCCGGCCGCGATCAGACGGGCAGCATCGGTGGGCGGCACGCCCTCCAGATAGTCCTGCACCAGAACGCTGTCGGTGGTGTGCTCCCAATAGATCGCCGGAATGACCACAGCGTCATTTCTGGCAAAATCGGCAGCAAAGCGGTCGCAGTTGCGCCCCTCGCTGGTGAAATCCAGTTCCTCCAGCATGGCTTCGCTGAGCTGTTTGATCAGGGCGCGCGGGCGATAGCGGGCAATCTCGGCGCTGGACTGCTCCGCCTTGCGCGCCAGTTCGTTCATAAGGCGCAGGTCCGCCTCGACCTTGGGCCGGATGCCGGGACGGCGGATTTTCACCACCACCTGTGTGCCGTCATGCAGAACGGCGCGGTGCACCTGAGCGATAGAGGCGGCGGCCAGAGGCCGGGTATCGAACGTCGCGAACACCTCTTCGGGCGCTCCACCCAGCGCCCTTACGACCTCGGGCCTCAGCTGTTCGAAATCCACGGTGGGACCACCGCTCTGAAGCTGCTCGAACTCGGCCACCCAGTCGGGCGGCAACAGGTCGGAGCGCGTGGACAATATCTGCCCCAGCTTCACGAAGGTCGGCCCCAGCGCCTCCAGCGCCAGACGGGTACGGCGTGGCAGCGGCTCCGGCCCCTCGCCTTCCTCGCCCTTGCTGCCAAGGCCCAGACGTCCCACCACCGCCTGCAATCCGAACCGCGCCGCCACGGTGGAAATCTCGGCCAGACGTTTGCGATCGCGGGCCGCTACGGCAAGGGTTGTGAACATGCTGACAGAACGTCAGGGCCAAGGCGACGTTCCCGTTTCCTCACCCGTCAAAGCGCGATATTCAGACGCCATGATCCGTCTGCACGTCACTGCCCCGCTGGCCGAAGGCCATGCTGTCGCCCCCACCCTCGACCAGTCCCGCTATCTGACGCAGGTCATGCGTCTGAAACAGGGCGACGACCTGCTGCTGTTTAACGGTACGGACGGCGAATGGCGCGCCGAGGTGATCGAGGTGCTGAAAAAGGGTGCCATCCTGCGCTGTCTCGAACAGACGCGCCCGCAGGCCTTCGGCCCCGACCTCGAACTGATCCTCGCAGGCATCAAGAAAGCCCGCGTCGAGACCGTGGTGGAAAAGGCTGCCGAACTGGGGGCCAAGTCGGTACAACTGACCATCACCCAGCGCACCAATGCCGAGCGCATCCGCCTTGACCGCCTCGATGCCATCGCCGAGGAAGCCGCTGAACAAACGGGCCGCCTGGATGTGCCCGTGGTGCACGAATCCAAAAAGCTGGCCGACATCCTCAAAGACTGGCCCGAGGGCCGCAAGCTGATGTTCTGCGACGAAACCGGTGGCGATCCGGCCATCGACGCCCTGCAAAAAGCCGGTGCCGGCGCGTGGTCGATCCTGATCGGTCCCGAGGGCGGTTTTTCCCCGGAAGAGCGTGAACACTTGCGCTCTTTGCCCTTTACCACAGCCGTTTCGCTGGGCCCGCGTATCCTGCGCGCGGACACCGCTGCGATTTCGGCCATGACCCTTTGGCAATACGCCGTTGGGGATTGGGAACGATAAGTTTCCAAAAAGGCTTGTGAAGGCGATTGCGGGTGCGCATCTAGCCCGCAACAACAGAGGTTACTCATGGCTGACGACGCGCCGCTCACCCGCGATCAACTGATCGAAACCATCAGCCGTGGCGAAAAGCCTCGCGACCAGTGGCGCGTGGGCGCAGAGCACGAAAAGTTCGGCTTCGACCGCTCGACCCTGCGTCGTCCGGCCTATGAAGGCGACAACGGCATCAAGGCCATGCTGGAAGGCCTGACGCGCTTTGGCTGGTCGCCAGTGTACGAAGGCGAAAACGTCATCGCCCTCGAGCGCAAGAACAATGAGGGCTTCTCCGCCTCCATCAGCCTTGAGCCGGGCGGACAGTTCGAGCTGTCGGGCGCGCCGCTGCTGACCATGCACGACATCTGTGACGAGACGGGCCGCCACCTGATGGAGGTCAAACAGATCGCCGACCAGATCGGTCTGGGTTTCCTCGGCGTCGGCTTTGACCCTTTGTGGACCCGCGCCGACGTGCCGGTCATGCCCAAGGGCCGCTACAACATCATGCGCGCCTACATGCCCAAGAAGGGCTCGCTGGGCCTCGACATGATGCTGCGTACCTCGACCATTCAGGCCAATCTCGATTTCGAGAACGAAGCCGACATGGTGATGAAGTTCCGCACCTCGCTGGCGCTGCAACCCGTCGCCACCGCCCTGTTCGCCAATAGCCCCTTTACCGAAGGCAAGCCCAACGGCTTCTTGTCGGCCCGTGCCAATGTCTGGACCGACACCGACCCGGACCGCACCGGCATGCTGGACTTCGTGTTCGAAGACGGCTTCGGCTATGAGCGCTATGTCGACTATGCGCTGGGCGTGCCGATGTATTTCGCCAAGCGCGGTGACACCTATCATGACCTGTCGGGTCAGGACTTCCGCGCCTTTATGGACGGCAAGGTCGATGCCCTGCCAGGCGAGCGCGCCAATATCAAGGACTGGGCCGACCATCTGACCACCCTGTTCCCCGAGGTGCGCCTGAAACAGTACCTCGAAATGCGCGGGGCCGACGGCGGCCCGTGGAGCCGCATCTGCGCCCTGCCCGCCCTGTGGACCGGCATCTTCTATGACGCACCGTCTCTGGCCGCCGCATGGGACCTGTGCAAGGAGTGGGACATCGAGGACCATGAGCGTCTGCGCCGTGACGTGACCCGTCTGGGCCTCAAGGCCGAAGTGAATGGCCGCAGCGTGCGCGATGTCGCCGTCGACATGGTGGCCATCGCCAAACAGGGCTTGATCAACCGCAACCGCCTCTCCGCCGGCATGGTCGATGAGCGCGGCTATCTGGCCGAACTGGAAGACATCGCCGACAGCGGCATCACCCCCGCTGAACGCCTGCTGGATCTCTATCACGGCGAATGGCAGGGTGATCTCAGCCGTCTGTTCCGCGATTTCGCCTACTAAGGCACAGAAAATACAAAGATTTACGTCAACAACCGTAAATCCTTCCGCCTCTCACAGCTTGTTCATCGCCCCGCGTTCGCTTGGGCGCGTTCTGGCGCTTCCCACCCTGACACTCAGACGCTAAGTCTTGTGTCAGGGAGCAGCGGCACCACCGTGTCGCCGCACAGCGAGGGAGGATGTCCATGACGCGTACCGCACTGGTCACCGGAGGCACCCGCGGCATTGGCAAGGCCATTGTCCAGCGCCTCAAGGAAGACGGTTTCAATGTCGCGGCAGGCTATTCGGGCAATGATGCCGCCGCCCGCGCCACTGCCGAAGAACTGGGCGTAATGGTGGTGAAGGGCAATGTCGGCTCCTTCGAGGACTGCCAGCGTGCCGTTGCAGAGGTCGAGGCCGAACTGGGCCCGATCGATGTGCTTGTGAACAATGCAGGCATCACCCGCGACGGCTTCTTCCATAAAATGAGCCACGACCAATGGTCGGACGTCATCCGTGTGAACATGGACAGCGTGTTCAACATGACCCGTCAGGTCATCAACGGCATGCGCGACCGCAACTGGGGCCGTATCGTCAACATCTCTTCGATCAACGGCCAGAAGGGCCAGATCGGGCAGGCCAACTATTCGGCGGCCAAGGCGGGCATGATCGGCTTTACCAAGGCGCTGGCGCTGGAGAACGCGCGCAAGGGCGTGACGGTCAACTGTATCGCCCCGGGCTATATCGATACCGATATGGTCGACGCCATGGACCCCAAGGTGCTTGAGGGCATCATCGCCCAGATTCCGGTGGGTCGCCTCGGCAAGGGCGAAGAGATCGCCGACATGGTCGCCTGGCTGGCCGGAGAGCGTGCCGGATATGTCACAGGGTGCACACTGTCGCTCAATGGCGGGCAGTACCTCGTCGGGTGATTACGACTCTGCCTAAAATCTGCCGCGCGTTCATCGGACGAGTCTTGTTATGACATTCGCGGCCAAGCACGTGACGGAGAATCCGTTTGCTTTGCACGTCGAGGCCAACCACGCCTCGACGGTCGCACGTGCGCGCGCCACGATTATCATGGCCTCTGCCCTGGCCGCTCTGCCCATTCTATGCGCCCCCACCAGCGGGCTGGCCATGGACGCGGGTGTACAAAGGGCTGCTGTGTCCGCGGGCGACTATCCGCGGGGTATCCGCGCCACACCGGGTCGCACCACTCCGCCGCCGGGCCGCTATGTGGCCGCCACAGGCCAAGGTTTCATCCTTGGCCGCCAGGGCAGTCTGACCCTTTTGCGCTTCGACCGCTCGAACGAGACGTGGGTACTGCGCGCCTCCTCGGCACCGCGCGGCGACACCATCTACCGCAATGATGCGGGCGAGCAGGTCCTGCGCGTCACCTCCTCGGGCGGTATGACGCTGTACTCGTCGCGCAGCCCCGGTGGCTCTCCGGTGTCCAACGCCGGTGGCACTGCCCCCAGCCTTGAGCCTCAGGCGCTGGGTCCGGTCCAGCTGTTCAATCTGATGACCCGCCGCTCCAGCCTGATCTCGGACGCGGTTGGCCGTCTGGTGCAGATCAACGTCTATGGCGACGAGTCCGAGGCTCTGTGCGTCGAGGCCCTGATTGTGACCACCGACACGGTGATCCGTATCGCCCGTTCGCCCAGCGCCAAGCCCTTCCTCGACCGCATGCGTGTCATCACTATCGTCGAGGGCAACCGCTCGGCGGTAACCTATCAGCGCGGCGAGCTCCGCATCGTGGTCGACCCCTCGCGCGGCATTGCCGGACGCCCCTCGTCGGCCCGTATCATTCGCGCGATTATTCCTGAGGAATAATATCCGCGATCGCGGTAATGGCTAAGCCATGCGCGCACGTGATTTTCTGATCCTTGTTCTGGTCTGTCTGGTCTGGGCCTTTTCCAATGTATTGGGAAAGATCGCCGTCGACCGCTGGGACATTCCGCCGATCTTCTTTACCGCCGCGCGCTTTGTGCTGGTGGCCCTGTGTACCCTGCCGTGGCTCAGGCCCGTGCCGCGCCCGCTGTGGCGTATTCTGCTGATCGGGCTTTGCATGGGCGGCGGCAATTTCGCCCTGCTCTATATGGGCCTGCAAGGAGCCTCGCCTTCAGCGGCCGCCGTGGTGCTGCAACTGGCCGTGCCCTTTACCGCCCTGCTGGCTGTGCTGATGCTGAAAGAGACCATCCGCTGGCGGCGCGGTCTGGGCATCGCCCTGACCATGGCGGGCGTGCTTCTGGTCAGCTGGAACCCTGCCGGTCTCGGCCTCGCGCCCGCACTATGGTTCGTGGTGGGCGCAGCCTTTTCTGCCGCGCTCGGCTCGGTGCTGATGAAGCAGATGGAATCCGTGCCACCCCTGCGGTTTCAGGCGTGGGTGGGTCTAATCTCGGCCTTCGTCCTTTCGGGTCTCAGCCTGATGTTCGAAAGCGGGCAGGTAGAGACCGCCATGGCCGCTGGCTGGCGCTTTGTCGGCGCGGTCGTCTTCATGGCCCTGATCGTCTCGATCTGTGGCCACACCGCCTTCTACGGCCTGATCAAACGCTATGAAGCCAATCTGCTGGCTCCGCTGACGCTGATGACGCCGCTGGCCACCATCGGCTTTGGCGTCTGGCTGACCGGCGACCAGCTGAGCCTGCGCATGATTATCGGTGCAGCTATCGCGCTGGGCGGCGTGTTGATCGTCGCCATCCGGCCCAAGCCCACCGCCGAAATGATGCTGAACCGCGAAACGCCCTAGCCCGCGAAACTGTCCTTGGCCGCGCGGCGCTGCGCAAACTCTTCGGCAGTCTTGGCCGTCAGGAAGGGGTTGAACTGTTTTTCGACCGCCAGTGTCGTCGGCACGGTCTTTTCGCCGCGCTGGCGTTTGGCAAAAATCTCGTCGCAATGGGCCTTCAGCGCCGTATCGTCCGACAGGCTCAGCGCAAAGCGGGCATTGGACGCCGCATATTCGTGGGCGGCATAAAGGACGGTGTCATCGTCCCATGCGGCGATCTTCGACAGGCTGACGAACATCTGCTCCGGCGTGCCTTCAAACAGACGGCCACAACCCAGCGGAAAGATCACATCTCCCACAAAGGCCAGTTTCTCGCCCGCTGCATGCAGCACCACATGGCCCAGCGTATGGCCGGGGGCCTCGGTCACCTCGAACACGGTCTCGCCCAGCGCCACCGTATCCCCGTCCTTGATCACGCGGTCCAGCGGGGCCACGCGGCGCACCTCTTCGGGGCCGACAATCTCGCAGCCCGTCTCGGCCTTCAGCCGCTCATTGCCCTCGGTATGATCGGGGTGCCAGTGGGTGTTGAGGATCATATCCAGCCGCCCCCAGCCCGAAGCCTCTAGGTCCTTCAAAATGGCCTCGGCATCGGGCGTGTCGATGGTCGCCACCTGTCCGGTCGCCTCGTCGCGAACCAGAAAACCGTAGTTGTCAGAGCGGCACGGGAATATTCGAACGGACAGTGTCATGTTGTCATCCTAGCAGGCGTGGGCCTCATCGTCCTATACTCGCGTCATGCGACGCAGCATTGACGAACTCAGGACCTTCTACGGCGAGCCGACCGGCGCGCTGGTCCGACGCCTGTTGGCGCGTCGCCTGTCCGATGCATGGGGCACCGCCAGCAACTGTGACGTCCTCGGCCTTGGCTATGCCACGCCCTGGCTGGACGGTTTCAGCGATGCCCGCCGCGTGATCGCCGCCATGCCGGGGGGCCAAGGGGCCGAGCATTATGCCAGCGCCGCCCGCAACCGGTCCGTGCTGGTGGACGAACGCCGCCTGCCCTTCGCATCCGGCCTGTTCGACCGCATTCTGATGGTGCACGCCATCGAGGAAGCCGACGACCCGCAAGCCATTCTGATCGAGGCCGCCCGCACCCTGTCACCCTCAGGCCGGCTGATTGTGGCCACTGCCGCGCGGGGCGGGCTTTGGGCGCGCACCGAGGCCACCCCCTTTGGCCACGGCCGCCCCTTTTCGCGCCGCCAGCTGGAAAATCTGGTGCGCGGCGCAGGGCTGGAGCCCTCGGCGTGGTCACCGGCCGTCTATGTGCCCCCGTGGCGCCCCCTGCTGGGCTTTGCCGACGGCTTTGAGCAGGTGGGCCGCGTCGCCTTTCCGGGCGCGGCGGGGCTGATCCTGCTGGAAGCCAGCCGTCGCAACTATGCCCGCCCGCGGCCCAAGGGCAATCTGGTGGTTCTGCCGCGACCGGCGCTGGCCCCGGCACCCAGCGGCGCGACCCGCCAGTCCCATTCAACCGGCGTTTCGCGCGACAGCGAACTGGAACCACAGCGCAAACCGCTTTATGGGGGCGTCCCATGCACAGACTGATCCTGATGCGGCACGCCGAGGCCGAAGCCCGTCCCCCCGTTGGCGGAGAAGACCGCGACCGCCCGCTGTCGGCCCGCGGTCTCAGCGAAGCGGCCCGCGTGGGTCAGGAACTGGCGGCGCGTGGCTTCCGTCCCGATCTGGCGCTGGTGTCCAGTGCCGTTCGCACCCGGCAGACGTGGGAACAGGTTCAGGACGCACTGGGCGATGTCGAAGTCCGCGTGCAGGATCATCTCTACGACGCCCCTGCCGAAACCCTGCGCCATGAAATCGAACTGAACGAGGAAGAGGCAGGCTGTGTGCTGGTGCTGGCCCACAATCCGGGCATCCACCAACTGGCCGTCGACTATCTGATCGAAAGTGCGGCCTCACCCACCATTCTCGACCGCTTTGCCGGTGGCTTTCCGACCTCGGGCTGCGCCGTATTTCAGGTCGATGCCGCCGGTCGCCCCAGCTATGAAGGCTGGCTGACACCAGCCAGTCTGGGCTGAGGACCATGAGCCAGATGCCCGATGTGGCGTGGAAAATCCTTTCGGTCGCCGACTGGAAGCGGATGCTGGCCGAAGGCCGCTATGAAGGCTCGCCGGTTGATCTGGCCGATGGCTACATCCACCTGTCCGCCGCCGACCAACTGGAAGCCACTGCCGCCAAACACTATGCGGGCCAGACGGACCTAATGCTGGTCGAGGTGGATCTGACAGTCCTTGCCGACGATGTGGTGTGGGAGCCGTCGCGCGGCGGGGCCCTGTTTCCGCACATCTATGGCGTGCTGCCGGTTTCGGCCACGCGCAATCCCCGCCCGCTGTCGGTCAGTGCCGACGGCCAGATGATCCTCTGACCCGACTGTCCGTATCATGAGCCTGACCGATCTCGGCACCGCCCTTTTCCGCAAACTGGACCCCGAGACCGCGCACCGCGCCGCCGTTCAGGCCGCCCGCCTGTTTCCCCTGCCCGCACCCGCCGCTGATGATCCGGTCCTGACCACCCGCATCGCAAGCCTGACCCTGCCCAATCCGGTGGGGCTGGCCGCAGGCCTCGACAAAAACGGCGAGGCTCTGCACGGCCTTGCCCGCCTCGGCTTTGGCGCGGTTGAATGTGGCTCGGTCACGCCCAAGGCCCAGCCGGGCAATCCCAAGCCGCGCCTGTTCCGGCTCACCGAGGACCGCGCGGTCATCAACCGCATGGGCTTCAACAATGACGGTGTGGAGCCGTTCGCGTCCCGTCTGCATGACCGCCCGCGCACGGTCGCCATCGGGGCCAACCTCGGTGCCAATAAAGACACCGAGGACAAGGCCGCCGACTATGTGGCGGGCCTGAAGCGTCTGGCGGGTCTGGCCGACTATTTCACCGTCAATATCTCCTCGCCCAATACGCCGGGCCTGCGCGCCCTTCAGGGCCGCGAGGCGCTGGACGATCTGCTTGGCCGCATCCATGAGGCCCGCCCCCACGACCGCGCGCCGGTCTTTTTGAAAATCGCGCCCGATCTGATCGGCGAGGAAATCGGCATGATCGTCGAGGCCTCTATCGCCCATGGCATCGATGCCCTGATCGTCTCCAACACCACTTTGGAACGCCCTGCCCATCTGAAGTCCGCCTTCAAGGGCGAGGCGGGTGGCCTGTCGGGTGATCCGATCAAACCCTTTGCCCGCCGCGCCCTGCAAGCCGCTGCCGAGGCCGCAGAGGGCCGCCTGCCCCTGATCGCGGTTGGCGGTATCGACAGCGGCGAAGAGGCCTATGCCCGCATCCGCATGGGGGCCAGCGCGGTCCAGCTCTACTCGGCGCTGGTGTTCGAAGGCCCCGGCCTGATCACCCGTATCAAACGCGATCTGGCCGCGCGCCTGAAAGCCGATGGCTTCACATCGATTTCGGATGCCGTATCGACGTTACGTTGACGCTCCATTAGGGCTCATGATCTAGTTTGTCTGCGGGGAGACGCCTTAAGACGAGAGATCGGGGACATGAGCAACGCCTCTACGGCCGGACCCATCCGTCCAAACGGATGGTCAAAGGCTATTGATTCGCGTCACCGAACCTTGTTGCACAGGGTGGCGGCAGCCTGCGCATCGGCTGTGGTTTTTGCTCCGATCATCGGCACTCTGACCACTCTGGGCTGGCTGGCCGCCTATCTTCTCATGCTCGGCATGGAGAAGGTCGTGGTCCGACCCGCGCGCGGTCAGGACGGCAAACCTCCGCCCGGCCTCATCGGATTTATGTGCGACAGCATCCTGCTGGTGGGGGCCATCACCTATGCCTGGGTCGTCCTGCCGATGTGGTTTGTCGGCGGCCTGATCGGCGGTCTGTGCGCGACCATCTATCTGGGCGCGGGCATTTTGCAGGCCGTGATCAACGGCTCGGGATCCGCGCGCGTCACCCTGCTGACCGTCTTGCCGAACACCCTGATGGGGCTGGCCATTCCGTGGCTGCTCACCCTGCACGGTGCCACGATCAATCAGGTTGTGGCCACCACCACGGCGGTGCTGGTCTTCCTCGGCATCTGTCTTGGTACGTCCTTGCGTTTGAAGGCGGCCAATCACGCCCACGCCCAAGCCTATGCTTTGGCCAAACAGAACCAGCAGGAAGCCGAACAGGCGGTCGACAGCCGCACGGCCTATCTGTCCATGGTTGCCCATGACCTGCGCACGCCCATTACGGCCATTCTGACCGGTGCCCAGTCCCTGAAGGACGACAGCCTGCGCGGCCTGCCCATGGCCCCGCAGAAGCTGGCCATGATCGAGGACGCAGGCCGGATGATGAACGCCCTGCTGAACGATCTGCTGGACCACGCCCGCATCGAGGCGGGAGCCATGACACTGAACACGCAGGCCTTTGACCTGCGCCGCCTGTTGGCCCAGACCGCCCGCCTGTGGGCCGGCCCGATCCGCGCCAAGGGCCTGAAACTGGTGATCGACGCCGACCGGTCGCTGCCGCGTGCGGTACTTGGCGACGAAATGCGCCTGCGTCAGGTGCTCAACAACCTGCTGTCCAATGCCGTCAAACTCACACAAAGCGGCACCATCACCCTGACCGCCAGCGCCTTTCAGGATGACAACGGCACCTATGCCGTCACGATCGAAGTGGCCGACACCGGCCCCGGCATGACCCGCGATCAGGTGTCGCGCGTTTTCAACCGTTTTGATCAGACCGCCGAGGACATCGCTTCGCGTTATGGCGGTTCCGGCCTTGGCCTGTCGATCTGCCATGATCTGGTGACGCTGATGGACGGTCATCTGACCGCCCGCAGCCAGCCGGGTCAGGGTACCCGTTTCACCATCGCCCTGACGATGACCGAGGGCGAGGTAATGGCCGCCGCCCCAGTGGCCCCGCCTGCGCCCACGGCCTCGGATGTGCTGGCCGGTCTCAGTCTGCTCAGGGCAACGCCGCCCCTCCCCTCCGGCCTAGCCGAAGAGGCTGCACCGGCCCCGACACCGCCGGACGCAGTGCCTGAGATGGAGCCGGAACCGCAGCCCGCCACGGCCGTGTCAGACCCTGCGCTCGAGGCGGGTGAGGCCAATGAAGCCCCCCTGCGCGTGCTGGTCGTCGACGATCACGAGATCAACCGCCGCGCCATCCAACTGATCCTTCAGCCGTTCGACTGCGACATCACATCGGCGGCAGATGGTATGTCGGCGCTGGAACTGGCCGCGACCAAACCGTTCGACGTCATCTTCATGGATGTGCGTATGCCCGAACTGGATGGCCGCGAGACCACCCGTCGCCTGCGGGCCGCGGGCGGGCCGAACCTTCACACGCCGGTCATTGCCGTCACCGCCGACAACTCGCCCGAAGACGTCAGCGCCTGTCTGGCGGCCGGTATGAATGCTTTCGTTGCCAAGCCGCTGACGCCCGCCACCTTGGTGGCCACGCTGGAACAGGCCTTGTCCGCGCCCGCCAGCCATCAGGCGGCGGCATAAAAAACGGGGGAGAGCCGATGCCCTCCCCCGTCTTCGATCCGTTTGCCGGATATAAGCTTACAGCTGTTCGATCAGAAACTCGGCCGCCGAGACCTTGAACTCGCCGCCCTGCTCCACATTCAGCTTCTCGACCACGCCATCCTTGACCAGCATGGAATAGCGCTGCGAGCGGTTGCCCATGCCAAAGCCGGTGGCGTCCAGTTGCAGGCCCACAGCCTTGGTGAAGTCACCATTGCCGTCTGCCAGCATGACGATGTCGTCATTGCCGTTCAGACCATTGGCCTCGGCCCACGCGCCCATGACGAAGGCGTCGTTCACCGACACGCAAGCCACGGCGTCCACGCCCTTTTCGCTCAGGGCCGACAGATTGTCCTTATAGCCCGGCAGGTGACGGGCCGAGCAGGTCGGCGTGAAGGCACCGGGGACGGCAAACAGGGCGACCGTACGGCCCTTGAAAAATTCGCTGGTGCTGACCGGACGCGGACCTTCGCTGGTCATTTGGGTCAGATTGGCTTCGGGCAGGCGCTCGCCGGGTTGAATGCTCATAAAATTCCTCCGTACGCCGTTCCGGCACATTCCGGTCGACGTCTGAGCCTGAAAGATAGGGCCCGCTCGACGGCGCGCCAAGGCCCGCGACCGAAGATCACTCGACACAAGCCTTGCGTCGGGGCGCGCCAATACCGACAATAGAGGGATGAGTGGCGCTTTTCCTTCCCCCGACGCCCAAGGTTCCCCGTTCATGACCCAGTGGCCGTCATTACAAGGTCGCCTGTTGGTGGCCATGCCCGGCATTGACGATCCCCGTTTTGAAAACGCGGTGATTCTGGTCTGCACCCATGACGAAGACCACGCCATGGGCCTGCGCCTCGACCTGCCTGCCCCCGGCGTCGATCTGGCCGATGTGCTGGAAAAACTGGACGCCCCCACCCAGGGCGCTGCGGGCAAGCCGGTTCTGATCGGGGGTCCTGTCGAGCAAGAACGCGGCTTTGTGCTGCACACCGATGACTGGATCAGCGACGACTCCTCACTGCGTATCGAGGGCGGCATGGCCGTGACCGGCACGCGCGAAGCCTTGGCCGCCATGCACGAAATCACCGGCCCGGCCCGCTCGGTGCTGGTGCTCGGCTATGCCGGATGGGACGAGGGCCAGCTGGAAGAAGAGCTGTCCGAAAACGTCTGGCTGACGCTGGAGGCTGACCACAACCTGATCTTCGATGACGACTATGCCAGCAAATGGTCGCGCGCCCTGACCCTGATGGGGGTGGATGCCGCGCGCCTGTCATCGACCGGCGGCAGCGCCTGATCTAGCTGCGGGCCTTGATCGGCGCGGCCCCGTCCACCAGCGATTCATTCAGATAGACCTCGGCCTCCTGCGCGGCCAAGGCGGGCGCATAGCCAAAGCCCTGACCGTAGTGGCATCCGTCCTGCACCAGCAGATAGGCCAGACCGGCATTCTCTACGCCCTCGGCCACCACTTCCAGCGACAGGTCGCGGCCCAGATTGACGACCGAGCGCACGATCTTCGCCGAGCCCTCGTCCTTATCCATGGTCAGAACGAAATAGCGGTCGATCTTCAGCGTATCGAACGGCAGGCGCGCCAGATAGGACAGCGACGAGAAGCCGGTGCCAAAGTCATCCAGCGCCAGCGACGCCCCCACTTCGCGCAGCGACGACAGAATCTCCCCCGCCCTTTGCGGATCGCGCATGATGTCGCTTTCGGTCACTTCCAGCTTGAGCGCCCCGCGCGGCAGGCCCGTGGTGCGGATGATCTCTTCCACATCCTCGACCAGATGCGGACGCTCGATCTCGCCGACCGACAGGTTCACGCTACAGAACAGCTGACCCGCGCGCGGATGGCGGCCCAGCCATTCGGCCAGCTGCCGCGCCGCAGAGCGCATCATCACCAAGCCCAGATCGCCCATCAGGCCCATTTCCTCGGCCAGTGACAGGAACTCGTCCGGCGGTACCAGACCACGCTGCGGATGGCGCCAACGCGCCAAGGCCTCGAACCCCGCCACAGCACCGGTCGAGAGGTTCACAATCGGCTGGTAGAAGGGTTCGATCTCGCCGCGCGTCAGGGCGTTACGCAGGTCGCTTTCCAGCGCCAGACGCGACAGGCTGTCGCTTTCCAGAGCGCGCCCATAGGCCGCCGCCCCGCCTCGTCCGGCCAGTTTGGCCTTTTCCAGAGCCAACGCAGCACGACGTAGCAACTCGGACGCATCAGGAGCCTCTGCCCCGCCCTCGACGGCCACGGCACCGATGGCCACGGTCGGATAGATATCAAAACCGGCAATGCTCAGCGGCACTTCCAGCGCGGTGCGCATGCGCTCGGCCACCGAGCTGCGACCCGCCGTGCGATCGCGCTTCATAAAGACGCAAAACTCGTCCTCGCCGATGCGGGCAGGCAGGGCGTCTTCGGGAAAGGCCGCCATCAGGCGCGAGCCCAGCGTCGACAGAACCAGATCGGCCCGATCCGGCCCCAAGGCCTCGTTGAGGCGACGCAACCGGTCCAGATCGGCCACCACCATCTCATATTCACCGCTGTTCAGCAGGGCTTCGGACACCCGTGCCAGAAAGGTGCGGCGGTCCAGCAGATGGGTCAGACCGCACCGACCGGTGTGCGAGGCGCGATGCTCCAGCGTCACCAATCCCGCTGCCCGCAACCCGTCTTCCAGCCACACGCCGCGCCACAAACAGGTCTCGGACCCGCGCATGCGCAGGCGCACGGCGATCTCGGTACCTTCTTCTCGGGGCTTCAACAGACGGTCCGCCAGCGCGCGGTCCTGCGGCATGGCCAAGGCGGCGAAGGACGCTGCCGAACACGACGGGGCCAACGGTCCCAAGCCCAGCGAGGGCGTGGCACCGGTAAAGCTCAGCCTGTCTTCAGATGGAGACCACACCCACAGCGCCGAATCCGAAGCGGCCAGCGCCTCGATGGCCATGGTGGGGTCCCACCCTCCCCCTTGTGAACGACTGTTCAAATACGGCCTCGACTAAACACGATCCGCCCCGTCCACATCACCGATATCGGACGCCAGAACCCCAAACAGCAGATGATCTGCCCATAGGCCGTTAATTTTCAAATAAGCCCGCGCCAGTCCCTCGTGCTGAAAGCCGGACTTTTCCAGCACGCGGCGCGAGGCTAGGTTGGTCGGCACACAGGCCGCCTCGACCCGATGTAGCTGCAAGGGTCCGAAGGCGAACCGCAGAATCGTCCCCACCGCCTGCGTGCCAAAACCCAGCCCCGCAAAAGGCTGGCCGATCCAGTAACCCAGCGTCGCCATGTCAGCCACGCCGCGCCTAATGTTGGACAGGGTGATGGCCCCCATCAGCGCACCGGTGCGCGCATCCACCACAAAGAACGGATAGGCCGTGCCCAAATCCATTTCGCGTTGATAGATGGACAGGCGGCGCTTGAAAGCGGGGCGGGTCAGATCATCCTCGGCCCACGCCGGTTCCCACGGTTGCAGATAGTCACGCGACACATCGCGCAGGTCTGCCCATTCGCGGAAATCGGCCGGACGCGGCGGTCGCAAAACGATATCCGGCCCATGAAGAACCGGACCGCTGCTTTCCGACATCCACTCAAACAGGGCCATGGGCGGCAGTTGTACGCCCTTCTGCCGCACAGGGGAACGTTGCGCCGCCCACTATCCCCAAGCCAGACGCATGGCCGTGTCCGTGCTTACGCGCTCAGCGCCTTGACGAAACGCTCGCCCGCCTTGGACGCCGCCTTGGGGCCCAGCACCGCCGTGGCCGGACGGCTATTGGCCAACATGTGGCTGCCCACAACCTTCATCTGCTCGGCGGTGACAGCCTGTAGCCCCGCGACGAGAACGTCAGACGGCACCGGCTGGCCATAAACCAGTGTCTGGGTGGCCAGACGGCCCGCGCGATTGGCCGCGCTCTCGTCCGCCATCCACAGTCCAGCCGTCAGCACCGCCTTGGCGCGTGAAAGCTCGGCTTCGCTCGGCCCCTGCTCGGCCAGTTGCACCAGTTCCCTGCCGCACACCTCGGCCAGCTCCAGCGACCGCTCTGCCGCCGCACCGGCATAGATGCCCAGCAAACCCACATCCGCATAGGGCTCCAGATAGGCGTCGATGGCATAGGCCAGCCCGCGCTCCTCGCGCGCCGACTGGAACAGGCGCGAGGCCATGCCCCCGCCCAAGATCTCGGTGAACAGGCGCGCCGTGTGCAGATCGTCCGACGATGCCCCCGGGGCGGCAATCTGGAACACCAGATTGGCCTGCTCGATCTTGCGGCTCAGGGCGCGGTGCCCGCCCACAAAGCGCGCCACGGCCAGTTCCGGCAGCGGCGTCGCCACCGCCTGCCCGAACCAGTTTTCCGCCAGTTTCAGCAGTTCGACCTCATCGACGGCCCCTGACACAGAAACCACCATACGATCCGGCGAATAAAGGGTCGCCCGCCACGCTTCGATATTGTCGCGGTTCACCGGCTTCAGGCTGTCGACCGAGCCCAAAATGGGCCGTCCCAGCGACTGGCCGTCAAAGGCCGCCGTCTGGGCCATCTCGAACACATGGTCGTCGGGCGTATCAAAGGCCTCGGCGATCTCCTGCGCGACTACATCCTTTTCGCGCTCGATCTCGACCGGATCCAGCGTCGGGCGGAAGACCAGATCGGACACGACCTGCATGGCCAGAGGCAAGCTGCCGTCCACGCCGCGCACCTCGAAACTGGTGCGCTCATAGCCCGTGGCGGCGTTGATGGTGCCACCCTCGGCCTCGATCCGCTCGACGATGTCGCGCGCGCCCATGTCGCCCGCGCCCTTGAACACCAGATGCTCTAACAGGTGCGACCAGCCGGACTGGCCTTGCGATTCCATCCGCGCTCCGCCTGCGACCGCCACGGTCAGGGCAAAGGTACGACGACCCGGCAGCGGGTCACAGATCAGACGGACGCCGTTGGACAGCGTATGCAGGCGAATGCTCAGGGGGATGGTCCTCAATCGGCCGTTCGCGTCAGGCGACGGCGCAGCAGAACCATATAGAGAATGATCAGGGCCACCGCGAGGCCGAACCACGTCAGGGCATAGCCGAGGTGGTTGTTGGTAAAGGCGGGCGGCGGCACCACGGGGTGCACACCCGGAGTTTCGGGATTGATGGCGCTGGACGCATAGACCGTCCACGTCGACACCGGCCCCGTTACGCCCAGCGCGCGGGCCATGGCTTCATTGTCGCGTCCGTAAAAGGTCAGCTCCTCGGGCGCGGGCGTCATCGACGACAGCTTGGTCGGCTGGCGCAGCACGCCTGTGAAGGTCACCGGCAGGCTGTGTTCGGGGCGCACGCCGGGACGGGCCGCGTCACCCTGCTGGATAAAGCCGCGATCCACCATGATGGTGCTGCCATCAGCCAGACCACAGGCCGAGACCAGACGCACCCCCGCCTCGCCCCGGTCTATGGTGCGCAACTCGACGAACGGCGCAGTGTTTATCCCGCGGCAGGTAGCGATCACCTGACGGAACTCCGGCGCATCCTCGCCCAGTACCTGCTCCAGCGGCGCGGGCGGCACATTGGCGGCGGCCTCCGCCGCTTCGATCAGGCCCACCTTCCACTGCAGGCGCGACACCTGCCAACAGCCCAAAAACAGCAGCGCCCCCAGCAGGATCACGGCCAGAAGCGTCAGCACAATGGGAAAGCGGTTTTTCGCGGTCATGCGTGTTCGTCTCAGTTCGCGCGGGTGCGCAACAGGTTGAGGGCTGTCATCAACCCCTTTCCGGGCCGCATCAAGCCCAGAGCCATAATCAGCGCCAATGGCGGCCAGATCAGCAGGTTCACCCACAGCGCAGGCTGATAGGCCAGATTGAAGGCCAACGCACCGCCGCCGACAAACAGGCCGGTGATCTGCATGATAAATGTCGCCGCGCCATCGCCCGTCTCGACCTCGCCCAGCGGATAGTCACAGGCGGTGCAGCGGGGAGCCACCTTCATCCACCCGGCAAACAGCGGCCCGCGCCCGCAGTTGGGGCAGCGGCCGCGCGCACCGGCCCATGCCGCCGCACGGCCTTTCAGTACAGTCGGGGATGCATCACTCATGGCTTCACCATAGCAGAACGGCGCGGGACCCA
>NZ_DIGV01000027.1:0-62817 GCF_002419815.1 Brevundimonas sp. UBA5713 | reverse complement strand
AGTGCCAGTACCAGGCCGCCGCTTCGAAGCCGAAATGCTTCTGCGGGGTCAGGTGGTTCTCACCCAGATACAGACGCAGCAGGCAGACGGCCAGGAAGATGGTGCCGATCAGCACGTGGAAGCCGTGGAAGCCGGTGGCCAGGAAGAACAGCGAGCCATAAAGACCCGAGTTGATGGCGGCATCGTTGAAGAACATGCCGGCATGCAGGATGTGATAATATTCATAGGCCTGAACGCCCGAGAAGATCACACCCAGACCCACGGTCAGCCACAGGCCCAGCTTGGCAGCCTGACGGTCGCCCTTGATGATCGCGTGGTGAGCCCAGGTCACCGTGGTGCCCGACAGCAGTAGGATCACGGTGTTCAGCAGCGGCAGGCTCCACGGATCCAGCAGCTCGACGCCCTTCGGCGGCCAGGTCGACCAGGCCGCAGCGGTGTCGGCCCAGTTGCCGTATTCCGGAATCAGGGTGCGGGCTTCGGCAAAGATGGTCATTTCAAAGAACATCCAGAAGATGCTGGCGAACAGCATGACTTCCGAAGCGATGAACATGATCATGCCATAGCGCAGACCCAATTGAACGACCGGAGTGTGGTCGCCCTTCTGGCCTTCTTTGATGACATCGCGCCACCAGCCAAACATGCCGTAAAGCAGGCCGGCCAGACCCACGAAGAACACCCATTTGGTGCCCTCCGGCAGGCCAAACATGCCCTTCATCCAGATGACGGCGCCGGTCAGCATGACCACAGTGGTCATGGAGGTGACGAGCGGCCAGGGGCTGGGGTCAACCAGATGGTAGTCGTGTTGCGGTTTCGCGTGGGCCATTCCAGGGTCTCTGAATTAAGGCAAGAGTCGTTTGATACGGGCTATAGCGTCGCCGAACAGGCTTTGCCAATGCCTATTGGGCTGAAACTGACGGATCAAAACCCTTGGTTGGGTAAAATGTGTAGCTCAGCGTGATTTCTTTGATGCCGCGCCCTTCCCGATCCGTCGCCATTTCCGGCGCGACGAAATACTGGACGGGGAAGACAACCTCGGCCCCGGGGGCGATTTCCTGCCCTTCGAAGCAGAAGCATTGCAGCTTCTGGAAATACGGACCGGCCTTTTGCGGCACCACATTATAGCCTGCGGTGGCGTGAACGGGCTGGTCCGAAGTGTTCTTGACGCGGAAATAGGCCATGCCCGTTGCGCCGATCTTGACGCGCTGGGTGACCTCCTCGGCTTCGAACTCCAAAGGCAGATTACGCACATTGGTGTCGAAGTGGATGGCGACCGAATCTTCCAGCACCACGGTCGGGGCCTCGGTGGCCGTCATCACCGTGCCGCCAAAACCGGTCACCTGACAGAACAGGCGATAAAGAGGAACCGCCGCAAAGGCCGCCCCTGTCATCCCCATCACACCCAGAACGCACAGGATCGCCACGAGATTCTTGCGATCCTTCGCCTTGGGCGATTCGTCCGACATTACTGCCCCTCCGCGCCCGCTGGGGCGACGACCTGAGGCTGGGACACCGTCACGCCCATCTCGGCGTTGTGGGCAGCATCCGCCGCCTTACGGGCCTCGTTGTTGGTATGCATGCGCGAGACGGTGATCGCATAGACGGTGGCGATAAAGACCAGCAGACCCATGGCGATGGCGATGTTGCGACGCTTGCGCGCCTTCACCTGCTCATCGGTCAGTTTGATGAATTCGCTCATCGGGGATCAGACTCCAATGACGGGCAGCTGCTCGACCAGAAGGGCCGAGAACAGAGCCATCAGATACAGGATGGAAAAGGCAAACAGATTGCGGGCCGGTTTGGCCTCTGCGCGCACGTCATACAATGCGGCTTCGCGTCCCACAGCCTCGGCCTTGTCCGGCTGGTCGCCTGCACGCGAGCGCCACAGGCGCAGCGCCAGATACAGGAAGAACAGACCACCCGTGACCGACACCACGCCATAAATCACACCGCCCACGCCCACCAGGGCCGGCGCAATGGCGATCGGCACAAAGATCAGGGTGTAGATCAGGATTTGCAGACGGGTGGATTTGGCTCCGCGCGCCACCGGCATCATCGGAATGCCGGCCTTGGCATAGTCACCGGCCGAATACAGGGCCAGCGCCCACGAGTGCGGCGGGGTCCACAGGAAGATGATCGCGAACAGCAGCCACGCCTGCCACGGGGCCGAGCCCGTTGCCGCCGCCCAGCCAATCACCGGCGGGAACGCCCCTGCCGCACCGCCAATGACGATGTTCTGGGGCGTGCGGCGCTTCAACAGCAGCGTATAGAAGGCGGCGTAGTAGACGATGGTCAGCGCCAGCAGGCCACCGGCCAGCCAGTTGGTCGTCATGCCCAGCAGCATGACCGAGAAAATCGAGAGGATGACGCCATAGGCCATGGCGTCGTTTTTGCGGACGCGGCCAGCCGCCACGGGGCGGCCTCGCGTGCGACGCATCAGAGCATCGGTTTCGCCTTCCAATGCCATGTTCAGCGCACCGGCAGCGCCTGCCCCCACGGCGATACAGATCACCGCCACGACGGCGTTGAGCAAGGGCAACTGGCCCTGCGCTGCAATCAGGCCGGTCACGGCGGTGAACACCACCAGCGACATGACGCGCGGCTTCAAGAGCTGGAAATAGTCTTCCGGCTGGGCAGTCGAGATCAGGGGGGCTTGGTGCTGGGTCATACTCATATAAGGCGAAGGCCGCCCCTTCGTATCACCGAAAGGGCGGCCTCTCCATTTTTTATCCCGGGAGAGGGATTAGTGGTGGTCGTCCGCCTTCACCACCGGCAGTTCGTTGAACTGGTGGTGCGGAGGCGGCGAGGACAGGGTCCACTCCAAGGTGGTTGCACCCTCGCCCCACGGGTTGGCTTCAGCCGGACGACGACGGATAGCAGCTTCCAGAAGCATGATCAGGAAGATGCCAACGCCGACGATGGTGATCAGATAGCCGACCGACGAGACGTGGTTCCACAGGGTGTAGGCTTCCGGATAGTCGATGTAACGACGCGGCATGCCTTGCAGACCCAGGAAGTGCTGCGGGAAGAAGATCACGTTCACACCGACGAACATGACCCAGAAGTGCAGCTGGCCCAGGAACTCGTTGTACTTCACGCCAAACATCTTCTCGAACCAGTAGTAGAAACCGGCGAAGATTGAGAAGACGGCACCCAGCGACAGCACATAGTGGAAGTGGGCGACGACGTAGTAGGTGTCGTGCAGCGAGTAGTCCATGCCGGCGTTCGACAGCACCACACCGGTCACACCACCGACGGTGAACAGGAAGATGAAGCCGATAGCCCAAAGCATCGGGGTTTTGAAGGTCAGCGAGCCGCCCCACATGGTGGCGATCCACGAGAAAATTTTCACGCCCGTTGGCACGGCGATGATCATGGTGGCGGCCACGAAGTAGGCGCGCAGCTCGATGGTCATGCCGACGGTGTACATGTGGTGAGCCCACACGATGAAGCCGATGAAGCCGATGGCGACCATGGCGTAGGCCATGGCGAGGTAGCCGAAGATCGGCTTCTTCGAGAAGGTCGACACGATGTGCGAGATCATGCCGAAGCCCGGCAGGATCATGATGTACACTTCAGGGTGACCGAAGAACCAGAAAAGGTGCTGGTACATGACCGGGTCACCGCCGCCGGCCGGATCGAAGAACGAGGTGCCGAAGTTACGGTCGGTCAGCAGCATGGTGATGGCGCCTGCCAGAACCGGCAGCGACAGCAGCAGCAGGAAGGCCGTGATCAGCACGCCCCACGCAAACAGCGGCATACGGTGCAGGGTCATGCCCGGCGCGCGCATGTTGAAGATGGTGGTGATGAAGTTGATCGAACCGAGGATCGACGAGATACCGGCAATGTGCAGGGCGAAAATCGCCAGATCGAACGACGGACCGGTGTGGCCCATGGTCGACAGCGGCGGATAGGCCGTCCAGCCACCGCCGAAGCCGCGGCCCGGACCACCGTCCACAAACATCGACATGCACAGCAGGATAAAGGCGGCGACCAGCATCCAGAACGAGATGTTGTTCAGGCGCGGGAAGGCCATATCTGGTGCACCGATCATGATCGGCGTGAAGTAGTTGGCAAAGCCACCCATGGTGGCCGGCATGACCACGAAGAACACCATGATCAGGGCGTGCGCCGTGACCGTGACGTTAAAGCCGTGCTTGGAGGCTTCCACGATACCCAGTTGCTGGATGATCGTGCCTTCCTTGAACAGCTGGATACCCGGCTCGGCCAGTTCCCAACGGATCAGGCCCGACAGGGCACCACCCACCAGACCGGTGAAGATGGCGAAGATAAGATAAAGGACGCCGATGTCTTTGTGGTTCGTCGAGAAGAACCAGCGGGTGAAGAACCCCGGCATATGATTGTCTGTTGCGCTAGCGCTAGCCATGTCTGTGTGCTCTCGCAATAAGCTTATTGGGCAGCCGGAGCAGCAGCCGCTGCATCAGCTTCGGTCGGGGCTTCAGCCGAGGCAGCAGCCTCGGTCGCAGCGGCGTCGGCAGCCGGAGCAGCAGCCGCATCACCAGCCTCTGGGGCGGCTTCTTCGGTACCCGGCATGGAACCGCCCTTAGAGGCGACCCAGGCTTCGAACTCGGCTTGCGTTACCACATTGACCTGGATCGGCATAAAGGCGTGGTCCACGCCGCACAGCTCCGAGCACTGGCCATAGTAGGTGCCAACCTTCTCGGCTTTGAACCAGGTGTGGTTCGTACGGCCCGGGATGGCGTCGATCTTCACGCCGAAGGCCGGAACGGCCACAGCGTGGATCACGTCCGAAGCGGTGATCAGCATTTCGACCGTCGCGCCCACCGGCACAACCATCGGCTCATCGGCCGCCAAGCGGTACAGCTGCTTGGTGGTCTTGTCTTCGGGCAGCATGTTCGAGATGTATTCCGGCACCTTGTGGTCCGGATACTCGTAGGCCCAGTTCCACTGGTTGCCGGTCACCTTCACGCGGACATCCGGTTCCGGCATGTCCTCGTAAGCGAACAGCAGGCGGAACGAGAACAGGGCGATCACCAGAAGGATCAGCACCGGCACAACCGTCCAGATCACTTCGATCGTGGTGTTGTGGCTCCATTTGGCCGGGGTCGGGTTCGCACGCTTGTTATAGCGCACGATGATCCACAGCAGCAGTGCCAGCACCAGCGCACTGATACCAATGCACATCGGCAGCAGCACATACTGGTGGAAGAAATGCACTTCGTGCTTCAGCGGAGCCGCAGCCGCTTGAAGACCGATACCACCCGGGGTCGGTTGACCCAAAAGTTCCTGCGCCCAAGTCGGCGCGGCGACGAAGGCGGCAAGCGCGGACGAGGTCAAACCTGCCCCCCACCGCGCCAAGGCTCGCTTGCCCATCCCCATTCGAGAAGTCCTCATAAACCGTTCTTCTGCAGACGCCTGCGAAGCAATCGCAAACGCGCTGGGGCCCGTTCGAACCGCAGCGTTTGGGCGGTGCATATCGGCTCACGTTCAAAGGAGCAAGCACGGTTCGCCTCTGAATCGCCACATCCGGGAGAAAGCGGTCGATTAATTCTAGTTCATGTTTAGCAAGGTACCTTGCATCACAAGATACCTTGCGATACCCCTTCACTCATCGAAAGGGGATCACATGCCCGAGACCATCGACATCCAGTTGAAGAAAGGCGTGCTAGGTCTGTGCGTTCTGGCCCTGTTGGCCCGCAGCGACAGCTACGCCTACGAAATCGCCTCACGCCTGAACGACACGATCGGAATGGGCGAAGGCACCATCTATCCGCTGATGCGCCGCATGCAGACCGACGGTCTGGTCGAGACCTATCTGGTCGAATCATCCAGCGGCCCGTCGCGTAAATATTACCGGCTGACGGCCAAGGGCCACGAGGCCTTGGCGGGACAGACCTCCGAGTGGCGCGCCTTTACCCGCGCTGTCGAGGCTCTGCTTGACGACACCTCTTCGTCGGAGCCGCCGACCGCCCTGCCCGCCCCCTCAGTAACCAGCACGAATAACGGAGCCGAACAATGAACCGTGCGGAATTCATCGCCCGTCTGCGCAAAGGTCTGATCGGCCTGAACGCCAAAGCGGCTGACGACATCGTGGCCGACTATGAAGCCCACTTCGACGATGCCCTCGCCGCAGGCCGCACCGAAGAGGATGTGGCCGCCGCCCTCGGCAATCCGGACCGTCTGGCCCGCGAACTCAAGGCGGAGGCCGGAGCACAGGCCTGGAACCAGCAACCGACCGCCTCCAATGCCATGGGCGCCGTGTTCGGCATCCTTGGCCTCGGGGCCATCGACATCCTGATCCTGCTGCCGCTGGTCCTGCCGGTGTTCGGTACGGTGCTGACCTTCCTGATCGGCGGCGTCGGCGTCTTCATCGCCGGTGGCGGCGTGATGGTGGTCGGTCCCTTCCTCGGCCTGCCGGGCGGTGTTCTGGCCGCCATTCTGATGGGTATCGGCCTGATGGGCCTCGGCATCTTTATGGTGGCCGCCATGGCCATCCTGACCAAGTGGTTGATCGACGCGACCATCTGGTACGCCCGCCTGCACTATCGCGTCGTCAAACCCGCGCTCGAACCGGCCAAAGCCTGATCGCGCCCGCAGCATAAAGAAGAGAGGACTCCTTATGATCCGCAATCTCCTCATCATCTCCGGTGCCGGTCTGGTTCTGGCCATCGTCGGCATTGGCGGCTCGCTCGCCATGGGCGGAGCAGACCTTGCCCGCAACAGCTGGACCTGGGTGATCGACGACAACAGCCGCGGCGGCTTTAACATCCACCGCACCGTCGAGGCCGAAGTCCAGCCTATGGCCACGCGCACCCTGGATTGGGCCGACACCCAGCGCCTCACGGTGTCTCTTCCCGGCAAGGTGACCTATGTCCAGACCGACGCCGCCCCCGGCATCACGCTGACCGGCCCGCAGGATCTGATCGACCGTATCACCTTCCAGAACGGCCAGCTTTTGATGACCGAGCGCGCCGCCAATGACACGGCCTATGTGCGCATTGGCCGCGACGGCATCACCGGCTGGAGCGACAGCGAAACCCTGCACATCACCATCAATGCCAACTCGGTTCAGTCGTTCGAACTGCAAGGCAGTACCGATCTGGAAGTGCGCGGCTATGACAAGCCGTCTCTGGAACTGGTGCTGACCGGCGGTTCCGACATCGAAATGCAGGGCCGCACCCAGACGTTGAAGGTCGACGCCTCGGGCCACAGCCGTGCTGAACTGGACGATCTGCTGACCACCGATGCCACCATCACCACTACGGGCAGCGCCGGTGTGAAAACCTCGGCCAATGGCATGGTCGTGGTCGATGGCTCGGGCGACTCGGCGGTGCGTCTGACGCGCCGTCCGGCCGAACTGCGCCAGACCCTTTCGGGCGATGCCGAGGTCCGTCAGGACTAAGGCCCCGCCCGACGCGCCTTCTCCCCCGTGCGCGTACCGCCCCCTGCATCCGGTTCCTGCTGCCGGATCAGGGGGCTTTTCTTTGGGCGCTTTACGTAGACGGACGGGTGACGCCGCGCTCGCAAATGCCTATCTAGCGTGCATGAGCCAATCTGCCCCTGCCTCTTCCCCGTCGCCGATCCTTGATGCCGCCGGCGTCGATGCGTCCGAAGCCCTGTCCATTTTGCAGACCGCGCTGGACGGTGCCGATGACGGCGAACTGTTTCTGGAAAAGACCGAGAGCGAATCCCTGCTGTTCGACGACGGTCGTCTGAAGAGCGCCAACTATGACGCCACCGAAGGCTTTGGCCTGCGCGTCGTAGCCGGCGAGACGGCGGGCTATGCCCACGCCAATGAAATCTCTGCCGCCGCCATCCGCCGTGCGGGTGACAGCGCAGCCCTGGCCAAGCGCGGCTATAGCGGCACGGCTGCCGAGGCCCCTCTGGCCACCAACCAGCGCCTGTATCCGGCGATCGATCCGCTGCTCAGCCCGTCCTTTGGCGACAAGATCGCCCTTCTGGCCGAGATCGACGCCTTTGCCCGCGCGCGTGACCCGCATGTGGTGCAGGTCACCGCCTCCATCGTGGGCGAGCGCCGCAGCATCGATATCCTGCGCGGTGACGGCCAGATCCTGACCGACATCCGCCCGCTGGTGCGCCTGAACGTCTCGGTCACGGTCGAAAAGAACGGCCGTCGCGAGACCGCTTCCTCCGGTGCCGGTGGCCGCTCTCCGTTCGAGGAATGGGTCCGCCCCGAGCGCTGGCAGTCTCAGGTCGACGAAGCCCTGCGTCAGGCCATGGTCAATCTCGACGCCATCGACTGCCCCGCCGGTGAAATGGATGTCGTTCTGGGTGCGGGCTGGCCGGGCGTGCTGTTGCACGAAGCCATCGGACACGGGTTCGAGGGCGACTTCCACCGCAAGGGCTCTTCGGTCTTTACCGGCAAGATGGGCCAACGCGTCGCCGCCCCCGGTGTGACTGTGGTCGATGACGGCTCCATCGAGGGCCGCCGTGGCTCGCTGTCGTTCGACGACGAGGGCACGCCGACCTCGCGCACCGTGCTGATCGAGGACGGCATCATGGTCGGCCTGATGCACGACCGCCTGTCCGCGCGCCAGTTGAACACCCGCGCCACCGGCAATGGTCGTCGCCAGTCCTACGCCCACCAGCCCATGCCGCGCATGACCAACACCTTTATGGAAGGCGGCCATGACAAGTTCGAGGACATGATCGCCTCGACCAAGCGCGGCCTGTACGCCGCCAACTTCGGTGGCGGTCAGGTAGACATCACCAACGGCAAATTCGTCTTCCAGTGCACCGAGGCCTATCTGATCGAGGACGGCAAGATCACCACGCCCGTGCGCGGGGCCACCCTGATCGGGGACGGGGCCACCGCCCTGACCAAGATCGAAATGATCGGTGACGACTTCGCCTTCGATCCGGGCGTCGGCACCTGCGGCAAGGCAGGACAAGGCGTCCCCGTCGGCATCGGCCAGCCCAGCCTCAAAATGGGCGGCTTAACCGTCGGCGGCACCGCCGTCTGATCGCAGACGGTAAAGGACGCCTCAATAACGGCTGCCCTTCACTCGAGGGGCAGCCGCTTTAACTGAGCGGACCGGCCTACTTCCACTCCGGTCCGTCAACTTCAAAACCGGCAGAGACCAACTGGTCCAGTACGCCGTCCGGCTCTCCCAGCGTGCGCACCGGTGCCAAGGCCAAGGTCACGCCCTGATCAGACACGGCGGTGGATATAGCGGCCACCCACTCCTGCCGCATACGGCCGCGCACGGCGGGATCACCCCACGGCCAGCACTCGTCCATGGCGGCATCCAGAGGCGAGGCCAGCACCGCCTTTACATCCAGCCTTGCCCACGCCTGCGCGCGGTCCTGCATGGCGGTGGGTCCATACTCTGCCGCCGCCATGGCCGCGCGCAGGCAGTCCACCTGTGTCGACGGCGGCGAAGAGATCAGAGTTTCGACCAGCTCCTCACCGCGAACCACGCCAATCTGGTGCACCGGACGATCGACGCGGCGGGCCATGCGCCGCACAACGCGCTCAACCCGGGGATCGCGCGACTGCCTCTCGCCGGCCTGATCCTGCACCAGATCCATCGCCACCATCAGCGGTCTGACGCGCTTCCACCCGTCGCCCTTTTCAGCAGCCATCAATGGCAGCAAACGCGCATAGTCGCCGTCCGACAGCACCTGATCCAGCGTGCCATTGTCCGGCAGCATGACAATCGTGCGCGCACGCCACAGCATCCGCATGATGTCCGCGGGCGATGCCTTCAGGTTCTGGGACACAAGCACCCGATCGACACGCTCTACCGCACTGGCCAGCGCCTCTTCACGCCAGATAAAGCCGCGCGGCACCTCACGAATGGTACCCGCCAGTATCAGAACGCCTTCATCACCGCGACGCACTGTCCACATCGGCAGGCCAGACCGCCGCGCCGAGACCACCACCTCTTCGACCGCCACCGCATCCGGATCGGCCAGAGGCGTGGCTTGAGCCGCAGCGGGCATGCCCGCTCTTGCATATTCGGCGGCATGGGCCGGAGCTAAAATCAGTGCGCAAAGTATAGAAGCGCCGATCAGAACAGTTTTCATGGCAAGACAGCTAACCCAAATCTAATAATGGTTGTATTACAATGCGGTAATGATGGATTCGATTTAATAGACCTGTCTCGCTTGTAACTGGTGACACGCCCAGCTTGGCCGCATCTTCCCCGTCGTTGCAGGGAGAGGAAGCATGAACCGCAAGCACCTATTACTAGCCACCAGCTTGATCGCCTTCGGGTTTGCGGCACCGGCCCTGGCCGATAACGCTCCGGCAACCGCTGCCACTGCGGCAGCCGTAGCCACCGACGAACGCGGCACCATCACCTATAACGCCGCCTATTTCGCCCAGTACAATCCCAATACGGCCAGTGACATGGTCAACCGCATCCCCGGCTTTTCGGTCGATGACGGCGACAGCGCGCGGGGATTTGAAGGGAATGTGGGCAACATCCTGATCAACGGCTCACGCCCCGCCTCCAAGGCCGATACCGGCAGCGCCGTTCTGGGCCGCACCCCCGCCAACCGCGTCGAGCGCATCGAGCTGATCCGTGGCGGCGTGCCGGGCATCGAGATGCAGGGCTATGCCGTGGTGGTGAACGTCATCCTGAAGACGGATGCCAGCCGAGAGCACATCGTCTCGCTCTCGAACAACGTCTTTGACGGCGGCCCGAACCTGTGGGGCGGCTCCTACCAATACTCCGAGCGTCGCGGCGACCGCAGCTTCAGCGTCACCTATAGCGACGCCATCTCCCAGACCGATTCAAGCGGCACCGGCCCGTCACGCCGCGTCACCCCCGACGGCACGGTTCTGCGCGACGAGCGCTTCGAGAACTACGGCTATGGCGGCGGGCATTTCCTGCGCGGCGCGCTGAACACCCCGGCTTTCGGCGGCACGCTGGACCTGACCGCCCGCGTGGGTATCGACGACTGGCAAATGGTCAGCGAGTACACCGCGCCCACCGTCTATCGCCGCGACGAGAACGGCAACGAGAGCGACAGCTTCGAGTTTGGCGGCACCTATACCCGCAACCTCGGGGCCAACACCCGCTCGGAAACCCGCCTGATCCACGAGCAGCGCGACCGCGAGGCCTCCTCGTCTCAGGACGCCACTCTGGCAGGGGTTATCAGTCCGCAGACCCTGTTTGTCTCCGATACCAAAACCTCCGAATCCATCCTGCGCTCCCTGATCCGTCACCAGCGCAGCCCCGCCTTTGATATCGAACTGGGCGGTGAGGTGGCCTTCAATTCGCTGGACACCCAACAGGCCTATTCGATTGGCGGCGTGGCAGTGCCGCTGACCTCGGCAGATGTCACTGTCGAGGAGCTACGCGGCGAGCTCTTCGGCAAAACCACATGGCGCATCAATCCGCAGTGGACGCTGGAAACGGGCCTTCGCCTCGAAAACTCGACCATCAGCCAGTCCGGCGACGCCAATCAGGAAAAGTCGTTCTTCTTCGCCAAGCCGCGCGCGCTTGTGACATGGACGCCGCGCCAGAGCACCCAACTGCGCCTGCGCATCGAACAGAGCGTCGGCCAGCTGGATTTCGGTGACTTCGCCGCCTCGGCGGAACTGTCAGACGACACCATCTACGGCGGCAATGCCAATCTGGAGCCTGAACAGCGCCTGATCTCCGAACTGACGATGGAACAGCGTTTCTGGGGCGATGGCGTGGTGTCCGTGGGTCTACGTCACGACGAGATCAGCGACACCATCGACTATCTGCGCCTAGCCAATGATGCGGTGGCGCGGGGCAACATAGGCGACGGCACCTATGACCACCTGATGCTGTCGGTGAACGTGCCGATGGACCGGTTCGGCTTCAAGGGCGGGCGCTTGCGCTTCGACAACACCTGGATACGCACCGAGGTGACCGACCCGACCACGGGCGAAGAGCGCCGCATCTCGGGCCTGCGCCACAGCCAGCCGCGTTTCGTCGTGTCCCAGTCGATACCGTCGGCCAAGGTCCAGTGGCAACTCGCCTACCTGCCTCGCATGGCAGAGATCAGCTACCATCCCGAACGCATTCAGGGCTGGCACGGGCGTGACTATTTTGAAGCCTCCGTCGAGTACCAGCCACGCCCCGACACCAGCATCCGGCTTCAGGCCAACTATTGGGACGCCTTCGACGTGTTCCGCACCGAATATGCGGATCGTGCGGCCAACACCGTGGCCTATTACGACACCCGCCTGATCGACCCGCGCTTCTTCTATCAACTGCGCGTCCGCAAAACCTTCTGACCGAATACCCCAGACGTACCTGCAGCGTCTGGGGCAGCCGACCTGACACTTTCCCGTCAGGTACTAAAAAAGGCGGCACCCCTTTCAGGATGCCGCCTTCCTTTTATCAGCCGTCCGTCGGGCTTAGCGGATACCCGCCATGCCCTTCTTCAGGACCGGCGACAGCACCAGCAGCACCACGCCGACAGCCACACCGGTCCAACCGATGGTGCCGAAGATGTCACCATAGGTCTTCAGGGCTTGGGCCGGATCGGTCACCACACCGGCGACCGTCTCCGACGACGTAGCCTGGGCGATGAAGCCGGCAGCAATGTGCGCCACCGACGACGACAGGAACCACACGCCCATCATCAGGCCGACCACGCGGTCCACCGACAGCTTGGTGATCATCGACAGACCCACCGGCGACAGGCACAGCTCACCCAGCGTATGCAGCAGGTAGGTCAGGGCCAGGAACATCAGCGGGACGCGGAAGTCGACGTTGGCGAAGTTGTTCGCCGCATAGGTCAACAGCAGGAAGCCCGCGCCCACCAGAACCAGTGCCATGGAGAATTTGATCGGCGTCGAAGGTTCCAGATTGCGCTTGCCCAGCCAGACCCAAAGGGCAGCCAGAACCGGCCCGAACAGGACGATGTAGCCCGGGTTGAACATCTGGGTCATCGGGGCATTGAACCACGACGGCATGGCGGTCGACTGGTCGGCAAACAGGGTCAGCGACGAGCCGGCCTGCTCGAACAGGGCCCAGAACAGGACCGAGAAGAAGATCAGGGTCAGGGCCACCAGCATACGCGTGCGCTCTGCACCGGCCAGTTTGAACAGGGTGTAACCGACAACGGCCAGGAAGATCACGCCAGCCAGCCACGGAAGGGCGGTCAGGATGATTTCATTACGGGTCATCAGCAGCCACGTCGGGAACACAGCCACCAGACCACCGATCCAGAAGATCGCCTCGAACGGCAGGCCCAGAACCTTGCGGGTCTTGAGCATTTCCGGATTGGGCGGGCTACCGCGGCCTTCCAGCCACGACTGGCCCAGCAGGAAGGTCACCAGACCCAGCGCCATACCGATGCCGGCCAGACCAAAGCCATAGGCCCAGCCATATTTGATACCCAGATACGAACAGGCGGCCGTCGCCAGGAACGAACCCAGGTTGATACCCACGTAGAAGATGGTGAAGCCCGCATCGCGACGCGGATCATTGTCTTCGTACAGATGGCCGACCACGGTCGAGATATTGGCCTTCAGGAAGCCCACGCCGACGATGATCAGCGACAGGGCGAAGAACAGCATCGGCTCACCGAAACCGGTGTCGCGGATGGTTTCCAGCTGATAGCCGCCGGTCGGCGTCAGAGCCGGAAGAGCCGTGCCCGTGGCCGTGGCCGCGCCATCGTCAGCTTCCAGATTGACGACACCCTCGGGGGTGATGCGGATCTGGGTACGATCATCGCCATTCACGGCAAAGATCTTGCGGTCCTGATCGCGGCCTTCGACCTGCAACTCGTAGGTGGTGCCACCAACAGTCAGGTTTTCGCGGCCACCATTGCCTTCAAAGGCCATCATAAAGTGACCGAAGACCAGCAGAACCGCACCGATCACCACGGCCTTGCGCGAGCCAAGATATTTGTCGGCGATCATGCCGCCGACGACCGGCATCAGGTACACCAGCGCCGCGTAGGCGGCATAGATACCCTGCGCTTCTTTGGGTCCGAACAGGAAGTGCTGGGTCAGATACAGAACCAGCAGAGCACGCATACCGTAGTAGGAGAAACGCTCCCACATCTCGGTTAAGAACAGGATTACCAGCCCCCGGGGATGCCCGAGGAAGGTCTTACGGGGCGCAGCATCGAGGGCACCCCCACTTTCCGTCGCTGACACGCGGAACTCCATGTCTGGCGCCACTTCGGCGCTAAAGGAGCAGAAACAGCACGTGGCGCGCGCCTTCACAAGTTGTTTGCAATGTTTTTAGCCACATGCGCGGCGAATGTGCGGCATTTCACCCTTCAAAAAGCCTCAAGTTTTACCGCTCCGCGAACGCCAGCTTTGCAATATATCGACAAAAACGCTCACTTCTGACACGCTTGGAGCCAACATCGTTCCATCACACTGCAAGGTCGCCCGTGTCATTCCGCCATTTCGAGCTTGCTGATATTGATGGCTTGAACGCCTTGCGGGCCGAGGCAGGCTGGGCCCCTTTGCAGCGCCCGCATTGGGAATGGCAGTTGCAGAACCCCGCCCGCGGCGACACGCCGGTCGGGTGGGTACTGGACCGCAACGGCTCCATTGACGGCTTCGTCGGCAACTTCATCCAGAGCTATTATCGCGGCAGCGAACGGTTCCGCGCCGCCACCGGCCACGAGATTCTGGTCTCGCGACGCGCCCGCGGGGCCGCCAAGCGCGCCATCTTCACCTTCCTGGATCAACCGGACATGTTTGTGTGCGGCACGCTGAACGCCAACACCCTGTCCGCCCCCATCCACCGCAAACTGGGGCTGACGCCCTATCCGCCGCAAACGGATGCGCTGAAACTGGGCTGGATCTTGTCCCCCTTGGCGCTGGCCAAGGCGCGCCTTTATCGCAGGACGGCCCAGCGCTTTCCGGACTGGCCCCTGTGGCGCAAGGAGCATTTCACGCCCCACCGTGCAGCCCGCTTTGACGCCCGCACTGTCAAATGGCCCAAGGGTGTCCAGCTGATCTCCTCGCTGGATGACAACAGCGACTATGCCCGTTTCTGGGAAGACCTGCGTGCCGATGGCCGTCTGGTGGCCGACCGCAGCCCGGCCCTGATGCGCTGGCGCACCGCCGACCCCAACCTCAAGACCCGGCCCCTGTTGCTGGCATGGCGCGATGAAAAAGGTTTGGCCGCCTATGGCTGGGCCCAACTGTCCAAGATGGGCACCATCGACACCGCCGTGCTGGAAATCCTCGATCTGGTGGCGCTGGAGCGCGCCTCCGAAGAGGCCATCCCCGCTCTGGTCGACGCCATGAAGCTGGCCGGTCGCCGCATGGGGGCCAGCAAGGTGCGCCTGCATGTGCTGAGCCTGCGCCTGAAAGCCCGGTTGGGCCGCCAGATGGCCAGCGCCCGCGAAGAAGGTGGCTGGGGGCACGGCCATGTCCGCTTCAACCAGCCGATGGAAGACTTCGCCGACTGGGACCCGACACCGTTCGACAGCTGCTACAGCTACAACCTGCGTCAGCCCCGCTTTAGCTGACGCACCGTCCTAGAATTTCCGCTTGCCGCTGACGGTTTCCCAGAACAGGCGGAAATCGCCCATCAGGCTCCACAACGGATATTTGAAAGTCGCGGGTTTGTTCTTCTCGAAGAAGAAATGCCCCACCCATGCAAAGCCATAACCAATCAGCGGCATAGCCAGCAGCCACCACAGATTGCCTGTGATGATCGCCGTCGCCAGCGCCGCCAACACCAGTGCCGTGCCGATTACATGAATGCGGCGGCACGTCTGATTGGAATGCTCGTGGATGTAATAGGGGTAAAAGGCCTCGAACGAAGCGTAACGCTCGCCGGTTTTCGGGTTTGTCATAATAAAAATGCCTCCGGAAGCGATCCGGAGGCACCTTCATATATCAGCGATAGCGCGTCAATCAGTCGAAGCGCTTGGCCTTGCGCGGGCCGCCCTTGCCAGCAAAGGCCGGCTTGCCTGCACCGCCCTTGAAGCCGCCACCGGCAGGCTTGCCGGCGAAACCGCCAGCGGGCTTGGGACGGAACGGCTTGGCACCGCGATCGGGACGATCACCGCCCTCGCGCGGTTTGAACTCGCCGCGTTCCTTCCACTCGCCACGTTCCTGACGCGGGCCACGATCCGAACGCTCGCCACGGTCGTTGTCACCGAACGGCTTGCGCTTGAACGGCGGACGGCCACCGTCGCGCGGTGCGCCACGGTCGCCGAAGTTGCGGTCGCGGCTGCCCTTGAACATGCCCGAGTGCGGGGCTTCCGACGGCGTGATGTGCGCCTCTTCGGTGTTCATCTGGGCCAGTTTGGCAAACGCCTCTGCGTGGGTGTTGGCGATCTCGAAACGGGTCTCTTCCGGGAAGGTCTTGATCGAGCCGATTTGCTGCTTGGTGATACCCCCGACGCGGCAGATCATCGGGATCAGCCACTTGGGATCGGCATTGCGGTTGCGGCCGATATCCATACGGAACCAGGTGCACTCGTCCGACGACAGACGGTCGAACGGACCAGCAGCGCCCTTCTCAAAGGCACCGTCTTCGCGACGCTTGCGCTGCGGACCTTCGCCCGGATCGTTGACCTCTTCCGGTGCCGGCAGGTTCTTGCGCAGCATGTTGATCACCGCGGTGGCCAGTTCTTCCGGCGTACGCTCCTTGACCATTTGCGCGATCAGGCCGGCGTCATCCTCATTGGCCTCTTCGGCAAAGATCGGCGCGGCCAGCAGGCGCTGTTCGTCCTTCTCGAGGATTTCATCGGCGCTCGGCACAGCCGACCAGATGGCTTCAACGCCAGCCGAACCCAGCAGCATTTCCGCCTTGCGACGACGCGACTGCGGCACCAGCAGGACCGAGATACCCTTCTTGCCCGCACGGCCCGTACGGCCCGAACGGTGCAGCATGGTGGCCTTGTTGATCGGCAGCTCGGCGTGGATCACCAAGCCGAGGTCCGGCAGGTCCAGACCGCGTGCGGCCACGTCGGTGGCCACGCAGACGCGGGCACGGCCATCACGCAGGGCCTGCAGGGCGTCGTTACGCTCGCGCTGGCCCATTTCACCCGACAGGGCGACCGAGCCGAAGCCACGCTCCAACAGAGCCGCTTGCAGGTGGTTCACGCTGGCGCGGGTCGAGCAGAACACCAGAACCGCAGGCGCTTCGAAATAGCGCAGGACGTTCACAACCGCATGTTCGATCTGGTTCGGATACAGGCGCATGGCGCGGTATTCGATGTCGTTGTGCGGCTGGCTGCGATCGACGGTGTCGATGCGCACGGCGTCTTTCTGGTAGCGCTTGGCCAGAATAGCGATGTCGCGGGCGATGGTTGCCGAGAACAACAGGGTACGGCGCTCTTCCGGCGCTTGCTCCAGGATGTATTCGAGGTCTTCGCGGAAGCCCATGTCGAGCATCTCATCGGCTTCGTCGAGCACGATGACGCGGGCGGCGGACAGGTCCAGCGCGCCACGGTCGATATGGTCCTTCAGACGGCCCGGCGTACCCACCACAATGTGCGTGCCGAAGCTGAGGGCGCGGGCTTCCTTGCGGGAGTCCATGCCACCGACACAGGTGGTGATCTTGGCACCGGATTCGCCATAGAGCCACGTCAGCTCCTTGGCGACCTGAAGGGCCAGTTCGCGGGTCGGAGCAATGGCCAGCATCAGCGGAGCGCCGGCCTGGCCGAAGTTTTCTTCACCATCGAAGAGAGTAGAGGCAGCGGCCAGACCAAAGGCTACGGTTTTACCCGAACCCGTCTGAGCCGATACCAGCAGATCTGCATCCCCATGCGCACCTTCCAACACGGCAGCCTGAACCGAAGTCGGTTCAGCGTACCCTTTTTTGGCGAGAGCGCGGTCTAACGCAGGATGAACGGCTGGAAATGGCATGGATATACGATCTAAATAGAACTTGGTGCGGCCTAAGAACGACCGCGCCCGGCCAAGGACGAGTTCCTAGAGCCGGGCGAACGGGCGCTTCTATACACGAAACAAGGCTTAGGTGGGGCGAAATCCACGTTCACCATCTTGCTTCATTTCCCCTTGAGCCAAAGCGTGGCACTGTGGTCGCAGTCCCCCCTGCCCTCGCGCAGCCGCAACAACGGTCATACGCGAGGTCTGACCAACATGGAGAGAAGGTCCATGCTGCAATCGCTGCCCACGACCACCGCCGCGCCCCAAGCCGCCGTGGACCGTCTGGAAGCTGTCGCGCGCAAAACCGCCGTGGCTCCGCTCCAGAACGCGCAGACCGGCTCGGTCGAGGCTGCCTCGGCCCGCACCCAGTTGTCGGCCAGCCTGTCGGTCACCCGTACCGCCGATGCCATGATGGGCACCCTGCTCGACACCAAGGCCTGATACGGTGCTTCAAAAGGTTGTGCTTGAGCGCAACTGACGCGCGCATTAACTTGACCGAACGTCAAAACTGAACGCACTGTCGCGCCCTTGGATATCAGGGGTATTCGATATGGCGCGTATGATCTTCGTCAATCTGCCGTCCAGCGACCTTGGACGGACCGAGCGGTTTTACAGCGCGCTCGGCTGGACCAAGAACCAGCACTTCAGCGACGAAACCGCCCTGTGCATGATGTGGTCGGACGCGATCTACGCCATGCTGCTGACGCACGATAAATGGCGCACCTTTACCTCGCGCACCCTGCCCAATGCGCACAACAGCTGTCAGGTCATGACAGCCCTCAATCAGGAAGATCGTCAAACCGTCGATCGCCTGACCGAAGCGGCGGCAGGCGCAGGGGGCACACCGGATCCCAATCCGGTGCAAGACCTCGGCTTCATGTACAGCCGCAGCGTCGCCGACCCTGACGGCCATATCTGGGAGCTGTTCTGGATGGATCCTGCCGCCGTCCCGCCGCAGGATTGACCATGACCCATACCTTGAAGGTCAGCCGCTACATCAGCGCTCCGCCGCAAACCGTCTGGCGCGCCTTTATCGACCACGCGACCGAATGGTTCACGCCGCGCCCATGGACCACCCCCAGCGTGGTCTATGAACTGCATCCGGGGGGCCGCGCCGATGTGGTGATGCAGTCGCCCGAGGGTGAACTGCACAGCTACAAAGGCGTGGTGCTGGAGGTTCAGCCCGCCCGCCTGCTGGTCACCACCGGCGCTATGACCGTCGGCTGGCACCCTCAAGCCGGAGATATGAATTTCGTCCGCTTGGACCATTTCGAACCCGACGGCGAAGGCACCCGCTATACTGCGGAAGCGCGCCACTGGACCGAAGAGGCCGCCCAAATGCACAGCGACATGGGCTTTGACATGGGCTGGGGCGCGGCCGCCGACCAGCTGGCCGAGGTGGCCGAGCGGCTGGCCAACGGCGGCCCCAACACATGAGCCAGCAGCTCATAACCGTTATCTGGTTCGATCACGGACAGGCCCGCCCTGCCGCCGAGTTCTACATGTCGCTGGGCCTGCCCGACAGCCACATCGAGAACGCCGTCCGCGCGCCTGCCGACAATCCCTCCGCAGCCGAGGGTCAGGAACTCGTGGTCAATTTCACCCTGATGGGCCGCGCCTTCAGCGGGCTGAACGGCGGCCCAATCTTTCCCCAGTCCGAAGCCGTGTCCTTCATGATCGTGACCGACGATCAGGCCGAGACCGACCGGCTATGGAACGCCATTGTCAACCACGGCGGGCGCGAGAGCGCCTGCGGCTGGTGCAAGGACCGATGGGGCGTGAACTGGCAGATCACCCCGCGCCGCCTGCTGGACCTGCTGTCCGACCCTGATCCGGATCGCGCCCGCGCCGCCTTGCGCGCCATGGAAACCATGAACCGCATCGACATCGCTGCCCTCAATCGCGCAGTCGCCAACCTTCCCTGACCTTCAAAAAGGAGACGCATGGTATGAGTTATGTCACCGGCTATCTGGCCGCCGCCAAGTCTACCGACCGCGAACGCTACCGGCTCTCATCCGAAGCCTCTTGGCCCATTTTCAAACGCCTCGGCGCGCTGGCACTGGTCGAAAACTGGGGCGTGGACGTGCCCGACGGTAAGGTCACCAGCTTCCCATTGGCGCTGAAACTGAAAGACGACGAGGTTGTCGTTTTCTCATGGGTCGTCTGGCCCGACCGCGCCACCTGCGACGCCGCATGGCAGGCCATGCAGACCGATCCGGAAATGGAGGGCATGGACATGCCGTTCGACATGGAGCGCATGATTTACGGCGGGTTTGAAACCATCTTCACCGCCCACGTCGGCTAGGGCCCAAACGAAAAGGGCGGCCCCGTCAGAGCCGCCCCTTCAAACCTTATTCGCCGATCAGGACCCGCCGCATGTCCGCCACATCGGCGAACAGATAGGTCGGATTATGCTTGGCCAGTGCCTCTGGCAGGGTATAGCCCCATGACACAGCGCCCGAGCGCAGACCAATCGGCTTGGCCGCATCAATGTCGCGGATTTCGTCCCCGACGCTGACCGCATCAGCCGCCTCGACGCCCATCGTCTTGAGCACCTTTTTGAACTTGGCCGTCTTTCCGTGGATAGACGCCCCGCAGTTCAGCATATCGACCTCGATCCCCTCGCGCTCCAGCACCTGCCGAACGGATTCAGTCGTGTCGGACGAGACGATCACCACCTTGATGCCCGCCGCGCGCAGATCGCGCAGCAGTTCCGGAATACCGTCAAACAACTGGGTCGTGGCCGCCGCCTTCAGCTTCTCGCGACGGGTGTGACGCACGATGGCCGGCAGTTTCCACGGCCGCACCTTCATCTTGGTCATCACCTGACGCGCCGAGAGACCCCGCATGGCCTCCACTTCTTCCGGCTGCGGCTTGTAAAGACGGAAGCGCGCGATGGCGTCGTCGAGTATCGACAGGAACCAGCCATAGGTGTCGGCCAGCGTCCCGTCAAAATCAAAGATGACCAGTTTTGGCGTCGTCATTCGCGTCCTTGATCAAGGCAGAGAAGAAAGGGCGGTGTTCTCTAACCACCGCCCCTTTGCCGTGATCCGGCTTAGCTGTCGAGGAAGGAACGCAGCTTACGCGACCGCGACGGGTGCTTCAGCTTGCGAAGAGCCTTCGCTTCGATCTGGCGAATACGCTCGCGCGTCACCGAGAACTGTTGACCGACTTCTTCCAGCGTGTGGTCGGTGTTCATACCGATGCCGAAACGCATACGCAGAACACGTTCTTCACGCGGGGTCAGCGAGGCCAGAACACGCGTGGTGGTTTCACGCAGGTTCGACTGGATCGCCGCGTCGATCGGCAGGACGGCGTTCTTGTCCTCGATGAAATCACCGAGGTGCGAGTCTTCTTCGTCACCGATCGGGGTTTCCAGCGAGATCGGCTCCTTGGCGATCTTCAGGACCTTGCGGACCTTCTCCAGCGGCATGGCCAGACGTTCGGCCAGCTCTTCGGGCGTCGCTTCGCGGCCGATTTCATGCAGCATCTGGCGCTGGGTACGGACGATCTTGTTGATCGTCTCGATCATGNNAGAACTTGTAGCCGCGGCGGTATTCGAACTTGTCGACCGCCTTCATCAGACCGATGTTGCCTTCCTGAATGAGGTCCAGGAACTGCAGGCCACGGTTGGTGTATTTCTTGGCGATGGAGATCACGAGGCGCAGGTTGGCCTCGACCATTTCCTTCTTGGCCTGACGGGCTTCGCGCTCGCCCTTCTGCACCATCTGCACGATACGGCGATAGTCGTCGATCGGCAGACCGGCTTCGGTGGCGATGGCGGCCACATCGGCGCGAATCTTGGCGATTTGGGCGGCTTCGTTCTCGCTGAACTTGGTCCAGCGCACGCCCATCTCCTTGATGCTTTCCGCCCAGTTCGGGTCCAGTTCCGACCCGAAATAGGCCTTCAGGAATTCCGGACGCGAAATGCCATAGCTGTCGGCCAGACGCAGCAGACGGCCTTCGAGACCGATCAGGCGTTTGTTGATGGCATACAGCTGCTCGACCAGCGCCTCGATACGGGCGTTGTTCAGCTTCATGGTCTTCAGACGATCCGAAATGGCCGTCGTCAGTTCCTCATAAGCCTTCTGGTCCTTGTCCGACATGACCTCGCCCTTCAGGCGGGTCTCGACCAGCTTGTCCTGCAGACGGCGGAAGCCACCAAAGTCGGCCGCAATCGCGTCCAGCACTTCCATGACACCATCACGCAGCTCGGCTTCCAGCGCCGAGATCGACATACCGGCACCGTCGTCGAAATCATCTTCGTCCTCGTCGCCCTCGCCTTCCGGCTTTTCTTCGGGCTCTTCGGACGGGTCCGGCTGGTTGTGCGGCAGCGACGACGGGTTCAGCACGCCATAGGTAGCGTCCAGATCGATCACTTCGCGCAGCAGAATGCGGTTGTTGGCCAGTTCGTCGCGCCAGACCATGATGGCTTCAAAGGTCAGGGCGCTTTCGCACAGACCCGAGATCATGGCATCACGACCGGCCTCGATGCGCTTGGCGATGGCGATTTCGCCCTCGCGGCTCAGCAGCTCGACCGAGCCCATTTCGCGCAGATACATACGCACCGGGTCATCGGTACGGTCATAGGCAGACTTGGCAGGCGTCTCGGCGACGGCTGTCTCGGCAGCGGCAGCCACCTCGGTGCCCTGCGCATCGGCAGCGTCTTCCTCGGCCTCGACCACGTTCACGCCCATTTCGGACAGCATGGCCAGAGTGTCTTCGATGGCGTCGCCGCTGACCTCTTCGGAAGGCAGAACCTTGTTCAGCTCTTCCATGGTCACATAGCCGCGCGCCTTGGCCTGCTTGATGAACTTCTTGACGCCAGCATCAGTGAGATCGAGCAGGGGCCCGTCGGTATTGGTTTCGACGTCCTGCGTCTCGTTCTGCGCGCTCATTCAAATTCTCTCCAGCACCGTCAGGGGGTGATCAGTCCCCTGTGGTGAAAATACAACAGACAAAACTTCTTCACCTAGGAAGAGGTCGCGTCGTCCCAAATCGTTCCAGTCTTGATGGCTCGTCGCAAGGCATCACGCTCCGCCTTCACCAATGCAAAGGCCGAGGCATCGAAAGCCCTGTGGGCTTCCGATTTTGCAGAGGCCAGCGCTTCGTCCAACGCCGCTGCGCGGGTTAGAGCGTCAAACGCTTGCGACCATCGGGCCCTCATCTCGCCGAGGGGCTTGTCTCCAGCCAGGAATGGCGCACCGGACTTTGCCGCCGCCTTCTCGACCTCGCGCATCAAGACATCATGACCCGAGGAAGCCAGATGGCGGCGCAGGGCGGCAGAGTCAAGGGTTCTCCCCGAGAAACGTAACCGCACCAACTCCTGGGCCAAATCGGACAACGCCGGATCGCCAAAACCATAGCGGGCAATGGCCTCCATATGGTCATCCAGGCGCTCCGGATCGTCGATGGCCCCATGGGCCAGTGCCGCCGCCACAGGCTCGATAGACCGGAACAGCGCCTGCATGGCCCGCTGCCCCTCCACCGTCTGTCCCTGAAGGGCCGCAGGGCCCCATTTGCGTCGCTCGCCATAGCCACCGCTCTGCCCCTGCGGGCGGGCGTTCTGCTGGCGCGGGAACAGGGCGTCATACCTAGCTAGCAGTTCCGCTTGGTACTGCTCGGCGGTATCGCGATCTTTTATGCTCCTAGCGGCAGCAGAGAGTCGCTTCTTCAGTCCCGCGCGATTTTCCGGCTCACTAACATCTTCAGACTCGAGTTCTTTCTTAAACAAAAGATCCCGAAGAGAAACTGTCTTGCTTATCGCTTGCCTAAGTGCTGGGGCCCCCTGATCGCGCAGGATATCATCTGGATCCCGGCCTTCCGCCAGAAGCGCAAACTGAAAAGTCTTACGCGGCTCTAATAGCGGCAACGCGCGGTCGATAGCCCTATACGCCGCCCTGAGACCCGCGTTATCACCATCAAAGCAGAGGATCGGCTTGTGTGAGACACGCCACAGACGCTCCATCTGCTCTTCGGTCAGGGCCGTGCCCATCGGTGCCACCGCCGGAAGCCCCGCCCTCTGACAAGCGATCACGTCCATATAGCCTTCAACGACGATGATGCCCTGCTCGCCGCGCTTTTCCGCGCCCAGAATGCGCCGCGCCTCCGGCAGGCCATACAGCGTCGCGCCCTTGTGAAAGAGCGGGCTTTCCGGACCGTTCAGATATTTGGCGCGGTCATCGGGATTCATCGCCCGACCGCCGAACGACACGATACGTCCGCGCGCGTCCAGAATGGGGAACATCAACCGGTCGCGGAAACGGTCATAGGGCTGACCGCCGCTCTCGGGCGCGATCAGCAGACCGGCCTCGACCAGCTCTCCGGGCTTGGCCCCGCGCTGGATCAGCGCCTGCTTCAAACCCTCGCGGTCATTGGGCGCATAGCCCAGACCGAATCGCTCCCACTGGTCTTCGGGCAGGCCGCGCTTTTCAAGGTACTCGCGGGCCGCCTGACCCACGCCGCGCCGCAAGTTTGCCGCAAACCACTTCTGCGCCCACTCCATCCAGTCGGCCAGCCCTTGGCGCTTTTGCTCGCGCTCGGCGGCCTGCGGATCGTCGGCAGGCATCTGCATCCCCGCCTCTGCGGCCAGACGCGACACCGCCTCGACAAAGCTCAACCGCTCGGTCTCTTGCAAGAAGCTGATGATGTCGCCGTGCTTGCCGGAGGAGAAGTCGTGGAAGAAGCCCTTGTCATCATTGACGAAAAAGCTGGGCGACTTCTCTTTGGAAAAGGGGCTGAGACCCACAAATTCCCTCCCCTGACGCTTAAGCTTCACCGTCCGCCCGATGACATCGGACGGCCGAAGGCGTGCCTTCAGCTCCTCGATAAAGCGTTCGTCAAAGCGCACTGCGTGCCCCGTTCAGTCAGCCCTTACCCTTAGGCCGACAAGCCGGAATTTGCGACCGAAAACACCGTCTTCAAGGCCTTTTCAGCGGTTAAGCTTTCATTAATCCCTGCGACCGGATTGGGCCTGCGCCTGCCGGATTATGAACGCCTTTGTTCGGTACACAGACTTATCCACAGCACCTGTGGATGCTTCTGCCAGAGCCGAAGAAGTCGGCTCCCCCTCCATCCGGTCCTGTCGCCAGTACGGCCACACGATCCACCCGTCAGGGAAGTTCAATGTTTATTGCCATCGCCCGTCCGGCGGTGGAGCCCGTCGGCCCCGACGCCGTCGCCGTCCCGGGTTCTCCCGCCATCGCCAATCTGACCCCGCGCGCCCTGCACGCCCGACTGCTGACCAATGCAGCCCTGCGTCGCCGTCGCGGTTTGCAGCGCCGCGCCGAGGCTCGTCTGGATGATGCCGAATACTGGATGCAGGCCGCCTTTGCCGCCGTCGCCAAGGCCTCGGAAGCCCGAAGCACCGCCGTCCTGCCCTGAAAACGGCTGTACTGTTAGTCAGACGATTAGTTTTCCTGCAACTTTTACGGTACTAACAGCGCGTCACCGGACACGATTCGACGCCATTCGGGGCGTCTGTCTTCAGGAGCTCCCTTTTGGCCCGCCCCTCGCGCAAAAACATGGATGCCGATACCCCCACGGCCCGCGACCAGTTGCTGGATGCCACCGGGGCCCTGATGACCGAGCAGCGCTCCATCGAGATTTCACTGTCGGAAATCGCCGAGCGTTCGGGCCTGAACTCGGCGCTGGTGAAATACTATTTCGGATCCAAGAACGGCCTACTGGTCGCCCTGCTGCGCAAGGTACTGGGCCCGCGCATGGCCGAACTGCAACCGCTGGCCAGCGCCGACATGCCCGCCAATGAAAAGCTGCGCATCCACATCAACGGTGTGGTGAACACCTATTTCAAATACCCCTATGTGAACCGGCTGATGCACTATCTGCTGACCGATGCGGGTCAGGAGTATGGCAAGATCATTGCCGAGGAGTTCGCCCGCCCTCTGGTCGAAACCCAGACCGCCATTCTGGCCGAGGGCCAGCAAGCCGGCCTGTTTCGCCAAACCGATCCGCTGATCTTTTATTTCCATCTGGTCGGCGCGTGTGACTTCCTGTTCTTCGGCCGCGCCACACTGGATCACGTCTTCGACGTGCCCGAGGTCACACAGGACCTGAAGCGCCGCTATGTCGAGCACCTGTATCAAACCCTGACCCAGGGCCTCGCCCCCACATAGGCCGAGTGAAAACGCCTCGGGACTGTAGAATGTGTCCCATTAGCGCCCCGTGACATCCTGCCCCGGCTTCATCTGCATCGCCACCAGCGCCAGCACCGCCATCAGGCCCACCATCAGCCACCAGGCAATCGTCAGGTCATCCAGCTGTTGGCGCAGGGCACCCGCCACCAGCGGCGTCAAGGCCGCCAGCAGATAGCCACCACCCTGCACAAAGCCGACCACACTGCCCGCCTCATCGGCATTGCGGGCATGGTCCATGGCCGTGATCAGTGTCAGCGGGAACAGGCCTCCGATCCCCAAGCCCATGATCAGGATCGCCGCCAGCGCCAGCACCTCGGGAGCCGTCGCCAGACAGATCAACCCCACCGCCGTCAGTCCGGTAAACGTCACCAAGGCCGGTCGGCGGTCCCGGAACCGGCTGATCCACACAGAAACCGTTATCCCCGCCACCACTTCGGCAACTGTAACCATGGCTAGCGCCGCGCCCGCAGCCTCGGCAGACCAGCCCAACTGCATGTAGAAAGGCGGCAGCCACGCCAGCACCAGCGTATAGGCGCCTGTCCCCAGCCCCAACAAAACCACCAGCAACCATACCCGCCTATAGCGATACAGCCTTGCCCGTTCGGCCCTGCCCTGTTCAGCACGGGACGGCTGATCCGTCGGCTCGTTTGGGACGCTGATCCACCAGACCACTGCCGCCAAAATCGCCGGCACAGCCCAGATGCCCAGCGCCACAGGCCAACCTGCCGCACCCGCCACCCATGGTGACAGGGCACTGGCCGCCATGGCCCCACCCATGATCGCCGTGGTGTAGAACCCCATCAGCGAGGCCGCCGCTGTGCCGCCACAACGGTGGATCACGCGCGGCATCAAGGCCTGCACCATGGCAATGCCCAGACCACCCAGCAGAGCCGTGGCCACCAGAGCGACCTCGCCCGGCCCGAACCATCGCAGCGCGCTACACAACGCCACCAGCAGGACGCCCAGCGCAATGCCCGACCGCTCCCCCAGCCACGCGCGCATCCGCACCGAGCCGAACATACACGCGCCCATCAATGCCACCGGCAAGGTGGTCAGCATGCCTGCCGTCACATCCGACACGCCCGTATCGCGTTGAATATCTTCCAGCAGCGGTCCCACCGCCGCCAATGTGGGTCGCAAGGCCAATCCGGCCAGCACGACCGCCGTCGCAAACACCATCCGGTCACGCCAGTTCCGCATACGCCATCTCCTCACGCATGCTCAAAGGCGACCATCCCCCGAAGGCGATTGGCATACGACAACTTCTAGACAGTCCAGTTATCTCGACGTAAAGATAATATATCTTGAGGTCAAGATAACTCCATACAGGACCCGCTGATGGACCGCGCTGCCAAAGCTGCCTCACAATGGGCATCCGAAAAGCCCCACTGGGATACCGGCCCTATGGTGCTGTTCGGTCGCCTGATCGAAGCGGGCGTGATCCTGACGCGTGACAAGCTTGGCCCCGTCTATGCCAGGTTCGGCATACAGCGCGGAGAGTTCGACGTGCTGGCCACACTGCGCCGCGCCGGTAAACCCTATGCGCTGACGCCGACCGAACTGTACGAAACCAGTATGGTCACCTCGGGCAGTATGACCCACCGCATCGACCGTCTTGAAGCCTCCGGCCTCGTCGAGCGCCTGCCCAATCCAGCCGACCGTCGCGGCTTTCTGGTGCAACTGACCGCCAAGGGCCGCGCCCTGATCGAGGCGGCGCTGGTCGAGCAAATGGCGTTGCAAAAGGAGGCCCTCGGCACCTTGTCCGAGGACGAGCAAATCACCCTGTCCTACCTGCTGGGCAAGCTGATCGCCGCGAACTGCGATCCGCTGTAAGGCTCAACGCAAGCTCCGCCTTCTCGACGACATTCCGAGTGGCCCGCGGTCAGAAGGCTACCGCCTTCTCGACCCGACGCGGGCTATGCGGGTGCCCTCAAGCAGCGAGCGCCCGCGGCGCGAGTGCTAGGGCACTTTTTAAGCGGCCCGCGCTCAGAAGGCTTTAGCCTTCTCGACGACATTCTGAGTGGCCCGCGGTCAGAAGGCTCCGCCTTCTCGACCCGACGCGGGCTATGCAGGCTACCCGCCAAAGGCGGGCGCCCTCAAGCAGCGAGCGCCCGCGGCGAGAGCGCTAGGGCACTATTAAAGTCCCCGCGAGATCACTTCCTTCATCACCTCGTTGGTGCCGCCAAAGATGCGGGTGACACGGCTGTCGCGCCACAGGCGGGCGATGGGAAACTCGTTCATGTATCCCGCCCCGCCGTGCACCTGCAGGGCACGATCGCACATCTCCCATTGCAGGTCGGTGTGGAACAGCTTGGCCGCCGAAGCCTCCACCGGCGTCAGCTCACCCGCCACATGGCGTTGCAAACACCAGTCCAGATGCGCCCATCCCACCTGCACCTTGGCCGCCATCTCTGCCAGATTGTGGCGCATGGTCTGCAAGGCAAAGATCGGCTTGCCGAACGCCTCGCGCTCCTTGGCATAGGCCAGCGCCAGATCCAGTGCCTTTTGCGCCGCGGCCTGTGCCGACACAGCAATCGACAGACGCTCCTGCGACAACTGCCCCATCAGATAATAGAAGCCATGCCCTTCCTGCCCCAACAGGGCATCGGCCCCCACACGCACATCATTGAAGAAAAGCTCTGATGTATCGCCGCCGTGCAGGCCGATCTTGTTGAGGTTGCGCCCGCGCGCAAAGCCTTCGGCATCCGACTCCACCAACAGCAGGCTGACGCCCTTAGCCCCCTGGCTGGGGTCTGTCTTGGCGACCACAATGATGAGGTCCGCCGTCTGGCCATTGGTGATGTAGGTCTTGGAGCCATTGATCACATAGCTGTCGCCATCCTTCAGCGCCGTGGTCCGTACGCCCTGAAGGTCAGAGCCCGCCCCCGGTTCGGTCATGGCGATGGCGGTAATCAGCTCGCCCGTCACCATGCGCGGCAGATATTTCTGCTTCTGCGCCTCGGAGCCATAGTTCAGCAGATAATCGACAATGATGTCCGACTGCAGGGTGAAACCCGCGGGCACCATGGCGTAGGCCATTTCTTCGGCCACCACAGCGTTGAACCGGAAATCCAGCCCCAGCCCGCCGTAGGCCTCGGGCACGGTGGGGCACAGCAGGCCTGCCTCGCCCGCCTTCAGCCAGAACGCCTGCTCGACCAGCCCTTCTTCCTCCCAGCGATCGAGATGCGGCTTGCCCTCGGCCTCGAAGAATTTGCGCACGCTCTCGCGAAACATGTCGTGCTGCTCGTCAAAGGCTGTCCGGCGGCTGGTGTCCAACATAAGTCATCCCCTCAAAATGGACTTGGCGTTTATTACTTATCTGATTAAATAACTACGGTAGCCCGCGCGCTACGGTCAAGGGAGGTTCCGATGTCGCGTCACGATACCGATCAGGTCGAAGCGCTCGACATGCTGGCCGACAGCCTGTCCGCCTATCTGTCCGACAACTGGTCCTTCGAGGCCCGCCGGCGCGCCATCGCCAGCGAGAACGGTTGGGATGTCGCCATCTGGAACGCGCTGGCCCATGAACTGGGCCTTCTCGCCGCCGCCGAGGCCGAGCACTACGGCGGCATGGGGCTGGGCCTGTCCGCGCACATCCGTATCTGCGAGCAACTCGGCCAGCATCTGGCCCTGACGCCCTATCTGGAAAGCAATGTCATCGGCGCGGCGCTGCTACGCGATGGCAATGCCACTGCCCGAAACCTGCTGGAACAGGCGCTTCAAGGCACGATCGTCGCGCCCGCCCTGTACGAACCACACAGCCGTTATAACCCCGCATCGGTTCGGACTATTGCCCGATCTTCCGACGATGGCTGGACCGTGTCAGGGCACAAACGGGTCGTCCGCGCCGCTCCGTGGGCCAACGCTCTGATCGTGTCGGCCCAGACTCCGTCCGGCCTTTCCCTCTTCGCCGTCGATCCGGGCGCGGTGGGCGTCACTCACACGCCCCTGACACTCCATGACGGCCTGCGCGCGTCAGAGATACAGTTGGTCAACGCCCCCGCCCTCCTGCTCTCCGGTGAAGGCTCGGCCCTCCCCTCCATCACCCGCGCGCTGGAAGAAGGCACACTGGCCCTCGCCGCCGAGGCCGTCGGCATCATGCGCCGCCTGACCCGCGCCACCCACGACTATGTGCGCCAACGCAAACAGTTCGGCCTGCCCATCGGCGCGTTTCAGGCCCTGCAGTTCCGCCTTGCCGACATGGCCATGGCGCTCGAAGAAGCCGAGGCCATCCTCGCCCCGACCCTCGAAGCCCTCGCCTCCGATGACGCCACGGCCCGCACGCGCGCCATCTCCAGCGCCAAGCTGACCATCGATCGCGCCTGCGAGACCGTCGCCACCGGCGCGGTCCAGCTTCACGGTGCCATCGGCCTGACCGACGAGCTGGACGTCAGCCACGCCTTCAAACGCGCTCTGATGATCCAGCACGAACTGGGCGACACCCACCACCACAGCGCCCTGCGCGCAGCGGCCTGATTTAAAAGGAAAAGGGGCTGTTAAAGCCCCAGCACCTGCCGCGAAATAATCCCGCGCTGGATTTCGTTGGACCCGCCATAGATGGAGGCGGCACGGCCATTCATATATCGGGCGCTGGCCAGCAACACCTCTATACTGGCCACAGGCGCGTCCACACCCGCCTGCTGGACAGCGGGGGCGTGCACACAGGCATATGGCCCTGCCACGCGCACCGCCAAACGTTGCAGCGCCTGCTGTGCTTCTGTGCCGCGCACCTTCAGCATGGATGATGCCACGCCGGGGTTTTCGCCGCGCGCAATCGCCGCCAGCACACTGTCTTCGGCGGCTTCCACCGAATCCACCAGCGCCGCCGCGCGGCCCAGATCGGCTCGCCATTCAGCGTGGTCCGACAGAACTCCGCCCTCGCCGTCCGGTGCAACAGCCATCATGGCGGCGATCTCCTCGACCATGCCGCGCAGGCCCGGGCCGACCGCATTGGCCCGCTCGAACTCCAGCAAATATTTGGCCACGGTCCATCCGGCATTTTCTTCGCCCAGACGGTTGGCGACCGGCACCCGCACATCCTCGAAGAAAACCTGGTTCAGCTCGTGATCGCCAGCAAGGGTGATGATCGGATCCACCGTGATCCCTGCCGCATCCATATCCAGCAGCAGGAAGCTGATACCCGCCTGCGGCTTGCCGTCCCGACTGGTCCGCACCAGCGCAAACATGCGGTTGGCAAAGTGGGCGTGGGTGGTCCAGATCTTGGACCCGTTCAGCACATAGTCGTCGCCATCGCGCACGGCTTTCAGCGACAGGCTGGCCAGATCGGATCCGGCCCCCGGCTCGGAGTAGCCCTGACACCAATAGTCCTCGCCTGACAGAAGGCGCGGCAGATACAGCGCCTTCTGCTCGGGCGTGCCGTACCGCATGATGCACGGACCCACCATCTTCAGCCCCATGGGGGCCAGCGTCGGTGCCCCCGCCCGCACACACTCTTCCATAAAGATATGCTGACGGCGTTCGTCCCACCCCGGCCCGCCATACTCGGCCGGCCACGACGGCGCGACCCAGCCCTTGGTGTGCAGGATTTTCTGCCACGCCAGACTGATCGGGGCCTCGATGAAGACACTGGTCGCACGCCGCGCCGCATCCTTGATGTCGGGCGGCAGGTTCGCCCGCACCCAGTCACGGACCTCGGCGCGAAACTGCGCCTCTTGGGGGGTATCACGCATGCAGCTGCCTCAGTTCACCTGCCGCTCGCGTCCAGCCCAATAGGGCTCACGCAGGGTGCGGCGCAGCACCTTGCCGGTCGCGTTTCTGGGCAGGGCCGGAATGAAGTCCACCGACTTGGGCAGTTTGTAGCCGCCGATCCGTTCGCGGGCATAGGCGATGATATCGTCCTCGATCGTCTCGGCTCCGGGCTTCAGCACCACCACGGCCTTGACCGCCTCGCCCCACTTCTCGTCCGGCACCCCGATCACCGCCACCTCCAGCACCGCCGGATGGCCAAAAATCGCGTTCTCGACCTCGTTGGGATAGACGTTCTCAGCTCCCGAACAGATCATGTCCTTGAAGCGGTCGGCGATGTAGAGATAGCCGTCGGCGTCCAGATATCCGGCATCGCCCGTGGCGAACCAGCCGTCATCGGTAACCGCCTCACGCGTCGCATCCTCGCGCTTCCAATAGCCCACCATATTGCAGGTCGAACGCGTCTGGATTTCCCCGATCTCGCCGGTCGGCAATATGGTGCCGTCCTTGGCGACGATCCTCAGCTCCACCCCCGGCATAGGCTTGCCCGCCCCGCGCATGCGCGCATTGCCATTGGGGTCGTGGTCCTCGGGCGGCAGGAAGACGATTGTGCCCGTCGTCTCGGTCGCGCCGTACTGCTGGCAGAAGCCACAGCCGAACACTTCGGTCGCCTGCTTCAACAACTCCAACGCAATCGGAGAAGCCCCGTAGAGGATATAGCGCAGACGGCTGTAGTCGATCTCGCGCACACGCGGGTTCAACAGCAGCATATGTAGCGCCGTCGGCACCACAAACAGCTTGCTGATCCCCGCTGCCAGTGCATCCAGCACCTGATCGGGGATAAACTCCCGCTGGATGATATTCTTGGCCCCGTTGAAATAGCCGACAGTGGCCCAGCCCACTCCGCCGACATGGCCCAGCGGCATGGCCACCAGATTGATGTCGTCCGCTTCCCAGCGCGACCAATCCATATGTGCAAAGCCGTCGGGAATGGTGCGGTTACCGACCATGTTGAAATGGCTCAGCATCACACCCTTGGGCAGGCCCGTGGTGCCAGAGGTGTATAGCTGCAGGCAGACATCCTGGGGATCGACCTCGACACGCGGATCGCTGTCCTCTTGCGCATCGCGCCACTGGCTAAAGCGAGCAAAGTCCGGCGCGCCGTCCTCCAGAGTCACGATCTTGGCCGCCGGTAGTTTCTCGGCGAACTCCGGCAGGCGATCATATTGGTCCGGCCCCACGAACAGCACCTGCGCCTCGCAGTCGGACGCGATATGGAGGATTTCCGGTGCAGCCAAACGCCATATGATCGGAACGGTCACCGCCCCCGCCTTGGCCGCACCAAAGTAAATCTCGAAAAACTCGTCACAGCCCTTGCCGACAAAGGCGATCCTGTCGCCGCGCTCCACCCCTTCGGCGATCAGGGCGCGCGCCACACGATTGGTCCGACGGTCCAGTTCCGCCCAGCTCGTCTCGCGCCCTTCAAACACACTGGCGACCTTGTGCGGCCGCGTGCGCGCATAGTGACGCGGGATGTCCCCCAGCGTCGGCATGGCGTCATAGTCAATGTCGGATACAACGGTGTCGGCCTGCACAAGCGCCATCGGTAGTCCTCCCTGACGGCCCTCTTACGGGGCCATGAGATGGATTAACTGCCCGATTAGCGGCGCTTGGCAACTATCGCATCCGATAGGGTGAGATCACCTTGTGCTGACAAATCCGAGAGACGCGGCTTGCTGGACAATGCGCAAACGTCCCGTGCGCCCCAGTTTTTCGCCTGCATTCTTCAGGTGAAACCGCACCGTCGGCGTCGATAGCCCCAGAATGACGCCAATCTCGGAATCCGTCTTTCCGCCTGCCGCCAGTTTCAGACACTGGATCTCGCGCCGTGTCAGCTTAACCGCCCGAATAGGATCGCGGCCGCGATGATGCTCGTCGCACAGGGCTATGAATTGCAGGGCCTCGGCCTGTAGCCGCGCCGCATGCGCGTCAAACACCGCCTCCACGTCCAGCAGGTCTTCCGAGGCATAGACCACAGCCCCGATCACACTGCCGGGAAGATGCACCGGACAGACGACCGAACACCGCAGCCGCGTATCAAAGGCCGCAATCTGCTCGATCAAACTCTCGTCCAGCGGAATGCTCCGCCAGCTGCCCACCTGCCCGTCAGCAAAGAAAAACGGTTCGGCCATCTGCCGCACAATGGCGAAAATGCCCATGCGCAGCGTCAGATCGGGCTGTCGCCAATACCCCGGCCCATAGGCGGCAAAGTCGAACATGTCGGGAATGGGCTCACCGTCCGGCCCCGTCACCGGACGGGTCGAGGAAATGTCCGCCCACGCCGCCACCTGCGGCAAGCCCACATCGCGACCCAGCGCCGCGATGCGCGCGGCCCGTTCCGAGATGGTCAAATCGCTGGCCGTCATACGCTCTCCCTCGGCCCTATCATTACTGAGAGGTTCAAGACCGACAAGCTCTATGTAATCGTCCAACTAATAACGGCGTCGTGCGAAATGGATACGCCAGTACTGTCCCGTGCCGATTTCCGGACCGGACAAGGCCAGCCGCTTCGAAACGACCTCCGCTTCAAAACGACGGTGACCAAAGTCATCGCACCATGGGAGGAACGGTATGCGTCACATTGGGAACAAGTCGATCCTATTAGCCGGGGCCGCTCTGGCGACCCTATGGACGTCCACCGCCACCGCGCAGGACGCACCCGAAACCAACCCCACGGCGGTCAGCGACATCGTCGTGACCGCCCAGCGCCGCGAGCAGAGCATCAACTCTGTCGGCATGGGCATTCAGGCCTTCAGCGCCGAGGCCTTGGACAACCTTCAGGTCACCGATGTGAAAGACCTGACCATCGTCGCCCCTTCCTTCACGGTGACGCAGGGCTATCACGGCGTGCCGATCTACACCCTGCGCGGCATCGGCTTTAACACCATCAACCTGTCGTCCACGTCCACTGTCGGCTCCTATGTCGACGAGGTCGCCTATGCTTATCCCTTCATGCTGTCGGGGCCGGTGTTCGACATCGGCCGCGTGGAGGTCCTGAAAGGCCCGCAAGGCACGCTTTATGGCCGCAACACCACTGCCGGTCTGGTCAGCTTCATCACCAACGCCCCCAGCCACGAGTTCGAGGCCACCGGCTCGATCGAGGTCGGCAACTACGAGACCCTCAACTTTGAAACCGCCGTGTCCGGTCCGATCAGTGACCGCGCCCGAGTGCGCCTGGCCGTTCGCAAGGAATATTCCGGCGAAGGCTGGCAAGAAGACATGGCTTCCGGCGATACGCAGGGCAAGGTCGACCGCATCGGTGCCCGCTTCCGTCTGGATTGGGAGCCGACCGACAGCCTGACCTTCAATCTGTCCCTGTCCGGCTGGACCAATGACAGCGACACCATCACCGGTCAGGCCATCGGCTATACGCCCGCAACCGACCCCGGCATTCCGGGCCGGTTTGCCGCCTTTAACGCGCCGGGTCTGGTCAACTATGTGGCCAACAACCGCCCATCCCACGGCAAGGATGCCAGCTGGGCCCCGCGCAATGTCCGCAACCGCGTGGTGGGCACTATTCCGGGCCTCGATGGAGAGCTGAAGGAAGATTCGTCCTTCTTTGGTGCTGCCCTGCGCACCACTTTTGACTTCAACGAGGACGTGCGCCTCGTCTCCCTGACCAGCTATAACTATCTGGACCGCAACGCCCTGTCGGACTGGTCCGGTGCCCCCTATGAAATCATGGTCCAGCGACTGGACGGCGAGGCCAAATCCTTCTCGCAGGAACTGCGACTGGAGGGGACGACCGAAAGGCTGACATGGCTGATCGGAGCCTATTATGCGGACGACAAGCTGATCGATAACAACATCAGCAATCTGAACGACAACGCCAACGTCACCATGATCCGCTTTCAGGGCAACACCCTGCTGGGCACGCCGTTCAACTCTCTGGGCCATACCTCACAGGACATGATCGGAGCCTTCCGGGGCTATCGCGATCTTGGCCGCATCAACGCCGACACCAAGTCGGTCTTCGCCCACGGCGAATGGAAGCTGTCCGACACGCTGAACCTGACCACCGGCGTGCGCTGGACGAACGACCGCCAGACCTATGTCGGCTGCTCGGCCGACAATAACGGCTCCATGCTGCCCAACGTCAACGTCGTGAACCGCGCCCTGATCTTCAACCTGTTCGGCGGCGTCTTTGCCCCGACCATCGGCATGAACGAGTGCAACACCTACAATCCGGCTCTCGAACGTTTCGCCGAAGGCACCCACGAGATTGACGAGGAAAACGTCGGCTGGCGCCTTGGCCTCGACTGGCAGGCCACGCCCAGCACCCTGATCTACGGCTCGGTGTCAGAAGGCTATAAGGCCGGTAACACCCCCATCAACGCCGCCAATGTCTCGACCCAGAACGAACCGGCGATGCAGGAAAAACTGCTGGCCTATGAACTGGGTGCCAAGGCGGGACTGGCCGATGGACGTATCCAGTTCAATGTGGCGGGCTTCTACTACGATTACACGGACAAGCAGATCTCGGTCTATTTCGCCGACCCGATCTATACGGCCCTGCGTCGTCTGCAGAATGTGCCTGAATCCGAAGCCTACGGCATCGATGCCGAGGCCACGTGGCGCGTCACCGACGCCTTCAGCGTGAATGTCGCCGCCACCAAGCTGACCACCAAGGTCATCGACTATCACGGCACCAACGCCAACGGCCTGCCACAGGTCTATGACGACATTCCCTTCCCCAACAGCCCCGAATGGCAGGCCAGCATCACCGCCAACTATGATGCGCCGATCAACGAGCGTCTGGGCCTACAGGCCACACTGAACTACCGCTGGCAGTCGGACACCGCGTCCGACCTGTCCGAAGGTCCGCTGTTCGAGATCGACTCCTTCGGCACGCTGAACGGCTCCATCGGTCTTTACGACCTCAACGGCCAATGGAAACTGAACCTGTGGGGCCGCAACCTGACCGACGAGTATTATTGGACGTCCGTTTCGTCCAACGCCAACCTTGCCGTCCGCTTTGCTGGCAAGCCCCGGACCTTTGGTCTGAATCTGTCCTACGCCTACTGATACATCCCCCTCTGAACGGGTCACGGCCTTGTGTCGTGGCCCGTCTTTCTTTCTCCCCGAAATTACTTATACATTTAATTAGAACGATTATCTGAGGGGAGGATCGTCGCCATGCACCCGTCCGTCCATGCCCGAACCGCGCCGGACAAGCCCGCCCTGATCATGGCAGGCTCCGGTCAGTCCCTGACCTATGCCCAGCTGGACGCCCTCTCCAACCGCAATGCCCGCGCCCTGCGCGCCGCTGGCCTCCAGCGTGGCGACACAGTGGCCATCTGTCTGCCCAATGTGATCGGTTTCATCCCCTTGGTGTGGGGGGCCCAGCGCGCAGGCCTGCGTTACGTCTGTGTCTCCAGCCGCCTGACAACCGAAGAGCTGACCTATATCCTCAACGACTGTGACGCCCGCGTCCTCATCGTCTCCCCCGAGGTCGAGGTAGCCCGGGACCTGAACCTGTCCGCCGCCCCTACTGTCAAAGCCTATGCCTACGGCGCGCCGCTGGCCGGTCTGCCTGCATGGGATTCGCTGGCGAACAGCCAGGATCCGACGCCCCTGCCGGATCAGTCTGCCGGTATCGAAATGCTCTATTCGTCCGGCACTACGGGTCGTCCCAAGGGCATCGCCCTGCCGTTCGAGACCGATGACATTCTGGTCCCCGACACCCTGACCCAGATGGCCGCAGGCCTGTTCGGCATCAATGACCAGACCGTCTATCTGTCGCCCGCGCCGCTGTACCACGCCGCGCCGCTGCGCTGGACCATGGCGGTGCACCGATTGGGCGGTACCGCCATCATCATGGAACGGTTCGACCCCGAACTGGCCCTATCGGCCATCGCCAATCACCGCGTTACCGCTGGCCAGTTCGTGCCCACCCATTTCGTGCGCATGCTGAAACTGCCGGACGACAAGCGCCTGTCCTATGATGTCTCCAGCATCAAGCTGGCCCTCCACGCCGCCGCCCCCTGCCCCGTGCCCGTCAAGGAAGCCATGATCGACTGGTGGGGTCCGGTTCTGGTCGAATACTACGCCGGTACCGAGGGCAACGGCCTGACCATGATCAACTCTGCTGACTGGCTGTCCCACAAAGGCTCTGTCGGTCGCGCCGTTCTGGGCCGTGTCCGCATCTGCGACGACGACGGCGAGGAGGTGCCCACCGGCACTGTGGGTCAGGTCTATTTCTCCGATGGCCGCACCTTCGCCTATCACAACGATCCTGACAAAAGCGCCGAGAGCCTGAACCGCCACGGTTGGTCCACTCTGGGCGATATCGGACGCCTCGACGAAGAAGGCTTCCTGTATCTGACCGACCGCAAGAGCTTCACCATCATCTCCGGCGGCGTGAACATCTATCCGCAGGAGATCGAGAACCTGCTGATCCAGCACCCCGCTGTGGCCGATGTGGCCGTGGTCGGCGCGCCCTGCCCTGAAATGGGCGAGCAAGTGGTGGCTGTAATCCAGCCCGCCGAGTGGACAGACTGTCCAGACACCCGTTCCCAGTTGGCCGCCACCTTGCAAAGCTGGACCCGCGAGCGGCTCAGCGGCGTCAAAACCCCGCGCCGCTTCGACTTCATGGCCCAACTGCCCCGCCATGATACCGGCAAGCTCTACAAACGCCTGCTGCGTGACCGCTATTGGGCCGACAGCGCCGGCACCTGACCCCGCTGTCGCGCCTATGCTTGAGGCATTGCCAAGCCGCCCTGCTCAAGCTACCCATCCAATCAGTCTCGTTATGAAAGTATAGGGGAAAGCCTTGGATCAGTTCGAAGGGGCCGGTGCCGTCCGCCCGGGTTTTGAACTTCCCGTCGATCGCCTGACCGACTGGCTGAAATCGGTTCTGCCGGATCTCGTCACCCCGATCCGGCTCAGCCAGTTCAAGGGCGGTCAGTCCAACCCCACCTACCGCATCGATGCGGGCGACAAGGCCTATGTCCTGCGCCGCAAACCCTCGGGGGCGATCCTCAAAGGTGCCCACGCCGTCGAGCGTGAGTTCCGCGTGATTTCGGGTCTGGCCAAGGCAGGCTTCCCCGTCGCCTGCGCCATCGGCCTGTGCGAGGATGACAGCGTCATCGGCTCGACCTTCTATGTGATGGAGCTGGTCGAGGGTCGCATCTTCTGGAACCCGACCTTGCCGGACCTGACGCCCGAGCAACGCAGCCAGCATTTCGATGCCCTGAATGCCACCATCGCCGCGCTGCACGCCATCAATCCGGCCGATATCGGCTTGGAAGACTATGGCCGTCCGGGCAACTTCTTCGCCCGCCAGATCGAGCGCTGGTCCAAACAATATCTGGCCGATGATCTGGCCGGACGCGACCCCAATATGGATCGCCTGATCGAGTGGCTGCCTGCCAACATGCCGGCCGATGATGGCACATCTTCAATCATCCACGGCGACTACCGTGCCGATAATTTGATTTTCGCCCCTGACGGCCCCACCGTCCGCGCCGTGCTGGACTGGGAACTGTCCACGCTGGGCCACCCCATGGGGGATTTCACCTATCACATGATGATGTACCGCCTGCCGCCGCACATGATCGGCGGCTTTGCAGGGGCAGACCTCGCATTGCTCGGCATTCCTTCCGAGGCGGACTACCTGAAAGCCTATTGCGATCGCACAGGCCGCGCGATCCCGACGGAGGCCGAACTACGCTTCTACTTCGCCTTCAACATGTTCCGCTTCGCCGCCATCTTCCACGGCATCAAAGGCCGCCTGCTGCGTGGCAGCGCCGCCTCCGAACACGCCCAGACCATGGCCGACAACTTCCCCGAACTCGCCGCCCTCGCCTGGGCCCAAACCGGAGCCACAGCATGAGCATCAACGATTTGGAGCGTGGCCGCGACATCGCCGCCCGCGTCGAAGCCTTCGTGCGCGAAACCATCATCCCGTATGAAAAAGACCCGCGCGCAGAAAGCCACGGCCCGACCGACGAACTGGTCGAGGAAATGCGCGATAAAGCCCGTGCCGCTGGCCTGCTGACGCCACATATTCCGGGCGGCACGGACCACGTCTCGCACCGCTCGACCTCGCTAATCCTGCAAGCTGCGGGCCTGTCCCCGCTCGGCCCCGTAGCGCTGAACGTGATGGCTCCGGACGAGGGCAATATGTACATGCTGGGTCAGGTCGCCAGCGACGGCCAGAAGAACCATTTCCTCAAACCGATGATCGCGGGCACGGTCCGCTCCGCCTTCTTTATGACAGAGCCCGCTGCCGATGGCGGCGCAGGCGCAGACCCGTCCATGATCCAGACCACGGCGGTCAGGGACGGCAATCATTGGGTCATCAATGGCCGCAAAGCCTTCATCACCGGCGCGGTCGGTGCCTCGGTCGGCATCATCATGGCCAAGACCGATGCCGGTGACGGCAAGGTCGCCGCCACCATGTTCCTGATCGACCTGCCCAACCCCGCCATTACAGTCGAGCGCGTGCTGGACACGATCGACTCCTCCATGCCGGGTGGCCACTCCATCCTCAAGATCGACAACCTGCGCGTGGACGACAGCGCCATCCTCGGCGAACCCCATCACGGCTTCAAATATGCGCAAGTGCGCCTCGCCCCGGCGCGTCTGACCCACTGCATGCGCTGGCTGGGTTCGTGCAAACGCGCCCACGAGATCGCGTCTGCCTATGCCGTCAAACGCCACGCCTTCGGCAAGCCCCTGATCGACCACGAAGGCGTCGGCTTCATGCTGGCCGACAACCTGATCGAGATTAAGCAGGCCGAACTGATGATCGACTGGTGCGCCAGCGTGCTGGACACCGGCGTGCTGGGCACGACCGAAAGCTCCATGGCCAAGGTCTCGGTGTCTGAATCCCTGTTCCGCATCGCCGACCGCTGCGTCCAGATCATGGGCGGCACCGGCGTCTCCGGCGACACTCCCGTCGAACAGATCTTCCGCGAAGTCCGCGCCTTCCGCATCTACGACGGCCCCACCGAGGTCCACAAATGGAGCCTCGCCAAAAAGATCAAACGGGACATTCTCAAGCCCGCATAAACGAAAAAGCCCGCTGCGATTTCCCGCAGCGGGCCTCTCCTTATCGAGCCAGCCTAACCCCTCAGACGCGCTCGATAATGATGGCCGGAGCCATGCCGCCCGCGGCGCACATGGTGATCAGGGCATAGCGACCGCCGGAGCGTTCCAGCTCGTCCAACGCCGTACCGATCAACATGGTGCCGGTCGCGCCGATCGGGTGTCCCAGAGCCATGGCCCCGCCGTTGATGTTCACCTTGCTGCGGTCCAGATCGAGGTCGCGGATGAACTTTTCCGCCACCACGGCAAAGGCCTCGTTGATTTCCCAGACGTCGATCTCGTCCTTCGACAGCCCCGCCTTGGCCAGCACCTTTTTCGCCGCTGGAACCGGAGCGTTCAGCATCAGGGTCGGGTCGTCCCCAATGTTGGCATAGGCCACCACGCGGCCGCGTGCTTTCAGACCGTGCTTTTGCGCATATTCCGGCGAAGTGATCAGGATGGCGGCTGCGCCATCCACCACGCCGGACGAGTTACCCGCATGGTGCACCGGCTCGATCTTCACATCCGGATAGCGGCGCTTGATCTGGCTGGCAAAGCTGACACCGCCGCCCTGATCCCACTCTGCCAAGGCCCCGAAACTGCCCTTCAGCGCCGCCAGCCCTTCGGCAGTTGTGTTGGGGCGCGGAAACTCTTCACGGTCCAGCGCCACCGAGCCATCGGGGTTCAACACGGGCACCAAAGACTTGGCAAAGCGGTCTTCCTCGATAGCCACAGCCGCACGCTGCTGGCTGACCAGTGCCAGCGCGTCCAGTGCCTCGCGCGGTATGCCCTCGATGGCGGCAATCGCATCGCCGCATACGCCTTGGTGCGACTGCGGGTGCAGGGCATCAAGCTGCTCATAGCCCGCACCCATCAGCGATGGCGGCGTACCGTTCGCTGCATCCTCTGCCGAGAGGGTGGCGTGATAGGACATCATCTCCACCCCGCCCGCGATCACGCAATCCTCGTGGCCGGACGCGACAGCCGCCGTTGCCAGCGTTACCGCCGTAATGCCGCCGCCGCAGAAGCGGTCCAGCGTCACACCCGATGCGGTGATGTCATAGCCCGCAGCCAGCGCCGCCATACGGCCCAGATCGCCGCCCTGCTTTCCGCGCTGGACCGAGGTGGAGATGATGACATCGTCCACCGTCTTGGTGTCCAGCTTGTTGCGCTCGGCAATCGCCTTCAGCACGGTCGCGCCAAGATGCGTCGGGTGCAGATGTGACAGCGCCCCCTTGCCCGGCTTGCCAACGCCACGCGGTGTACGCACCGCATCAATGATCAGGGCCTCGCCCATGATGTCTCTCCCCTTGGATAGGTTTAACGGGTGAAGCTGCCGCCGCTTTGAGCCTTTTCGACCAGCAGCTTGGCGGGCTCCATGCCCATGGCCTTCAGGCCCTCGACGATCTTCGGCAGGCCCACGGTGTCGGCCCAGAACATGGGCCCGCCCGTATAAACCGGCCAGTTGTAGCCAAGGATACAGGCCACATCGATGTCACTGGCACGCAGGGCAATGCCCTCTTCCAGCACCTTGGCGGCCTCGTTCACCACCGGATAAAGGGTGGTGGCCACAATCTCCTCGTCGCTGACCTCGCCGCGCGCTTGCGCGCCCTTGAAGGCCGCGAAATCGGCAATCACCTTGGCCGCGACAGGGCTGGGCGTCGCACGGCGGTTCTCGTCATAGTCATAGAAGCCGCCATTCTTCTTCTGGCCCAGACGGTCCAGCGCCACGAGATCACCGTACAGCGTACGCTCGTTCGAACCGCGTCCGATTACATCCAGCCCGACCAGATCGATCATGGCGAACGGCCCCATGGCAAAGCCATAGTCGTAAAGCGCCTTGTCGATCGCTTGCGGCGTGGGGCCCTCAAGCACCAACTGGTCCGCCGCATAGCCCCGCACCGCCATTACGCGGTTGGCGATAAAGCCGGGGCATACACCTGACAACACCGGCACCTTGCCGATGATCTTGCCAAGGTTCATGCCTGTGGCGACCACTTCCGGACGGGTCTTGGCCCCGCGCACCACTTCCAGCAGACGCATGATATTGGCCGGCGAGAAGAAGTGCAGCCCAATCACATCCTCCGGACGCGAGGTCGCAGACGCGATCTCGTTCAGGTCAAGGAAGCTGGTGTTGGAGGCGAGGATCGCGCCCTTCTTGGCGATCTTGTCCAGTTCGCCGAAGATTTCCTTCTTCAGGCCCATCTCCTCGAAGACAGCCTCGATGATCAGATCCACCTCGCCGAGGTCACCCTTCGACAGCGACGGCGTGATCAGCGCCATGCGTTGCTCGACCTGTTCCTGCGTAATCCGGCCCTTGGCCGCGGTGTTCTCGTAGTTCTTGCGGATCACGCCTATGCCGCGATCCAGCGCCGCTTGGTTGGTCTCCACCAGCGTCACCGGAATACCGGCATTAAGGAAGTTCATGGTGATGCCGCCACCCATGGTGCCAGCCCCCAAAACACCGACCGAGTTGATCGGCAGGGGTTTCACATCCTTGCCGATGTCCGGCACCTTGGTGGTCGAACGCTCGGCAAAGAAGAAATAGCGCTGAGCCGCGCTCTCGGTCGATTGGACCAGTTCGTCAAACAGCTCCCACTCGCGCTTGATACCGGCATCGAAATCCAACTCGGCGGCTGCCTCTACCGCCTTCACAATGTTGAACGGCGCCTTGAAGCCACGGAAGGCGCGGGCGTTCTTCTTCAGAAACTCCGCATAGATTTCCGGCTTGCCGCGCGCAGCCTCCACCTTGTCCTGCAGGTCTCGCACACGGCTGAGCGGCGCGGTGGCATTCTCGGCGATCAGCGCCTCGCAATAGGCAATGGCATCTTCGCGCAGACGGCCTTCCTCGGCCAGTTTGTCGATCAGGCCCAAGCCGAGCGCCTTTTTGGCGGCAATCGGCTTGCCCGAGGTGATGATATCGAGCGCTGCCTCTACGCCCACCAGACGCGGCAGACGCTGGGTGCCACCAGCACCCGGCAGAACACCCAGATGCACTTCCGGCAGGCCCACCTTGGCTGACGGCACCGCGATCCGGCGATGGCAGGCCAGAGCGGTTTCAAACCCCCCGCCCAAAGCCGTGCCAAAGATGGCTGCCACCACCGGCTTTTCACGGTTTTCCAACAGGTCGAAGACCTCGTTGAGACCCGGCTCGCGGAACGGCTGGCCCAGTTCGGAAATGTCGGCACCGGCAAAGAAGGTGCTGCCCGCGCAGGTCAGCACAATGCCCTTCACCTGCGCGTCAGCGATCAGGGTCTTCAGCCCGTCAAACAGGGCCGCACGCACCGCGTGGCCCAGCGCATTTACCGGCGGGCTGTCGATGGTCAAAATCCCGACCTGACCTACGACTTCGACCGAACCAACCGAGCTCATCCGCCCTCTCCCTCACCAGAATCCGACGCGACCCTTCATAGTCGCTTGCATAACTGAACTTAACCGTATCGCGCGATGACGCAACGCACAATCGGCGTTAGCGCGGCGCCATACGGATGGCCCCGTCGATGCGCACATCCTCGCCGTTGAAGTAGGGATTGCGCACCATCTCCAGCGCCAGCGAGGCATACTCTTCCGGATTTCCCAGACGCTTCGGATGGGGCACGCTGGCGGCCAGCGCCGCCTTCACATTCTCGGGGGCCGCATTCATCAGCGGGGTGTTGAAAATCCCCGGCAGGATGGTGTTTACGCGGATCGATTCATTCATCAGATCGCGCGCGATCGGCAAGGTCAGACCCACAATCGCGGCCTTGGATGCGGTATAGGCGGCCTGCCCCATCTGGCCATCCTCGGCGGCGACCGATGCGGTATTGATGATCACACCGCGCTCGCCGTCTTCCATCACATCAAGGCTCAGCATCCCCTGCGCCGACTTGGCCGCGCAGCGATAGGTGCCCACCAGATTGATCTGGATAATCTGGTTGAAAGCATCGATCGGGAAATGCTTGGCCTCTCCGGTCTCGCGATCGCGCCATGCGGTCTTGAAGGCGTTACCGGTTCCCGCGCAGTTGATCATGATGCGCTCTTGGCCATGGGCCGCGCGGGCCTTCTCAAAGCCTGCATCGACCGAGGCTTCATCGGTCACGTTGACCTTGCAGAAGACGCCGCCGATTTCCTTGGCGACGGCCTCACCGGCCTCTTCGTTCAGATCGAAAATAGCGACCTTCACACCTTGGGCCGCCAGAGCGCGCGCCGTTGCGGCACCCAGGCCACTGGCACCACCCGTTACAACAGCGGCTTGTCCTTGAAACTTCATCTCATTCCCCTCCGGTAAAACGGCCGCTTACAGCGCCTCGATAATGGTGACATTGGCCAGACCACCGCCTTCGCACATGGTCTGCAGCCCGTACTTCTTGCCCCGCGCCCGCAGCGCATGGATCAGCGTGGTCATCAGCTTGGCACCGGTCCCGCCCAGCGGATGGCCCAGTGCAATCGCACCGCCATTGACGTTCAGCTTGGCAGGGTCCGCCCCTACCGCCTTGGCCCATGCCATCGGGATGGAGGCAAAGGCCTCATTGACCTCGTAAAGATCGATATCGTCGATGCTCAGGCCCGCACGCTTCAACGCCAGCTTGGTCGCGTTCAGCGGCGCTTCCAGCATGATGACGGGGTCTTCGCCAAAGACGGTCATCTGGTGCACGCGAGCGAGCGGCTCTACGCCCAACTGCTTCAGGCCGCGCTCGTTGACCACCAGCAGGCCCGCCGAGCCATCGCACATCTGGCTGGCGTTACCGGCCGTAATCGCCCCGCCTTCCGTAAGCGCCTGCAAGCCCGCCAGACCCTCCAGCGAGGCATTGGCCCGCACGCCCTCGTCGGCCTCGTGACGAACGACATTGCCTTCCTTGTCCACGCCATCCAGCACAAGAATCTCGTCCTTGAAGGCACCGCTTTCGATCGCCCGCACAGCCTTCTGGTGGCTTTCCAGCGAGAACTGGTCCATCGCCTCGCGCGTAAAGCCGTGCTTTTCGGCAATGGCCTGCGCGCCGTTGAACTGGCTCCACACCACCCCCGGATAGCGCGCCTCCATCCCCGGAGATGTCGAGCCACCCAGCCCTGCCTTCAGCGACAGCACCTGCGGCGATCCCATCGGCACGCGGGTCATGCTTTCCACGCCCGCCGCGATCACCACATCCATGGTCCCGCTCATCACCGCCTGCGCCGCAAAATGCAGGGCCTGTTGTGACGAACCGCACTGGCGGTCGATGGTCACTGCCGGCACGCTTTCGGGCAGTTTCGACGACAGCACAGCATTGCGCCCGACCGAGTTTGACTGCTCGCCCGACTGGCTGACGCATCCCATGATCACATCTTCGATCAGGGCCGGATCAACGCCGGCACGTGCCACCAGCTCGTCCAGCACAGCCCCCGCCAGATCGGCCGGATGCCATTCACGCAAACGCCCGCCTTTGCGACCGCCCGCCGTACGCACAGCCGAAACGATATAGGCCTCGCCCATCGTCCCCTCCTCCGATTATCTGGAAACCAGCGCGGCAAGGCGCTGGCGAATAAGGTCTTCGGCCTCTTCGATGATGCGATCCACCAGCTCTTGCACGCTGGGCACATCATGGATCAGCCCCTGCACCATGCCTGCGGTCCAGATGCCGTGGTCCGTATCGCCAGTGGCCAAGCCTTCACGCCCGCGCACACCCTTCACCAGATGCGCCACATCCTCGAACGGACGGCCTTCCTTCTCGGCAGCAATCACCTGCTGGCTGATGGCGTTTTTCGCCACACGGGCCGAGTTGCGATAGGTGCGGAAGATGATGTCGGTGGCGCGCTCGTCGTTCTCGACCATGGCCTGTTTGAAGGCGTCATGGATCGGCGCTTCCTTGGTCGCACAAAAGCGCGTGCCCATGTTTACGCCATCGGCGCCCAGCGCCAGCGCCGCGACCAGACCGCGCGCATCACCAAACCCGCCGGAGGCGAGTATGGGCACCGACAGCTTGTCTGCCGCCGCCGGTATCAGGATCAGGCCGGGAATGTCGTCTTCGCCCGGATGGCCCGCGCACTCGAAACCGTCGATGGAGATCGCATCCACCCCCATCCGCTCTGCTGACAGGGCGTGACGCACAGCGGTGCATTTATGGATGATCTTCACACCATGGGCTTTGAAGTGGTCGATATGCTCCTGCGGCTTATAGCCTGCCGTCTCGACCACCTTGATGCCGCTCTCGATAATGGCGGCGCGATACTCCGCATAGGGCGGCGGATTAATCGACGGCAGGATCGTCAGGTTCACCCCGAACGGCTTGTCCGTCATCTCGCGTGTGCGGGCAATTTCCTTGGCCAGCGCCTCGGGCGTCGGCTGGGTCAGCCCTGTCAGGAACCCCAGAGCACCGGCATTAGCCACCGCCGACACCAGTTCAGCTGTGCCGACCCACTGCATCCCGCCCTGCGCAATCGGGTGCTCGACACCAAAGGCCTCGGTAAAGCGCGTCTTCAGCACGATATCCCTCCCGCATCGCCAAAAAACTAATCGATTATTGAATAATAAGAGCGATGCCGCTGCGGAAGGCAAGCCAATTTAATCGTACGATTGACTTTTGCGCTTCGGCCCTCCACCAATCGCCACTATGACGACATCGATTTCACTCTCGGGCCGCAATATTCTTGTCACCGGTGCCTCGTCCGGCATCGGTCGCGGTTTTGCCCTCAGCCTCGCCCGTGCGGGTGCCAATCTGGTTATTGGTGCCCGCCGCACAGCCTTGCTCGAAGAACTTAAGGCCGAGATCGAAGCCTTGGGCGTACAGGCCCTCGCCGTCGCCATGGACGTCGCCGACGAAGCCAGCGTCATCGCTGCCTTTGACGCCGCCGAAGCCCGTTTCGGCGAGGTGCACAGTGTGGTCGCCAATGCGGGCATCACCGTCCCCGGCCGTGCGGTCGACCTGCCGGTCGAAAGCTTCGATCAGGTCATGGATGTGAACCTGAAGGGTACCTTCCTGACCGTAAGAGAGGCCGCCCGCCGCATGATGGCCAAGGATTCGGCCAGCCGCGCCCATGGCCGCATCGTCATCATCTCGTCGATAACGGCCCACCATGTGACGGCCCATTTTGGCCCCTATAGTGCCACCAAGGCCGCCGTGAACCAGCTGGGCCGCGTATTGGCCCGCGACTGGGCGGCCAAGGGCATCAACGTCAACATGATCGAGCCGGGCTATATGCACACGGACCTGACCGAGGGGCTGGAGGATACCTCCACCGGCAAGGCCCTGCTCGCGCGCTTTGCCCGCCCGCGCTTCATGGACACGGCCACGCTCGACCTTCCCCTTCTGTGGCTGTGCTCCGATGCCAGTGCCCAGGTGACCGGATCGGTCTTCACCCTCGACGATGGCCAAAGCCTCTAACCCGACAGGAGCCTTTCATGGCCGGTCCCCTTCACGGCATTCGCATCATCGAAATCGCTGGCCTCGGCCCCGGTCCGTTCGCGGCCATGATGCTGGCCGACCACGGGGCCGAAGTGATCCGGGTCGAGCGCAAGGGTATGCCGCTGGATAAAGGCGATCCACTGCTGCGCTCGCGCATTGTCGTCCACCACGATCTGAAATCGCCGGAAGGACAAGCCGCTATCCGCGAGCTGGTCCGCGATGCCGATGGCCTGATCGAAGGCTTCAGACCCGGTGTTATGGAACGTCTCGGCCTTGGCCCCGATGTGCTGCTGGCTGATAATCCGAACCTGATTTACGGTCGCATGACCGGCTGGGGCCAGAGCGGCTTTTACGCTCCGCGTGCGGGTCACGACATCAACTACATCGCTGTCTCCGGTGCCTTGCACATGATTGGCCGAAAGGATGAAGCGCCCGTGGTGCCGCTCAATCTCGTAGGCGATTTCGGCGGCGGGGGTATGATGCTGGCCTTTGGCATGGTCAGCGCTCTTCTGGCCGTCAAATCGGGTGCCAAGGGACAGGTGGTCGACTGTGCCATGACCGATGGCTCGGCCTTGCTCACGGCCATGATGTGGGGCTTCCGTGCCAAAGGCTTCTGGCAGGACGAGCGGGAGAGCAACCTGCTGGACGGTGCCGCCCCCTTCTACGACACCTATCGCACTGCTGACGGCCTCTATATGGCGGTCGGTGCTATCGAGCCGCAGTTCTACGCCGCCTTCCTGACGGGCCTTGATCTGGCGGGCGATCCCCTGTTCGACAACCAAATGGACCCGTCCGGCTGGCCTGCGCAGAAGGCCCGCATCGCCGAGGTGTTTGCCAGCCGCAACCGCGACGACTGGTGCGCGGTGTTCGACACGGTCGATGCCTGCGTGACCCCCGTCCTGTCCATGAACGACGCCCCCAAGGCCGCCCACAACCAGAACCGCACCACCTTCATCACAGTGGATGGCGTAGAGCAGCCTGCCCCCGCACCGCGCTATTCAGGCACGCCTACCCCCACGCCGGTGCCGCCCGCCTTGCGTGAGGGTTGAGACCATGGCCCGCGACAGTACCGCCTCGCGCGATCAGCTTCTCGCGGCCACCGCCGCCCTGATGATCGAGACAGGATCGGTCGATGTCCCGCTCAGCGACATCGCCGCCCGCGCCCAGTTGAACTCGGCTCTGGTGAAATACTATTTCGGCGGCAAGTCGGGTCTGCTCACCGCCTTGGCGCAGGATGTCCTCAGCCGCGCCCTCGGCCAGCTTCAGGAGCTGGTGCAGATGGATCTGGATCCGGTCGAAAAGATCAAGCTGCACATCAAGGGCGTGATCACGACCTACTACCGCTTCCCGTTCATCAACCGTCTGCTGCACGCGCTGTTCATGCAGCCAGACACGGCGGCAGAGGTGGCGCGCACCATCTCGGCCCCCTTGGCCGAGGTCCAGCGCCAGCTTTTGGCCGAAGCCGAGGCGGCGGGCCTTATCCGGCCCATCGATCCGATCATGTTCTATTTCATCGTTCTGGGCGCGTGTGATCACCTGTTCTTCAGCCAGAACATTCTCAAACACGCTTTCGATATCGACGGCATCGATGACGGCCTTCGCCGCCGTTACACAGACACCCTGCTCGACATGGTCCTGCGCGGCCTGCTGATCGAAAAGGCGGGGGCGACCACCGCCGTGACCATCAAATCGGGCCGCGCCTGAACCCTATTGGCCGCTGAACTGCGCCGGTCGCTTTTGCACAAAGGCCATCACGCCCTCGCGGTGGTCAGCCGTTTGCCCGACTTCGCGCTGCGCCTCGCGCTCGGCCTTCAGGCTGGCATCAAAACCGCCATCGACCGCCGCCCACGCCAGTTTGCGGATAGATTTCAGACTGGCCGCGCCCGAGCCCAGCCGCCCCGCCAAATGCAGTGCCTCGTCCATCAGGCCATCGGCCGCGACGACGCGGTTGACCAGCCCCCACTCCATCGCCTTGGCGGCGGGCAGTCGATCCGCCAGCAGCATCAGTTCCATGGCCCGTACCCGCCCCACAGTGCGAACCAGCAAATGCGATGAACCGCCGTCGGGCACCAAGCCCACCTTGGCAAAGGCTTGCAGGAAATAGGCCTGATCGGACGCCACCACCATATCGCCCAACAGGGCAAAACTGGCCCCGACACCCGCCGCCGCGCCGTTCACCGCTGTCACCCACGGACAGGCCAGTTGCGTCAACCTCAGTACCAGCGGATTGATGTGCGTCTCCAGCGCCTTACCGGGATCATAGTCGCGTCCGCCCGGCCCCGTGGCCTCGTTCTTCTCTCGCGAGTCATTGGAAGCAGACAGATTGGCTCCCGAGCAAAAGCCCTTGCCGGTACCCGTCAGCACCATCGCCCTCGCCTTGGCTTCAACCTCGTCCAAAGCGGCCGACAGCGCCTTGATCATCGGCACCGAAACCGCATTCAGCGTTGCCGGATCGTTCAGCCGTACCACGGCGACATCGCCCTGCCAGGACAGTTCCACCAATGCCATCCGTTCCTCCCTCGTGGCGCGGCCTTCGCGGCCTTTCATTTATCCCTCATTGCCGCACGGAAGCGCATGGTTCGTCAACGATATTTATATAATCGATTAAATATGGCGACTACCGCAGCTCGACGGTCCGCCTGCGGATCGACTGGTACATGCGCAGGATCCGCGACCGAAAGTCCCGCGGTGCCCTTCTGACCTTGGGCTGATAGTTCGGAGCCCACGTCTCCCACATCGTCTGGGCCAAATCGGCGTGGCGGTCATATTGGTGCACCACAGGACTGTCGGTTCCATCGGGATTCACAATCCGGACACCGTCCAGCTTCAGCTGACTGCGCTCCACCAGACCCAGAGTGGCGACGCGGCTGTGATTGGGCTTCACAGTGCTTTCCAGCAGCCCCAGATGAACCGCCAGATTACAGGTCGCCTGATCGGCCCCGAACGCCCCGCCAATCTCTGATCGCGGGATGGCTCCCAGCGACAGGATCAGGCGACAGAACCGCATCAGGTCCTCGCGCTGGCCCATCACCGTGCCCACGCAAATACAGGCCTTGTCCGCCACCACCTGCGCCAGACAATCGCCCGCCACGGCGCGCAAATATTTCATGTTGAAGGCGTGCGACGCCAAAGGCTTTTCGCACTCGGCGAAAAACTCCAGCCGTTCCAGAGGCTCTACAAAGGGATCGCCCTGAAACACCACGTCGCGCACATCGGTCAAAAAGGCGTGCCGGACCCACGGACGTTCGCGCAGCAGGGCATCAAACCCCGCAAAGCGCGACACCACGGCATTCGGCAACCATCCCTTGCCGCAGACCTTGGGCTCATCCACGGCTTCGATATCGTGCGCAAATAAAAAGGCCCGTAGCTCGGGGTTGTTATCAACCACCAGAGCGACGGGCCCTTTGTAATGTGAACGCAACGAGCGGACGAATATGGCAACGTCGGCTACGTCGTAGCCGGTGGCATATCCCAAGACGATGTTCTCCCCCCCGGGAGCGCCGTCTAGACAGCTCGTTTCGCTGCCTGCCAGCGCGGTAGCCAGCCACCTTAGATAAGGTGACTTCACCGCAGTTACTGCCATCTATCCCCGCATGGATTCTGCAAAACGATTGAACAGATACAGGCTGTCCGTCGGCCCAGGAGACGCCTCTGGGTGGTGCTGGACAGAAAACACAGGTTTACCGCTCAAAGCAATGCCGCAGTTGGTGCCGTCGAACAGGCTGACGTGGGTTTCCACCACACCTTCCGGCAGGCTGGCTTGGTCAACAGCGAAGCCGTGGTTCATGGACACGATCTCGACCTTGCCGGTCGTCAGGTCCTTGACCGGATGGTTCGCGCCGTGGTGGCCCTGATCCATCTTGATGGTCTTCGCACCCAGTGCAATCGCCAGCATTTGGTGGCCCAAGCAGATGCCCATGATCGGCTTGCCGCTGGCAACCAGCTTCTGGATTTCCGGCACGGCGTACTGGCCGGTCGCGGCGGGGTCGCCCGGACCGTTTGACAGGACGATGCCGTCCGGATTGCGGGCCAGCACGTCCTCGGCCTTGGTGTCCGCCGGAACCACGGTGATCTTGCAGCCGGTCGAGGCCAGCGCCCGCAGGATGTTGCGCTTCACGCCATAGTCGATGACCACGACATTCTTGTCGGTCGCCTCGACACGCGGATAACCTGCCGGCCATTCCCACACGCCTTCGTTCCATTCAAAGGCTTGCAGGGTGGTGGCTTCCTTGGCGAGGTCCAGACCCACCAGCCCCTTCCACTCGCGGGCCTTGGCGACCAGAGCGTCCAGATCGAAATTGCCTTCCGGATCGTGGGCGATCACCGCATGCGGCGCACCCTTGTCACGGATCAGCTGGGTCAGGGCGCGGGTATCGACACCGGCCAGAGCAACCACATTGCGGCTCTTCAGCCACGCATCAAACTCACCGCCCGCGCGCCAGTTCGCCGGATCGGTCGGCACATCGCGGAACACAGCGCCCACAGCGGCCTTACCGGCCACTTCGGTCACCTGTTCAACGTCTTCCACATTCACACCGACATTGCCGACGTGCGGGAAGGTAAAGGCCAGAATCTGGCTCATATAGGACGGGTCGGTCAGGATTTCCTGATAGCCGGTCATGGCGGTGTTGAAGACCACCTCACCGATGGCCGAGCCGGTCGCACCGGCCCCCACACCTGAAAACACGGTGCCGTCTGCCAATACCAGAACCCCCGTTGCACCGGACAAAATCTGGGACGTCATGGCGCAGGCTCCTAATCGGCAAAGCAGTAGTTAAACGGCGCGGTCACTAGGCAGTCTGACGGGTCCGGTCAACCCGCCATCGTGCGTTATCCCGCATTCAAATCGATGTTCGTGGCTTTGCGATGACGAACCCAGAACCAAGCCAGACTGGTCACCGCGAAAAATCCGAGGCTCGGCAGCACATATCCGCCTGCCGCAGCCACCACGGCAAAGGCCGAAAACACCAGACCGAACACGCCCAGCAGACGCCAGTGCCAGCCCTTGGCCACCTTCAACAGCGACAGCGAACACACCGCGTACAGACACAGTGTCAGCACAGAGGTGACGCCGATCAGCATTTCAAACTGCTTGCCAAGACTGGGCTGCACACTGATCAGCAGCAGTACGCTCATGATACCGCCCATCAGCACCGGATTGGTCCACGGCGTCTTGCCCGCCTGCGCGCCGCCGAAACCGCGCGGCAGCCAGCCCTTTTCCGCCGCCGCCCGCGCCGTCTCGCCGCCGGTCATGGTCCAGCCGACAATGGTCCCGCAGGTCTTGATGACCGCACAGGCCGCCACCAGCCCCGCCACCGAGGCCCCCATGACGCGCGCCACCAAATCGGCAAACGGGCTGGTCGATTCCGCCAGTACGCCCGCCGGAATAACGCCAAACACCGCCACACAGGCCGCCACATAGACTGCAAAGGCCAACAGCACGCCCATGACCGAGGCCAGCCCCACATCGCGCGACGGGTTCTTCACCCGCGCCGACAGCACAGCGGCGCTCTCGACCCCCAGAAACGCCCAGAAGATGATCGCGAGGGAGGCAGGCACCGTCTTGGTCAGCGCCTCGCCAGACGGGCTCCAGCTGGCCGCAAACAGGCTGCCGTCAAAGGCCATGGCTCCGGCGATGATCGCCAGAACGATCGGCACCAGACCAATCGCGAGGCTCAACGCCCCAAAACGCGCCGCCGAGCGCGTGCCCAGCGCATAGATACCCGTCGTGATCCACAGCAGGCCCAGATTAGCCGCCGCGCCCCACACCGGCTCTCTCAGGACCGGAAAAAAGAAGGCCAGATAGCCGACCGCCGCCACCGCCACGGCCACATTGCCGACCAGACACGCGGCCCAGTAGAACAGCCCCGCCTGATAGCCGAGAAAGCGCCCCAGCCCTTGCGAGGCAAAATCGGCCAAGCCGTCGGCCTTGGGCATCATCCGCCCCAGACCGCCAAACACCAGCGCCAGCGTCACCGCGCCGATACCGCACACGATCCAGCCAATCAGGCTGGAACTGCCCGTGGGGGCCAAGGTCACAGGCAGGAGATAGACCCCCGACCCGATCATATTGCCCGCCACAACAAGGGCGGCCACGTCCCAGCCCAGGCGTCGGTTATCTGCGGAATAGGCGTCAATCTGGCTCATGGTGCCCGCCATACATTGAAAAATCGCGTCCGTCGCTAGTGGCGCGTGATGACTTCAACCCACGGGCATTGATAAAGCGGAACCCAGCCGTCCTCTCTTAGCCTTCAGTCCAGAGCGTCCATCATGCCCATCACCACCGTTTGCCTCGATGCCGACGACACCCTCTGGCACAATGAAACCATCTTCCGCCTCAGCCAGAAGCGCTTTGTCGAACTGCTGTCCGACCACGCCGAAGAGCCGGTGATGATGGACCGCCTCGCCGCCGTCGAGCGCCGCAACCTGCGTTTGTATGGCTATGGCGTGAAGGGCTTCACCCTGTCGATGATCGAGACGGCCATGGAACTGTGCGACGGGGCCGCACCGCCCCACATCATCCGCGAAATTCTCGCCGCCGGTCGCGAGATGCTGAACCATCCGGTCGAAACCTTGCCGGGCGTGGACGAAACCGTCGCCGAACTGGCCGAGGCCTATCGCCTGATCCTGATCACCAAGGGCGACCTGATGGATCAGGAACGCAAGCTCGCCGCATCTGGCCTTGGCGAACGCTTCTCTGCCGTCGAGGTCGTGTCCGAAAAAGACCGCGCCACCTATGAGCGCCTGTTCGCCCGCCACGGCCTCAATCCGGCCGAAACGGCCATGGCCGGTAACTCTATGAAGTCCGACGTCATTCCGCCCATCGAAGCCGGCGCATGGGGCATCCACATCCCCTACCACATCACTTGGGCCCACGAACTCGCCGACGCCCCCGAAGGCCACCCCCGCTACGTCACCCTCAGCCGCATAGAAGAACTCCCCGACTGGCTTAGCCACATCGACTGATAAAACCGACAAGCTTGGCAGTAAACCAACGCGTCTTGGCCGAATTTTAAGACAAAGCTTAAGCAAAGATAATTTCACCTAACGTCATTCAATTACAGAACACAATTTAACCGCATTTATTACAGCTGTGTGTATTTTGCGTCACAATAAAGCTCAAAGCTGACAACTTTGAACAGTTTTCGACATATTGTGAAACGGCTACGCTTGACCGCTATGGGGCAGATAAACCCTCTTGCAGACCTACGTTCGACTTTTGTCGTTATCGCGAGAGGCTCTATCCCCCATGCGTTTCAATCGCCTTCATCTTCTGGCCAGCACGGTTCTCGCCGGTGCGCTTGCCGCCACCAGCGTTTCAGCCCAGACAGCACAAGCTCCGGCTGGACAGGATCAGGCCTCGGACCTCGGTGAGATCGTCGTCACCGGCTCGCGTATCCGCCGCAACGACCTGACAGCCGCCAACCCGATCTCGGTCGTGTCCTCGCAAACTCTGGACAACAAGGGCTACACCAATGTCGCCAGCGCCCTGAACGAGCTGCCGGTATCCGGTGTGCCGGTCAGCCCCGATGGCGATCAGGCCGGCTTCGGCGTCGGCCGCAGCTTCGTCAACCTGTTCAATCTCGGCACAAACCGCACCCTGGTGCTGGTCAACGGCCGCCGCTTCGTCGGTGCCAATGTGGCCTCGATCTTCTCGGGTGCGGGTGCGGGTGGTCAGGTCGACTTCTCTTCCATCCCGACCGCTCTGATCGACCGCGTTGAAACGGTGCAGGCCACCGGCGGTGCCGTCTATGGCTCGGATGCCGTGGCCGGTGTGATCAACGTCATCACCAAGAAGAATTTTGAGGGCGTCGAAGCCAACGTCGAATATGGCGTGTCCGAAGAAGGCGATGCCGATCAGGTTCGCGCCCGCATCACCGCTGGCAACACCTACCTCGACGGCCGCCTGAACCTCGCCGGCAGCTATGAATACGCCGAAACGGATTCGCTGGGCTATGCCGATCGCCGGCGCACCGCGCTTCAGGCCACCCGCTCCCTGAACCCGGCCAACACCAGCAACTCGGACGGCATTCCGGGCAGCATCTGGTACTTCAACCGCCGCATCCCCGAGATCACCGAAGGTGGTCTGGCATTCCGCACGGCCGGTATTGGCCTTGCCAACTTGCTGACCATCGCAGATCCGAACGACCCGACCCGCCGCGTCGCCGCCCAATTCGATCCGAACGGTAATCTGGTCCCCTACAACCCCGGTCAGTTTGTTCAGGCCAGCATCGCCTCTGGCGGTGACGGTCTCAACCTTGGCGAACTGACCTCGTTGCAATCGCCGGTCACCCGTCACAACGCGACCCTGTTCGGTACCTATGAGTTCACCCCGAACGTTCGCCTGGATGCCGAGGTCTTCTACAACCACACCGAAGCCACCGAAGACTTCAACCAGCCGATCTACAACTCCGGCCTCTTTGGCGGCAACTCTGGCGCGATCCAGTTCTCGACGGCCAACCCCTTCCTGAGCGCGCAGGCCCGTGACGCCCTGCTATCGCAACCGACCGCTCTGCCAGCCGATACCGCCAATCCGGGCGAGCGCCTGTTCTGGCTGCACCGTGCTTCGACCGATCTGGTCGAGCCGAATTCGCTCAGCGAGTCGGACACCTATCGTGTGGTGCTGAATCTGAACGGCGACTTCCAGGCTGCCGACCGCAACTTCTTCTGGAACATCGCCGGCAATTTCGGCCAGAACGAAGGCTTCTTCCAGCAGGATAATATCGTCCAGTCGCGCTTCCTGCAGGCCATCAATGTCAACCGTGACGCCAATGGCAACATTCAGTGCGCCGACGCCGATGCCCGCGCCGCAGGCTGTGTGCCGCTGAATCTGTTCGGCAAGGGCGCACGTTCGGCCGAGGCGCTCGACTACATCGGCACCACCTTCCGTCAGGACTACACCATCAAACAGACCACCTTCGAAGCGAACTTCGGCGGTGATCTGGTCAACCTGCCGGCAGGCCCCGTGGGCTTCAACATCGGGTATGAATACCGCAAGGAAGAGTCCGAATTCCTGCCGAACGAGGCTTCGCGCGACGGCGTGGGCCGCACCGCAGCGATCGCTCCGCTGCAAGGCGAGTACGACACCAGCGAATACTATGCCGAACTGTCCGTACCGATCCTCGGTGGCGACTTCAGCTTCCCGTTCGCCCGCGAATTGACGCTGGACGGCTCCTACCGCTTCGTGGACAACTCCATCGCCGGTGAGGACGAGGCTTGGGCTGTTGGCCTGCGCTACCGTCCGATCCAGGACCTGCTGCTGCGCGGCTCGATCAGCCGTTCGTTCCGCGCTCCCGCCATCACCGAGTTGTTCACGCCGGAATCGACCTCGTTCATGACCGCGACCGATCCGTGTGATGCCCGCAACATCAACTCCGGCCCGAACCCGCAAGCCCGCGCCGCCAACTGCCGCGCGGCGTTCCAAGCCCTGGGCTTGCCCGCAGACTTCCAGCTGACGTCGAACATTCAGGCTGCGACCCAACGCGGCACGACTGCCGGTAACCCGAATCTGGTCAATGAAATCGCCGATCAGGAAACCTATGGCTTCGTCTATCAGCCGAACTATGTGCCGGGTCTGGCCCTGTCGTTCGACTGGGTGAAGATTGATCTGACCAACGCCATTGCCAACTTCGGCCTCGGCTCCATTCTGCAGGTCTGCTACGACGTGCCGAACCCGGATCCGGCGGTTTGCGGTCGCTTCCAGCGCGGTTCGGCCGGCATGTCCAACGGTGGTTCCAGCCTCGAAGGCCAGATTCTGGGCGCTGATATCGCTCCGAACGGCATCGGTCCCAGCACCGGTTTCATCAACGCAGGCTACCTGAACTTCTCGGGTTGGTCGGCCGGTGTCGAATACGCTGTGAACCTTGACGACCATCAGGCCTTTGCGGGTCTGGGCGGCCGCCTGTCGTTCGACTTCGACTACTTCCGCACTGAAACCTATGAGTCCTCGGTCACCGGCCTTGGCTTTGACCAAGTGAACAGCGCCAACGTCATTGGCACGCCGGAAACCCGCTGGAAGCTGGACACCGCCTACACCAACGGTGGCTTCGGTCTGGTCTGGACCACCCGCTACACGGGCGAAACCAAGTTCAGCAACACCTCCACGATCGAAAACTACGAGCAGCAGACGATCAGCGAGTACTTCCTGAACGACCTATCTCTGGCCTATCGTTTCGAAACCCCGAACATGATGATGAAGGACCTGACGGCCCGCCTGCAGATCCGTAACGTTTTTGACGTCGAGCCGCCGTTCGGCACGACCGGCGTCGGCGCATACGACCTGATCGGTCGTTATTATCAGATCGGTCTGTCCACCCGCTTCTAAGCGGCAACAGTCCCCTCCAAACGGTCAAGGGCGGCACCATCCGGTGCCGCCCTTTTCTTTGCCCGCTGCAATGTCCCGTGCACAAAAAAGGCGACCTCCCGAAGGAGGCCGCCCCTGATGCTGGCTGTGCGCCGCCGAGCCTTACAGGCTCAGGTTCACACCCATGTAGAAGTAACGGCCCAGCGGGCTGACCGGATAATCGATCGTGCCGCGCGAGGGCTGCTCGTCGGTCAGGTTGTTCACGCCGCCATAGACGCTGACGCTGTCACGCAGCTGGTAACGAACCTGCAGGTCGTGGGTCGAACGCGCATCGTGGTTGAAGTAGCGCGGATCGATGTAGTCGTCCTGCACGCCTTCATAACGGCGGGTCTCGTCGAACCAGTTGTAGCCGTAGGTCACCGAAACGTCCTGCCACTTCCAGTTCACGTCGAACTGGGCTTGGTATTCAGGAACGCGAGCGGTGCCGACGTCTTCCTCGACGGTCAGCGGGTCCGCCGGATCTTCGATGAACTGCAACTTGTCCAGCTTGTTGCCCGACAGGCTGAAGCGGAAGGTACCGATGTCCTTCTCATAACCGAAGCGTGCCGGATCCAGCAGGTAGTCGATGCTCAGATCCCAGCCCGACGTGCGATATTCCGCCACGTTCACACCGAACTGCTCGAAGCTTTCCAGCAGGTTGGTGTTCGGGTTACGGCCGATCAGGTCGCAGAACTGGTTCGGCTGCGGCAGATCATAGCACTTGTTGGTGATGTTCTGGGCCGAGAAGAACTGGATCGCGTTCGACAGCTTGATGTCATAGTAGTCCAGCGCCAGCGAGAAGCCGCGCAGGAAGGTCGGGGTAAACACGAAGCCTGCGGTGAAGGTATCGGCTTCTTCCGGCTCCAGGCTGGAGTTGCCACCGACGACCCCTTCAACCGAAGACGAGTTGGTGTTGACGAAGGTGTTTTCGTCGTTCGCACCCAGACCCAGCATCGCGCGGCAGTTGGCCTCACGAACGGCCGGATTGTCGCCGTTCTGGAAGTTGTTCAGGTCGCACGGATCGGACAGAGTGGCGTAGGTTTGCGTCAGCGGCAGGAACAGGTCGCTGATCGACGGCGCACGCACCGAACGGGCACCCGTACCACGCAGGAACAGGTTGTCGTCGATGGCCCACATCAGGCCGACCTTATAGCTTTCGGTCTTGCCTGCCGAGGAATAGTCCGACCAACGGTAGGCACCGTCCAGGGTCAGTTCCTTGATGAACGGCTTGTCGGCCAGCAGCGGCAGCGAGATTTCGCCGAACGCTTCCTTGACGTCAAACTCGCCCGCCATATTCGAGCCCTGACCCAGGAAGGTCACGTTATAGCCCAGCTGCGAGGCGATCAGTTGATCCTGGCCGACGTAGGCGCGGGCCTTTTCCTTGCGGTATTCGACGCCAGCCGAATAGGAGATCGGGCCGCCCGGCAGTTCCAGGAACGAGCCGAAATCACCCGAAACAAACGCATTGAACACGAACTGCTCGACCACATCCTTCGATGCGTTCTCGGACATGATCCAGGCCAGCGCTTCCTTCGAGGGAGAGCCTTCGCCGAACACGTTCATCGGCACGCAGCCCGAGTTGGCACCCGGCGTAAAGGTGGTGCCCCAGGTGTTGCCGTCGAACAGACCACCGAACAGGTCGCCCACCGGCACCGCAGTCGGATCGAGGTCCGAACGGCAGACGATGTTGCCATTGGCATCGCGGACAGCATCGATCGCAGCGAAGTAACGCTCGTTGATGCGGTTGTTGCGCTCGACGTTGTTTTCGATCGTCTTGCCGTAGTTCAGCGAGGCTTCGTACGACAGGTGCGGGTTGATATCACCGCGCACACCGAACACACCGCGGAAGGTCTCGCGCTCGATGTCACGCATCACACGACCGAAGTCGAAGTTGTCGCGGGCCATAAGGACGCCGCCCATATAGTCGTCGCCGCTGCCTGCGTTGGCAAAGCCGCCCGCGGCCAGAGCATCGTTACGGATGCTTTCCGGCATGAAGGCGTTGTCGATCGGAATGAACAGACCATAGTCCCACGACGGCTGGCCGAAGAACTGCGTTTGGGTGTTGACGTATTTGGCTTCACCGAAGGCATAGTGGTTCGGGGCCAACTCGACGTTGAACGTCGCATTGATAGCCGAACGCTCCAGCTCCGGCATCAGGTTGGTGTTGAAACGGGCAACCGGCGTACCATCGCCACCGATCATGCTCGCGCCGCTGGTGTAGATGCCGTCCTGGAACGGCGTGCCGTCGCCATTGAAAGTCACGCCCGAGGTGGTGTCACCCCAACGGGTAAAGACCGAGCCACCGGCCGAGGTGTCGATATAACGGACGTTCTTCGCGAAGATACGACGGTACTCACCCGGCTGGCCATAGTTCGGGTTAACCACCACGCTCTCGGCTTCACCGACGCGCGAGAACGAACGCTGCTCGGATTCCAGAGCCTGGGTCTGCGAGTGTTCCAGACCGAGCGTGAAGTTCACGCGGCCATCAAGGAAGTTCTTGCCCGCCAGGATGCTGACGAAGGCATTCTCGCCGCCGCCGTGCTCCGAAGCCCCGTACTGGGCACGGGAGTCCAGACCTTCGAAGTCCTTCTTCAGAACGAAGTTGACCACGCCCGACACACCGTCAGCGCCGTAGATGGCCGAGGCACCGCCGGTCATCACGTCCACGCGCTCGATCAGAGCCACCGGAATGGAGTTGATGTCGACCGAGGTCGAACCGGCTTGCGATGCCACGTGACGGCGGCCGTTGACCAGCACCAGAGTGCGCTGGGTGCCCAGGTTACGCAGGTCCAGCAGGTTCAGACCGACCGAACCGCGGTTCGCACCGTTCGAGTTGTCTTGCAGGGTGGTCGAGCCGACCAGAGCCGGCGAATCCGTCAGGAAGTCGGTGACATTGGTCACGCCTGCGCCGACCAGAGCTTCGCTGGTGACCGAGGCCACCGGATTGGTGCCCTGGAACTGCGGACGCTTGATGCGCGAGCCGGTGACGACGATCTCGTCAACGGTGACCGCTTCCTGAATGTCGGCGGGAACGTCTTGGGCCATGGCCTGGCCCGAGAAAGCTACAGAGGCTGCTACTGCCAGAGCGCTGGACGTCAGCAGCATGTTTTTGGGAGAAAACATTGACTGTACTCGGAAAAACAGAACGCGGACGGGATCATCCCGCCGCCGCCACGCTTTCGCTGAGCGGCCCCTCTATCAGGTGCTCTCTTCGCAGCCGGCTTGACGCAGACCTTGACGCATAAACCGAACTTCAACGCGCATCACCACCCCGACACATACCCTTGTTATATGTGGCAACATTGCAACAGTGTTGTGTCGGCATTACATCAAGCCCGTTCGCCCCCATCTTTTACCCGTCCGCATCTGGATATTCCCTTGCAGTGGGAAGCCAGCCTCTCTAAACGGGCCGCTTAACCGACAACCCGAACGGACCGGCCGCGAGCGATGCTCGTGCCCGTCTTGCTGCGCGCTTGGAGACCTTCGCTGTACTCAGATCAGAGCCATGAGGAAAAGGACGCCATGGTGCGCGCCGCACTCGTCGAAAAGGGCGACAGCGGTGTCACGCCACGCCACACCCTTTTCTATTTCTATGGCGACGAGGATCTGCACGGCGATCTTTGCGAGGTCGCGCGCCGTGCCGGGTTTCTGACGCGGGGCCAGGGCGATATGACCGTCCTGGAAACAACCATGCCGGTCGACGAGGCGTCTTTCGCGCCTGTGTCGGCCATGATGCAATCCTGGGCCGCGGCCTTCCAGCTCGATTACGAGGGCTGGGAGTGCGTGGTCGTAAGCTGAGTAGACGCCGATGCCCAAGCGTACAGACATCCAGTCCATCCTCATCATCGGCGCTGGCCCGATCGTTATCGGTCAGGCCTGTGAGTTCGACTATTCGGGCGTGCAAGCCTGTAAGGCGCTGAAGGCCGAAGGCTATCGCGTCATTCTGGTGAACTCGAACCCCGCCACCATCATGACCGACCCGGAGGTGGCCGATGCCACCTATATCGAGCCGATCACGCCGGAGATGGTCGAGAAGATCATCGCCAAGGAACGCCCCGACGCGCTCCTGCCGACCATGGGCGGCCAGACCGCTCTGAACACCGCGCTGGCTCTGGAAGCCAATGGCGCGCTGGCCAAGTACGGCGTCGAGATGATCGGTGCCAAGGCCGAGGTCATCGACAAGGCCGAAGACCGCCAGAAATTCCGTGACGCCATGGACAAGCTGGGCCTCGAGAGCCCGCGTTCGCGCGCCATCCACCACATCGACGAAGCCGACGATGCTCTGGCCTTCGTGGGCCTGCCGGCCATCATCCGTCCGTCCTTCACCCTCGCCGGCACCGGCGGCGGCATCGCCTACAA
>NZ_DIGV01000005.1 GCF_002419815.1 Brevundimonas sp. UBA5713 | reverse complement strand
CGGCGGCGGTGCCGGAACCAGCGCAGGCGGGCAGGGCGGTGCGGGCGCAGCCGGTCTGGTCATTCTGACGGTGGTCGGATGATGAACGCCGCAACCCCCATGCCCGAATACGCCGACGTGCTGCTGGATCAGGACGCCTTTGTCGCGCCCGATTGGCTGAGCGACGAGGACTGCCTGAACGAACTGGGGCAGGACTGGTGCCGCCGCGCGCCCCAAGCGGGGGAGGAGGCGGGATGAAGCCGCCAACCTCCCAAGATCATGCCGAGGGCCAATGGTTCTGGCGCAGGCTGTTTGTCTATCTGGCGACGCTGCTGTTCTGGTTTCTTCTGCGCGATCTGGTGTTGCGCGCGCCGCCCGAGCACCTGCCGCGTCTGGCCGAGGGGCTGATGGGGCTGATGGCCTTGATGAGCCTGCTCTATCTGGTCGCGCCGTCGGCCCAGCAGGTCGTCAATCTAGCCCAACTGCGGTGGGGGCGGCGGTCATGAGCTATCGATTGTCCAATCGCTCTCTGGCGGCGCTAAAAGGCGTGCACCCCGACTTGGTGGCGGTGGTCCATGAGGCCATCCGCACCACGCCCGTCGATTTCATGGTGACCGAGGGGCTGCGATCACCGCAGCGACAGGCGGCTCTGGTGAAATCGGGAGCCAGCCGGACGCTGAACAGCCGCCATTTGACCGGCCACGCGGTAGATGTCGCCGCATGGCTGGATGGTCAGGTGCGCTGGGACTGGCCGCTTTATCCGCGCATCGCCGAGGCGTTCAAAGCGGCAGCCAAGGCCAAGGGTGTGCCCTTGGTGTGGGGCGGTGACTGGCCGCGCCTGCGTGACGGGCCGCATTTTGAACTGTGCCGAAAGGCCAATCCATGAGGGCGGGGGAGTGGCTGCGGCTGCTGTCGCCGCGTGGCTGGGTGTCGTTGGCTGTAGGCTTGGTGGTGGTGCTGGCGGTGCTTCACCTGCTGTCCGATCCGCTGGGCGTAAAGGGGCGTCGACTGGAGCAGGCACAAGCGGTGGCCAGACAGGGGCAGATGGAGGCTCGCGCGAGACAGATCGAGCAGGCCGCCACAGCCGATCAGGCCCGTCATCAGGCGACTATCCGCGATCAGGTGCAACAGGCGCGCGATGCGACGGCTACGGCTGTCGCCGAAGCTAGGGGAGAGAGTGATGCGCAAACATCTTTGGGTGATCTTCGTCGCCAGCGTCTGTCTGGCCATGACCGTCAGCTGTGCGGCATCAGGCCCGAGCTTGACGGTTGCGCCACCGCAGCTGCCGCTGCCGCCGGAGGCTGACAGGCCGTGTGCATTGGCGGTACTGCAACCCCCCGGCGATCTGGCGGCGCTGGAGACGGCCTATATGCAGCGCGGGGCCCAGATCGTGGCCTGTGATGCCGCACGGCAGATGGCGATCGACGTGCTGATGGCCGAGCGGAAGATGGCAAAGGCGCTGGGTCGGTAAATCCTTCCCGGCACCTTTTGCCGGATATTGACACCGGCAGATCATTCCATTTGCCATACGCAATTAAGTTATTGTAAAACAACAAAAATAATAAAACGAAAAGCAATGCTATCCGGCCCGCAGATTGCGGCTTGTTCGCGCGAGTAGAACGCTCCCGGCGCCAAAAGGGCGCTGGCCATCACATAAGTGAGCAAGGACAGCCAAAATGGCCAATTCGATCAACACCAACCGTGGCGCACTGATCGCGCTGCAAAACCTCAACGCGACCAACCGCAGCCTGGAAACCACGCAAAACCGCGTGAATACCGGGATGAAGGTTGCCACCGCCAAAGATAACGGAGCCATTTTCGCTATCGCTACCTCTCAGCGTGCTGAGATGGGCGCTCAAGATGCGGTTCGTCAGTCGATCCAGCGCGGCCAGTCCATCGTGGACGTTGCGTTGGCGGCAGGTGAAACCGTTATCGAGGCCCTGACCGAGCTGAAGAGTCTGGCGGTCGCTATTCAGGACGCCCCGAAGACCTATGCGGCTGATGGAACCACCGTTACCGGTCTGGGGGAGAACGCCAAGAAGCTGGTTGCTGACTTTGAAGCTATGGTGAAGGAAATTCACGTGGCTTTGGCCGGTGCCACTTTCGATGGCGTGAATGTCTTTAAGGCAGCTGACGCAGCAGGCATCAAGGTCACCATCAATACCGCAGCCGCGAACAATACGTTCGAAATCAAGGCTGCAAACGGTACCGCGGTGGCTGCGAACCTGGCGTTTGGCACTCCGGCAGGCACGGGCGCTGGCCAGTTCGACGCAGCAACCGGTGTCTGGAATCCGAAGGCTGGCAATACCACGGGCGCAACCCCGTCGGCATTGACGGACTATAGCGTGGCGAACGTTGAGGCGGCGATCACGTCGTTCACCTCGACCATGGCGGACCTCGGCACCAAGTCGAAGTCCCTGGGTCGTCAGATGACCTTTGTCGATAAGTTCCAGGACTCTCTGGAAACCGGCATTGGCAATCTGGTGGACGCAGACCTCGCCAAGGAAAGCGCGAAGCTGACGGCTTTGCAGACCAAGCAACAGCTGGGTGTGCAGGCTCTGGGCATTGCGAACCAAGCGAGCTCCATCTTGCTCAACCTGTTCCGCGGCTAAATCCGCGAAACCGGAAACCGCCAGATGGTTCTCCTGCAAAGGGGGCGGTCCGCCGCCCCCTCTTTCCTTTGCTCGGCAAGTTTTGCCGACACGCGGCAGTTATTGCCGAGTATGAGTAGGCGTTTTTTTCCTAGTTGTCCCTAGAAGGCAGGCGTAGTGCGCCCTGCATTGTGGCCAATCATTAGGTTGGGCTGTCTGGCCCGTTCCTTGCTTCTAACGTGTGCGAGCAAAAAGCTCTCGCTGCCAAAAGGGCGGCGGCTTTCACGAAGTGAAACACATAACAGGAGGCTAGAATGGCCAACTCGGTTAACACCAATCGCGGTGCGCTTATCGCCCTGCAGAACCTCAACGCGACCAATCGTGCGCTTGAGACGACCCAGAACCGTGTCAACACGGGCATGAAGGTCTCGTCCGCCAAGGACAATGGTGCCATCTTCGCCATCGCGACCTGGCAACGCGCCGAAATGGGCGCGCAAGATGCCGTCAAACAATCTCTGCAACGTGGCCAGTCGATCGTCGACGTGGCGCTGGCTGCCGGTGAGACCATCACCGAGGCTCTGACCGAGATGAAGAGCTTGGCCGTCGCCATTCAGGACGCCGTGGCGGGCTCCGACACGGCCACCAAGCTGAACGCCGACTTTAGCGCTCTGGTCACCGAAATCCGCTCGGCTCTGGCCGGTGCCACCTTTGATGGCGTGAACCTGTTCAATGCCAATCCTACGGCTGTCGAGGTTACGACCAATACCTCGGGCGGCAAGTTCACCCTGAAAACCACCTACACAGCTGATGCCGGTGCGATTGCCTCTGGCGGCGCGATCGATCCGACCAAGGCACCGGCCGATGCCGGTGTGACGCCGGCTAACAATTTTAACTTTGATACCGAGGCTCATCGCACGGCTGCGAACGTCGACCGCGCTATCAACAACTTCATGTCGGTGATGGCCGACTTCGGTACCAAGTCGAAGTCTCTGGATCGCCAGTTGACCTTCGTGGGCAAGGTTCAGGACTCGCTGGAAACCGGCATCGGCAATCTGGTGGATGCCGATCTGGCCAAGGAAAGCGCCCGCCTGACCGCGCTGCAAACCAAGCAGCAGTTGGGTGTGCAGGCCCTGTCCATCGCCAATCAGGTCAGCTCGATCGTCCTGAGCCTGTTCCGCTAATCCCGGGGGTCCGGTCGGCACGGAGCCTACCGGACCTTGATCACCTCGACGACCCTGTAAGCGTATCCAGTAACCAGTAAGCGTACGTGCGGGCAGAACGCCCAACCCGTCAAAAACGACGGGAAATGAACGTGAAATGGGAGGCCAGAATGGCCAACTCGATCAATACCAATCGCGGTGCGCTCGTCGCGCTGCAAACCTTGAACGCGACCAATAAGGCGCTGGAAACCACGCAGAACCGCGTGAACACCGGCATGAAGGTGTCATCGGCCAAGGACAACGGTGCCATCTTCGCTATTGCGACCTCGCAACGTGCGGAAATGGGTGCTCAGGACGCCGTAAAGCAGTCCCTGCAACGCGGTCAGTCGATCGTGGACGTGGCTCTGGCAGCGGGTGAAACCGTGGTCAGCGCACTGACCGAACTGAAAAGCCTTGCTGTGGCGATTCAGGATTCTGCCTCGGGTTCGTCCAGTGAATCCAAACTCCTGGCAGACTTCGATGCTATCGTGAAAGAAATTCACACCTCTTTGGCAGGTGCGACTTTCGATGGCGTGAATCTGTTTAAGGCCACTGGTGCGACCGGTGAAATCGCCGTCAGCACCAACACCTCCGGCTCGAAATTCGTTCTGAAGGCGGCGAGCCAGGCGGCCACGGCGGCTCACGCCAATCTCGCGTTTGCGGGGACTAATATCGATGCTGCCACCGGGGCTTGGTCACCCGCAGCTACCGACGCGGCCAAGCGTACCGCTTACAGCGCGGCGAACGTTGATGCTGCGATCAACACCTTCACCACGACGTTGGCCGAGCTGGGCACCAAGTCCAAATCGCTGGACCGTCAGCTTTCGTTCGTCGGCAAGCTGCAAGACTCGCTGGAAACCGGCATCGGCAACCTCGTCGATGCGGATCTGGCCAAGGAAAGCGCCCGACTGACCGCACTGCAGACCAAGCAGCAGCTGGGTGTGCAGGCGCTGTCGATCGCCAACTCGTCGAGCAGCATCCTGCTCGGCCTGTTCCGCTAACCGGTAGGGGAGGAGCCTCGAGGCAAGCCTCGGGGCCCCGACCCTGATCACCTCGAATACAGTAACCAGTAAGCGTTGAGTACAGAGCACAAGGCTCACCCCGCCAAAACGGCGGGTCTCACAAAATGTGAAAAACGGAGGCCAGAATGGCCAACTCGATCAATACCAATCGCGGTGCGCTGGTCGCGCTGCAAACCCTGAATGCGACCAACAAGGCGCTGGAGACCACGCAGAACCGCGTGAACACCGGCATGAAGGTGTCGTCGGCCAAAGACAACGGTGCCATCTTCGCCATTGCGACCTCGCAGCGTGCAGAAATGGGCGCTCAGGATGCGGTCAAGCAGTCGCTGCAACGCGGTCAGTCGATCGTGGACGTGGCGCTGGCGGCGGGTGAAACCGTTGTCGCTGCTCTGACCGAACTGAAGAGCCTGGCTGTGGCTATCCAGGACGCGCCGGAAACCGGTGACACCCAAACCAAGCTCCACGCCGACTTCACGGCTATCACCAACGAAATCACCACGGCCTTGGCCGGGGCGACTTTCGATGGCGTGAATCTGTTCCTTGAGAACGACGCAGCTATCGACGTCACCATCAACACGGCCAGCAGCGGGAACAAGTTCACGCTGAAGGCCGTCACCGCCGAAGACACCAACCCTCTGGAAGTGTCCATCGGTGCCGATGATTTCGATCTGTCGGTGCCTGACAAGGACAACCGCACCGCTGCGGCTGTCGATGCGGCCATCAACAGCTTTACCTCCATTCTGGCTGACTTCGGCACCAAGTCGAAGTCGCTGGATCGTCAGCTAGCCTTTGTCGGCAAGCTGCAAGACTCGCTGGAAACCGGCATCGGCAACCTCGTCGATGCGGATCTGGCCAAAGAAAGCGCTCGACTGACCGCTCTGCAGACCAAGCAACAGCTGGGTGTGCAGGCACTGTCGATCGCCAACTCGTCGAGCAGCATCCTGCTCGGCCTGTTCCGATAATCGGTAGGGGAGGGTGTCGTCGCCAAAAGCGGCGTCACCCGCTCCTGATCACCTCTTTAGTACCCAGTAACCGGCGCAAAATGCGCCCCGCGGCCAAAATGGCAGCGGCTTTGTAAATAGTAAGGCAGCCAGAATGGCTAACTCGATTAACACCAACCGCGGTGCCCTCGTGGCCCTGCAAACCCTGAACGCCACCAACAAGGCTCTGGAAACCACCCAGAACCGCGTGAACACCGGCATGGCTGTGTCGTCCGCCAAGGACAACGGTGCGATCTATGCGATCGCCACCTCGCAGCGAGCCGAAATGGGCGCTCAGGATGCCGTGAAGCAATCTCTGCAACGCGGCCAATCGATCGTTGACGTCGCCCTGGCAGCTGGCGAGACCGTCACGGACGCCCTGTCGGAGCTGAAGAGCCTCGCAGTGTCGATCCAGGACGCGACGGCTGACTCGGAAACCGAGAAGAAGCTGATGGCAGACTTTGAGGCTATCGTTACCGAAGTTCACACCGCGCTTGCCGGTGCGAACTTTGATGGCGTGAACCTCTTCAAAGCTACCGACGCCAACACGACCCACCAGGTCACCACCAATACCGGTGCTGCCAACAACAAATTCGTTCTGAAGGCCGCCAGCGCGGCAGCTTCGGCTGATTCGTTCGAGTTCGGGGGTACCCCGGACGCAGCGGCAGGCACTTGGACTGCGGCCACGGATGTGACTGCCAAGCGCACGGCTTACACCGCTGCCAATGTGGACACGGCCATCAATGCCTTCACCTCGACCCTGGCCGATCTCGGTACCAAGTCGAAGTCTCTGGATCGCCAACTGACCTTTGTCGGTAAAATGCAGGACTCGCTGGAGACCGGCATCGGCAATCTGGTGGACGCTGACCTTGCCAAGGAAAGCGCCCGTCTGACGGCTCTGCAAACCAAGCAACAGCTGGGTGTGCAGGCGCTGTCTATCGCGAACTCGTCGAGCAGCATGCTGCTGGGCCTGTTCCGCTAACCTGATGGGGCGGGCGGCAAGAATCGTTCGCCCGCCCTCATCACTCACTATGAAAGGACGCGCAAAAGGCGCGAACAGACATGACAGATACCATCTCCGCCTTAGGGGGCGCTTCCAGCGTTCCTGCCGAGACGATGAAACAGGATCTGACCCCCGCTCCGGCTCCTGCCGAGAGCGCCAGCCGTCGCCAAGCGCCGGATCTGGGGCAGCAGCGTCTGGTCATCGAGCCGGTCAGCTCGCACCGCTATGTCTATAAGGTGCTGGACTCGCACACCGGCGAGGTCATCCGCCAACTGCCTAACGAGCACGTTGAAAAGATGATCACCGACCCCGCCTACCAGCAGGGTGGTCTGGTCAAGACCTCGGTCTAAAGACTTTCGCGCCAGTCCCCCACGGCGCGGTTGTTCAAAATCTCGGCTCGCACCCCTGGCGGTGCCAGCGCCCCCGGATAGCAATGCCGGGCGGCGCAATCATGGTTTTTTCTGTGTTAACCATACGCTCACGACTCATGGTTAATGGTGAAGTCGGTACAGAAAGTCCGGGGGCGTCGAAGCCATGACCACAAGCGTTCATACAAACAGCTCTGCGCTGATTGCGCTGCAGAATCTGAATAATACGAATTCCAAACTGTCCTCTACGCAGAACCGGATCAGCACCGGTTTGAAAGTGCAGGGCGCCAAAGACAATGCTGCAACGTGGGCCATCGCCCAGAACCAGCGCGCCGATACGTCGGCTCTCGACTCCGTTAAATCCAGCCTGAACCGCGCCACGTCGATCGCAGACGTCTCGCTGGCCGCTGGTGCCCAGATTTCCGATATCATCGTCGAACTGAAGGCCAAGGCCGTGGCTGCTGCGGATCCGTCCGCCTCGGAAGCCTCGCGCAAGGCCTATGACGACGAGTTCCAGTCGCTGCTCAAGTCGCTGCAATCGTTTGCCGACAACGCCACCTTTGATGGCGAGAACATTCTAAACGGCGCGAACGCCGCCGTTCCGCTTTCTTTCCTGGCCAGCGCCGATGCGCAGGAAAAGATCGACCTGAACCGTCAGGATCTCACCTTGGCCGGTCTGGGCTTGGCGGCTGATGCCACGGTAACCCCGAACGTTGACGCGCCAAGCCTGCTGGAAACTGCAGACGCCGAGGCGGCACTGGCCCGCGTCGAAGAGGCTTTGCAAACCTCGAACTCGCGTCTCGCCGAGTTGGGGGCCCAAGCCAAGCAGATTGAAAAGCACAACATCTTCGTCGGCAAGCTGATGGACTCGCTGGAAGTGGGCGTCGGCAATCTGGTGGATGCCGATCTGGCCAAGGAAAGCGCCCGACTGCAAGCCTTGCAGGTCCAGCAACAGCTTGGCGCGCAATCGCTGTCGATCGCCAATCAGGCCCCGCAGATCATCCTTTCGCTGTTCCAGTAAACAGCGGGCAGGGAGACACGCTTCTGAAACCGGCTGCGGCATAGGTCGCAGCCGGTTTTTTCGTGTCCGCATTAAGCGCCGCAGTTAACGATTTCCGGTCGCGGATACTGTAAAGCTAGGTGGGCAAAGGAGTGCGCCGTGTCGCGGATCGACAACAGCTATCTGCTGGGACTGTGGGGGCTGGATACCAGTGCCTTCGGCGCGCCCGTGGCTGCGGCCCCCGTCAAGGCGCAACCGACCGCACCGTGGTCGGGCGCCGTGGCCGACAAACAGCCAACCCAGTCCGAACTGCTGCGTTCGGCGCTGAACGGCCGTCGCTTCATCGACGAAGGGGCCAACAAGCTTGATCTGCGCACGAAAACCTCGAGCGAGTATCGCACCCTGTTTGCCCTGCACACGGGTCTGCAAATGCTGGAAGCCTTGTCGATGCGCGCCCTCGACAAGAATGTGCCCAAGGCCGAGGCTGCCCGTCTGGAGCAGCGTTTTGCGGCGGGTATGAAGGAAGTGACGGCCTATCTGGCTACGGCGGGCAGTCAGGTGGACACGGTGCGCTTGATCAACGGCGTTTCGTCCAGCCGCGCCCAATCCACCACCAAGATCGCGCGCGACAACCATGTCTATAATACCGGTGCCATCCACAGCGGCTCGCTGTCCGATCCGGTCGAGGCGTTTCAGGGCGATGTGCGCTTTGGCATCACTGTTCGCAGTGGCAGCACCACCAAGACCATTGACATCAATCTGAACGACATGGGTGCCGAGCCGCGCACCATGGACAAGGTCATCCAGCACATCAACGGCAAGCTGGAAGCCGCTGGCGTCGAAACACGTTTCAGCCGGCAGGATATCAAGGGCGAAGAGCGCACCATGAAGGTGGGCGACCGCACCATCACCCTGCCGTCGACCTCTTCCAGCTGGGGTCTGACCGTCACCGGTAGCTCGGTCGAGACGGTTGGTTTTACCGTCCCCACAACCGGTACAGCCGTTCAGGTGGTTCAGGGCACAGGCATTCCGGGCCAGCGCCAGACGCTGAAATTCGACCCTAACGCCTCGGGCTCCAACGGTATTGGCGAAAATAACTGGGTCGAGGGCCGCACCCACCAGACCATACTGCCCGACGGGCTGAGCGCGGTTCGGGCTTCGGCGGCGACCGCCGACGGCGGCATGTGGATCGTGGCGGACATGACCACCTCGTCTGGCGGTCACTCCGTGCGCGGTCAGTCCGATGTCGTGCTGATGAAGTTGGACTCTGCAGGGCAGGTGGTGGTCAGCCGTGGCCTTGGTGCGGCGTCGCAGGGCGCGGGTTATGCGATTTCGGTGGCTGATGACGGCCGCGTGGCCGTGGCCGGTTCGGTTACGGGTGGCCTGATCCCCGGTCAGAGCGTGGCCAATGCCAATCTGTCCGACAGCTTCGTCACCGTGTTTGACGCTCACGGCGTGGAGCAATGGACCCAGTCGCGCGGCGCGCGCGCAGCCGATGAGGCGACGGCGGTTTCGTTCGGCAGCGATGGCCGCGTCTATGTGTCGGGACGGGCCCAGTCGGCCATGCCGGGGGCGGGGACCGTTGGTGGCTGGGACGGCTATGTTCAGGTCTTTGGCGAAAACCAGTCCCATGCGGCAGCTCCCGTTGTCGGGGTTTCGCTTGGAGCCCAACAGTTCGGCACGGTCGGCGACGATAATGTGCAGGCCATGACCGTCGATGGAGACAATCTCTACACAGCGGGTATCGAGAACGGCAGCTTTGTCGTGCGCCACTTCCGCATTGGCGCGGGCGGTGCTCCCGAACTTCTGAACACGCGCAATCTGGGGGCGTCACACAGTGGCGAGATTGCCGGTATCGCGGTGGCCGATGGCAAGCTGATTGTCTCGGGGGCCACGCGCAACAGCGGGCTCAACGCAGGCACCGTTACACGCGCCCATGCCGGTGGTTCTGACGCCTTTGTCGCCAGTCTTTCGACCGATCTGAATGCCGCTGGCAGCGACCGCCTGACCTATTACGGCACCGAAGGCGAAGACACCGCCGCCGACGTCAAGGTCGTGAACGGCGAGGTCTGGCTGACCGGGGCGTGGAACGGCACCCGCACCGCCAAGGACACCGACCCAACGACCGCCTATCTGGCCAAGCTGGACGCCCAGACAGGGGCCGTGGACTGGAGCCGTACGTGGACGGGCGACAAGCAGAAGGCCACCCCGCTGACCTTGTCGGTCACGCAGAACGGCAGCAGCGTGCTGGATCGTCTCGGCCTGCCGCAGGGCGAACTGGTTCAGGACCTGTCGCAAAAGGTCGTTGAGGCGACAGGCCTGCGTGTCGGTGACCGTTTCTACGTCACCAACCCCAACACCAATCGGAAAACTGCCGTCACCATCGACGCGCGCGACACGCTGCAAACCTTGGCGACCAAGATCGAAACCGCCTCGGGCCGCCATCTGAAGGTGACGGTTTCGACGGATCGGGAAGGGGCGGGCGCAACAGAAGGCGACAGCCGCGTGTTGGCCGGTGGGGCGCAGTATCTGACCATAACCAATGCCGATGGTCGTAAGGGGGCCTTGATCTCGGCGGGCGAGACGGGGCGGGACGCGTTGGCGGGCTTGGGTCTGACGGCGGGCTATGTCGGCAAGACCGATGACAAGCGCAAAACCATCGGCCTTGATCTGCCAGCCAGCCTGAATCTGTCCAGCGCCGACGCCGCCCTGAAAGCGCGGGACTATGTCCAGTCGGCCATGCGCGCCGTGCGCGAGGCCTATCGCGCCATGAGCCCTACCATGCTGAATGCGGGCAAACAGGTCGTCGGCGCGCCGTCGCTGTACATGCAAAACCAGATCGCCAACTACCAAGCGGCCTTGGCCCGCTTGTCCGGCGGCTGACGGACTGTCAACAAGGCTGGCGACCCTGACAGTTGACGTGGGGGGCGCGGTAAGGGTTATTGAAGCCATCACTGGCGTCGAGACCCGAATGGCTTTTTCAAAAGACACCCGCACAGTTCTGATGGTCGGCGCGGGACTGGCTGTATTGGCTGGCGTTGCAGCTGCCCTCGTATTCGGGGCGGGTAAGGCCAATGATCCAAATGCGGTTCCGCCCGCTGCTGAAGGCGGCTTGAAAATCGATCTGGCAGAGGCTCCGGCTTTGGAGCCCACGCGCCAGCTGCGATGCTTCGTGGACGGCCAGTTTGTCGGCATGGCCACTTTGGCTGACTGCGCCAACCGTAACGGGGTAGCCTCCAGTGCGCTGGACGTGGGTCTGGATTCCACGGGTGCGCTGGCTGCGGCCCCTACGGCGGCATTCGCCCCCCCACCGACAGCACCGGTCACGGTGGCCCCCTCGGGCCAACCTTCGGGCGCAACGTCGCAGGCTCAGGCCTCGCCTCCCCAAGCGTCGGCGACGGGCGGGGTGTGTCTGCGCCATGTCGGCTCGGAATGGCGTCAGGTTGGCACCGGAATGTCCATCGGTGCCTGTGCGCAGGCCCTTTATTCCGGCACCTGTGTGCGTTCGCCGGGCGAGGCCCAATATGGCCGTTGGAATGATGTGACCTTGCGTCTGGTACCGCGCCGCGTGGAACAGTCGTCCGACAACAGCCGCTTCACCACTCTGGCGGCCCAGAACCGCGCCTGCCAATTCCCGGACCTGTAAGATGAAATCTTTCGCTCTGACATTCTTGCTGGCCGGATCGGCCTTGGCGCTTTCAGCCTGTCAAAGCCAGCCGCAGGCCCCCCTCGACGAGGGCGTGTGCTATCACGTCGGCAAGGATGATACGCAGGAACACGGCATCCGTTATAATGTCGTGGCCCGTGACCAGCCGCAGATCGAGTTCTGCGCGGCCCGTCTAGAGGAGCTGCGCATCAAGTTTCTGCGCATGGGCGGATCCAACAATGAGCTGGTGGGGGCCTATCAGGGCCAGTACATCTTCATTGACCGCTTTGGCGTGAAGTTCGGCAAGACGCTGGACGGACAACGCTTCTTTGCGCTGGCCCGCACGGGCGATGGACGACTGGCCATCCCCGGTGCCATCCAGCGCCAAATCGACGGCCAACCCATTGCGGTTGCGCCTAACTAATTCTGGTCACCGGATCAGAACGAAACTGGAACATTCCGCCGCAGTCCGCTAGGCTGTGGCGGACAAAAATAATCTAAGGACATCGGTCATGGCGGGTAGCGTCAACAAGGTCATTCTGGTCGGCAATCTGGGCCGCGATCCGGAAATCCGCACCCTGAACTCGGGCGATCGCGTCGCAAACCTGCGTATCGCCACCTCGGAAACGTGGCGCGACAAAGCGACCGGCGAGCGCAAGGAAAAGACCGAGTGGCACTCGGTGGTCATCTTCAACGAAAACATCGTCAAGGTGGCCGAGCAGTATCTGAAGAAGGGCTCGACCGTGTACATCGAGGGTGCCCTTCAGACCCGTAAATACACCGACGCCCAAGGCATCGAGAAATACTCGACCGAAATCGTCCTGCAACGCTTCAACGGCACCCTGACCATGCTGGGTGGTCGTTCGGACGGCGGTCAGGGCGGCGGTTACGGCGGTGGCCAAGGTGGCGGCCGCAACGACGACGACTATTCCTCGGGCTTCTCCACCGGCGGTGCCAACCGCCCGTCGGGTCCCAAGGAAAGCTATGACCTGAACGACGACATTCCGTTCTAAGTCTCGTCAGATTTCCTGAAAAAGGCCGCTGGATCATCCAGCGGCCTTTTTTTTCATCGGTCGAAACGGCTCTTGGTAGCGGCCTCGGACAAGGCCTGACGGACCGCTGCGGTCAGTTCTTCCATTGTCGACACCTGCCGCACGCCATAGGCCTCGGCGGTGATGTCGACATTGCCTTTGCGCCAAAAGCCGTCGGGGGCCAGCACGATCAGTTTGCCGCCGCGGGCGTGTAGCCCCATTTCCAGCAGGCTGATCGGGCTTTGGGTGCCCGGCGCGAAATACATGACGATGACGTCACTGGCTTCCAGTGCGGCCAGTTCCCATTCCACCTGACGGCGGAACTCGGGCTCGGACGCTTCGGGCTTCCATTGCGGGTTCCAGTCAGGCCGACGCGGATTCAGGATAACCACGTCCATATCTGACAGGGCACGGGTCATCGCCGCCTGCCAGTCGGGGGCCCCGCCCATGTCGATGCTGCCCCCTAGAAACAGGCGCGGCAGGCTGTGGTCCAGCGGCAGCGGAGTGGGTGAGGTCACCAGCACCGGTTCGGCCCACGCCATAGCGGGCGCGGACAATGCGCCCACCATTGCTGTCACAGCCGTCAGGCGACGGATCAGTCGGGTGCCAAAAACCATAAGCCACTATCCCTTTGTCACCGCCGGAGCTGTGGCGGTATTCGCCCTGCGCCATAGCCGTATTGATCGCCCTTGCGAAGCCCGACAGATGAACGAAATGCGCTGACACTGTTCGTGAGAAGCCAATGGTCTTCGGCTATGGCATGGGCGGATTACGATGTTGGATCAGAAGCTCAGTCCCCTGGAGTTGGCTGCTATTGCGGCTATCGTCATTATTTGGGGCGTTAACAACGCAGCGGCCAAGCTGGCCACCGAATACATGCCGCCGATGATGGTGGCGTCCCTGCGCTTTATGATCGCAGGCGTGTGCCTGTTGCCGTTCCTGCGACCGCCGTTTCCGAATTGGAAGAGCATGGTGCTGATCGCCTTGCTAGGCGGTCCGGTGCACTATGGACTGATCTATTACGCCTTTTCGATCTCGCAGGACGTTAGCCCTGTGTCGGTCGCTACCCAGATGTGGATCCCGTTCACCACCCTGTTTGCCTTCCTGCTGTTGGGCGAGAAGGTCAAAATATCGGCCATTATCGGCATGCTGGTCGCCTTCGTCGGCGTGGCGTGGATGACCGCGGATCCCCATGCCTTGGCGGACTGGGAGGGGATTGTGTTTGGCACGCTTGGCGCTGCGGTCTGGGCGCTTGTCACGGTAATTGCCCGCCGCACCGCCTCCATCCCGCCGCTCAAGATGCAGGGCATTCTGGCATGGACGGCCTTGCCCAGCCTGGCGCTGGGGTCGTTCCTGTTCGAGACCGGCCATCTGGAAGGCGCGCGAGCGGCCACGCCTTTGGTTTGGGGCTCCGTGCTATGGGCCGGTCTGCTGTCGTCTGTGGCGGCGACCACCTTGTTGTTCTGGCTGGTCCAGCGACGCGAGGCAGGTCGTGTGACGCCCTATCTGCTCGGCTCGACCGTGGTGTCGGTGCTGATGGGTTGGCTGTTCATGAATGATGTGCTGACCACCCAGATCATCATTGGTGCCTCGCTGACCATGGCAGGCGTGATCGTGGTGGCGGCTGCCGAGCGGGGCCTGCGGTCGGGCGCGGCCCGCTAAGGGCAACAGGATTTCAGTCAAGAAAAAGGGCGGGGCACCATGCGGTGCGCCGCCCTTTGTCGTTTGGCCGACAGTGTGTCTTAGCGGGCGGCTTCGATCACGCCACAGGCCACGCGGTCGCCGGCACCGCCAATGGGCTGGCTGCTGTGGTCGTCGGCATTGGCGTGGATCACGATGGCCGAACCGTCGGCATCGGCCAGCAGCACGCCCGGCAGCCCCTGCTGCAGGCTGGCGCGGGTGCTGAACAGCTCGGCCTTGGCGACACCGTTGGCGTCAGCAAAGATGTTCGGCAGGTCGCCATCATCGGGACCGGCCGGGTTCAGCAGGCCGTGCGGCACCTTCGGATCGGCATGGTTGATGTGGGCACCGGCCGAGGTGAAGGGGGCTTCACATTGGGCAGTGGCATGCAGGTGGATGCCGTGCCAACCCGGCGTCAGGCCTTGGGCTTCGACCACCATCAGCAGGCCGGTACGGCCCTGTTTCAGCGTCACCTGACCGGCGGACTGGCCCTGACCATTGATCAGGTTCACGGTCTTGGTCGCGGTGGCTGCCGGTGCGGCCTGTCCCGTCGCGTGCGCTGCGCCGTGACCCTGATGGTGGCTCTCCTGCGCCGTGGCGGCGCACCCGACGGTGAGGGCCATGATCCCGCTAGCGGCAACGACGATTGCAGATTTTTTCATTGTCATTCTTCCTTTGGCTATCGGCATTTTGGCCCTTCGCAGCTTTTGCCACGACGGCCCTAGAGTGCTAGAACCGACCCTAGCGGATCACGTTCCGATTCCGGCCATTTAAAGCCTGATTTCCTTGACCGACGACAGTTACCAAAACGGCGCCCCTTCGGCATCCGGCGATATTGCGACTATCACTATCGAGAACGAGCTGAAACGTTCATATCTCGACTACGCCATGAGTGTGATCGTTAGTCGCGCCCTGCCGGATGCGCGCGACGGCCTGAAGCCCGTTCACCGCCGCATCCTGTATTCGATGCACGACCTGAACATGTCGCCCGAGCGCAGCTATTCGAAGTGCGCCCGCGTTGTGGGTGACGTGCTGGGTCGTTTCCACCCGCACGGTGACAGCTCCGTCTACATGGCTCTGGTCCGTATGGCCCAGGACTTCTCCATGGGCCTGACGCTGGTGGACGGTCAGGGCAATTTCGGTTCGGTCGACGGCGATATGCCGGCCTCGATGCGTTACACCGAGTGCCGCATGACCCACGCCGCTGTGGCCATGCTGACCGACATCGACAAGGACACTGTCGATTTCCAGCCGAACTACGACGAAAAAGAACTGGAACCGGTCGTTCTGCCGACCCGTATTCCGAACCTGCTGGTCAACGGTGCCGGCGGTATCGCCGTGGGTATGGCGACGAATATCCCGCCGCATAACCTCGGTGAAGTTATCGACGCCTCGATCGCCCTGCTGGACGACGAGAACATTTCCGACGATGCCCTGCTGGATATCGTTCCGGGTCCGGACTTCCCGACCGGCGGCGAGATTATGGGCCGTACCGCCCCGCGCAACGCCCTGCGCGACGGTCGCGGTTCGGTCATCGTGCGCGGCAAGGCCTCGATCGAAGAGATCCGCAAGGATCGCGAAGCCATCGTCATCACCGAGCTGCCCTATCAGGTCAATAAACAGACCCTGATCGAGCGTATCGCCGAGATGGTGCGCGAGAAGCGTCTGGAAGGCATTTCCGACGTCCGCGACGAATCCGACCGCGACGGCATGCGCATGGTCATCGAACTGAAGCGCGACGCTTCGGGCGATGTGATCCTGAACCAGCTTTATCGTTATACGGCGCTGCAATCGTCGTTCGGCGTCAACATGCTGGCGCTGAACCGTGGCCGTCCGGAACAGATGGGCCTGCGCGCCCTGCTGGAAGCCTTCCTCGAGTTCCGCGAAGAAGTCATCGTCCGCCGCATCAAGTTCGAACTGAACAAGGCCCGTGACCGTGGTCACGTCTTGGTCGGTCTGGCTGTGGCTGTCGCCAATATCGACGAAGTGATCCACATCATCCGTTCGTCGGCTGATCCGGCCGAAGCGCGCGAGCGCCTGCAGGCCAAGGCCTGGCCGGTGGGTGACATGATGGCTCTGGTCGATCTGATCGCCGACCCGCGCACGGTGCTGGTCGAAGGCGGCCTGATCAAGCTGACCGACGAACAGGCCAAGGCCATTCTGGCGCTGACCCTTTCGCGCCTGACCGGTCTGGGCCGCGACGACATTTTTGGCGAGGCCAAGTCGCTGGCGGATACCATCGCCGGTCACCTCGAAATCCTGTCGGATCGCAAGAACGTGCTGGCCATCATCCGTGAGGACCTGCTGGCCGTGAAGGAGCAGTTCGCTGTTCCGCGCCGCACCGTCATCGGTGAGGGCGATCACGAGATGGAAGACGAAGACCTGATCCCGCGTGAGGACATGGTCGTGACCGTCACCCACACCGGCTATGTGAAGCGTGTGGCTCTGAATGCCTATCGCACCCAGCATCGCGGCGGTAAGGGCCGTTCGGCCATGTCGATGAAGGATGAAGATGCCATCACCGGCGTCTTCTCGGCCTCGACCCACACGCCGGTCCTGTTCTTCGCCACCAACGGCAAGGCCTATAAGCTCAAGACGTGGCGTCTGCCGCTGGGCACGCCGCAGTCCAAGGGCAAGGCCTTCGTCAACCTGCTGCCGATCGAGCCGGGCGACAGCATCATGAACGTGCTGCCGCTGCCGGAAGACGAAGCGACGTGGGGCGACTACGACATCATGTTCGCCACCAAGTCGGGCGATGTGCGTCGTAACAAGCTCAGCGATTTCGCTACCGTGAACCGTGCGGGCAAGATCGCCATGAAGCTGGAAGACGGCGACCACATGGTCGGTGTCGCCATCTGTAATGCCGAAGACGATATCCTGCTGACGACCGCTCTGGGCCGCGCCATCCGCTTCAAGGCGGACGATGTGCGCGTGTTCAAGGGCCGTGACTCGACGGGCGTTCGCGGTATCCGTCTGCAAGACGGCGACGAGGTGATCTCCATGGCCGTTCTGGGCCGCGTGGACGCTTCGCCGGAAGAGCGCGCGGCTTACGTCAAATATGCCAACGCCAAGCGCCGCGCTGCGGCTGGTGAGGGCGAGGACGACGCGGCATCGACCGAGGCCGAGGATGATGCCGTCGCCGCCGTCGATCTGTCGGCTGAACGCATCGCCGAACTGGAGGCTGCCGAGCAGTTCATCTTGACCGTTTCCGAAAACGGTCTGGGCAAACGCTCCAGCGCCTATGAGTACCGCCGCACCGGTCGTGGTGGTCAGGGTTTGACCGCACACGGTCTGGGTGGCCGCGCCGGCAAACGTCTGGCCGCAGCCTTCCCGGTGGACGCCGCCGATGACCTGCTACTGGTCACCGACGGTGGCCAGATGATCCGCACGCCGGTCGAACAGGTCCGCATCGTGGGCCGCTCCAGCCAGGGCGTGATGATCTTCCGCACCGGCAAGGACGAGCGCGTCGTTTCCGTCGAGCGCCTGCCATCGCAAGGCGAGGACGAGGCTGACATCGAGGCCGAAGGTGTGATCGAGGGCGAAGCCGTCGAGATCACCGAAGCGCCGACCGCTTCGGAAGACTAAGCCTAATGGCCGTCGAACCCGTCATGTGGCTCGACGGCCATTTTGTATCTGCTGAGACCCAAGACCTGATCCGTGCCCAGTCGTACGGGGCCTATACTTCGTTCCGTGTGGAAGACAGCGCGGTGAGGGGACTGGACCTGCACCTGTCGCGCCTGTCGAAATGGGCGCTAGACCTGTTTGGGGCCGACATTGACCGCCATGCGGTGAAGCGGGGGCTGGCTCAGGCTGTGGCCGGACGCGAGCAGGCGTGGATCAAGATCAACCTGTTCTCGGACCAGATCACCCCGCGCACTCCCGAGGCCGTGGTGCGCCCCGGCGTTTTGATCAGTGTGACGCCCGCGCCTGCGCCGTTAGGAGCAGGGTTGCGCTGTGTGGGTCTCGTGCACGAACGCTATCGGCCCGAGATCAAACATGTGGCGACCTTTGACCTGATCCATGCGCGCAGAGAGGCACGCATACAGGGCTATGACGATGTGGTTCTGATCGACCGCTTCGGCCGCCTGACCGAAGGCGGCACGTGGAACCTTGGCTTCGTGCAGAGCGATACGGTGATCTGGCCTAAAGGGGCTATGCTGGATGGCGTGGCCCAGATTTTAATCAAGCAGGGTCTGGCCGATATGGGCGTTGAACAGCGCCAGGAAGTGGTCGATCTGGACGCGCTGGGGGTTATGGATGCAGCCTTTGCCTGCAACAGCGCAACGCCCTGTGCAGGGCTGGCCTCGATCAACGACATCCGCTTCGCAGGCGCGCCCGATTTACTGGCCAAGGTGGAAGCGGCCTGGCGTTCGCACCCGCCGCACGCGATCGTCCGCGCACCCTAATCAACGGGGAAGTGAAAGCATTTCCGCTGTTCGGCGGATTTCGCACCTGCTAAACGAAGGGCGCTCAACGTTGGGGAGGCTTAGGAAAGCCTATGCGTATCGGACTTTATCCGGGCACTTTTGATCCGGTCACCAATGGCCACCTCGACATCATAGGTCGAGCCGTGAAGCTGGTCGACAAACTGGTGATCGGCGTGGCGCAGAATGATGCCAAGGGTCCGCTGTTCTCCACCGACGAGCGCGTGGAAATGCTGCGCCGTGAAGTGGCCCAGTTCGGTGACGCCGTGGAAGTGCGCCCGTTCAGCAGCCTGCTGATGCATTTCGCCGAAGAGCTGAATGCCAACTGCATCGTGCGTGGCCTGCGCGCCGTGGCCGACTTTGAATACGAATTCCAGATGACGGCGATGAACCAGCGCCTGAACAGCGAGATCGAAACGGTCTTCCTGATGGCCGATCCGCGTCATCAGGCCATCGCCTCGCGTCTGGTCAAGGAAATCGCCATGTTGAATGGCAATATCGAGAGTTTTGTCAGCCCCGCCATCGCGGCCGAGGTGCTGGACAAGGTGCGCAAGCGCTGAGACCCAGGTTGATATGAAAAAGCTGATGATTTCTGCCGTCGTCGCCTCGGCTATGCTGGCGGGCGGTGCTGTTGCCCAGACTTCCGACTGGCGTACGGTCACGCCCGAAAATCTGTGGGTGATCGACACCTCCAAGGGGCAGGTTCTGGTGGAGCTGGAGCCTCGCGTGGCCCCGAACCACGTAGAGCGTATCCGCACTCTGACGCAGAACGGCTTTTACGACGGCCTGAAATTCCACCGTGTGATCCCGGGCTTCATGGCCCAGACCGGCGATCCGCAGGGCACCGGACAGGGCGGCAGCGATCTGCCGGATATCGCGGGCGAGTTCAGCTTCCGTCGCGGTCGCGATGCGGGCTTTGTGCCGGTCGAGAACGCAGGCGAAGGCTATCGCGGCTTTGTCGGCAGCATCGCCATCGGCACCCAGCCGGACGCGCAGATGTTCCTGACCACCGATATGAAGGTGAATGCCACCCCGCTGTTCTGCGGCGGTGTGGCAGGTATGGCCCGTGCGGCCAGCCCCAACAGTGCCAACAGCCAGTTTTTCCTGATGTCGGGCCAGAACGATGCCCTGAACGGCGGCTATACCGTGTTTGGTCGCGTGCTGAAGGGCCTGGACGTGATCAAGAACCTGCAACCGGGTTCGGAAGCGGCTGACGGGGCGGTGGCGGCCAATGCCGACACTGTGACCCGCGCCCGTCTGGCCTCCAGCCTGCCGGAAAATGAACGCCCGAACGTTCGTGTAGCTGTGGCAGGCAGTGCGCCGTTCACTCAGGCCATCGAAGCTGCCCGCGCGGCCAAGGGGGCCAGCTTCAACATCTGTGACGTCGAGGTTCCGGTCCAGATCGGCTAACGGGCGTCAAACCGTCAGGGAGGGCGGTGTGATGACAGCGATTAGGTTTGTTGCAGCCGCCGCTCTTGGCGCGGCCCTGATGTGTGCGGGCGCAGCCCGTGCGCAGGATGACTGGCGCACGGTTAAGGCCGAACGTTTGTTGGTGATCGATACCAATAAGGGCCGCATCCTCGTCGAGATGAACCCCGATCTGGCCCCAAACCATGTTCAGCGCATTCGCGAACTGGCGGGGCAGGGGTTTTATGACAACGTGAAATGGCATCGCGTGATCGACGGCTTTATGGCCCAGACCGGCGATCAGACCGGCACGGGCGAGGGCAGCAGCCCGCTGCCTGACCTCGACGCCGAGTTCACTATCCGTCGTGATCCGCAGTCCACCTTCAGCGCTGTGGCGCGTCCGACCGGCGCGCAGGTCGGCTTTATGGACACGGTGCCGGTGATTACGCAGCCGGACAGCTATTTTGCCCGCTCATATGACGGCAAGGTTCACGCTTGGGCCACCTATTGCGAGGGCGTGGCGGGTATGGCGCGCGACACGGCTGAGAATAGCGCCAATGCCCAGTTCTTCCTGATGCGCGCGGCCTATCCATCGCTGGATAAACGCTACACCGTCTGGGGCCGCGTGATCGACGGCCAGTCGGTGGTCAACGGGTTGAAAGACAGCCCTCTACCCAGCGGCATGGTGGATGAGCCAGATGTGATGACCCGCGTGCGCATGGGCGATCAGCTGCCTGAGGCCGAGCGGCCCGTGGTTCAGGTGGAAGACACCCGCAGCACGGCTTTTGCCGCGCGGGTGGAAAGCGTGCGTCAGGCGCGCGGTGCCGATTTTTCGGTCTGCGATGTGCCCATCAATGCGCGGGTGACCGCTCCCTGATCTAGTCCGTCGTCGAGGAGGAGGAGGATGTCGCCGCGCCGCGCGGACGGCTTCTGCGCCGCCGACGTTTACGCTTGCGTGTCGGGCGCGGCGGGTCCTGCATCAGGGTCAACAGCAGACCTTCTCTCAGGCCGCGATCGGCCACGCGCACCCGCTCGCACGGCCATGCACGCTGAACCGCCTCAAGGATGGCCGCGCCGGCCAGCACCAGATCTGCACGATCCGGCCCGATGCAGTTTTCTGCCGCACGGCCTGCCGGACCCAATTTGATCAGGCGATTGGCGGCCCGCTCGCAATCGGCGCGCGTCATCCACAGACCATCGACCAGATCGCGCTGATAACGGCGCAGACCCAGATGGATACCTGCCAGACTGGTGATCGCGCCTGAGGTGCCGACCATGTGGGCACGACCTTGCTCATACAGGGCATGGTACGTCGCATCCTTGGGCGCGCCCTTATCGATGGCGGCAGCTACATCGGCGACCATGGCCTCATACCAGACCTGCGGCGAGGTGGTGGGCTCGGGGTGACGTTCGGCCAGAGTGACCACGCCCATGGGCACGGACGTCCAGCCAACGGTTTCCTGACCGGTTTCGGTGCGGCGCATCCACGACAGTTCGGTCGAGCCGCCACCCACATCGATCACCAGAACGGCCTCGGCCTCGGGGTCGATCAGGTTCAGACATCCTGCCACCGACAGGCGAGCCTCTTCGGCTGTGTCGATGATGCGCAGGTTCAGGCCTGTGCCACGGCGCACGCGCTCGATGAACTCCGGCCCGTTCTCGGCGGCGCGACACGCCTGGGTCGCCACGGCGGCCAGATGAGCGGATTTAAGCCCCTTGCGGGCGATGCGCTCGGCACAGAAGGCGAGGGCCTCATAGGCGCGGTCCATCGCCCCTTCGTCGAGGCGACCTGTACGCGACAGGCCTTCGCCCAGTCTGACGATGCGGCTGAAGGAATCGACCACACGGAAGCCGTCACGCGAAGGCCGCGCGATGAGCAGTCGACAATTGTTGGTCCCGAGATCAAGCGCACCATACAAGGGTGCTTCTCGACCAGGGTCCCCCGAACGCCGGGGCCTCGGGGGCTGGGACCGGGTGTCGCGCCGCGGGGGCGCGCCAGGGGTCTCCGGCATGGGGCCGACTTAGGTTGTGGGCGGTCCAAAGTGGCGCCCGTCTCCGACACGTTAGCCCGCGCGTCACCTGTTCGCCAAGCCCCCCCGTCTAAGCAGCCGACCTTATCCCAAGCGAAACCGCTTTATTACATTTGGGTACAAGTATTGGCACTCAGGAGCGCAACTATTAGTCGGACCGTACGTATCCGCTGTATGACCTGCCATCGCACCGCACAGTTCGGCCTCGGCCAACAGGTTCGCCACCGGGACCACGCCTTTTACGGCTTGGTCATGGATGTCGATGCGCGCTACTGCGGACCGGTCGACGAGACAGGCGACCTGTCACCCGATCAGCCCTTTTACTCGGTTCTGGTCATCGCAGAGGATGCGACAGTGATTGCCTACGCGGCGGAGGAAGCCTTGGTACCCTCGGATTCCATCCAGCCCCAGCTGGCGCAACAGGAGCGCCGCTGGTTCAATGTAGACGTCAATGGGCGCCACGTGCCCGTAGAACACACCCTGCAATAGGGATCAGACGCGGAAAGCTTCCCACGGACCTGTGATGGCGACGGTCGTACCGGGCGCATACAGGTTCACGAACATGGTCTGTCCGTCGGGCGAGAAACAGACGCCGGCCAGTTCGTTGTTGGTCTCGTCTTCGTCGTGTGGCTCGGGATTGCGGGCAATCGTATAGATACGGCCATCGGGCATGACGCCCTTGATGTGGTTGGTGCCGACCTTGCGATCCTCGCAGCCGATCACGTGACCATTGGGCGCGATGGTGATGTTGTCGACATAGTCCAGCACGGCGCGGTCGGTAGATTCGATGAACAGTTCCAGTTGACCCGGCTGCAAGGCCTCGTCATGCGCGCCTTCCCGCGGCGAGGGGGTATAGCGCATGATCTGGCCGTGCTGACCGACACCGCCAGAGGTGCAGGTGAAGTACAGGTGGTCATCTGCCCAGTGGATCCCTTCACCGCGCGCGAAGAAGGCGGCACCCTTGGCATGGCCGCGCAGATTCAGATCGCCGTTGGGGCTTTCGACCTCATCCATGTCGATCCATTGCACCGCCAGAGTGTCGGACTGTTTCCACAGTACGCTGTTCCAGTTGCGGGTGTCGGCGGAGGGCTGACCGGCAATAGCCAGCGCCTGTAGGCGACCACCCTTGTCCAGATGGCGCGGATCGACCGGCAGATAGCGGTAGAACAGGGAATCCGCGACGTCTTCGGTCATATAGACGACGCTCGTGCGCGGATCGATACAGGCGGCTTCGTGCTTGAAACGGCCCATGGCCTTGATCGGCTTGGGCTCTACCAGGCCTGTTGCGTTCGCAGGGACTTCAAACACCCAGCCATGGTCTTGCGACAGGCCGTCTTTGACGCCAGCCACGGTTTCCTCGCACGAGAGCCAAGACCCCCATGGAGTCTTGCCGCCGGCGCAGTTGACCGCCGTACCGCCCAGGGACAGATGGCTGCGTTCCAACTTTCCGGTTTTGAGGTTGTAGACCAGCGTCGTCGTGCCGCCGCCCAGCGGATAGACGCCGCCGTCCGGATCGGGATAGACGCCAAAGACCGAGCTTCGGTCGATGTTGTCGGCCAGACGGTGCTGGGCCCCCCACGCGGTCTTGTTGGTGTCCAGCGGGTTTACCTCGTGGTTGCGCACGAGGATGACGCGGTCGTCGTCCAGCGGGAAACAGCCCATGCCGTCAAACTTATCCGGCGTACGCAGGCCGTCGCTCATGGTATCGCCCACTTGGGACACCACGCGGTAGGAAAAGCCCTCGGGCAGATCCAGCAGGCCGTAGGGGTCTCGCTTCAAAGGTCCATAGCCGAAGACTTCATTGCGCGACGGGCCGTCAACGAAGCCGTTGGAGACCGCTTGGGCGCGGCGGGCATAGCCAGCAAGGGCGAGGGCAGTAGCGGAGGCCATAAAGGCGCGACGGGACTGGATCATGCGCGCTCCGATAGAGTGATTGGGCTACGGCCCGATGACGGTGTTTTGACAGGCCGGTGACGCTCGGCAGCTTTCATAAACACCTGGATCTCGCCTGCGTTTTGCTCACGCCGGAACTTTCCTCATCGCGCAAACCTAGGCGCGCTGGAAGGGGTAGGAGTCGTTGCCGAGGTGCAGGATGGAAGTCAGTTCGTCCAGCGCCCCACGGCTTTCCTCCAGCAGCAGCGGATCAGCCAGATCAGCAGGGCGCAGCTCGTCGCGGTACCAGCGCAGCGCCCATACGGTCAGACGCGCATGCAGTTCCTCGGTCATGCGCATGCCGCCATTGGTGGCTGCCAGTTCATCGTCGGTTAGCACTACGCGCAGGCGCAAGCACGCGGGGCCACCGCCATTGGCCATGGATTGGCGCACGTCCACATATTCGACACGGCCAATCGGCCCGTTCGATGCGGCCAACTGTTCGGCCACGGCATGGCTGCGCGGGTTGTCGCGCGTCTCGGTCGGGCAGATCAGGGTGAGGCGGTCTTCGCCCGGAATACGGATCAGCATGGAGTTGAACAGATAGCTGCTGATGGCGTCTTCCAGCGGCAGGTCCGCCGCCGACACCTCGACAAACTTTGGCTCAAAGCCTTGGGCCGCGGCGCGGATGGCGGCCTTGGTCCCGTCGGTGTCCTCAAAGGCCAGTTCGTGGAAAAACAGCGTGTCCAGTGCGCCGACGCAGACCACATCGTTGTGGAAGGTACCGCCCGCAATAGCCGCCTTGCCCTGACGGGCCAGCACCACGCCCGAGGCCGTGTGGCGACGCATGATGGCGTCACAGGCCTCGCGCGTCTGACGCGCAGGGAAGGGGCCATCCCACGCCTCAAACGCCTCACGCCCCCAGACCATCAGATTGACGCCGCGCTCTCCGTGATCGGCGCATAGGCGCACGTGGTTGGCCGCCCCTTCATCCGCCAGATGGCCGACGGGGCGCAGGGCATTGTGAACCGCAAAACGCGTTGTGTCGGGAAACAGGGCGTGCAGGGCCGCTTGTGTCTGCTGATGCTCCAGACTGCGGTGCAGATTGGTCACCAGATTGGCAGGCGTGAAATGCACGCGACCATCGTCGCTGTCGGCGCTTGGGGTCACGGTCGCCGCATTGGCCGCCCACATGGGCGAGGCAGAGCACGCCGCCGCCGCAAAGGTCGGGGCCTCCTTCCACGCCTTTTCCAGCACCTGTTTGTCGGTGCCCGCAAAGCCGATGGAGCGCAGAAAGGGAATGTTGGGCCGCTCATGCGGGGGCAGCACAAACTGCGGCAGACCGAGGTCGGCCAGCATCTTCATCTTGTCCAAGCCCTGCAACACCGCCGCCCGTGGCGACGACGCCTTGGCCTTGTTCAGGCTGGACGCCAGATTGCCCGGCGACAGCCCCGCATAGGAATGGGTCGGCCCAATCAGGCCATCAGCATTGGCTTCAATTGCTTGGGTCATGGCGCTGTCGGAATGATGGTCGTGTAGTCGGGGGAAATTGTCGCAAAGGTGCTAATGTAAGTTATGAGTAGAGGCATTATAAAAAACAGATATGTAATAAATATCGACGCAGTCAAAAATATCGAAATAAAAAATTCAATCCAGTTCCAGCCTCGAAAGTAGAGGCTAATAATGGTCATAAATACAGTGAACACTATAAATGCGACATGTCCTATGACGATTGCTATCCGAGGAGAGCTACCGAACCATATCTCTACAAAAGTAACGAAAATAAATAAGATTACAGATGCGGATGCTAAACAAATTGGGAATGAAGAATTTTCTTTTATTTTTTCAACAAGGCTTTGAGGGCCGATACGACGATCTATACGCCCATTGGAAATCATTGCTTTAGGCCTTTGATTTCGCTGGTGATGTTCTTGACCAAAGCGGCTTCGAAGCTGGCGACCGGATATGCGCAGTAGTCGGCGGCGTAATAGGCGCTGGGGCGGTGGTTGCCGCTGGCGCCGAGGCCGCCAAAGGGCATGTCGCCCGCGGCACCGGTGGTGGGGCGGTTGAAGTTCACCACGCCCGCGCGGATGGTGGTGATGAAGCGATCCCAAAGGGCAGTGTCGTCACTGATCAGGCCCGCCGACAGGCCATAGCGGGTGGCGTTGGCGGCTTCCAGTGCGGCCTCGAAGCTGTCCACGCGGATGACCGACAGGAAGGGGGCGAAGATTTCCTCGTCCGGTACGTCCACGCCCGTCACATCGATGATGGCGGGTTTGACGAAGGCGTCCGACAGGCCGTCGATCGGGCCAGAAGCCCGGATCACCTTGGCACCGGCGTTGATACGGGCTTGCAGATCAGCCAAGGCCTTTTGGGCAGCGCGGGCCGAGATCAGCGGGCCGCCGTAAACTTCCTCATTGCCGTTCCACGCCCCGAAGGTGAGGCGGTCGGCAATGGCGGCCACCGCGTCGACGATGGCGTCGCCTTTTTCACCTTGCGGCACAATCAGGCGTCGCGCGCACGAGCAACGTTGACCCGTGGTGATGAAGGCGGACTGCACCACATGGGTAGCGGCGGCCTCTGCATCGGCCACGTCCCAGACCACCAACGGATTGTTGCCGCCCAGTTCCAGCGCGAGGATCACGTGCGGATCATCGGCAAACTTCTTGCGGAAATGCGCGCCCGCCGCGCCCGAGCCGGTGAACATCAGGGCGTCGATCTTTTGGTCCAGCAGAGCCGCACCGACCTCCTTGCCGCCTTGGACAAGGTTGATTACGCCGTCCGGCACGCCTGCGTCGAGCAGGCACTGCACCATCAGTTCGCCCGTCTTGGGAGCCTCCTCGGAGGGTTTGAATACGACCGTATCGCCGGCCAGCAGGGCCGGTACGATATGGCCGTTTGGCAGGTGGCCGGGGAAGTTGAACGGGCCAAGCACCGCCGCCACACCGTGTGGACGATGGCGCAGGACAGCGCGGCCAAAGGCAGTGTCATTGCTGCGCTCGCCCGTGCGTTCATCATAGGCACGGATGGAGATGTCGACCTTGCCCTGCATGGAGCCGACTTCGCCTTGGGTTTCCCAAAGCGCCTTGCCTGTTTCGCGGCTGATGGTCTCGGCGATCTCGGTCGCGCGCTCTTTCAGCTTGGCCTGATAGGCCTTCAGCACGGCAATGCGCTCTTCGCGCGGGCGCACCGCCCAGTCCGTCAGGGCGGCGCGGGCCTTGGCCACGGCGGCGGCAACCTGATCAGGAGAGGTTTCAGCCCCCTCCCAAACGACTTCGCCGGTGGTGGGGTCAATGGACTGGAAGGTGGTCATAGCGAAACTCGATTTGGGGGATCAGACTTTGACGCGGATAACGTCGCCCGCCTTGACGCGCAGTGCGCGCGCGGCCTCTGGCGAAATCATGACCTTGTCGTCGTGGATGTCGGCCTTGGCGCGAACGGCGCGGAAGTTGGACACGCTGTCCGTCGAGATCAGGGCGGGCAGTTCGGCCTTGATCTCGCTGCCGATTTCCACGGTCAGGACGCGGGCGTCGCGCACGGTGCGAATGTTGTCGCGGCCACAGGTCACGGTGGGGCCGGCATCGAAGATGTCCACCAGACCATTGGGGCGGAAGCCTTCGGATTCCAGCAGCGCCATGGCGGGCACGCCCTGCGGGTGGACCTTGCCGATCACCGCGCGGGCAGGCTCTGGCAGCAGTTCCACATAGATCGGGTGGCGCGGTGCCAGATCGAGAATGAACTGTTTGTCTGTCGAGCCGGTCATGCGGTCGGCGTCGTCAAATTCCATCGGGAAGAATTTGTGCGCCACATGATCCCAGAAAGGGCAGGCTCCGTCAGGCGTGAACACGCCGCGCAGCTCGGCCAGCACCGTGTCTGCGAACAGGTCGGGCTGGGCTCCGATCAGCATATAGCGCGACTGGGCCAACAGGCGGCCGGCGCCGCCGCGACGGCGGTCGGCCTTGAGGAACAGTGAGCCGACCTCGGTCCAGCCCGCACATTCGTTGACCAGCACCAGCGTCTGATGGTTCAGGCGAACGTCCAGCGACGGCGACTGGACGATATTGTTCACCAGACGGAAGGAGAAGAAAGGACGCTTCAATCCCACGGTGGCCTTGACCGAGCCAACGCCGTCGATGTCGCCCGTGTCGCCGTCTTCCAGCATCAGGGTGTACCACGCTTCCTCCCACGGGATTTCGCCCCGGAACGATTGCTGGCTTAGCTCCAGACGCTCGCTCAGCACGTCCGGATCTTCGGGCAGGCTGGTGAAACCGGGCCCTGACAGAATGGCCAGCTCCAGCAGATGGTCCAGATCGGCAGGGCCAGCGGGGCGTACAATCAACATGGATTACATTGTCTCCAGACGGAGTTGTTTCAGCTTGTGCGCATCGATCTCGCCCGAGGCGATCTTGCACAGAATAAGAGCGGACAGCTTGGCACGTTCGACGAAGCTGTCGGGCCAGGCGTATTCCTGATCAGAATGGATATCGCCGCCGATCACGCCCAGCGTATCGACATTGGGCAGGCCCGCCGCGTGCAGATTATTGCCCTCGCACACGCCGCCGGAAGACTGCCAAGCGATGCGTTGGCCCAGCAGGTCGCCCGCAGACTTGACGGCCCCGAACAGCGCCGTCTGGCTGGCATCCATCGGCTTGGGCGCACGGGTCATGCCGCCGTGCAAGTCTAGCGAAATGCCTTCGATAGGCGGGGCCGAGGTGATGTCCTTGATCGCATCCACCACCCATGAGGCCGACTGAGCATCAGGCACGCGAACATTGAATCGCACCACGGCATTGTCGGCCACCACATTCAGTGGCGAGCCGCCGTCGATCTTGGACACATTGACCGTCACGCCCGCGCGTTGACCATTGAGGGCATGCAGTTTGGCGGCGATGATCGCGGCAGCAGCGATGGCATTGGCCCCTTCGTGGAAGGCGCGGCCCGCGTGGGCCGACTTGCCGCGTACGATCAGATGATAGTTGCCGCTGCCCTTACGCTCTCCCGCCAGCGTGCCGTCGGGCAATGCGGGTTCATAGGTCAGGCCGATGTGGCCCTTGGCCCCCAGTTCAGCCAGAAGCGGCGCAGAACCGGGCGAGCCGATCTCTTCGTCAGGGCTGAGCAGGGCGGTCCAGCCCACGCGGTCTTTGTCGGGGTGGTGTTCAAACGCTTCCAGCGCGCCGAGCATCACGCTGATGCCGCCCTTCATATCGGCGATGCCGGGGCCGTTCAGCGCCCCGTCGTCCCGGGCGCGTACGGTCTGGAACGGGCTGGCGGCATCAAACACTGTGTCATAGTGGCCGGTGGTGACGATCTGGATCGGGGCGTCGGGGCGGCAGGTGATGCGCAGGGCAGGGGCAAAGGTGTCGGTGTTGACGGTGCCATCGGCGCGTACCGTGGTCGAGGTGCCGGTCTCGACGCGCTCTACTATCGCGGGCAGGGGGCGGAACGCGGCTTCCAGCGCGTCCAGCACCTGCATCAGTCCCCCGGAATGGCGGCTTCCGGAGTTAATATTGGCCCAGTCTACCGCCCGTTGTACCAGTGCATCGCCATGCTGGGCGACGTGATCGAGAACGATTTGGTCGGCGGGATCGATCTTCATCCATACAACCTAGCCGTCCCGCGAACAAAGGTGAAGGACCGGCGGTTTCTATCGCAGGCAATGGGAATCGGCCGACATTGCCGATAGGTTTTGCCGCCAAATCGCCGGAGTTGAGCATGAACCGTCGCCCGAACCCCTTTGCCGCTGTCGAATCGCGCACTCAGGCCCGCGTAATGGCAGGCTATAGCGTGGCGGGCTTTGGGCTGTGGGGCCTGATCCTGCTGATGCAGGCGGGCTTGATCTGGTACGGCTTTGGCTCGGAGCCGGAAGAATACCGTGGCGGCACTACAGGCTTTGCCGTGTTTCAGGCCCTGATCGCGGGCGTGGCGGCCTTGGTCCAGTGGCGCAAGCCCAACCGCATCATGCCGGTGTTCGGGCTGGCGTGGAGCCTGTATGAGGTGTCGTCGCTCATGGTCGGCTTGATGGTCGGTATGCCGATGGCCATGGGGGGGCTGCCCAACTGGGCAGCGGCCCTGACGGCAGGTGGCATGCTGGTATGCGCCGTGCTGCATATCGGGGGCTTGCGCGGCGCGATTCACATGCAGCGCGCCGACTTTCCGGCCTGAAATCACTTAAGGGGCGACGCGCCCCACTAGGGAGTAAAAACCGTGAGTGTGACCCTTTATCACAACCCCAAATGCTCGACCTCTCGCAAGGCGGTCGATCTGTTGCAGGACAAAGGCATCGACGCCGAGGTGGTCGAGTATCTGAAGGCGGGCTGGGACGCCGAGACCCTGAACCGTTTGGCCAAGGCTACGGGCGTGGGTTTCATCGGCCTGCTGCGCAAGCGCGAGGAAGAGGCCAAGGCCTTGATCGAGCGCGGGGCGTCGGATGATGAAATCCGCGCCGCCATGATCGCCAATCCGGTGCTGGTCGAGCGCCCTATCGTGGAAACCGACAAGGGGGCCCGTATTGGCCGCCCGCTAGAAAGCGTTTTGGAAATCCTTTGATCGTCTGACCGAACGCACCAAGAAAAAAGGCCGGGCGCTGTGCCCGGCCTTTTTGTTTAGCGATCGCTGACCTTGCGCCAGCGGACAGAGATGACGGCATTGCCGTCGCCTCCGGCGCGGGCGCTGACGGCGATGTTGCGGCGGACCTGCCACTCCACATTGACCGCCGTGCCGGATTCACCGCCGCCGATAACCTCCAGATAGATGTCATCGGTCAGGCGACGGCCACCGGCCACCATCAGGTTTGCGCCATCGCCGCTGAACGACAGGCTGTCCAGACCCGACAGCTGGCGCAGATTGCCCAGAATGTCGAAGCCGCCACCGCCAGCCAGCGAAGCCACAGCTGATGCCAGCTGCGCCGCCTCGATCGGAGACAGCTGCGAGATGGAACGACCGAACAGCACGCGGGCCAGCACTTCATCCTGCGGCAGTTCCGGCTCGGAGCTGAGGACGATCCGCGGCTCGGCCGCCGAACCGGTGGCGCGAATGATGGCCGTGATGGTCGGGTCTTCGCGGCGCGCGGTTAGGTTCAACTGGATGCGGCGCGGGTCGGTATCGAGGGTGACGCGACCGCCCGGATCAAAGGTGAAGCGTTTGCCCGCAAACTCGTAGGTGCCGCGCACCACCTCTGCCGATCCGTTGAGGCGCGGATTGTTGATCGAACCGGCCACATCGGCATTGGCTTCCAACTGCATGTCGATGCCATCGCCGCGCACATTGACCTCGGGTGCGACCACCTTGACGTTCAGGATGATCGGTATCGAGTTCGACGCGCCGGTGTCGGTGGTGGTTTCGATTGCGCCCGGTCGGTTAATCTCCGTCACGGGCATACGCACAATGCCTGTATTGCCGGGGAAGACAGGCTCGATCGTCGCCTCGTTGACGTTCAGCGTGCCGTCCAGACGGACAAAACGGCCGGTGTGAATGGCGCGCAGATCGCCCGAAGTCGTGATCTTCACCTCATCGGTATCGGCCACGCGGAAATCACGTAGCTTGACCTGAAGTTCGCCCATATTGCCGGGCCCCTGCGCGCGGAAACGCAGACGGCCGCTGGCTTCGATCTGGCCGTTGCGGGCATCCGCTGCGGTCAGGCGCGAGATGGTGATGTCGTCATTCGTCAGTTGGGCTTCGCCATTCAGATTACGCAGCTTCAACCCGATGCCGTGGTCATCGACGCGTCCGTTGGAGACGCGGATCGGACCCGAGAAGCGACGTTCATTCAGACGCCCGCCAAGGGTGATGTTGGTGTCGATCTGACCTTCGACCGTGCGGTCCACACCATCCACCAGATCATACAGCGGCTTGATATTGCCGTTGATGGCGATGTTGCCGGACAGAGGCCCGTTGCCGTCCAATGCCAAACGCAGCGGCTGGGGATCATAGTCTATGGGCAGGGACACATTGGCGTTGGCGCGAAGGCCGCTATCACCGCCGGTCGCCGTGTTTGTGGCATTGGCCTGAAGACGCAGGCTGTTGGCGTCCAGAACCGCATTGATGCGGGCATTCAGAGCGTCGTTGCGCGAGTTGGCCAGCCGTGCGCCGGTAAGCGTGATGTCGCCGCGGCCGTTGAGATTGGCGGCACCGATCTGGCTGACATTGACGGTGCCAGACAGTGTGCCTTCGTGATCGCGGCTAAAGGCGTTGACCGGCACGTCGTCCAGATTGGACGTCAGGTTCCACACGGTGCTGCCGTCACGGCGGCGCGGTCCAGCAGGCGACAGATTGGCGCGTAGCGTGCCAGAGCCCAAGCCCACATCCACATTCGCCATCAGGCCGTTGCCGCCCGTCTGAACAAAGGTGTTTGGATTCACGGTGAAGGCGATATCGCGAACGCGGCCGCGGGCCTCTCCACCGGCCTGACCCATGGATAGGCGGTGGCCATCGTTCTGTTTTTCATAGACCAGCGGGCCGCGATAGCTGAACGGGTTTTCGCCGCCGATCTGCACGTCGGCTGCCATCGGGAGACGCTGGAGCGTGCCTTGACCGCGCAGAGCCAGACGCTCCACCAGCACATTGGTGCCGCGCATGCGGAAGTTGCGACCGTCCACCTGAACGTCAGCGCGGGCATTTTGGCCACCTTCGCTGAGCAGGATACGGCCGTTCAGTGTGCCGCGCTCGACAAACACGCCCGGACGGGCATCGAAGGTCAGATTGGCGCTGGACGGTACAGACTGCGAAAGGGCGATATCGCCTTTGGCGGTAATGCCGCCGCCGTTGATGTCCACGCCGCTGAGCGCGATCAGCTGATCGGCCAGGCGGAAGTTGGCCCGTGCCAGCAAAGGCTGCCCCCGCGAGGACGAGGTGATGATGACATCGCCGTCCGATCCAGCGGTACGCTTGTTGAAGTTCAGCTTGAGATTGGTCTGGCCCAGGACGACCTGACCCAGATTGACGCGATCGAAGTCGGCGTTCAGAGCCAGTTCCGGTTGATTGATCGTACCGACCAGAGAGCCGTCTCCGGTCATTTTGCCGTCGATGGCCAGAGGCCCGACACCGAAGGGCCCGTTGGCATCCCAGTTCAGGCGCAGACGCAGCTTGTCGCCTTGCACCTGCCCAATCACATCGGCCTGTCCGGCATCGCCGTTAAGCTGGCCCTGGGTGATGGAGATCACGCCCTTGTTCATGCTGCCGGCCAGAGCGAGGCGCGGACGTTCGCCCAACAGGCGATCCATCTCTTCCATGCCGGTTTTCAGGCGGCGGCCCTGACCGTTGAAGCTGAGGGTCCACGGTGCACCCGAGCGCTGTGTGCCAGCGCGGATATTGCCGCCGAAGCTGCCGCTGGCTTGCGGGCTGAGCGCCGCGACATTGCTGAGGTTCACATCACCATTGAAACTGAGACCACCCAGCAGGTTACGGCGGCCCGAACCGGTCAGGGTCAAAGCCGAACCGCCCAGGTCTATATTGCGGACAAGAATGGCCCCATCGGCCAGACGCGAGGCGGATAGCTTCACACGCGGGGCCGCGCCCAGCAGCCCGCCCAGAACGCCCTGTCGCGAAGCATTGGCCGCAGTGAGCTCGCCCGACAGGCTGTATTCGCCCTTATTGGCCGACAGGTTCAGCGGGCCCGTCAACCGGGCCATGCGATAGTCGCTCAGCTGTACGTTGGAGGCGTTGATCGCACCCTTGAGCTCGAAGGTTTTGCCATCCCCGTTGAAAACGCCCTGATAGCGGGCGGCATCGCCCAGCGGGGTTCCGGCCAAACGGGTGAGGGAGGGCGTAGCGACGTCCAGCTTGATGTCTTCGGCGAAGGCCCCGTCCTTGGTCCTCACGTAGCCGACGGCTGAAGACTGGATGTTGTCGGCAAACAGACGCCACGCCACGCCCTGAACGCCTTCGCGGCCCCGTTGGGGCACCGCAGCGAAGCCAAGGCGTGCGGTACGGCCAAAGCGTTCGATGAACGGCACAAATAGGTCGGAACCCGAGAAGTCCATATAGCCCGACAGGCGCGAACCATTGTCGGAGAACTGGCCTTTGACATGCAGCGGCGTGAAGCTGCCGGTGCGCATGACCATGTCGACGGTTCTGCCGTCTACAAGAGCCTTGGCCGAAAACGGCTGATCGGGCGAATAGCCGAGCGCGCCCGCCAGCGGTCCGCCGCTGGCTTCCTCGGCTTGAAGGTTCAAACGCAGATCCTGGGGGTCTTCGCCGAAGGTCGCCGCCAGTTTCAGGAAGTCGCCAGTACGGCTGAGGCTTCGGGCATCGACATTCGCCGTCTTATTACCCGCGCGGGGGATGTTGGCATCGCCCGACAAGGCCCAACGTCCGTACTCTTTGGAGAAGTCCTCCAGCAGTTCGACATTGGCTGCAAATTTGTCGATCACAATGCCCAACGCCTGCGGACCGCCGGGCTCGGTCGGCGGCTCCAGCACGGGACGGCGGATCAGGCGGATTTGGTCGGCGGTGATTTCGTCGGCATGGAAACGACGGAAAACGAGCGGCAGATAGGACCAGTCCACGCGGACATTGGTAGCTTCCAGCCACACGCCATCCACGTCCGACACCGTGACGCGATCCAAGGTAAAGTCGTCGAACAGATCGCCGCTCAGGCCCTCGACATTGATCTCGCCGTAACGACCGATCTTTTTGCCGGCCACAAAGGTAGTGATCAGTTCGCGCCCTGCATCCGACACCAGATAGTAGCGCCCGCCCACCACGGCCACGATCCCGAGGCCGATCAGCGTCCCGATGCCGATCCCCGAGACGATGGCGATCGTTTTTAGACGCGAGCGTTTGCGCTTCTCGCGTGTTTTGGACTTGGACAGGGTCTCTGTCGGCGTGGTGCCTTCGGTTTCAGGCTCTTGAGAGGGCGTTTCGGTCAAAACGACTGGCCGATGCTGATGTAGAGTTGAAAGCTTGAGTCACCTTCGCGCTTGTTCAGCGGAAAGGCTACGTCGGCACGCACAGGGCCGAACGGCAGTTTGTAGCGGACGCCGACACCTGCGCCATAGCGCATATTGCTCAAGTTCGGCGTTTCCTGAAAGCCGATGGCACCGCCGTCGAGAAAGGCCACGGCCTGAAACTTCTCGCCGATGTCCTGACGCACTTCCAGCGAGGTCTCGAACTGGCTAAGGCCCCCGCGCGGCGTGTTGTCGGGCAGGCGCGGGTTGATGCTCTGATACGAATAACCACGCACCGAGCCCCCGCCGCCCGAATACATCAGGCGATCCGACGGCACGGTCAGCTCATCGCCACCGACGATGGAGCCGATCTTGACGCGACCGGCCAAGACGGTGCGCTCGCGCTCTCCGATAGGGTAGTAGGTGCTGGCCTCACCGACCGAGCGCAGGAAGAAGACATTGTCCTCGCCGGTCACCGCCGTCGGCTGCACCGACAGACGCGCACGCCAACCGCGCGTGGCGTTCAGTGGATCATTGGCACGGTCGATAAAGGCACCGCCTCGCAGGGTGAACAGCACCAGATTACGGTCAAGCGTGAGAGCCTGCATGGTGTCAGGGTCGAAACGCGTTTCCTTATAGCGACCGCCGTCCAGACCCACGCCGTAGCTGAAGAAGGAGGTCTTGCCCCAGCGCTGGGTCATATCCGCTTCGAATACAGCGGCCTGACGGTCGTAGGCGTCGGTCATTTCACTGACGGCCCAGCCGGCGACGCGAAGGGTGCGGCCGGGGCGACGGAAATGCGGGCGGGTCCACTCGCCGCCGATCCGGCTGTCGATATCGGCAAGCCGTAGGCCATAGCGCAGGGTGTCGGCGCGACCGAAGCGGTTGAAATGGGTTCGGAAAATATCCAGACCGAAGCCGTCTTTGGTTGCGTAAGAGGCACCCGCTTCCAACAGCTTATGCGGACGGTCGCTCAGATAGACGTAGACATCGCGCAGTTCGTCATCGTCCTGATTGGCCTGAAACAGCGGTTGCAGCGAGACCGAAGCCGCATCGAACACTCCGGTTTCGGTCAGGAGACGTTCAAGCTCGGTGAGGGCGTCCGGCGTAAAAATCTCGCCGCGTTCCCACGTGACCAACTGCTGCACCCAGTCTTCCCGTGTGCGGGTGGGAGCGTCCCGCTCTTCGGCCTCGGCCTGATCGGCGGTGGTCGAGGGGGTACGGCGCGTGGGGTTCAGGGTGATCTGGTCGTTTAGATAAACGACGTCGCGCGCCATGATGTTGAAACGGGGACGCAGGGTATTGGCTGCCGGATTGGGGTCGCCCTCGTATTCGGGGTGAACAACCTCGACGTATCGGGGGTCGGGGCGGGCGTCGGCAAATCCGTTGCGCTGAAGCACCGAGATGACCCGCGCCTCTGCGGCGATCACGTCAGGGGCACGGCCGGGGGCACCATCGGGCAGGTCAATGGCCTCATTGGCCAAGGCTACGATGTCTTCCGTGGGATGCACGGGAGGTGCCCCGCGTACGGGTTTCAGTGTCGTATTACCCGAAACCGCGAGAGAGTCGCCAATCTGGCCCGTATCGGCATTGGCGACCACGATTGTCGGGGTATCGTTGGTGGTCTCGGTGGCGGCGCGCGGCGTAAAGGTGGTCTGGCGCGGCGCGACCCATTCAATGCCCGCATCGCGGACCACAAACTGCGGCCCCGGATTGATGATCAGCTCGACCGTATATCGATCGGTTTCGCGCGAGGCGGGACGGGCCTCAACCGTAGCGCCGTAATAGCCTTCGGTGCGCAGAATATCTTCGGCCAACTGGACGGCGCGGCGCTCGTTGCGGCGCTGCTCGCCGGCAGAGCGGGGCGCTTGTTCAACACGCCCGATCGCTTGTTCCAGCTTGGCTTCCAGATCACGTGGAATGGTGGTGTCGGGCGCGGCCACAAAGGTGGCCCGCTTTTCGTCGGCGAAGGCAGGACTGGCAGCAGCGCCCAGCACGGCACACGCCGCCACGCTGCACAGATAAAAACCGAGACGAGTGCGCAATCCGAACCTTCTTATACGTCTGTAGCCGTAGTCATCGGTGACTACGGCGATTAACGAAGCACTCAAGGCGACCTTTCAGATCGCCTCGTAAACCTTAGTAAAACAGGGTTTCACTATCCGGCTGGACAGACTCTTCGGAGCTGCGGACATCCGGAGGAACGGTTTCTACGGGGACGGTATCGACCACCGGAGCTTCGGCAACAGCGGGAGCCGCCTGTTCTTCGGCAGGTACAGCCTCTTGCGGCGCTACGTCCTCGACATAGGTGTCTTCATATGACGGCTGAGGTTGCGGGTTATCGCAAGCGGTCAGCGTGAGACCGGCCGCAACTAGGGCAGCGACCGTCAGCGAAGCGGGGGAGAAGGGATGTTTGCGCATAGATCCATGTCGACTGTTGTGTGACGAACGCAGGCGAACGGGAGGAGGTTCCCCGCAATGTCCGCCCATCTGTCCAGTGTGGCATGAACTGATTATGAACTTCTGACAGCGAACACGGAAATCTCTTAGTCCCGAAAATTTATGATGATTTGCGTATTTTTGGGCTTGCCCGGAATCAGAACCCTTTCTATGTTCCGCGCCTCTTCACGAGAGTGCGGATGCGCCCCTAGCTCAGTTGGTTAGAGCATCTGACTTTTAATCAGAGGGTCCTCGGTTCGAGCCCGAGGGGGCGTACCACTCTCGTGAAGATGTTTTCCTTAGAGAAAATCGTCTGAATGCCGCTCGTTTCTCTGAGCGGTTGGCTCTCATATACAGTCCATATACACTCCCGTATACAAAAGCCGATTTAAGGCTCTTGGGCGCGTTTCTTGGCCTTGAGAGACACCACATTATCGATCTTGTCTTGAGCCGCATCCGCCATTCTTCTGCGATTAGCTTGCCGCCGATAGATCTTAGCCGCGGCCTCCGAGGCCTGCTCCAGCTGCGACATGATTTCGCTGTCAGAAGCGCCTGCTAAAGCCAGCTCGACGCCTCGAGCGTGTCGAAGCCCATGGAGCGTGAGCGGGCAGTAGACATTGCCCTCAGCATCGACAGCGGCGCGAACTTTTCCATTCTTGGCGAGGCGATCCATCAACCGCTCGACGGCTTGATTCAGCTGGCGTTCCTTCCAAGGCGCGCCGTCGGCATTGTAAGCCACGGTCAAGGCTCGATTGGGCGTACGCTCAATAACCTCGGTGAGACGCGCATCCTCGCGCTTGTCGGCCAGAACAATGCGCTTTTCGGTCAGCCAGTAGAGACGGCGTTCTTGCTCGCCCTGGTCATTGATCGCGACTGTTCTGGCGTGAAGTGGCAGATTGCAGATCGTGCCGCGGCGAAACCCTCCATATCGGCCAAGAGCTATGGCACGGGCCAAGCCCGGCGTTCCGCGCTCAATGGCGTCTTCAATACCGGCAATGACTTCGTGGTCTTCCCAGCGGGGGTTCGCTTCCTTGACCTCGTGCGGTCGCTTCACCTTCGGGATTTTGTGGAAGGGATCGCCGCTGATTCGACTATCTGTTTCATCAAGGATGGCAGGCTTCAGAGCGTTCTTCAGTACCTGCATGCGCTTGTTTGCAGAGTTGTGCCCCCGAATGGCCCAGGCATCGCGCAGGCCCATGATCCAAGACCGAGTGACTGAGCTCAGCAGGACATCGCCAATGTCCTCGATCTGCTCGTCAATGTAGTCCTGATAACCGGCTCGAGTTCTGGCGGCGAGACCGAGGAAGTCACTTGATTTGGCATAGGCCTTGAGCATACCGCCGACGGTGCCGGCGCGCGGTGTCGAACTGGCCAGCTCGATGCTGTTGATCCGCTCAACGATGGCCGTCACTTCATCCTGTAGGGCCTGAGTTCCAAACGCCGACCTGAGGGGCCCTTCTCGGTAGCCGCCCTTTCGGAAATACAGCAGGTCGCTGCCATCGGCTGCTTTCTGCCTCTGGACGTACTTAACCTTAATCGAGCCTTTATCGGTCAACGCTGGCTTCCTTTGGCGCGCGAACGGACGCGCTCAAGTGCTTGGGCAGCATGGTCATTGGCGACGATTGGCGGCTCGTCTGGTAGTTCGGTCGGCTGATGCGGCAGGCGCTTGAAGCCACCGACGCGCGGTTTCAGTTCGGCAATCCACGCATCAACCAGATGGCGGGGATAGCGCAGCAGGTTCGCGCCTAGATCCACCGGTGCGACGGGGCAGACCTTCGAAAGCGTCTCCTCGCTCATGCCGCCGACATAGGCGCGTAGCTGATCCTTGCTGAGGAGGGCAGGCCAGCTATCGGGGATGTAGCGGTGATGGCCCGGGGCGGCGTTGTTGGACCTGCTCATTGCCAAATCCCCCTGCCATGATCCCGCGCTGCGTTCTCCTCTGCACGGTACGGATCACCGAAGTTCGTTTCCGATATAGCGAGCCCTTCACTGACCAGTATCGCGCCGAGGTCGCGGCCATTGATCGTGCAGGTGGCGACGTTACGCTGATACCTGTCTCGGTTCTGGACCGTGCAGCGGGCACCATTGACGGCAAGCTGGCGGGCGCGGTCGGTAGCTTGCACAGCCGTGGAGCGGGCAGGGGTTGAACAGGCCCATACGTTTGGCCTTTGACGGCAGCGCGTGTACGGCGCGACTTCGCCCGCGTCGATGCCAGCAAGGCGCACACGATGGCGCTCGCCGTCTGCTGTGACGCATCGCCCACTATCGCCGTCGGACATCAGGAGGGCGGTGCAGATCAGGACAAGAGCGCTCACTTGCGGGCCTCCATGGCGTCGGATTTCTCCGCCTCGCAGGAATGGCAATAGAAGACGGTCAGGCCGGAAGGATGGCGACGCTGAACAAAGCTGGATGCAACGGCGATGGCGCGACACCGCCAGCACTGTTTTTCTCTATGCGGGGCATGAGGGGTTATGCTGCTGATCACGCGCATCACGACTGCGGCCCCTTGTGCTTGGCGAGACGGTCAAGACGTTCAATCTCGGCGGCTATCAGCGCGCCCGCCTTCACCAGATCACGGCGTGGATTATTCGGTTTGGATTTCAGCCACCTTACGCTCCAACCCTTTGGCCAAATCTCGCGCACAGCATCAACGGCCCAGTTGCGCGAGCCAATCAGTCCGTAGCAAGCGCCAGCGATGGCAAGCTCACCAGCTACATAGCCGTCATCGCGTTCGTGTGACCATCCTTCGATTGCCACCTGACGCTGACGTTCGACGGCAATGTCTAGGATCGAGGCAGGCAGTTCATCGCTGGCTGCGGGGTGGGATGCGCGGTCTATCAGATCGAGAACAACCGATGGGCTGGCGGCAGCAATAAACTGTCCGTCTGCAAATGCATTCGGGGCGTCCCAAATCTGGCCGATAGGCTGTCCTTCGCCCTTCGCGCCCGTTCTGATTTCACAGTTCATATGCTCATAAATCGTGCCACAAGCCTTCCACGGCCCCGGCGAAGCATTTTCGGCTAGGCGCTTCAGTTCTGCATAGTCCTGCTCCGCCTTCGGGGCGGCTGCGAGCGCGGCGCTCAAGTCAGCGCGAAAGGACGCAGGGCCATTGATGCACCATTCGCCCCCGTAGACATCGGAAACGCTTGCCCCATTGGCCACGGCAGCAAGACGTTCAATCGCTTCGGGCACATTCACAGTATCGGTCATCACGCGGCTCCCTTTATAACAGCTTTGGCCTTCTGCTCGAGAAGGGCGATGCCGAGGATTGCGGGTTTCAGCTCGGCCGGCGCGGTGTCGTAGGCCAAGACGCGACTTGCGCGGCCACCGTTCAGGCGTGGGAGAGCGCCCCGAGGGATCGCAATCCAGTTCGTCGGATCAGTGTTTGTCCGGTCGCCGTCGAGACACTTGAGGCAGTGGCCATCGGGGATCGGGCCGTTTGCCTTCTCCCAGAGCCAGACGTGCTTATGGACGTAGCGCCGCTCATAACCGGTGTGCGGGTTCGTCTCGGCAACGCTGATCTCTATGTAGCCGTCTTTGTTCAGCCGCTCATGGCCGAGGTGCTTGGTGTTGTGCGGCTCCTGACCCTTCTTGAACTGCGTCTTACGAGCGTTCGGGTGACGGCCGCCCACGCCTTCGGGGCACTTCTTGCCTTTGTTAAGTGGGGCTTGGCCTTTGGCGAAACGACCGGTGCGGCCTGTCATCCAACCCTTGCGCTTCATTAGGGCAGTCAGGTTGCTGGCAGTTAGATCGCGGCGGTCGAATAGGACCACGAAAGCACTGTGGAGGTCCGCGCGAGGCCAGTCCTTGCGCTCCTCGAGCCAAGCCAGTTCATTTGCGTTGTAAGAGATCGCCCGGCCTTTCATCGCGGAGCCTCGATCATGGTCAGCTTGTCGTGGAAGCGCTCGCCGTGCTCGGCTATGAGCTCGACGGCCTTCAGGTTCAGGTTCTGTGCGCTGACGATCTGGGCTGCCACGCCGATGATGGCTTTGGAACGCTCGACTTCGGAGCTGATTTGCTCGGCAGTGAGGTCCTCATCCCCTAGACGCTCCAACTGTGCGAACAGGTGGTTGTTCAAGTCGGAAAGCTTGTTCTTCACGCCACTTCCTCCACTTCGTTGAGATCGTCATTGGCAGGGCGCGCGGCCCACTTCCGAATGACAGGCATTGCTGGTTGGCCTTGATCGAACGCGGCGTTGAGATCGGCACAGAAGTCGGCGATGCCGTCCCGCAATCCTAGGCGGTCCCAGAACTTGCGTTGGCCGCCCGTGTCGCAGCTGTTCGGCGCTAGGCGATGATGCCAGGCGCACGGCGGGACGCAGCGTCGGTCGTGGACGCGGGGGCCGAGACCGCCTTCGCGCCAGCCCTTGGAAGCAATCGCAAGCTTTTGATGCGCAGCCTCGATGACCTCAGCGCCTCCGCCTCCAAATGCAGGTCGTCCCTCGATTAGACAAGCGATGCAGTCCGTGCCTTCGTGCAGCCATGCCAGATAGGCCTTGTCTTGCTGACGTGGATCGCGCTGCCCCTTGCTTTCAGGCCTGAACGTCTGCGAGCGCAGTTTGTTGGGGCTGTGAAACATGCGCTTCTGGGCCTTCTTCTCGGCCTTAAGTGCTGCGATCTCGGCTGCGATTTGCCAGAGGGGGCGGGTCATCTCGCAAACCTCCTCTCCAACTCACGCTGCGCATTCCATTTCAAATCAGCTTCCATCGAAGCCTGCTGGGTCATCCAGTTCAGGAAACCCGTTTCGACATCAGCCCACTTCTGGCCTCTGAACTTCCCAATGGGGCAGGTCGGCAGAAGGCGTGGTTCTTTCGTCCAGGCGACCATGTCCTTGCCAGTGGCACCGGCGGCGAACAGGGCCTTGAGGATGTGCGCGGTCACATAGGCGTCTGGGCCCGCACGGTGCGGAGGCATGGCTGTGTCAAAGTCCAGCGACAACAGACCCTGATCCTCCAGCCAGTAGCGCAGCACGCTGTTCGAATGGGCAGGCGCATCAGGCCAGACGCGAAGAGCGGCCTTATAGGTGCAGACCTTCGGCGGAATGCCCTCAATCTGGAGCCATTGCTCTTCCATCGACATGTTGTGAGCGGCGATGGCGGCGACGTGCGACGACGCCTGCATGAGGGCCATGCCGTCGAACGGTTCGCAGTCCGCACACTCCGCGAGAGTGATGTGGTGAACGGCACGGACCTCGGCCGGCATCTGCGCCACGCGGCAGAGATAGGACACCGGCTGTCCGACCGACCAGGAACCGTCATCGGCTCTGGTCAGGTCGCAATAGCCGACCTCGCAGACCTCGGCGGGTGGCTCCAGTCCGCAAGTCTCGAAATCGATAACCCTGATGGTGGTCATGGTCACCCTTCCTTCGCGGCTTGAATGGCGGCTTCCAGCTCTTGGGCCTTGGCCATGTCGGTCGATTTCAGAAGCGTGAACCGCGCGACTTCCCTGCGGTCGTTCTCAATGGCCGCGACCTGATCCGGCCTCATGAACGGCATGTCTTCAATGAGCTTGTCGGCCCACTGGATGACGTCGACGGCTGATGGCGCAGGGGAGAGATTGCCATCAGCCGTCGTTTCACCGGTGGGAGGACGGTCACCGGGGAAGTCATGGCCCGCATCCGTACGCGACGGGGGATTGTCATCGGATACGGGCTGATCCGACGCGGCATCGGAGGGGCGTGGTGCCGCGTCGAAATCTGGAATGTGGTCGTCTAGATCGATGCCGCGCACAGCGCTGAAGCCTTCACGCGGGGCATCATTGGGTGCGGCCAGACGAGCGGCGAGGTTCGGGCGTTCGGTCGGGACCGCGCGAGTAGTAATCGGCTGATAGTCCTGGACCTCTTCAGCGACGTGCATGCCGCGCAGAACGTCTGCGGCTCCATCGCGGGCAGTAAAGGCGCGGGCGCGCATCTGAAGCATGCGCTTCTGGTACTGCTGCCACGGCCCTTGCTTACCGAGAAGTCCTGCCTTCTTTGCATCGCCAACCGAGAATGAGCGTTCGATCTCGTCGCCGTCGGGTCGGGTGATCCGGCAGAACGCCTTGGTCGGCTCGTCCTCGTTGTCGAACCACTCCTTGATCTTGAACCCGCGCGACCACAGCAGCGCGGGCAGGGCGTCCCCCCAGATGTTCGGCTTGCCGTTGATGACGGCGAAGGACTGCATGGCCTGGAAGGGCGCAAAGCCGAGTTCGGCGCCTGCCATGATGGCGACCAACACCTGCTCAGGCTTGTCGACGCCCTTTGGAGTCATGCCTGATGCAGCCATGGCGGTAGCGACGCGGAATGCTTCATCCAGCGACTGCGGGACCAGAGCGGATACCTGACCGCCAGTGACGATCTGAGGGCGCGGTTGCTGTTGGGTGGTCACGGCGTTCATCAGGCGGCCTCGGTCTGGGGTTGATTGTCGTTGGCTTCGGCTTCCATGACCTCAAGGCGCTCATCGATGCGCTTGGCGGCCCATGGGGGCAGGGTCAGGTATTCTGCATCGCGACGGTCACCGCCTGGGCCCGGCCAGACGCCTGTGCTCACACACTCGGCGAACTGGTCGATGGCGCGACGTAGCTGTTGGCGACCGCGATCCAGATCAGCGCCGGTGAGGACGGTGACGCGCACGCAGTATGGTGGGGCTTTCTCGACCCACACCAGTGCGAACTCTTCCATGGGGCGACCGAGAATGGCTTCCGAGGCCATGCCCACCAAGGCCGCTTGCATGTGGTAACCGAAACCGGCGAGCGAGCGCTCAAGGTCGTCGTCGGCAACGCTAGCCGTCGTTTTGAGGTCAGAGAAAAGGCCAGAGGCGCGTGGAACCACGTCGGGGCGGCTCTTAAGCCAGATGCCCGTCTTGTCGTCTTTCCAGATCAACGAGCGCTCGACGAAGCCGTCAAGAATGCCGGCCTCGACCAATGGATGCTGCGCCAAGCTTTCCGCCATGCCGGTGACGGCGGCCAAGTCGGCATCCGTGATCACCGTCTTGCCGGCTGCGATCATGTCCTCGCGCCACTGCTTGGCGTCCTTGGTCCGCCAGTCCGACCATTGCTCGGGACGTGTCACGAACTCGTCGGCCAGCCCGTCAGAACCTTCCAGCAGCAGTTTGTGAGCTAAGCGGCCGAGGGCGAAGGCCGGTCGGTCCTGTTGCGGTGTTCGCTTCGGGTTCAGGGCGCTGTCGACGTAGTAGTGCGCCGGGCTCTGGCTCCAGATCGTCCGCAGGCCGCTGGAGCTGATCGACGGGCCGACGGTCGGCTGGCCGTGATATACCTCGATGGGCAAGGCATAGACGCCCGGCTCGCTGATCTTGCCCGATAAGGGCATGGGCAGGGGGTTGTGCAGGGTCAAAAAGGTATCTCCTCGAACTCGGATTGCGGGGTTTCCAGCGCTTGAAGCGCGGCGTTCAGTTCGCGCAGGGCTTCGCGGTCCGGGATGTGCGGCCGCTCCCAGCTGTCCTTGGGGGAATGGGCGGCGCGGAAGCCGTCAAACCAGAGCAAGCAGTCAGCCACAATGGCTTGGAAGCGGCGGTGATCGCGCTGAACGACGGCAAGCCGCTCCATCGAAACCTCCAATACCTTCGCCTTTTCACACCACTGATCGGAGGCTGCCTCTGCCTTCATGATCTCGCGATGTGCCTGAGCGAGACCCTCGGCCTTGCCATCACTCCACGCCTTGGCGGTGCTGGCGTCCGATCCCGCCATGACTGGCGACATGATGATGAAGCGCTCTCCGGGGTTCTTGGCCGTGAGGCGCTCAGCTTCCGCCAATGCGCGCTCGATGGTGTCGTGGACCACGTGCGGCATACCGCGCGCCGGGTTCCAGACCATGAAGCCTATGCAGTTGGTCATCATCAGAACTTGATGCTGACGTTCGGCACATCACCGGCGGCGATGGCTAGAATGATGGCCCGAGCTGTGCTTTCGCCTACGCCGTGACCCATGATGGCTTGCTTGGCGGCCCCCATGATCTTCGTGCGGTGCTCGATGTCGGCGGCACGAGCGGCAGCAGCATCAGCGGCAGCCTTCTCTTCTGCTTCGCGGGCGGCAGTTTCGCGGGCGATCCGGTCGGCCTCGGCCTTGCGGGCTGCTTCGGCTTCATCGGCGCGGCGCTTCTCGGCGGCCAGGGCCTCGGCATGGGCGCGTTCGGCAGCCTCACGTTCAGCGCGGGCAGCAGCTTCAGCATTGGCTCGGGCCTCTTCCTCGGCCGCCTTGGCGGCGGCTTCGATGCGAGCCTTCTCTTCCTCAGCTGCGCGAGCGGCACANNNNCTCTGCGGCTTCGGCAGCGGCCTTAGCCTCGGCTTCGGCGCGTTCGCGTTCGGCGCGCTCTGCGGCCTCGGCGCGCAGGCGGTCCAGTTCGGCGCGATCGGCCTCTTCTTTGAGCAGTCGAGCATGCGCCGCAGACAGGTTTTCAATGGCGTCGGCCTGCTGCTGTTGAGCTGTAGCCAGCAGGGATTGGAACTGCCCTTCATCCAGCGCAAAGGCTTTGATTTCGGCCAGACGCGCGGCGACCGATGCTGACGTGTCTTCCAGCGTGACAACGGCGTCGCGCTTCATCAGGGCGATCAAGGCGTCACAGGCGGCCACGCGCTCCTCTTCTCGAGCCTCCCAGTCGGTAAGCGGCTTGCGCACCTCGTCTTTAAGGGCGTCCAGCTTCTCGCGGATGTCGCGGCGGGCGGCGTCGACCTTGTTGATCTGTGCGCGCGCTTCCTCATTAAGAAGCTTTCCTGCCGCATCGATGGCGGTCTTGGTCTTGGCGACCTTGAAGGCCATGGAAGCGATCTCCTTCCGGCCCTTCTCGGTCGTCAGGTCGGGGACCAGCTTGTCCGTCTCCTGCTTGATCGCCTCGTAGAACTGGTTGAATCGTTCCTGATCCAGAAGAACCAAGCCGGGGTTGGCGCTGACCTGCGCGACAAGCGCGGTCTGCGGGGTGTCTTCTTCGATAGAACGCAGGGCTTGGGCCATTTGGGCCTCCAAAGCGTTGATTAGGGATCTCGGGGGCCGGCCTAAAGCTGGACCCATTCGAGAAAGCGGATGGTCATGACCCACATGCCGACGATGACGGCGAAGAGGATCAGGCCCTTGGTGAGGTCGCCGATGTGGTGGCGGGCAGCAGCGCGCCGTTCCTGGTCGGCTTGAGCAGCCTCTCTGGCGATGGAGTTGCAGACGCGTTCCGCATGTCTGTTGCGGACGGCTGGCCATTCGGGATGCTCGACAATGCCAAGCGGGTGAGGGCGCATGTCGATGTCGCGGAGGGTCAATGGTAATCCCTCCGGGCATCAGCAGCGTCTTCGCGCCGGCATGTTTCCTCTTCGGAGGCAGCGGCAAACAGATCGGCATCAAGGTCGCCGTCTTCAAACTTGCTCAGGATCGCCTCAACTTTCAGAGCGTCTCCGACGACGACAGGCTTGCCATTGATCTGCTCCACGCGAATGTCATCAATCTCGGCATCCTCGGCAGGGAGGCCGCCATGGCTGTATGCAGGCGGGGTTTCTGGGCGACCAGCCAAGACCGCGTAACTGACCGTCACATCGATTTCGCTGTAGTCAGCCTCGCCATCGGTGCCGAACGAAACGCAGGTTGAGTAGGTGTAGCGGGTCATCACACACACCTCGCGGTCGGAGATTGTGACGGGCGCTCGCCGTTTGCTTTGGCTAGGGCGGCTTCGATGCGCTGGCGGCAGGAGGCATTCGGGTATGCGTCCCAGCGCAACACCTCCTCCAGCGCCTCCTTCATTTCAGGAGCGGCGGCGATGAGGCGGGCGTTGGCTGGCGCATCTGGCCCACTACCCACGCACACCGAAAGGTAGGAGTCATCGCCGACCCATCCGGAGCCGTGACCGGCCACAGGCATCACCCAGTAAGTCCCACCTTCGGGGTTGGGGCGACCATCATCACCATGCCGGACGACCTCCCAAGGCCCCAGCGTGTGCTTGCTCTCACCCATCACGCCACCGCCTTGAGCACAGGACGCTCGTCTGTTGGGTCGCCAAAGCTGAAAGCCGCCACGAGGTTGTCAGACCACATCGGCCCAACCCAGCACTCGGTAATCGGGCGAGCGCCGCAAACATGCAGCATCTTGGCTTCTGGCTTTGGCTTGCCGTTTGGCAGCATGGCCCAAGTCAGGTCGCCACCGGGGGCGGACATGATGCCGACGTGCATTCCGGCGGTTTTGACATCGGGCGGCAGTCCGGGGCCGCGGTGCAAGCGTTCCTCGGGCATGGCGAACAGCAGCAGATCGCCCGGCTGAGCATGACGCAGCTTGATTTCGGTCAGGCCCCATTGGCTTAGCGCCTTGCGGGCTTCCTGTTCCTCGATGCCCCAGCCCACGCCTTGACGCTGCACGTCAATACAGTCGCGTTGCGTGGCGTGCGTCGCGCAGGCGCGGGCATAGGACCACGCATCAAAAGCCGAACCATCCGCAGTACCGCCAAAGCGATGCGGCATCCCGCGCAGGGCGAATGCCTTGTCCAGCATACGGTAGCGTTCGCTGTCGTGCTCCGGCGCGGACCAGCCGCCCATGTCAGCGATGTTCTGGACAACGGTCTTGCCATGCTTGCGGGCAACAACGCGCTCCAGCTGTGCAACGACACTGCCGACGCCTTCAGCGATAGGGCGGGGGCCATCATTGGCAGCCACGGGCGGCATAAAGCCGTCTGCGATGCCTTGGAAAATCGGGTGCAGGGCCATTACGCAGCCATCCTCACGCTGTCCGGCGAAGGGGCGGCCGGAGTGGATTGATGGGTTTTATCGGGCGAGGTCAGGGCCAGCGCAGAGCGGGCCTGCCAGAGCAGCGCGTCGATATTCACCTGCGATGTGTCGCCCTCGAAGCCAGCCATGAAGGCCTCGGCCTCACTAAGAGCGGCAAGCAGTGTCAGGCCCTGCTCAGGCGTGATCGGGGCGTGGTCATAGACTGCGCGGTACAGCTCAGCCTTGTCCGTAAAGCTGGCAAATACAGCGCCAGTGGACATGCCAATGCGACGTGCGACAGCGCGGATAGTGGCGCGCTCGTATCCGACTTCTTCGAAGAGGCTCTTGCCGGCATCGAGGACTTTAGCGCGGGTCTGGGCCTTTGCCAGTTGGCGACGGTTCGGGGCGGCATCATTGGCCGCTGTTTGTGCTGGGACAGCTGACATTACGCAGCCTCCGCAACAGCATGGGCTTGGCGAACCAGCTCGCGCTGCAGTTCAGCCAGGCGCTCCAGTTCGGCCAGCATGGCGGCGTAGAGGTCACGCGGCGGGGTTTCAGTTTTGAGTGACATTGCATCTCTCCGTTCGATGGAGAGACGTTAAGTCGGAGATTTCCGACTGTCAAACACAAAGTGGGATATTTCCTACTTTGCTAGTTGGAAACCTGATGCGCGAGGGCCGCATATCAATGTGATATACCACCTAGGGAAGCATACGAGGATGTCATGTTATCTGCTGTTTTTGTGGCGGCCGGGCTGCTGTCAACAGGCGTGAGTTCGGAAGAAGGGACTTGGTCGCCTGATAGATTAATCGATGCATCTAAGGCGCTGTTCGACGAAAGACTCGTGGATTATCCGAGTGCGCGTTTCAAAGATGTTCGCATGTCCGAAGATGCCACTTTTCTGTGTGGATCAGTGAACTCTAGATCACGTGCAGGCGGCTATGCAGGCTGGCACAGATTTGCAGTGAAGGTAGATGGACCATCACCACGCCTCGCAATGATCAATGATGACATTGTTGCTCCTGCCATGGCCAGGGAATGCAGCGGAGACGAAAGAACTTGGTCCCCGACCGACTTCTCCAAAGCTGTAACGTTCAGCGATGAGCAATAAATACAAACCGCATGTCTCAGCAGCTATACAAAGGCTGGGATATGTCAGTGCGGAAGCGATTGATGTGATCGCTGAGTTATTGTGGGAATCCCAAGGGATGCATCCACATGCGGTGGCGCGGCTCTTTCGCTCCAAGGGCCGCCTTCTGGACAAAGCTGAACTAAGAGCTGTCGGGCTTAGAGCCAATACAATCATGTCACATGAAGCCATGGCTACGCTGACCGATAAAGGCAGAGAAAAGCCCATAGCAGCTTTGGATGGGATTTTTTTGGATGCTGCCTTTAACTTTATTAGACAGCGTGGCGTCGAGCGTTTTCAGGAAGCTGGGTACGACACATTCAAGGTGGATGCTGTCGCGCCAGATTGCCCTGCATGTAAAAGACTACATGGCCTTGAAGTCAACGGGGCGTACATACAGCATTTACCACCCAAAGACTGCTCTAGAGACGGCTGCATGGCCATGTTGGCGGGGCATATAGATTTTTATGCGGGTCTTACGTAGCGGCTCACACGGGCCGCCGTTTGCATTTTCCGCCCTGTGTGTCTGAATAGCGAGCCTAGTTTAGCTGGAGGACGCCACCATGACATTGACCGGACCCCAAGCCCGCGCAGCACGCGCACTGGTTCAATGGCCTCGTGAGCATGTGGCGAAGAAGGCTGATGTTGAGCTGGACGCTCTGGCCGCGTTCGAGCGCGAGGGTGTCGATCCGGGCGATGATGCCAAGGAACGCATTCAGGTAGCGCTGGAAGAGGGCGGGGCGGTATTCCTGTCCGAAGCCGACGGCGGTATCGGCGTGCGCCTCAAGTTCACCAGACAGGAAGTGCGATCGATCCGCCGTATGGAGAACGAAGGCGGGCCGGTTGGGGATGATGATGTGTAGGGCTACGGGATGAGTGAAGAGGCTGCGTGACAGACAACGATTCACAGGAATAATTTCCTGTGTCATTATAGTACTCGGTAGGCACCAAAACTGCATTGCCAAACAGGCGCAGGAGGATGCTCGATGGCCGACACAACGATTGAATGGACTGACGCGACTTGGAATCCTGTCGCCGGTTGCCAGATCATCACACCAGGTTGCTCGAACTGTTACGCCATGAGAATGGCAGCTCGCCTTGATGCCATGGGAGTGCAGAAATATCAGGGCCTCACGCGAAAGAGTGGTGATCGTTACATTTGGACCGGGAAAGTCTTTTGCGATGAAGCATCTATCGACGCACCGTTGAAGTGGCGAGCGCCAAGGAAAATATTCGTCAACTCTATGTCGGATCTATTCCACGAAGATGTTCCGGCTGATTTCATCAAGCGCGTATGGAGCACGATGCAGGCCACACCGCACCATACTTATCAAATTCTGACCAAGCGGCCCGAGCGCATGGCGGCAATAATTGCCGACGAGAACTTGCCGGTACTGAGCAACGTATGGCTTGGAACGAGTGTCGAGGACGGCAAGGTGATCGGCCGTCTTGACCACCTGCGAGCCACCGCAGCTGCTGTAAGGTTTGTCTCATTTGAGCCCTTAATCGGCTCAGTGGGTCAGGCTGACCTCACGGGCATCCAGTGGGCTATCGTCGGAGGCGAGTCCGGCCCTCGTAGCCGTCCGATGTTGGAAGAATGGGTGGACGAGATCTATGAGCTCTGCGCCGACGCTGACACAGCCTTCTTCTTTAAGCAGTGGGGAGGGCGGAACAAGAAGGCTACCGGTCGCTCGTTCAGGGGGCGGACTTTTGACGAGATGCCTCAAGCTTCTGTGTTCTGATCAGATCTGAAACTGCCTTCTTGGCAAGCCCGATGGCTTTGGGGCTATCATTTGAGACTAGAAGAAACAGCGCAAATTTCTGTTGGTTTCCAGGACCAATTGACAAGGGTTCGGAGACAAAGGGAAAAAGCTTCTCTAGGCGCCGCTTCACATAGGCTTCGATGTCTCGACGATCACCCCTTCGCCGCTGAGTCGTGGTTTCGGAGAACAAATCGCCGGCAATCACTTCATCTTCGTAGAGATCTGTCTGCCACTCCGGTCCTCCAAAGATGAAGTCGAGCTTGCGCTGTTTAGACTGATCGACTCCTTCGAACTTACGGGCAAGCTGGCGACCGACCGCCTCAATGGGGAATAGATACCAAACGTCGAAGCGCCTAGTTGCAGCTAGTAGCTCGAGCGTCTGCCAAGAAACTTGCATCCCGTATGGATCCAAGAACACCACGCCTCGACGAAGCCCTTTGCCTTTACCCGGCAGGCGCCATTCGGGTGACTTCAAGAGCTTAGCAAGTTCTTCGTTCGCGTCGCCTTGGATGCATTGCACCCGGCTATCTTTACTGAGCGCACTTAAAGCAGCGTATCGGGTTGCGTCAGCCTCGATAAGAACCACCCGTTGAAAGGGTGGCTTAATCGCTAGAGCACGCTTTGCGGACCCATCGAGTTGAACAACTTCTTGGCCGATCGGCTGCTGGACGAATAGTCCTCCGGTCTGCCGAACGGCGGTCCTCTCCCCGGATCCCGCGAATGCGTCGACATACCAAAGGTCAAATGACCAAGATGCGTCAGCTTTGCCCTTAAGGGCGGTTGTATAGAATTGGAGATAGTAGAACAGTGCATCAAGCTTCTGTTCTGTCCAGTCGCCACCAAAAGTGTGCTCCGCTTCCTTCATATCCTCCCCCGAGGTTATCTGCATTTAGCACTTACTGACTACGCCCTCCGCGTGATCCACCGGATGCGGCCGATGATGCGGACTTGCTCTTCCGGGACGCGATACTCGCCGTGCAGCGGGTTATCCGACTTAATGCGGACCTCGCGCGGTTCAGAACCTGGAATGCGCTCAACGCGCTTGCAGACCAGTGCATCGCCATCCCAGACAGCAAAGATGCCGGGCAGGCCAATGCGCGTGTCGTTCATGTCGATCAGGACATAATCGCCGCTAGACAGGGTCGGCTCCATGCTGTCCCCGATGACCTCCTGAACGGTGGCTTTGTTCGGTGAGACACCTAGCTGATCGACAACGAGGAAGCGCGGGTAGGGCCACTCACGTTTTGTGGTTTCGGCCCCGACATAGAAGCCGTCACCGGCTGACAATCTGACATCGTATTCTGGAAGCATCACGACGTTAGATAAGTCGGAGGCTACGTCAGTTTCGGGCGGAAGGTCGGCTTCGGGTATATCATCGAAAGAGCCCGTCAAGATTTGGCTAGGGGTAGCATTCAACCCCTTGGCGAGCTTGTTGAGATTATCCCCCCTGACCGTCTTTTTCTTGTCGTTCAGGATATCGTTGATGAAGTTACGCTCGAGCCCGCCGTCGCGAGCGGCTTCAAAAGCGTTCTTGCCAATTTCTTCTAGCCGACGAGCGACCGTGGTCTTGAGAGATGCCATGTCGGATTTATCCGATGAGGTAACATATAAAGCCAGACGGACGTTTCCGATTGACGAAGTAGGAAACTTCCGACTATCGTTGGCGCTATGGAAACCACTCTGCGCCGTCATCTCGAAACCTGCGCAAATGATTTTGCGAAGGCTACCAACCGCGAAGCGTCAACAGTTGCTCGGCTTTCGACGGGCGATTGGCGTTTCTTTGACCGCCTGAACGAGGGCGCGTCCTTCACCGCGAGAAAATACGACACGATCATGGCGTGGTTCTCCGTGAACTGGCCGTCTGATGCTCCGTGGCCAGCTGATGTGCCGCGCGCATTTGTGCCCGCCAACGACAACCCCTCTGTAGAGAGGGCGGCTTGATGGTCTGGCTTCTTGTCTGGCTTCTGGCTGTTCAGAGCGTGGCGCTGATCGTTCTCGTCGTTTTGACCAGGACTTTGCGAGACACACTTCGCATCACGCAAATCATCACCTTGCCGGATTCGATCTTCCCGCTTGAACCGTCCGGTGACGCTCTCGCCAAGAAGAAAGTCGAAGCTGCTGTGCTGGAGCGCCCGTAATGCAGGGGAACGTGCAGCTTTCTGTCTCGGCGCACATCGGATGGCCCAACGGGTATGAAGCCGCCCTGACCGTCGCTGATTGTCGTGACGCCAGCGTTGTAGATGACATCGACATCCGGTGTCAGCGATTTGATGACAGCCGTGATCTGTTCGGCGCGATCCTTTGGAGTGAATGCAAGATTCACTTGAAGGGCATCTTTTGCTTGGGTGGTGATTATCGAAAGTCGGGCCAAAGCCTTCTCTCGTTCGGACTTGCGGTAAAGCCACAACGTCCAGCCAGCGGAAACCAAGCCGCTCACGCCCCCAAAGAGGCCGACCACGTTGATCCAAGGCGAGGTCAACCATTCAAGGCTCCCCATACCCATTCTCCAGTGTTGTCTGACAACTTCACTGTGAGGGCGACTGCCGGAGGTGTCACCCCCCATGCCATCTCCGGCAGCGTGCGCCCGGAGGGCTGCTGAAATGCTGTCACCTGGGGAGCTTTCGCGCGCACGAACCGACGCTCTGGCCAATGCCGGAACGGTCTACGGTCTGGTTCTGCGGATCAACGCGCTGGCCGCCAACGGGGACCAGTCTGAGGTGATCAACCGGCTTGGGGAACTGGCCGAAATCCTCCCTCTCGAGCTTCAGACCATTGACCTGATCCTCGCCGCCGAGCGTGAGACCGCAAAGGCGATGGATGCGACGCAGACCACCCTGAGCCGCTTCTTCCCTCGGCCAGCCGCTGAACATGCGCACGCCGCGAATGATGAAGGACATGCGCCTTCTCCTGAAAACCCCACCCCGACAGTCGCGTGACGGCGCACGTCGGTCATCTGGAAACGAAAGCTGGACATCCGGTGAACAAGATCAGCCACAGAGAACATGCCCGTCTGGCCCATGAACTTATTGAGGAGTGTGGTGGGCTTGAAGAAGCGGCGAGGGCCTGCCGCGTGCGCAAGTCGGCCCTGTCTGGCTACCAGACGCCGCACGATCCTTCGTCCATGCCTGCCGATGTCATTGCCGATCTGGAGCGTCACTGCGGCAAGGCAATCTATAGCGCCGCCCTGTTTGACGCCTGCCAGCCCGCACCCGTGACCGGCTGCCTGAAAGAGCTGGCTTTTGATCTGGCGCAGGAAAGCATGGATGTCGTCAGCACCGTCCGGCAAGCATTGGCCGACGGCAAGCTATCAAACAACGACCTTGATGCCATTGCCGCAGCAGAACGTGATGCTGAGCAAGCGCTCGACCGTGTACGTGGCGTCCGCCGTGCCATTGAAGCCGCAACCCCGTCGAGGGCTGCATGATGGCCTCCCTACTGATCTTTGGACACGCCCTCATCCTGCGACTGGCGCGTAAGCCGTCGCTCTTCAACGCCAAGCCTTTCGCCTTCTGGCGATGACCGAACGGGACCGACCGCCCCGTTGAGCGGTCTGATGGAGGCCAGCATGGCCAAGAAACTGACGAGTGAAGGGGAGGGCGTGAAGTCCATCCCCAACCGCGACGAAGAAGCTGTCTTCCTGTCGCACCTGAACAAGCTGCGTATCCAGCAGAACAAAGTGGCCGAAGTGAAAGCCGCGTTCGATGCTGAGAAGGCCGTCATGACGGACCTCTTCCGCGTGGCCAAGACGGACGGCTTCACCCGTAAGGAGCTGCAAGCCATTCTGGACGATGGGGCGGCGAGCCGTCGTGATCTGACAGCTGAAGAGCAGCGCCGTACCCAGCTGCGTTTGTGGGCTGGCTTGCCCGCTGGTTCGCAGGCCGATCTGTTTGACCTGCCGTCGCCGGCGCGTGATGAAGTCGATGCTGAGGGTACAGGCTACACCATGGGCCTGCGCGGCGAAGATCCGGTGATGCCGGATGCCTTCTCTCCCAACTACCTCCAAGCCTTCATGAAGGGCTGGGAAGCCGGTCAGGAAAAGCTGGTTAAGGCTCTGACGCCGACGCCTGCCAATGATTTGGCTGACGCTGAGGTCAAAGGCGCGGCCTGATGCTCCTATCTCTCGACCTCGCTACCTGCACAGGCTTTTGCTTCGGTTCCCCCGAGGCAGAAAGCTTGCCGACCGTTGGCCACATCAACTTGCCAAAGACGGGCGAGGACGTTGGCTCCTTCCTGATCGCGTTTGAGGAATGGCTGACGGCCAAGGTGGTCGAGGTCGAGCCGAGCCTTATCCTTTTCGAGGCTCCTATTCTGGCAGCCCGTGCGACGCCTTCGGTCACGCGCAAGCTCCATGCCTTGGCTGGCCTGACCGAAATGGTGGCCCTGAAAGCCAAGGTGGAGTGCTGCGAAGCCTATCCGGTCACGATCAAGAAGGCCCTGACCGGCAACGGCAAGGCCACCAAAGACGACATGGTGCGTGCTGCCCGCGTCTATGGCCTACCTGTCACCCTTTCGGACGAAGCCGACGCCTTTGGGTTGTGGCTCCACGCCGTCCGTCTCCGTCATCCGTCCCATGCGTGGCGCTGGGAACCGATGAATCAAGGAAGAACGGCATGAGAAATAACCACTCCGACGTTTGGAGCCTAGAAGAGCTTGAGAAGGCGAAACTGATGTGGGAGGCCGGTAACTCGGCTTCTGAAATCGCTGCTGTTCTTCCCCGCCGTAGCCGTTGCGCTGTGATTGGCGTTGCTACACGACAGGGCTGGAAGCGTGCATCAGCATCCGCTCCTTCAAGATCGACGGGCACCAAGGCACCGAACTGGTCGGCTGAAGAGGCTGAGCAGATCAAGACCAAGTGGCTCGAAGGCAAATCGGCTACCGAGATCGTTTCGGCGTATCCAGGCAGAACACCAGCCGCCGTAATCGCTCTAGCCTATCGCATGGGCTTGAAGCGGCAGCGGCCATCTAAGCCCGAAACGGCCAAGAAGCAGCCCAAACAGAAAGTACCCGCGAAAGAACGTCCGGCCAGGACCGTCGAGCAGATCGTGGCCGCGAACAAGAGCCGCGCATCATGTGCATCGTTTGGGGCCAAGGTCATTGAAGCCTTTCCAGAGCCAGCCAATGACACCTCTATGCTGTTGTGGAAGCGGGGGCGTTATCAATGCGCGTGGCCCGTTGGTGACGGGCAGGGTGCCCAGATGATGTGTTGCGGGCGTCCGGTAGATCCTGAGGCAACCGAAACAACCAAATCTTACTGCTCGAAGCACAGGGCTATCGCTAGCACCGGCATTAAGCAGGTCCAGAAAGTTCCCCGCGAAGCCAACGTTATTGCCCGTCGCGGACCCTCGCGTTCGGTCTGGGATGGAGGCCGAGTGGCATGAATGCCGAGCAAGCCATCACAGCCATGCGTCAGCGTGCCGCCAACCTCGACATCGAGCGAGCCCGTCTCGCCGGTGCCATGAGGGCCATTCGTGACATGGGCGGCATGGATGCCGTTCGCGCCATGACCAAGGCCGAGATCGAAAAGCTGACCCAGAGCGCCAACGATAACGGGGAATGGATCGGGTAGATGAGTAAGCGCGAAAAGTATCTGGTCGAGCGCATTGACCGAAGCCGTGAAAGCGCCGTCTCTCGCGATGCCCGCACGGCCCGCAGTCTGTTCCTGCGTATGCACGCCCGACGCACCATAAGCACCGCGCTTGCTGACCTGAACCCCAAGGAACAGGCCGTGTTCCTGCGCGATGTTCTCGATGTCACCGCAGAGCACCTTCACCCCCTGATCGGTAAGCCGTCTGCGGTTTCTGCCTTCGGCGCTGTAGCGCACGATCTGGGCGCTGGATTGAAGCTGACCCGCTCTGTGGCTTCTGCCGAGGCTGAGCGGCTGTTTGCTCGCTTGGAGCCCGCGAATGATGGGGCAAGGGATGAATAGGCGCGACATCATCGACATGGAGCTACACTACGCTCGCATGATGCGGCGCGAAGCCAAGGCTCGCGCATCGCAGAACCCTGCTGCCGCCGAGCAACTGAACCGCTTCGCTGATGCCGCCGTCCAACGTGTCGAGGCCATCAAATGTGGGCCACTATTCGATACGGAGCGCGCACGATGATGGACGACGCTCGCTTCAACACCGAACCGGCCATACCCATGAATATCGAAGCCGAGCAGGCTTTGCTGGGCGTGCTGATGATGGACAACGAGGCCATGCGCCATGTCCATGATGCTGTAACGGCTGACGACTTCTTTGAGCCCTATCATCAGCGTCTGTTCGCAGCGACTGCAGGCTATGTTCGCGATGGTAAGCTCGCGGAACCGACCACCCTCAAGGCTGTCCTGGCAAATGATCCGGCGTTCGAGCAGTTTGGCGGCATCGGCTATCTGATCGACCTTATCGACCGAGCGCCTCCGTCGAACTTGGCGCGCGAATATGCTGGACATATTGCTGACGCGGCTGTGCGCCGACGCCTGATCAAGATGGCCGGCGAGGCCATGCAGAAGGCCCGCGACCCTGAAATGACGGGCTATCAGGTTGTGGCGCAGGCACGCGCTGAACTGGAAGCGGCTGAACGTGGTGCCGCGCCTGAAGATGCGCTTTTCATCAACGCCCACGAAGCCGCGCAGACCCGCATGGACCGGCTGGAGCTGGAACGGGCCACCGGCAAGCCCAAGGGCGTGCAGACCGGCCTGTCGTGCATCGACAAGCGGCTCGGCGGCCTGATGCCCGGCTCGGTCATCGTCATGGCCGGTCGCCCGGGTATGGGGAAAACCGCGCTGCTGGGTAACGTCCTGTACAACGCAGCCATCCGCAACCCGAACCACCTGTTTGCGGGCTTCTCGCTGGAGATGGATGCCGACCAGCTCAATGACCGTGCCTTGTCGCGCCTGACGGCCAATGAGGACTTGCGCGTCAGTTTCTCGGACATCGCTAAGGTCGCGCCTCTGACCAGCTTCGACATGGAAGTGCTGCATAAGGTCAAAGGCGGTATACCGAAAAACCTGTGGCTGCGAGACAGGGCAGGGGTGTCTGTCGAGGATGTCAGCCGCGCCGTCTGGGCCATGAAGCGCCGCGGCGACCTGGCCGCCATCGGCATCGACTATCTCCAGCTGATGCGTCGTCCCGCACTGGCCGGCCGAAATGAGGCCTCTGCGATCGGAGAGATGACTGGTGCGCTCAAGACGCTGGCCCGCGAGGCCAAGATCGCCATCGTGCTGCTGTCCCAACTGAGCAGGGCAGTCGAGAGCCGCGACGATAAGCGCCCGCAATTGTCTGACCTGCGTGAATCCGGCTCCATCGAGCAGGATGCCGATGCGGTCCTGTTCCCGTACCGCGAGGTCTATTACCTCCAGAAGTCTGAACCCAAGGCTGGCACCAACGAGCATTTCGAATGGGAGATGCAGGTTGAGAGCATGCGCACCGTCATGGATGTCATCGTAGACAAGAACCGCCATGGCTCCGAAGGCACTGAGCGTCAGCGCTATTGGGCTGAGGTGGACCTGATTGCTGACGAGGTGGCGCAATGAGCCTGACCGTCGCAGCACTGAGAGAACTGGTGTCGCTAGGCCTGACAGCAGAGCAGATCCTGCGCGTGGCCGAAGCTCAAGATGCAGGCGCTGTTCCCGCGGTGCCCACCCAGACTGCTCGCCAAGAACGCAATCGCCGGTACTATGAGAAGCGTCTTAAAGCGTCTGAAAACCGTCTTAAAGCGTCTGAAACGTCTGAACCCGAGGAAGATACCCTCCCTCTCCCTCCTTCCCCCCAGACCCCCCAACCGCCCA
>NZ_DIGV01000054.1 GCF_002419815.1 Brevundimonas sp. UBA5713 | reverse complement strand
CCAGCTCCGGCGGCACCGGCTCCTGCACCCAAGGCCGCACCAGCTCCTGCACCGAAGGCGGCTCCTGCGCCCGCACCGGCTCCGGCCCCGTCGGCCGCCACGGGCACCTCGCGCGTCCAGATCGGTGCCTTCTCCTCGCAGGCCATCGCGGATCGTGAGTACGCCGCTGTCGCCTCGCGCTTTGGCTCGCACGCCTCGGGTGCTGGCAAGAGCGTCGAACAGGTGACCGCCGCCAACGGTTCGACCGTCTATCGCACCACCTTCACCGGCATGAGCCGTGATCGTGCCGTCGCCTTCTGCAACGCGCTGAAGGCTGCCGGTCGCGACTGCCTGGTCCGATAAGAGAGTACGCCTTGACCTCTGCTGCCATCTACGGCTGTGCGGGCACCCGGTTGTCGGCTGAAGAACGCGCCTTCTTCGCCGACGCCGACCCGTGGGGCTTCATTCTTTTCCGACGTAATGTCGAAAGCCCCGATCAGGTCAGGGCCCTTGTTCAAGACCTCCGTGACAGTGTCGGGCGCGATGACGCGCCCGTCCTGATCGATCAGGAAGGCGGGCGGGTTCAGCGCCTCGGCCCGCCGTTCTGGCCGAAATATCCGCCCGGTGCCGCCTATCTGGACGCGGCCAAGGGCAATGTGGGCACGGCCCGCGAACTGGTGCGCCTCGGGGCGCGCCTGATCGCCCATGATCTGCACGATCTGGGTATCACGGTGGACTGTGTGCCGGTGCTGGATGTGCCGGTGCCGGGGGCTCATGACATTATCGGTGACCGCGCCTATGCGCGTGATCCCGCCACCGTGGCCCAACTGGGCCGTGCTGCGGCCGAGGGCCTGCTGGCGGGCGGTGTCCTGCCGATCATCAAACATATTCCGGGCCATGGCCGCGCCTTTGCTGACAGCCACCATGACCTGCCGGTGCTGGAAACTCCGCTGGCCGAACTGGACGCTTGGGACTTTGTGCCCTTCCGCGCCACCTCCGACATGCCGCTGGCGATGACCGCGCATGTGGTATTCACTGCCGTCGATCCCGACGCCCCCGCCACCACTTCCAAGGCGGGTATCCGCCTGATGCGCGAGCGTCTGGGCTTTGGTGGCCTGATCATGACCGATGACCTGTCGATGCAGGCTTTGTCGGGCACCCTGACCGAGCGCGCCGAGGCGTCGTTCCGCGCGGGCAATGATGTGGTCCTGCACTGCAACGGCAAGCTGGACGAGATGACCGCTGTGGCTTCGGGCGCCAAGACGCTGGGCGGGATCGCCGCGCGCAGGGCCGAGGCCGCGCTACAACGTCTGGTCCGCACGCCCGAACCGTTGGACCTTGAGGCCGCCCGCGCCCGCTTTACCGCCGCGCTGGAAGGTCGCTTCGAAGCCGCCCGTGGTCCTGACGTGGGCGAAGCCCAAGCGCCCGCAGTGGCCTGAGAGATGCAGGGGCAGGGGGAATGACAGACGCCTTCCAGCCAAATCTGGACTTCACCGCGGTACAGCAGGCCGAGGAGAAGGAGACATTTGTCGTCGATCTGGAAGGCTATGAAGGCCCCCTCCACGTCTTGCTGGAACTGGCGCGCGGGCAGAAGGTGGACCTGCTGAAGCTGTCCATTACGCGTCTGGCCGAACAGTATCTGGCCTTCGTTCATGAGGCCCGCCGCCGCAATTTCTCGCTGGCGGCGGACTATCTGGTGATGGCGTCGTGGCTGGCCTATCTGAAGTCGCGCCTGCTGATCCCGCGCAACGATAAGGACAAGGGCGAAGAGCCGCCCGCCGAGGAAATGGCCGCCGCACTGGCCTTCCGCCTGCAAAAGCTGGAAGCCATGCGCAGCGCTGTGGACCAACTGACCAAACGCCCCCAGCTGAACCGCGATGTCTTTATGCGCGGCGATCCCGAACAGACGGTCATCATCCCGTCCGATCAGGTGGACGCCAGCCTGTATGAACTGATGACCGCCTATGTCACCCAGCGCGTGAAGCAGGAGCGTCGCAACTATACCCCCGCCGGTCGGGTCGAGGCCTTCCAGTTGGAGGCCGCCCGCGACTGGCTGCGCGAAATCATGCCGCGCCTGTCGAACTGGACGCCGCTGCAACGCGTCGCCCCGCAAAAGCCCGGCGATCACGAAGGTCCGTCACAGGCCAGCTATACCGCCTCTACCCTGTCGGCCAGTCTGGAGCTGGTAAAAGAAGGCGGTATGGACATTCGTCAGGAAAGGCCGTTTGACGAGATATGGCTGAAGCGCCGCGGTGCCGGCCACCCTCTGGAACTCACCCCGTGACCCTGACCTTTATCCCCGACCATCTGGAGATCGAGCGCCGCGTCGAGGCCCTGTTGTTCGCCGCCGCGGCACCGCTATCGCGTGAGGAATTGGCGCGCCGCCTGCCCGAAGGGGCCGATGTGTCGGGCGCGCTGACCGCTTTGCAGGAACGCTATCGGGGCAGGGGGGTAGAGTTGGACAGCGTGGCGGGCCGCTATCGCTTTCGCACCGCCGAGGACCTCGGCTTCCTGATGACCGAAGAGCGCGAGGAGCCGCGCCGCCTGTCCAAGGCCGCGCTCGAAACCCTCGCCATCATCGCCTATCACCAACCCTGCACCCGCGCCGAAATCGAAAGCGTGCGCGGTGTGTCCCTGTCCAAGGGCACTCTGGATGTGCTGCTGGAAATGGGGTTTGTGAAACTGCGCGGGCGTCGTCGCACGCCGGGCCGCCCTGTCACCTATGGCACGACCGACCGTTTCCTCGAGCATTTCGGGCTGGCGGGGCTTTATGATCTGCCGGGCGTTCAGGAGATGAAGGCTGCCGGTCTACTGGATCTGTCCATGCCGGTCGGCTTTGAAGTGCCCGACCCGTCGCGCAGCAGCGATGATGAGGGCGAAGATATGCTGCCGGGCATCGATGATCAGGCCCCTGAGTTCGCTCAGGATTTCCTCAATGAGGACGCCGAGTCGTAAGACTAATGGCGACCGTATGCCGCGCTCACCAAGATTTATCCAAAAATCAGTGACTTAACGTCTCACCCCCATGCCTTGACCTGAAGGCCATGCGCCTATAGGTTCCGCGCGAAATTCAGACCCCTGCCGGACTCGTGCCGGCGATGAGCGAATTGGCCCATGTCCTCAGAGAAGGAATCGCGCGAAGAGGCGATTAAACGCCTTTCCGAAAGCGCATCCCGCCTTGAGGCGCGGACCAGAACCGAGGCGGTCGCAACCGCCGAGGCGCAGAAGGTCGTTGGTCAGGCTTGGCGCATCGTCGCCGAACTGGTCGGCGGTGTCTTTATTGGTCTGGGCATCGGGGTGGCTGTCGACTACTTGGCCGGCACGCGCCCTGTTGGCGTTATTGGCGGGGTCCTTCTGGGCTTCGCCCTGTCATTTTTCATGGCCCGTCGTACAGCCCAACGGCTGATGGCAGAGGCCAAGGCACTCGGTGAAACCCCTGCGGGCGAGCCGATTGTCGAGGTTAACGAAGACGAGGAACGATAGGCTTCATGGCCGGTCCGATTGAACAATTTGAGGTCAAGCCGCTCGTAGAGCTCGGCACGGTCAATGTTCCCGTTCTCGGTGAGCAAGTGATCGCCATCACCAACTCGCACGTCGCCATGACGATCGCGTTTGCGGCTGTGGTGGGCTTCCTGTCGCTGGCCACCAGTAAGTCGGCTGTGGTCCCGGGCCGTATGCAGGCTGCCGGTGAAACCCTGTTCGGCATGGTCGACAACCTGACCTCGTCGATCATCGGCCACGACGGCAAGAAGTATTTCCCGTTCGCCTTCACCATGTTCATGCTGGTTCTGGCTATGAACCTGCTGGGCATGTTCCTGACCTTTACCGCGACCTCGCAGCTGGCCGTCACCCTGACGCTGGGCCTGATCTCCTTCCTGACCGTGGTCGTTGTCGGCTTCGTCAAGAACGGTCTGGGCTTCTTCAAGCTGTTCTGGCCGGCGGGCGCGCCGCTGCTGCTGCGTCCGGTTGTGGGCCTGATCGAGTTTGTTTCGTTCCTGCTGCGTCCGGCCACCCTGGCCCTGCGTCTGTTCGGTAACATGCTGGGCGGCCACGTCGCCCTGAAGATCTTCGCCCAGTTCGTTGTTCAACTGGGTGCCGTGGCCATCGCCACCGGCGGTCTGGCCTACGCCTTCTTCGGCGTTGCGGCCCTGTCGCTGGGCATGACGGTCGCCATGACTGCCCTTGAGTTTCTGGTGGCCTTCCTTCAGGCCTTCGTTTTCACTGTTCTGACCTGCATCTATCTCAATGATGTGGTCAACCTGGGTGACGGCCACTAAGGCCCACATCCAGTCCGTTCACCCAACCTCTAACGCTCTCTCGATTTAGGAAACACATCATGGACGCTGAAGCCGCCAAGTACATCGGTGCTGGTCTCGCCACCCTGGGCATGATCGGTTCGGCTCTGGCCGTTGGTAACATCTTCGGTAACTTCCTGGCTGGCGCTCTGCGCAACCCGGCTGCTGCCGCTGCCCAGGTCGGCAACCTGTTCGTGGGCGCCGCTCTGGCAGAAGCTCTGGGCATCCTGGCCTTCGTGCTGGGCGTCCTGATGATCTTCGGCTAATTCCTTAGCCTTAAGACCACTCAGTACCGACGGCGCGTAGGCACGCCCTACGCGCCGTTGTCCTGATCTAAAGATAGACGGACCATGGCAGCAGAACCGACACTCGAAGCACCGACCGGCGACGTACTCGCCGAGACCCACGCCTCCACCGAGCACGCCTCGGGCGGCCTGCCCCAGTTCGAATTCCAGCACTGGGTTGGCCAGATCGGCTACCTGCTGATCCTGTTCGTCATCACCTATGTGCTGATCGCCAAGGTGTTCGCGCCGCGTATGCGCCGCGTCATCGACGAACGTGCCGAAACCATCGACGGCGCTATCGCTGCCGCTCGTTCGGTTCAGGCTGAAGCCGAGGCTCAAGCCGAAGCTGCCCGCGCCGAGGTCGAAAAGGCCCGCGCAGACGCCCGTGCCACCGCCGCTGCGGCGAAGGCTCGCGTCACCGAAGAATTCAACGCCCGTCTGGCCGCCGACGAAGCTGTCGTCAGCGCCCGTATCGCCGAGGCCGAGGCCAAGATTGCCGCGACCCGCGACGCTGCCATGGGCAACGTTACCGCCATCGCTTCGGACGCCACCAGCGCCATTCTGGAGCGCCTGACCGGCAAGGCCCCGACTGCGGCCGAGCTGGAAGCTGCCATCAAGGGAGCTGCCTGATCATGCCCGCCTTTCTGACTGCCTATTTCTGGGATCTGTCCAACCCCGAGTTCTGGGTTGGCGTGGGTCTGGTCATCTTCTTCGCCATCGTGATCCTCGCTGGCGTGCCGAAGATGGTTGCCGCTGGCCTCGACGCCAAGGCCACCAAGATCCAGCAGGACCTGGACGAAGCGGCCCGTCTGCGCGCCGAAGCCGAAGCCATGCTGGCCCAGATCCGCAAGGAAAAGGCCGACGCTGAAGCCCAGGCCGCTGAACTGCTGGCCACCGCCGAAGCCGAAGCTAAGCGTCTGGAAGCCGATGCCAAGGCCCGCATCGAAGAGTCGACTGCGCGCCGCCAGCAACTGGCCGAGCGTCGCATCGCTCAGGCCGAAGCCGAAGCCACCCGCGAAGTGAAGTCGGCCGCGGCTGACGTCGCTGCCAAGGCCGCCCAGGAAATCCTGGCTGCCCGCATCGCCGGTGCCAAGACCGATCCGGCGCTGGACGCCGCTATCGACCAACTGGCCGGCAAGCTGAACTAAGATTTTCCTCCCCGGAAAAGCTAAGGCCCCGCAGAGCGATCTGCGGGGCCTTTTTCGTTGTTGCGCTCCCGGGGGACGACGCAAGAACTGGCTCAGTGGGCCGGAGCGGCACCCACCGGATGGCTGTGGGCTTTTTCACGCTGCAAGAGGCGGTGATAAACGGTGCCAAGAACCACACCGAAGACGGCGTGGGTCACCAGCATCCAGGCAACGATCTCGAAGCCGCCGGACGGCAGTGCGCGCTGCTGGGGGATAACCATGGTGATGTAGAGCATCATCAGGACCCAAGCACCGATCGCAAAGGCAATCCCTTTGGCGGCAGGTGTGCGAGTGGGTAGGCGGTCGTAAAGCAGGGCAAAGGCAATGCCTAACACCACTGTGCCAATCAGACCGTGCATGACCCAGCCCATAGCCATATTGCCAGGCATGCCTATCATCTTGGCGACAACACCGGGGAAGGGGTCAAACATCTTTACGAGGTAGACGTTGATCGCTTCCAGTACAGAAACGACGGCCGTGGCGATGAAGCCTGCCACAAGTCCGTTTTTTACGCGTGACATCATCTGAATAGCGCCTCCCAACGCCATTGCCTTCGAGACTACGCAAGGGAAGGATACGCCTTTTTTCCGCCAAAGTCGAAGAACGACGTTCACATTCGCGTGCGCGCATGGGTTGTGCGGCGCAACAAAAAGCCCCTGCGCCGCGAGAGGCAGGGGCCTAATATGGGAGGCGCGACGCTTAGAAGTGGCGGCGACGGGCCGCTGTTGCGCGGGTCGCCCTGCGCGCCGCGCGACCGGCACG
>NZ_DIGV01000025.1:10432-22238 GCF_002419815.1 Brevundimonas sp. UBA5713 | reverse complement strand
ACCGCGCGACCGGCACGCGAGCGACGCACGGCGCAGCGGATGCGGCGACGCAGCTTGGGCAAGGGGCGGCGACGACGCGGACGGATCACCATCTTCTCGACACGCAGGGCCTGTTGCCAGAACACCGGAGCGATTTCGGGATTTTTGCGCATCAGGCGGCGGAACGGATAGACCCAGTTGGGTTTGGCCCGCTGGGCCTTAATGAACTGGCGCTTGGCCCAAAAGGAGTTGCGCAGCACGATCACCAGACCAAGGGTGATCACCGGAATACCGCCCGGGCCCGGCAGGGGGGCGATGACAAGACCGACCAGAATAACCAGCACACCGACCGACAGCATGGCCAAACGGCGCAGGCGGCGGCTAGCCCCCTTGCGCGGAGGCGGCGGTACTATCGGGGACAAAACCAGTGTCACGGGGCGAAACAGTCTCGGCAAAAGCGGCAAACGGGGAGGGAGCGTCGATAGGGGAGGAATCGACACTGCACATATGCACGATGTTGAAGGCTTTAAGGTGTCTGTTGGATGAACAACGGTTTAGCTTGAGCGAAAAGAAAACGCCGTGTCCCGAAAGACACGGCGTTAGTGGGGGACAGTCGTTCAGGCGGACTTAGGCGGCCTGATTGGAGCCTTCCGGCTTGACCCAGCGCAGCTTCGGCGAGCGGGCCGCCTTGGTCTCATCCAGACGACGCATCGGGGCGTGGAACGGTGCGCCCTTGAAGCGGTCGACGTCACCGGCCTTGGCCGCTTCGGCCAGCAGGCGCATGGCCTCGATGAAGCGATCCAGCTCGGCCTTGGACTCGGTTTCGGTCGGCTCGATCAGCATCGCGCCATGCACCACCAGCGGGAAGTACATGGTCATCGGGTGGAAGCCCTCGTCGATCATCGCCTTGGCGAAATCGAGCGTGGTGATGTCCGTACCCTTGAGCCATTCGTCGTCGAACAGGGCTTCGTGCATGCACGGGCCGTCCGGGAAGGCCGGGCTCATCAGGTCCTGCAGGCGGGCCTTGATGTAGTTGGCGTTCAGGACTGCGTCCTCGGCCACCTGACGCAGGCCGTCAGCGCCGTGGGACATCATGTAGGACAGGGCGCGCACATACATGCCCATCTGGCCCTGGAAGGCGCACAGACGGCCAAAGGCTTGGGCAGCCTCATCTTCCTCACGCTCGACCAGTTTGAAGCCGTCACCGGTGTTCACGACCCAAGGGGCCGGAGCGAACGGAGCGAGGGCTTCGGAGAGGACCACCGGACCAGCGCCCGGACCGCCGCCGCCGTGCGGCGTCGAGAAGGTCTTATGCAGGTTGATGTGCATGGCATCGACGCCCAGATCGCCCGGACGCACGCGACCGACGATGGCGTTGAAGTTCGCGCCGTCGCAATAGAAGTAGGCGCCCGCCTCGTGGGTCAGGCGGCTGATTTCCATGATGTCGCGCTCGAACAGGCCGCAGGTGTTCGGGTTGGTGACCATGATGGCCGCCACGTCCGGACCCAGCTTGGAGGCCAGATCAGCCACGTCCACGCGGCCGTCTTCGGTCTGGGCGACCTCGACAACGCTATAGCCAACGAAGGCTGCGGTGGCAGGGTTGGTGCCGTGGGCCGAGGTCGGAACCAGCACCTTGCGGCGCTGTTCGTGCTCGCCCTTGGCTTCGTGGGCCGCGCGGATGGCCATCAGGCCGCACAGCTCGCCGTGGGCACCGGCCTTGGGCGACAGGGCCACAGCGGGCATGCCGGTCAGGGTGGTCAGCCAGTGCGACAGGCTGTCCATCAACTCCAGCGCGCCTTGGACTGTCGATTGCGGTTGCAGCGGGTGGATGTCCGAGAAACCAGCCAGACGAGCCATCTTCTCGTTCAGGCGCGGGTTGTGCTTCATGGTGCACGAACCCAGCGGATAGATGGCCAGATCGATGGCGTGGTTCTTCTGGCTCAGGCGCACGTAGTGGCGCATGGCTTCCGGCTCCGACAGGCCCGGCAGGCCGATCGGGTCGCGGCGGACCAGATCACCGAGGTCCGAGCCATCGGTCTTAGGCGTAGCAAGGTCCACACCGGTCTTGCCCCAGCCTTCGCCTTCGAAGATCAGAGCTTCGTCCTGCAACAGGCCACGCGCGCCGGTCAGGGTCGCAGGCTTGGTCTCGACAGCGTTCGGGGTGGTCGGGCGGCCGACGTTGTTCATGGTGCTCATGTCTGTGGCCCTTCCTTACGCTACAGCCGCGGCCAGAGCCGAGGCGAGGATCTTGATGTCGGCATCGCGCGTGGTCTCGGTAGCGGCGACCAGCAGGACGTCGTCGAGGCCTGCTTCCGGTGCGAGGCGGCTGTACGGCACGCCGGCGAGAATGCCTTGGGCGGCCAGTTGCTCGACCACTTCGGCGGCGTTCTTCGGCAGCTTGACGGCAAACTCGTTGAAGAAGCGCGGGGTCAGGACCTCGACGCCTTCAATGGCAGCCAGTGCATCACGGGTGGCCAGAGCCTTTTCGTGGTTCAGCAGGGCCAGCTGACGCAGGCCGGTTTCACCCAGCAGGCTCATGTGGATGGTGAAGGCGAGGGTGCAGAGGCCCGAGTTGGTGCAGATGTTCGACGTCGCCTTGTCGCGGCGGATATGCTGCTCGCGGGTCGACAGGGTCAGCACGAAGCCGCGACGGCCCTCGGCATCGACGGTCTCGCCGCAATAGCGGCCCGGCGTCTGGCGCAGCAGCTTTTCGCGGGTGGCGAACAGACCGACGTACGGACCGCCAAAGTTCAGCGCGTTACCGATCGACTGGCCTTCGGCGGCGACGATGTCGGCCCCCATTTCGCCCGGCGATTTCAGCAGGCCCATCGAGACGGCCTCGGTCACGACGACGATCAGCAGGGCACCGTTGGCCTGAGCGGCCTCGGCGATCTTGGTCACGTCGGTGGCGGTGCCGAACACGTTGGGGGTCTGCACGACGACGCAGGCGGTGTCAGGGCCGATCTGGGCGATGACGTCGGCTTCGGCATCAACGGCAGCCGGAAGCACCTGGGTTTCAACGCCCATGGCGTGAACCACGGTCTCGGTGGCCTTGACGTAGTGCGGGTGAACGCCGCCCGAGATCACAGCCTTGTTGCGGCGGGTGACGCGGGTGGCCATCAGCACGCCCTCGGCCATGGCGGTCGAGCCGTCATAGAGCGAGGCGTTGGCGACCGGCATGCCCGTCAGGTTCGCAACCTGGGTCTGGAACTCGTACAGGTACTGCAGGGTGCCCTGTGCGATTTCCGGCTGGTACGGGGTGTAGGAGGTCAGGAATTCCGAACGCTGGATGATGTGGTCAACCGTCGCCGGAACGTGGTGCTTATAGGCACCCGCACCGCAGAAGAACGGAACCGAGCCAGCGGTCTTGTTCTTGGCCGCCATGGCCGACAGGGCCCGTTCGACTTCCAGTTCGCCCGCAACGCGCGGCAGGTCCACAGGGCCTTCGAGGCGTGCGCTTGCTGGCACGTCTACGAACAGGTCATCGATCGACTTGGCCCCGATCGCGGCCAGCATGGCCTCGCGATCATCGGCAGTCAGAGGGAGGTAACGCATGGTCAGTTCCGATCCGTCCGGCATTCGGCCGGAGTATTGGGAAGGGTAAAAGAACCCCGCCCCGAGCAAGGTCGGGGCGGGCGGGTATTCATTAGAGGGTCGCGAGGAAGGCGTCGTAAGCCGCCTTGTCCATCAGGCCGTCCAGTTCCGAGGCGTCCGACACCTTGATCTTGGCGAACCAGCCTTCACCTTCCGGCGAGGCGTTGACGGTTTCCGGTGCATCGGCCAGTGCGCCGTTGGCTTCAACGACTTCGCCCGAGACCGGCGCGTAAACGTCCGAGGCGGCCTTGACCGATTCAACCACGGCGAAGCTGTCGCCCTTGGTCACGGCCTTGCCGACTTCCGGCGTTTCGACGAACACAACGTCGCCGAGGGCACCAGCTGCGTGAGCCGAAATGCCGACGGTTGCGATGTCGCCGTCCAGCGAGACCCACTCGTGATCCTTGGTGAATTTCATGGCTGATCCCTCTCAAGCCTTGGGTTTGCGGTAGTAACGGGTTGGCACGAACGGCGATGCCACAGCCTCGGCGGCGGCAGCACGGCCGCGCACGATGACCTGAAGCTCGGTGCCGATCTCGGCAAAGGCGGGCGGCACAAAGCCGATGGCGATCTTCTGACCGGTCGAAGGCGAGGGGCCACCCGAGGTGACGACGCCGATGACATTGCCGTCCTTGTCGGCGATCTCGGCGCCTTCGCGGGCCGGAGCACCTTCCTTGACGATCAGGTTCACGCGCTTGCGCGACGGACCCTCAGCCAGTTCCTTCAGGATGCGCTCGGCACCCGGGAAATCGGCGGCTTCCTTGCGCGACTTCGACACGGCGAAGGCCAGATCGGCCTCGACCGGAGAAACGGTGGCGTCCAGATCATGCCCGTGCAGCGGCAGGCCCGCTTCGAGACGAAGGCTGTCACGCGCGCCAAGGCCGATCGGCTTCACGCGCTCGTCTTCCAGCAGCAGGTTCCAGATGCGCTCGGCATCGGCAGACGGCACCGAGATTTCAAAGCCGTCCTCGCCCGTATAGCCCGAGCGCGAGATGTAGCAGTCGACGCCGAACACCATCAGGCGGTTCACGTCCATGAAGGACATTTCGGCCAGCGCCGGTTCGTGGCGCGTCATGACCGCGATGGCTTCGGGGCCTTGAATGGCCAGCAGGGCGCGGTCTTCCATGACCTGAAGCTGGGCATCGCCTTGAAGATTGGCGCGCAGATGGGCGAAGTCGGCGTCCTTGTTGCCGGCGTTCACCACCACATACAGACCGTCATGGTCGGGCTTGCCCGCCATCAGGTCATCCATAATGCCGCCTTCATCGTTCAACAGCAGGGAGTATTTCTGCTTGTTGTCCTTGAGGATCTTGTAGTCGCCGGGGACGAAGCGCTCGAACTGTTCGATGGCGTCCTTGCCGGTGATCTTGGCCTGACCCATGTGCGAGACGTCGAACAGGCCCGCGTGTTCGCGGGTCCATTTATGCTCGGCCAGCACGCCTTCGTACTGCACCGGCATGTCATAGCCGCCAAAGCCCACCATGCGGGCACCAAGGGCGCGATGCGCCGCGTTCAAAGGGGTAATCTTCAGGGCGTCGTCGCTCATGGGCGTACTCCGGAGTCGCGTTCTCACGGCAAAGGCCTTGCCGTACGCGCCCCCGCTGTCCCTGAGGCCTGAGAGATTCCGATCACCGCGAGGGGGATGGGTGACCTTGCTCCTTCGGCGCGTTGCCGGTTTGTGGGCCCGACAGCGACTTTCCAGCGTTTTATTCCTCTCGCGGTCCTTTTGCCTGAGCGTTTCCGGGGCGGTTGCGCCTTCGGCTCCGATCTGGGGATAGAGAGCATCCCCGACCGATCTCTCCCGCGAGAGCAAGCGCACCTAAGCCATCGACTCCGACTCCAAGTCAAGCGAACTGTGGCGAAAGCGAGCCGCCATATACGCACGATCTGTGGGGATTTGCGGTGACGCGGGGTTTCAGCCCATCTAATCGGTCAGGTTGATTGGGAACCGCCAACCATTGCTTCTCGGGCGGGCTGAGGCCATGAGAGGCCAACGGAATCGATGTTCTGGAATGGATAAAATGACCGAGACCCGCCTTGATCTGTCTGCGCATCTGTCGGCCGCTGGCCTGACCGACGGTCTGGCCGAACTGCTGGCCCATATCGCGGCGGCCTGCGTGGATATCCGCAAGGTGGTGTCGGGCGGCGCGCTGGCCGGTGCGCTGGGTGCGTCCGGCGCTGTTAATGTGCAGGACGAAGAGCAGAAGAAGCTGGACGTCATCTCCAACGACATCCTGACCGATGCCCTGCTGGCCCTGCCGCTGGTCGCTGGCGTCGCCTCCGAGGAAATGGACAACTGCCAGCCCGCCCAACATTCGGGCGGTAAATTCCTTGTGCTGTTCGACCCGCTGGACGGCTCCTCCAACATCGACATCAATGCCCCTGTCGGCACCATCTTCTCGGTGCTGGCCGCGCCGGAAGGCGAGGTCACCGACGCATCTTTCATGCAGGATGGTCGCAAACAGCTGGCGGCGGGCTATGTGCTCTACGGCGGCCAGACCATGCTGGTGCTGACGACCGGCAAGGGCGTGTCGGGCTTCACCCTGTCGCTGGACGGCCAGTGGCTGCTGACCCACCCCGAGATCAAGATCACGCCCGACACCAAAGAGTTCGCCATCAACATGTCGAACCAGCGTCACTGGGCCGAGGGCGTGCAGAAATACGTCGAGGGCTGCCTTCAGGGAGCCGAGGGCGGTCGCGGCAAGAATTTCAACATGCGCTGGGTCGCCGCCATGGTCGCCGACGTGCACCGCATCATGATGCGCGGCGGCGTCTTCCTGTATCCGTGGGACAAGCGCGAGCCGAACAAGCCGGGCAAGCTGCGCCTGATGTATGAAGGTAATCCGATGAGCTTCCTCGTCGAGCAGGCGGGCGGCAAGTCCACCACCGATGGCCGCGCCGCCATCCTCGACGTCACCCCGACCCAGTTGCACCAACGCGTGCCGGTCATCCTCGGCTCGGCCAACGAAATCGACATCATCGCCGATACTTGCGGAGTGTAAGCCTATGACCATCCCCGCCTTTGACGTGACCGACCATGACGCCCTGATCGTGGTCGATCCGCAGAATGATTTCTGCGAGGGCGGGGCCTTGGCGGTTCAAGGCGGGGCAGGGATCATGCCCCTGATCAACCAGATCGCGGCGCAGTTCAAAACCGTGATCGTGTCTCAGGATTGGCATACGGCCGACCAGATCAGCTTTGCCTCCAACCATGAAGGGGCGGCTCCGTTCACCCAGATTGAGGTTGAATACGGCCTGCAAATGCTGTGGCCCGACCACTGCGTTCAGGGCACAAAGGGCGCGGACTTTCATGCCGATGTCGCGCCGACGATCCAGCGCGCGGCGGCCATCATCCGCAAGGGGGCCAACCCTGCGGTGGACAGCTATTCGGCCTTCTTCGAAAATGACCACCAGACCCCCACCGGTCTGGCCGGACTGCTGCGCGACCTCGGCATCCGGCGCGTGTTCGTCTGTGGCCTCGCCTACGACTACTGCGTGCGCTTCACCGCCGAGGACGCCGTGCGTGAAGGCTTCGAAGCCGTGGTCATCGAAGACGCCACCCGCGCCATCGCCGAAGACACGGCACAGGCCGCCCGCGACAGCTTTGATGCGTTGGGGATTTCTCGCCTCTTCCAGCGCTGACTTGTAGGCTAGAAAAAAGCCCCGCTGGCGACAACGGGGCTTTTTGCTGTGTTTGGCTTAGTTGGCTGCGACGTAGGCGTCGATTTCGGCCAGATACTGGGCCTTCTTGTCTTCCGGCAGGAAGCTGCCTTCGAACGAGTTTTTGGCGATCTGGATGACCTGTTCGCGGGTCAGGCCGACGGCGCGGGCGAGCTGGATATAATTGTCGTTCACGTAGCCGCCGAAATAGGACGGGTCGTCCGAGTTCAGTGTGACGTGCAGGCCCTTGGCCAGCATGGACGGGATCGGGTGATCCTTCAGGTCCTTGACCACGCACAGCTTCAGGTTCGACAGCGGGCAGACGGTCAGGGTCATCTGCTCCTTGGCCAGACGCTCGACCAGCGCCTCGTCTTCCATCGAGCGGTTGCCGTGGTCCATGCGGTCGATCTTCAGCAGGTCCAGTGCCTCGTGCACGTAGGCAGGCGGGCCTTCTTCACCGGCGTGGCAGCAGATCTTGAGGCCCAGCTCACGGCAGGCGGCAAAGACGCGCTCGAACTTTGAGGGCGGGTGGCCGACTTCCGAACTATCTAGGCCGACGCCAATGAAACGGTCCAGATAGGGCTTGGCCATTTCCAGAGTTTCAAACGCGGCTTCTTCGGACAGGTGGCGCAGGAAGCTGAGGATCAGGCCCGAGCTGACGCCCAGTTCGGTCTCGGCGCGCTTCATGCCCGCGATGATGCCCTCGACCACGGTTTCGAACGCGACGCCACGGTCGGTGTGAGTCTGCGGGTCAAAGAAGATTTCCGCGTGGCGCACATTGTCGGCAGCGATACGCGTGAAATAGGCGAAGGTCAGGTCTTCGAAATCCTTGGCGGTCAGCAGCACATTTGCGCCCGCATAATAGATGTCGAGGAAGTCCTGCAGGTTCGAGAAGTCATAGGCGGCGCGCACGGCCTCTACGCTGTCGTAGGGGATGGCGACGTTGTTGCGCTGGGCCAGTTCGAACATCAGTTCCGGCTCGAGCGAGCCTTCGATGTGCAGGTGCAGTTCGGCCTTGGGCAGGCCGGCGATGAAGGCGTCTAGGTCGGATACGGAAACGGCGGGGAGGGTATCGGTCATCCCTGACCTTTAACCCAACCCCGCCGTTCAATCTATCAGCCTAAGCGGTAAGGCTTAGCCGAACTTGATTTGCGAAATCGGCCTGGCTTCGTTGTGCAAGCCGGTTGCGATGGTCTGATTGGTATAGCCCGAGACGTTGTGGACGACGCCCATCGACTGGGCCTTCAGGAACGAACCGTCGAAACCGCGGCCCGACTGGCTGTGGGTTTCCCAACCGAGGTGGGTGATGTCGCGAAAAGCGATGGTCTGGCCCTTATAGGTGACGATGCGGTCCGGATAGATGGTGATGCTGCGGTCGGTCTTGTTCAGGAATTTGGTGAACACGAAGATGTAGATCAGCACCATGACGAACAGCGCAAAGCCATGGGGTGTGCTGAATGCGCCGATGACGAAGATCACTATCGCAGGCAAGATTGCCATGCCTGCGGGCAGGCCAGGGGCCAGACGCACGCCGCGATAGTTAAACTGGACGCCGCCGTCAGCGGTCGGGGTGCGGGCGTAGCCCGTCTTGGGAGCGTTGGACACGAAAGCAAAACCCTAAAAAACTCTGCCCAAGCTTAGCCATTGGGACTCTGGTTAGGCAATCGCCAAAGCCGCCGTCCTGCTGAAAAAGATGCTTACTAAACAATGAATTAGAAGTGGTAATGTGCGGTTGTCCCGGTACCAAGGTTCGCAACTGGACATTGGTGCAGAGGGCGGAACGGCGGGCTTGGCCTCGGGTTATTTCCTCAGCGGGGGGCCAAACGAGGAACGGCCCAGATGAGTAACCAATCCCAAAGTTCACGACCTGAAAACGTGCCGTCCAACGCGCCGCTGCAGCCACAGCAAGGCCAACAAGCGCAAGGCCAGAGCGATCCCGCGCAGCCCGACTTTGTGGGCGACGACCAACGCGACGAAGAGCTGCGCACCAAGATGGATGCGAGCCGCGAGCCGCGCGGCCCCGAGGAGATCAGCGAAGAGTTTGCCGAAGAGCTGAACGAGGACGGTGCCGATCGCATCTCGCAATCGGCCACCGGCGGGCTGGGCAATGCCGACCCGCAGATCAACCGCCCCTGACCGTGTCAGCAGGCACTTCTAGCCAAGGAGACTATCGATGACTGACCCCAATCGACCCGATACGCCTCGCGAGGGGGCCGAGGCACATACGCATGACCAGCCTGACGAAGAGCGTCTGGCTCGCGGTGGTGCCCATCCCGAAGCCCAGCCAAAAACTGCCAGTGATCGCGATCCCGATGCCGCGATGCAAGGCGACGATGGCCAGACGCGCCAGCCGCAATCCAGCGGCATGGTTCAGCCCGATGGTGGCGTCAATCAAGGACAGGCCAACAAGCCCGACCGTTAAAGCCAGACAACAACCACTGACGACCCTGTGATGGCCCCAACGGGAACAGCCGATGTGTGATGCCGTTGAATTCACAGGGGCGCAATAAAGAGGAAATGCCGGATGACCGACACCAACTTCCCCGACAACATTCGCCCGGGTATGACGGGCGATGCAACCGCCGATCCTGCACAAAAGGGACACGAGGTGGGCGAGGCCTTTACCCACACCGCCCAGCAGGAAGATCAGGAGCGGCTGGAAAGTGAAAACCGCACCGACAACGAACAGGCGACCAATCGCCTGCGTCAGGATCAGGAACGCCCCGATCCCCTGTCGGAGCGTCCGCTGACGCAGCCGCCGCGCTAGGACGTGGTCAGGAGGCCGGATGCTTCGGTGTCCGGCCTCTTTGGCGGCTTCACATCTATTTACTTTTTAAGGGTGAGCTTCTCGGGCTGTCAGGCATTTATTGGACCGAGTTAGAAAGAACAGTGATTTTCAGAAAGTAGTACTGATGACCCGCAAGGACGCCTCCGCGAACGAACAACACTTTGCCGTTGCCGCCGAAAACCAGCAAGTTTCGTTGTCGGATCAATCTATGGCCAGCGAACACAAATCCTTTGAGCCGCGTATACCGCGAAAGGTGTTCGGTCTGCGCCGCGTCCCGCCGACAATGCTGAAGTCGTGATCGCGTTTACAGAATAAGAAAAGGGCCGGATGAGAGGATCATCCGGCCCTTTCTGTATGGGAGGCGTTGCCGTTTACATCCGTTCCGGCGTCTGGATACCCAGCAAGGTGAGCGCAGTTTCCAGTTGCAGCAGGGCTGCGGCCGACAGGGCAAGGCGAGAGCCACGGGTGGCTTCATGGCCGGGGGCCAGAACCGGACAGGCGGCGTAAAACTTCGAGAAGCTCTGCGCCACGCGATAGGCGTGCTCGGCGATCAGGTGCGGCATACGCTTGTCATAGGCATCCGACACAGCGGTGTTGAACGCATCCAGCGTCAGGGCCAGATCGCGCTCGGCCTGTTCGGCGATGACGATCTCGCCGTGCTCGGCAGCTTGGTCGGCGGCCTTGCGCAGCAGGGATTTGATGCGGACAGCCTGATACAGCAGGTACGGGCCAGTCTTGCCTTCGAAGCTGGTGAAACGGTCGAGGTCAAAGACGTAAGACGTCGTGCGGGCGTTCGACAGGTCTGCGAACTTCAGGGCGCCGATGGCGACCTTGTGCGCGATCTCTTCGAACTCGGCTTCGGTCAGGTCCTCACCCAGCTTGGCTTCCTTCAGACGCTCACGCGCCTTTTCGGTCGTCATGGTGATCAAGTCGTGCAGTTTCAGCACGCCGCCCGCGCGGGTCTTGAACGGCTTGCCGTCCGGCCCGTTCATGGTGCCGAAGCCGAGGTGCTCCAGCGACTTTTGAGGCGCGTAACCGGCCAGATACGACGCACGGAAGACCTGTTCGAAATGCTCGGCCTGACGCTCGTCCACGACGTAGAGGATCAGGTCCGGCGCGATCGACTTTTTGCGGTCCAGAATGGTGGCCAGGTCGGTGGTGCCATACATGGCCGAACCTTCCGACGAGATGACCAGCAGCGGCGGCGGCGAGGGAACCTGCACGACCGAACCGTCATCCAGCTTCTTCTTGCGGGTTTCGCCATCGCGCGCGACGTGGACGACCTGTGCGCCATTGTCTTCGACCAGCAGGTTCTTGGCCTTCAGGTCGGCGATCATTTCTTCCATGACCGGATCGGCGTCGGATTCGCCGTTCCAAAGGTCGAAGGTCACGTCCAGCGCCGCGAACTCGCGGGTCAGGGCGGTGCGGCTGACGGCCACGAAATGCTGCCACAGGGCGCGGTAGCCGGCACGGCCAGCCTGCAGCTCTGCGGTCGCCTTGCGGGCGCGGTCGCGGAAGGCGGGGTCTTCCTTGGCCTTGGCGGCGGCCTGCGGATACAGACGCTCCAAGTCTTCCAGCGAGACAGGGCTTTCCAACGGGAAGGGGCCATCGCCCTCGGCCATAAAGGCATCAGCCAGACCCTCGTCACCGCAGGCGGTGATCAGCAGGCCCATCTGGAAGCCCCAGTCGCCGAAGTGGGCATCGCCAATCACTTCGTCGCCACGGAAGCGGAAGATGCGCTTCAGGCTTTCACCGATGATGGAGGAGCGCAGGTGGCCGACGTGC
>NZ_DIGV01000025.1:0-10421 GCF_002419815.1 Brevundimonas sp. UBA5713 | reverse complement strand
GTTCGGGCCGCCGTAATCGATCACAACCTTGCGGGCAGCATCCACGCCAGCGGCACCGGCCTTGTCGGCGTCGGCGGCCACTTCGCCCGCGCGCTGCGACAGGGCGGCGTCCGACAGCTTCATATTGATGAAGCCCGGACCTGCGATCTCGACCGACGACAGGGCGGGGTGGCCTTCCAGATGCGCGGCGACCTTGGCGGCCAGCTCGCGCGGATTGGCTTTCAGAGCCTTGGCCGCGGCTAGCGCGCCGTTCGACTGGAAATCGGCCAGATCGGGGCGGTCCGACGGGGTGACGCGGGCCAGTGCCTTGTCCACGCCTTCGGCGGCGAAGGCGGTGGCGACCGCTTCGCTGAGAACAGTTTTGAGGTCAGTCATGATCTTTTAGTTGGTCTGGCCGGCCAGAGGACGGAAGCGGCTGCCCGAACGGTTGAACTCGGCCTGTTCCGGCGACACTTCGAAGCCGATCAGGATTTCGAAATTGCCGCCTGAGGTGGTGGCTTCGGCGCGGGGGATGACCACGGTATGGGCGGGCTCGGCGGTGGCGCGGTCCGAGCCACCGAAATTAACCGGCAGGTCGAAATATTCCTTGTCCAGCACCGCGGCATTACGCTCGGTCACGGCGACCCAATAGCGGTAGGTCTGGCCATCACCCTGAGCCGAGGGACCCTTGCCCAGCGAGAACAGCAGGTTGAAGTCGACGCGGATCGGATCTTCGTCGCGATAGGTGCAGTCCGAGCTGACGCCCTCGATCTCGCCGGTATAGCCCACGCCCTGAACGGACGGACGCTGGTAGTCGGCCAGTTCGACATAGCGGGCGGCGTCGTACAGAATCTTCACATAAGGGCACGGACCGGCGTTGGCGCGGCGGGACAGCGGAGCGAAACGCATGGGACGTTCACGCGGTTGTTCGGACTGTTGTCCTTGCTGGCGCTGCTGAGCCGCAGCGGCGGTCGGCATCATCGAAGCGGCGATGGAGAGGGCAGCAAGGGCGGTCAGGACGCGACGCATCAGGATCTTTCCGGCAGTCGATTGGGTGTGGCGGGCACCTAACAACCCCCTACAGAGGTCGTTACGCAAACCCACGCTGTGTGGTGATAGCGGCTAAAGCGAGGCGCGGCAAACGTGCAATGCGTTTGACGGCCCACATCGGTGCGCGTGAACCGTGGATAGGGCCTTGGTCCCGCTGGCGAAATGGATGCCGAACGACTAGGTTTAGCACCATGAACGCCCAGACTTTCGCCCCCCGCCGTCCTCTGACTGTCCGCATGGCCACGCCGCGCGGTTTTTGTGCCGGGGTGGACCGCGCGATCCAGATCGTGGAGCGCGCTATCGAAAAGTTCGGGGCCCCCGTCTATGTGCGCCACGAAATCGTGCACAACCGCCATGTGGTCGAGCGCCTGAAAGGGCTGGGCGCGGTGTTCGTCAAAGAGCTGGATGAATGCCCCAATGACCGTCCGGTGGTCTTTTCGGCCCACGGCGTGCCCAAGTCGGTGCCGCAGGCGGCCCAGTCGCGCCAGATGATCTATCTGGACGCGACCTGTCCGCTGGTGTCCAAGGTCCACGTCGAGGCCGAGCGCAATTTCAGGAACAACCGCCACATCATCCTGATCGGCCACGCCGGTCACCCCGAGGTGGTGGGCACCATGGGCCAGCTGCCGGAGGGGGCTATCTCTCTGGTGGAAACGGTCGAGGATGCGGAGAACTTCCAGCGCCCGGGCGATGCGCCGCTGGCCTATGCCACCCAGACCACGCTCTCGGTCGATGACACCGCCGAGATTTTGGCTGTGCTGAAGCGACGCTTCCCCGAACTGCCCGATCCGCACAAGGAAGACATCTGCTACGCCACCACCAACCGTCAGGAGGCGGTCAAGAAGCTGGGCGAGGGATGCGATCTGGTGCTGGTGGTCGGCTCCAAGAACTCGTCCAACTCGGCCCGTCTGGTCGATGTGGCCCTGACCGCAGGGGCCAAGGCCGCGCGTCTGGTCGATGATGCGGGTGATGTGGACTGGACGTGGTTCGAGGGCGTGAACACCTTGGGCGTCACCGCCGGTGCCTCGGCTCCTGAGCCGCTGGTTGAAGGCCTGATCGAGGCCGTGCGCCAACGCTTTGACGTCACCCTGACCGAAGACGACGGTGCCCGCGAGACCATTACGTTCAAGCTGCCGCGCGTCTTGCAGGAATAGGACGAGGGAGGCACCGCCCCCCATATCCATGGCGCTGCCCCACATACAGGGCGGTTGGTACAGCAGATTTCAAGGTCAGCCCAAAAGGGCAGGCCGTCTTGCTGTCGCAGCCGCGTTTCGTCGCGGCTTCAACCCTGGAGCTTTCGATGAAGACTGTTCTGTTTGTCGCCGCCTTGGCCTTGATGGGGGCGGCTCCGGCCATGGCGCAGGATGCTTCGGCATCGCCGGTGTTTGGTCAGGTTTCTCTGGATGCGGGCTTTGACGATGGCGCACCGCTGCAGCGCCGTTTTCGCGGTGGCGGCCCCAACGATGCCTCGCATCTGCCGGGGGCCTGCACCGGCAATGTCGGTACGCCGCCGGACTTCCGCGTCACCTATTCGGCCGGTGGCCAGCCGCTGATCTTCCGCAGCGTGTCGGGGGCCGATACGGCACTGGTCATCAACGGTCCCGATGGCCGTTGGTACTGCGATGACGACAGCTTTGGCGATCTGGATGCGGAATACCGCTTCGATCGTCCGCAGAGCGGCGTCTATGACATCTGGATTGCGGTGATCAATGGCCGCGAGGCCGATGCCACTCTGGTCGTATCCGAGCGTTAGGTCCGGTCCCCGATAAGGAAAGCGCCCCGATGCCATTCGGGGCGCTTTTTCGTAGGCGCGGCAGGGGAAGCGGATCAGCCGCTGAACTGGCTCCAACTGGCCGCTTCGTGGTCATACAGGGCCACGGTCTCGCCGCTGACCTCGACATTGAAGTGGGTGCCCGACTGGTGGTCAAAGCCGGTGTATTTGCCGCCTGTGCCCGCCAAATGGATATAGCTGGAGCGGGCGTTATCGAAGATGTCGGGCAGGGTGCCGGTCATCTTAGTCTTGCGGTCCATGTCGATGGCATTGACGGCCTGACCGGTCACATTGGCGGTCAGGTTCAGATGGCGTGCCTGCGCATAGTCATACAGGCCCGTCACACTGCGCCCATGGGTGTCGGCCAGAGCAATGGCAGCGATGGTGGCGCGGGTGTCGCTGGCGATCATGGGGGCTCCGATAGGCACAAATATAATGGGGGTGTATCCAGCCTTAGGACGGATCGCTGTCATCAGCAATCGGGGCCGTGGGCAACCACAGCAGTCACCGGACAAGAAAAGGGGCGCGGGTCCGATGGATCCGCGCCCCTTTCATAATCTGTATTGCCGTAACCGGACTTAGAGACCCGGCAGCTTGAAGCGGCGGCTGTCTTGGCGCGGTACGATGGTGATGCCTTCGCGGCCACCGGTCAGGGCCTGCAGGCGGCCATGTTCGGTCGAGGCGTCAATGGTGCGGGCACCGTCGGTGCCTTGGACCGTAATGGCACCTTGGGTCGACGGATCGTTCTTGCGCCAGAACATCAGACGGTTGGCCCAGCTTTCTTCCTTGTGGGTCAGATCGCCGAACTCGTCGTCGATGACATAGCGGGCCAGAGGGTCGGCGCGGTCGCCGCCGGCATTGCCGACCAGAACCTGTTCACCGGGGCTGCGGGTCACGGCCTGGCGTTGGCCCAGCAGGATTTGGCGAGCTGCCGATTCGGGGGCCAGTTCCTGCGGGCGCGGTGCGCCCGGCGTCGGCGGGGTCAGGCCGTATTCCGGCGGCACGACCAGCGGGGCCGAGGCGACGGTCACGAACTCGTCTGGGGTCACCTTGGTCAGGCCAATGCCCTGACGGATAGAGCCACAGGCCGAAAGGCTCAGCATCGCGACGGTCGCGACGGACAGGGTGAGGACGGTACGAATTCGCATGTTCAGGCTCGGCTCCGGTCGGCGCGCCCCTCAAGGCGCTGCTCGGGTCGAATAGGAAGAAGGTTGATTACGACTTTTCGACGGCGACGCCAACCTTGGAACGGCGTTCCGAGAGGAAGGAATCGAGGATCAGCAGGGCAACGCCCACGGTGATGCCGCTGTCGGCAATGTTGAAAATCCACGGAAACACGCCGGTTCCCGAGAAATCGAGGAAGTCGACCACGCCGCCGAAGCGGATACGATCGATGACATTACCCACGGCGCCGCCGATCACCAGACCGATGGCGGCAGCCAGCAGCGGGCGGTCGGCCTTACGCGCCCAAACCGCCAGAGCCACGGCGACAACGACCGAGAAAATGCTGAGAATCCAACGGGCTTCGCCGCCCCCGAACATGCCGAAGCTGACGCCTGTGTTCAGCACATAGGTCAGGTTGAACATCGGCGGCAGAACATCGGCAATGCGATAGCCATCGGGGATCAGGGCCACCGGCGCGTCGATGGCCGACAGAACCATGGCCTTGGTGATTTGATCCAGAACGATAACGACGAGGGCCAGCACATAGGCGCCCAGCGCATAACGGGAAAGTTTCATGCCCTTCGCCTATCAGGAACCTGCCTCGGGGGGGAAGACGAAAAACGCCCCACCGTTTCCGATGGGGCGTTTTGTCAGTTAGCCTTTGAGGCTGTCCAGATAACGGACGGTGTCGGCATCGCGGGCCGACAGGTCCGGATAGTCGGCATCCGAACCCACATCCGGAACCCTGCGCCACGAACGGGCGCATTTCGGATAATCGGCAGTCCTAATTTCAACGCTAATCGGCCCATCGACTATTTCGATATCAGCGCCCGATGTGCGAAACACCTCAGAAGGGTCTACTGGCGACACATTGGTTCCGTCAGCCAAGGTTCCTTTAAAAAGGTCATTCATCATTGGGGCCAAACGAACCGTTGGCCATGCGTCCAAAGCGCTACCAATGAGTTTGTCTCGGCGCGCCGTTTCTAGAGCGTCGTTTACCACTTCTAGAATACGCTCAATATTGCGCCACCGTTGTAGCTCTGTCGCGTTTTCCCATTCGGCCGGAGCCTGCGGCAGAACGCGGGCCGAGTTGGCACCGGCTTCGGCCTCGGGGAAGCGGCTGGACCACGCTTCGTCCATGGTAAACGGGGTGATCGGCGACAGCCATGCAGTCAGACGGTTGAACACCTCGTCCATGACGGTGCGGACGGCGCGGCGTTTCAGGCTGTCGGGGCGGTCGCAGTACAGGCTGTCCTTGCGCACGTCGAAATACAGCGACGACAGGTCGCCCGTGCAGAACTCGATCACAGGACGCACGACGTCCTGGAAGCGATATTCCTCGAACGCGGTCTTTACCTGCGCGTCCAACTCCCACAGGCGGTGCAGGATGAACTGCTCCAGCGGCGGGAACTGGCTGTAGTCGGTGATGCGTTCAGCCTCGTCGAAGCCCTTCAGCGCGCCCAGCAGATAGCGGACGGTGTTGCGCAGCTTGCGATAGGCATCGACTGTGGTTTGCAGGATTTGTTTGCCGATGCGCTGGTCTTCGGAATAGTCGACCATCGCCACCCACAGACGCAGGATGTCGGCGCCGGATTCCTTGATGACGGTCGCAGGGTCAACGGTGTTGCCCTTGGACTTCGACATCTTCTCACCCTTCTCGTCGAGGGTGAAGCCGTGGGTCAAGACCGCATTGAACGGGGCGCGACCGCGCGAGCCACAGCCTTCCAGCAGCGAGGACTGGAACCAGCCACGGTGTTGGTCCGACCCTTCGAGGTACAGGTCAGCCGGCCAGTGCGACGGACGATTGCCCGTATAGCCGCTTTCGGCTGTGCGCGGATCGATGGTGAAGGCGTGGGTCGAGCCGGAATCGAACCAGACATCGAGGATGTCGGTGATCTTCTCGTACTGGGCCGGATTGTGGTTGCCGAGAAACTGTTCGTCCGGCGCGGTGAACCACACGTCCGCGCCGCCTTCCGCGACAGCGGCGACGATGCGGGCATCGACTTCCGGATCGTTCAGCGGCTGGCCGGTCGTCTTGTCGACATACATGGCCAGCGGCGTGCCCCATGCGCGCTGACGGCTGATCAGCCAGTCAGGGCGGCCCTCGACCATCGAACGGATGCGGTTCTTGCCGCCGGCCGGATGGAAGGCGGTGTTGTCGATGGCGGTCAGGGCGCGGTCACGCAGGGTGTTACCGTCCGCCAGCTCCTCGTCCATGCGGATGAACCACTGGGGCGTGTTGCGGAAGATGATCGGGGCCTTGGAACGCCACGAGTGCGGGTAGGAGTGCTCGACGCGGCCACGCGCCAGAAGATTGCCCGCCTCGATCAGCTTTTCCATCACCGCGCCGTTGGCGGGGCCGAACTTGCCGGTCTTCTTGCCTTCGGTTTCCAGAACCTTCAGGCCAGCAAACAGCGGCACGTGCGGATAATAGGCACCGTCCGGATCGACCGTGTCCGGCACATCGCGATGGCCGTGGGCCAGCCAGACAGCATAGTCGTCAGCGCCGTGGCCGGGGGCCGTGTGGACAAAGCCGGTACCGGCATCGTCGGTCACGTGGTCGCCCGCGAGCAGCGGCACGGAATAGCCATAGCCCGAGTCCAGCTCGGCCAGCGGGTGGGCGCATTCCAGACCCGACGGGTCGATGTCGTAGATGCGGGTGAACGAAGCCGCCTTGGCCGCCTTCAGAACGTCTTCGGCCAGTTTGTCGGCGATGATGAAGCGGTCGCCCGCCTTGGCCCACGGCTCGAACTCGAGACCTTCTTCCATGGCCGTGACTTCGTACAGGCCGTACTTGATCTCGGGGCCATAGGAGATGGCGCGGTTGGCAGGGATGGTCCACGGGGTGGTGGTCCAGATCACCACTGAAGGCGTCTGGTTGCGGAAGGCCAGCAGGTCGTCCGGATGGCTGTCAGACATGCCCACCACAGGGAACTTGACCCAGATCGTCGGCGACACGTGGTCATGGTACTCGACCTCGGCGTCGGCCAGAGCGGTGCGCTCGACCGGCGACCACATCACCGGCTTGGAGCCGCGATACAGCTGGCCCGAGTTCTTGAAGCGGTGGAATTCCTTCACGATGGCGGCTTCGGAGGCAAAGTCCATCGTGGCGTAGCGGTTGGCGAAATCACCGGTGATGCCGAGGCGCAGGAACTGGTCGCGCTGCAGGTCGATGAATTTGCCTGCATATTCACGGCAGGCGGTGCGGAACTCTTCTTTCGAGACCTCGTCCTTGCGGCGGCCCTTCTTGCGGTATTCTTCCTCGATCTTCCATTCGATCGGCAGGCCGTGGCAGTCCCAGCCCGGCACGTAATCGACGTCATAGCCCATCAAGAAGCGCGAACGGACCACGAAGTCCTTCAGCGTCTTGTTCAGGGCGTGGCCGATATGGATGTCACCGTTGGCGTAGGGCGGGCCGTCGTGCAGCACGTACAGCGGAGCCTTTTCAGCCTGACGCTGCGCGCGCAGGGTGCCGTACAGGTCGCCCCATTTTTCGAGGATTTCCGGCTCCTTCTTCGGCAAGCCGCCGCGCATCGGAAAATCGGTTTCCGGCAGGAAGACGGTGTCGCGGTAATCGCGGCCAGAAGAAGCGGTGTTGTCGGCGTCGGACATGGGTTGTCTTTTTCGTCTATGCGCACGGCACCCCGTCAAGGGATGCGAATGATGTGGCAGTCTAGCGTGAAGTGATGGCATGGCCCAAGGCACACGGCATCAAAGGCGGTGAGAAATCGATCCCGGCGCGCGCGGGGCGGTGTCGCCCCAGTCTCCAAGAGTAAGGCTTGGAGCGCTACGCCGGGCGGCTAATCGAAATCGTGCGTGTCACGCAAAAGGTCATGGTGGCGGTGTAGCAGACCAAGGGGGAAAGTGGCCAGAGCCGACAGGTCACAGTTTGCACGCTTCGCCACCGCAAGTGCCTTGCCGCCGCGCAGGGCTTTGCCATAGTGGCGCAAAGCGGATGTCACTGCGGGAGATGGGCAGATGAAGGCTGGAAAAATCATGGGCGCGCTGGCCGTGCTGGCGCTGGGGGCCGGTGTCATGGCCTGTTCGCAGGAACCGGCGACGGGCGCTGCCGCTGACAGCGCCGCTGCCGCTCCGCAAAAGGTCGGGCGCGAAGGGGCCTATGAGGCTGCGCTAGGCACGCCGGAACAGTTCGTGCGCGCCCTTTATGACGTCTATAAAAATCCGCCGACCGAGCCGGTCACGCCGGGCCGCGACTATCTGATCCAGCGCAGCCTGAATGCGATGATCCTGTACGACAACAAGAACGCGCAGGAAAAAGGCACGCCGCGCTATCTGAAGAACGACCCCATCTGTGACTGCAATGGCGGCGAGGTGGTGCTGACCTCGGTTCAGATCACGCCCAAGGAAACCAATTTCGCCGATGCCGCCGTGGCCTTCACCGTGGACGGCACGCCCAAGGCCCAGACGCTGGTGCTGGAAAAGGAAGGCGGCCGCTGGAAGGTCAAGGACGTGCTGCGCGACGGTGAAAAGCCGCTGACCGAACAGCTGTTGGCCGTTATCGGCTGATCCCAAAGGACCGACAGGGCACACGAAAGACAGCCGGTTCCGGTGGCACCGAAACCGGCTGAGGCCCCGCGTCTGTCGGGAGGATCGGACGCGGGATAGCCGTCAGGAGGATCTGACCCCTCCCTGACGAAAGCGATCAGGCACCGAAGGCCCCGTCGATAGTGTGCATGGCACCGGTGACAAAGTCGGTGTCCGGTCCGGCCAGATAGGCGACCATGGCGGCGACCTCATCGGCGCGGCCATGACGTTTGATAGCCATGAAGCTGTGCAGCACATCCTTCATCGGGCCGTCAGCCGGATTGGCGTCGGTGTCGACGGGGCCGGGCTGGACCACATTGATGGTGATGCCGCGCGGCCCAAAGTCCCGCGCCAGACCACGGGCCATGCCCTGCAGGGCGGATTTGGACAGGGCATAGGCCGCCATACCGGCCACAGGCATGCGGTCGCCGTTGACCGAGCCGATGACAATGATGCGGCCCCCCGAAGGCATCTGGCGGGCGGCCTCGACCGAGGCGTGGTAGGGCGCGTGGACATTGATAGCCAGCAGGCGGTCCACATCGTCGGGGTCGAGGTCCAGCGCGTCGCCAAACACGCCAATACCGGCATTCACCACCAGAATATCCAGCGGGCCGCTGTCACGAACGCGGGCGATGACGGCGTCGCGGTCGGCGCTGTCCGTCTGCACGGCGGTGGTGCCTGTGTCCGTCGCCAGTTGGCGGGCCGCGTCGGGTGAGCCGGAATAGGTGAAGACCACCTTGGCACCATCTTTGGCGAAGCGTCGCACAATGGCCGCGCCGATGCCCCGACTGCCGCCCAGAACCAGTACTGACTTGTTTTCGAATGTGGCCACGCGGGCCTCCTGTCATTTATATGTCGAACGATACATAAATGAACGAAAGGCGGCGTCAATCTATTTATATAATGATTGGTATAAATTGATGGAGCGCGAGAACGGGCGTTATTGCGGCGTCTCACGCACTGAGCGCAGGATGTCCAAGCCGCCCTTCAGCGCGATGGCGGCGACGATGATGCCGACCACCAGATCGGGCCAGGACTGGTCCAGCCACATGACCAGACCGCCCGCGACGAGAATGCCGCCGTTGGAGGCAAAGTCATTGAAGCTGAAGGTCTCGGCGGCCCTCATGTTCACGTCGTCGCTCTTTTGACGGCGGATGAGCTCCAGACAGATCAGGTTTATGACAGCGGCGATCAGGGCCAGCACGATCATGATCCAGCCGCCCGGATCGCTGCCAAAGATAAAGCGGCGAACGGCATCGACCAGCACCATGGCGGCGACGATCAGCAGCATGATGCCAGATGTGCGCGCGGCGCGCTTTTTCCAGATGAAGGCGCGGCCCACAGCCAGAAAGCTGAGGAGATAGACCACAGCATCGGAGGCGTTATCGACCGCGTTGGCTAATAGGGCGCTGGAGTTGGCCGCGAGGCCGCCGATGCCCAGCACTACAAACAGCCCGAAATTCAATGCCAGCACGGCCAGCAGGGTGCGCTTTTGCAGGTGGTCTGTGTCGGAATGCGCGCCGCTCATGGAATCTGTCCGTAACGGAGGATCAAGGTCTCCTAAAGCGCCCGCCGCCGGTATTGGCTGCATGGCGGCGGGCAGACTGCGGTCACGATTTATGTCCCGTAGCCGTAATGGGCGGCGAGGGCTTGTAGGCCCTGCTTCAGTACGGTCTTGCCCTGACGACGACGCAAGGAAAGCGCCTGCTCGGCCAGTTGCAGGGATGACCCGCGCACGCAGACCTGTTCCAGCATGGCGCGAAGGCGCGGGCCCGCTGCCGACAGGGCCGCCTCGACGCGGGCCGAGGCCGTGATGGCCCGATCTGTAGGCTCGATGCGCGCCGGTGCCGCTCCCGACTGGCTGCGCGGCACGCCCTGCCAGCTCGTGGGCATGGGCGGGGCTTTTTCCGCG
>NZ_DIGV01000031.1 GCF_002419815.1 Brevundimonas sp. UBA5713 | reverse complement strand
CATCCCTGCTGGCCCGCCGCTGCGGGGCGACTGATGCCGATATCTTGCGCGCCATTCGCGGCGAAGCGGGCAGCACCAGCCTCGAGCCCGCTCGCCCCGCCGTGGTCATCAAGGCGGACCGCGACATGCTGGCCGCCGGCGGTGCCGAGGCCCTGTTGGTCGCCGAGGCTGCACTGGAGGGCGACGCCGTCCTCAGTTTCGACCATGCAGACGCTCTGGCTCTCCATCAGCAGATCGACGAATGCCGCATCCTGATCGATATCGAGCGGCTTTATCTGCTGGCAGGCGATCAAACTGAATCCGCCCTGTCCCATTTGGTTGAAGCGTGGGCGCGCCTGACGCCGGTGCTGGATGCGACCAAACCGCGACTGTCCATCGGCCTATGCGGATTGGCCGACATGGGACTTCGTCAGGGTGTCACGCCTCTAGACGCGGTCGCGCCGATGGCGGCCACGGTTCGCCAAGCGGTGCTGAAGGCGTCGCGCGCCTTGGCCAAGCGTCTGGGCGGACACGAAGACGGCGAGCTGTATCACGCGGGCTTGCGCCTGTTCCTGCCACAGGGCGAAGCGGCGCTGCGCCTCGGTCATGGCCCGTTTGCTTTACGAGACCTGTTCGAGACCGCCGACGGCGAGACTGAGCCGCGCCTGCGCCCTGCGGTGGCCCATGCTCTGGCCCGACATGGCGTCGATCTGGATACCGCCGAGCGCCACATTCTAGGCTATCGCGCCCTGCCCCTCGACGGCCCTATCAGCCATAACAGCCTGCGCGATCTGGGCTTTACCGAGCTGGAGCTGGAAGGCATCGAGCGCGCCCTACCTGTGGTCACCTCACTGGATCAGGCGTTCCGTACGCCGGTTCTGGATGCCGGTTTCATCAGCGACGTACTGGATATCGAACTGACCGAGGACGAACCGCTACTGCCGCGTCTGGGCTTTGATGCCGAGGCCGTGACAGAGGTTGAGCGTCTGGTCTTCGGCCACGACGATCTGCGTGATCTGGACAGCGTGCCGGACATTCTGGCCGCTTGGCTGGGGATCGAGCCGCATACGCTGGAACAGCAATTGCTGGCCGTCCTTGATGGCTATAGCGACACGCCCGCCACCGTTACCCTAGCCCTGCCTTGGCATGCCAGTGTGCTGGACGCCGCCCGCGCCCTGTCGGATGCGGCCCGCGACGGTGTGCGCGCTGTGTCCCTGACCCGCGCCGAGCCTCCGGCCCACGCGCTGCCCGCCTTTGACGATGTGGCCGAACAGCCCGCCGTCGCGCCTGCGCCGCGCGCCGCCGAACCGGAAACCAAGGTGGTCGAGCGCGTGGTCGAGCGTGACCGCACCCGCCGCAAACTGCCGGATCGCCGCAAGGGCTATATCCAGAAGGCCGCCGTGGGCGGTCATAAGGTCTATATCCATACTGGGGAATACGAAGACGGCGAACTGGGCGAAATCTTTATCGACATGCACAAGGAAGGTGCCGCCTTCCGCAGTCTGATGAACAATTTCGCCATCGCCATCAGCATCGGCCTGCAATACGGCGTGCCGCTAGACGAGTTCGTCGACGCCTTCGTCTTCACCCGTTTCGAGCCTGCCGGTCGGGTGACGGGTAACGATTCCATCCGCTCGGCGACGTCCATACTCGACTACATCTTCCGCGAACTGGGTGTGTCCTATCTGGGCCGGTCGGAACTGGCCAATGCGCCCAGCGAAGGGGGCGACGGGCTGGACAGCCACGACGCGCCGGAAACTGTGCCCGCCGCAAAGTTCATCTCGCGCGGCTTTGCGCGCGGGGCCACGCCGGACAATCTGGTCGTCGTCCCTTTCGGCAAAAAGCCGGAGCGAACCGAGGCAACCACGCCGACCCATATGACGGCCTGTCCGTCATGCGGCGACTTCGCACTGCAAAACCGCGGCGGTGACTGGGTGTGCGATACCTGCGGCGTCGCTCCGCAAATGCAGGGCTAGGCTCGCCAAGGGCGGCACGGCGCTTGCCTGTTTCCTGAGGAAATCAGGAAGGCTGTGCCATGAAGATACGACCGTTACTGCTTGCTGTCGGCCTGTTGGCGGGCCTGTCCTCGAGCGCCCATGCGCAGAACCAAGGCCAGATCAGCGCGGTTAAACGCGGCCAGTCCTGCCCCGAATGCAATCTGTTTCAGGGCGATTTCACCGGACTGGAGCGTAGCGGGATCAATCTGTCCGGTGCGCGCCTGCGTCAGGCCAATCTGTCGCTCAGTGTGCTGAACGGCGCGCGTCTGAATGGCGCAGATTTGCGCGATGTCACCGCCTATGGCTCGGTCATGTCCCGCGCCGATTTGCGCGGTGCCAACCTTGGGCAGGCCAGCTTTGTCGGGGTCTATATGCAGGGCGCAAACTTGGCCGGAGCCCGGCTCGACGGGACCAATCTGTCGGGCTCGAACCTGTCGGGCGCGCGCGGCCTGACCCAGTCACAGTTGAACGACGCCTGCGGTGACGAGAGCACAGTTCTGCCATCAGGTCTGCACATTGCGACCTGTTAGGCACCCAAACTGTTACGGCGAATTAAGTGGGGTTTTACGGCCAAGAGTGTAATTCCCTAGCCTATGAACAAAGCTCGCAATCCCCTGCGCTTTTTGACTTCCGCTGCCGCAATCGCGGCGGGGGTTTGCGCCGTAGCGAGTTCCGCTCAGGCCGTAACACTGACGGTACAGGATCGCGATGTGGCGCGGGCTGTGTCTCTGGGCGGCAGTTGTACGCGTTGTGAGTTGTCCGGTCGTGACCTCAGCGGTGCCAGCTTTAGCGGAGCCAGCTTCCAGAACGCGACACTGATCGGTGCCAATCTGCGCGCTGCTGTGATGATGCGTTCCCGCTTTCAAGAGGCGCAGTTTGACGAAGCCGACCTGCGCGGGGCCACCATGCTGGGCTCAAACTTCGACAGCGCCACCTTCCGTCGGGCCAACCTCGCCGGGATCGTCGCCACCGGTTCCAATTTTGCAGATTCAGATATGCGCAATGCCGATCTGACGGGAGCAGAACTGGTCGGCTCGGTTTTCCGTGAAGCCGATTTGCGATCAAGCAATTTTTCGAATGCCAAGACCTTCGGTCTCAGCATGCAAAACGCTGATGGTCGCGCCGCCGACTTTCGTCAGGCCGAGCTCATGGGGGCTAATCTGTCCGAGGCGGATTTGCGCGGAGCCAACCTTTCCGGCGCAAACCTGACAGCGGCGCGTTTGGCCGATGCCGATCTGCGGCTGGCGAACATGGCGGGGGCCTCAATGCATCGCACCGATATTCGCGGTGCGGATATGCGGGTCGTCCGCGGACTGACGCAGGACATGATCGACCAAGCGTGCGGGAATGCCTCCACGCGCTTGCCGTCTAACCTGACAGTGCGGGTCTGCCGCGGTCGCGAATAAACTGCCACTCCCCTTCGGCACAAAAAAGGGCGGCCCTTGCAGGCCGCCCTTTTCACTTATCGGTCACCCGACGCTTAGACCGACTTCAGCGGCAGTTGCGTGCGGATCGACAGTTCCTTCAGCTGACGCTCCTCGACCTCGGCCGGAGCGTTCATCAGCAGGTCTTGGCCCTGCTGGTTCAGCGGGAAGGCGATGACTTCACGGATAGCCGTCTGATTGGCCAGCAGCATCACGATACGGTCGATGCCCGGAGCCAGACCCCCGTGCGGCGGTGCGCCGTAACGGAAGGCGGTCAGCATGCCACCGAACTGCTCTTCGACGACCGAGGCATCGTAACCAGCGATCTCGAAGGCCTTGAGCATGATCTCGGCCTTGTGGTTACGGATCGCGCCCGAGCACAGTTCATAGCCGTTGCAGACGATGTCGTACTGGTAGGCACGGATGGTGAGCGGGTCTTGGTTCTCGAGCGCCTCAAGGCCACCTTGCGGCATCGAGAACGGGTTGTGCGAGAAGTCGACGCGCTTTTCGTCCTCGTTCCACTCGAACATCGGGAAGTCGACAATCCAGCAGAATTTGAACTGGTTTTCGTCAACCAGCTTCAGTTCGGTGCCGACGCGGGTGCGGGCCAGACCGGCGAACTTGGCAAACACAGCCGGATCACCGGCGGTGAAGAAGGCGGCGTCGCCCTTGCCGAGACCCAACGAAGCCATCAGGGCTTCGGTCGGCTCTTGGCCGAGGTTCTTGGCGATCGGACCGCCCCATGCTTGCTGGTCGTCCGACCAGAAGATGTAGCCGAGGCCCGGCTGACCTTCGCCCTGCGCCCACGAGTTCATACGGTCGCAGAAGGCGCGCGAACCACCGGTCGGGGCCGGAATGGCCCAGACGGCATTCTTGGCGTCAGCGCCAAGGATCTTGGCGAACAGACCGAAGCCGCCGTCACGGAAGTGTTCCGAAACGTCCTGCATCTTGATCGGGTTACGCAGGTCCGGCTTGTCCGAGCCGTACCACTTCATCGACTGTTCGTAGGTCAGACGCTCGAAGCCCTTGTGCTCGATGGTCTGGCCGAAGTCGTTGGTGAAGCTGTGGGTCTGGTCGATCGGCGAGACCGGCTTGCCCTCGCCGAACTCCTCGAACAGGCCGTGCATCAGCGGTTCGATGGCTTGGAAGACGTCGTCCTGCGTGACGAAGCTCATTTCCACGTCGAGCTGATAGAATTCCAGCGAACGGTCAGCGCGCAGGTCCTCGTCGCGGAAGCACGGCGCGATCTGGAAGTAGCGGTCGAAGCCCGAAACCATCAGCAGCTGTTTGAACTGCTGCGGAGCCTGCGGCAGGGCGTAGAACTTGCCCGGGTGCATACGCGACGGCACGAGGAAGTCGCGTGCGCCTTCCGGCGACGAGGCCGTCAGGATCGGGGTCTGGTACTCGAGGAAGCCCTGGTTGACCATGCGCTGGCGGATCGAGTGGATCACCTTGGAGCGCAGCACGATATTCTTGTGCAGGGTCTCGCGACGCAGGTCGAGGAAGCGGTTCTTCAGGCGGATTTCTTCCGGATACTCCGGCTCGCCAAAGACCGGCAGCGGCAGCTCGGCCGCTTCCGACAGGATTTCGACGCCCTTGACGCGAACTTCGATCTCACCGGTCGGCAGGTTGGCGTTGACCGTACCTTCTTCACGCAGAACGACTTCACCGTCGATCTTGATGACGCTTTCGGCGCGCAGGCGTTCGACAGCTTCAAAGCCCGGGGTCTCCGGGTGCAGCACCAGCTGCGTCAGGCCATAGTGGTCGCGCAGGTCGATAAACAGCAGACCGCCGTGGTCGCGCTTGCGGTGGACCCAGCCCGACAGGCGGACGGCAGAGCCGGCATCAGAGGCGCGGAGCGCGCCGCAGGTATGGGAGCGGTAGGCGTGCATAGGAATCGATCAGACAGAATGGGCCGCGCGCGCGGCGGAAATTGAAGGGCGTAGGGCGCATTAATGCCCCCGAAAGTCAAGTTTCGAACGCGCTTTTACGCCCCCTACCCGCCCCTGTCTTTAGGCGTATGGCTGCCGCGTAACGATTCCGCCACCGCCCCTCGCCCAACACGGTGACGCCAGTTCTTCCCCGTTCGACCACAGGGGTGGTGTTTTTTCCCACAGGAGGTCTCCAGAACGCCCCACAGCAGACAGTTTGATCCACAAGGGGCGCGCTTCCGTCCACGATCCCAACAGCAGGCACCCCGCGACGATACCGTCACACCTTGGTATGGATTCGTCATGTCCGCAGATCGCGCTCATTTGGCCCAGATGCAGCTTCGCCTCCCGCTCAAGCAGGAGACGTCGCGCCGTGCTGCCGATCTGACGGTTTCAGAATCGAATGCCCTGGCGGCCCAGGCTTTAGAGGACTGGCCCTCAGAACCCGGCTCCATCATGGCGCTGCACGGCCCTGCCGGTTGCGGCAAATCGCACATGGCCGCCGCATGGGTAGAGCGCGTCGGTGCCATTGCCCTGCACGGCGAAGAGGCTGGCTGGTGTGACCCTCTGGAACTGGAGGGCCGCTGCATCCTTCTGGAAGAGGCCGAGGGCGCGGACGACGAAGCCCTGTTCCACCTGATCAATCTGACCCAATCAGGCGGCGGTGCCCTTTTGATGGTGTCGCGTGATCCGCCATCGGCGTGGATGACCCGTCTGCCGGACCTCAAGTCACGCCTGAACGCCATCCGCACCATTGCCGTCGAGGTGCCGGACGATGTGATTTTGGCCGCCATGCTGCGACGCGCCTTTGCCGCCCGCAACATCGTGCCGGGCGAAGGTGTGATCGACTATCTGGTGCGCCGCATCGACCGCTCGGCCCAGTCCGCCGAGATGATTGTCGACCGTCTGGACATGTACCACCGCCCAGTCACGCGCGTTTTGGCGCGTCAGGTCCTAGAGGGCGATTTTACCGCAGGACTTTCCTGATTTTTCAGGCGAAACGCGCTTGCAGACGTCACACTCGCGCGCGACTAATCGGTCATGACCGACTTTACCCCCACCACGACCAAGGCTGGCGACGTTGTTCCCTCGTCGCGCGCCCCGCAATTGGAGCTGGACGAAGGCCTGTTGGCCTCGCCCGAACGGTTCATCAATCGCGAGCTGTCGTGGCTGGCGTTTAACGGTCGCGTGCTGGAAGAAGCCGCCAACGAGGCACACCCTCTGTTGGAGCGGGTACGTTTTCTGTCGATCTCGGCCAATAACCTCGACGAATTCTTCATGACGCGCGTGGCGGGCCTGAAAGGTCAGGTGCGCGAACATGTTCGGGTGGTATCGCCTGATGGTCTGACCCCTGCCGAACAGTTGGAAAAGGTCAATGCCGCCGCGGGCAGCCTGATGGCCGAACAACAGCGCCAGTGGCGTGTGCTGCGCCGTCTGATGGCCCAGTCAGGCATCGAGATCGTTGATGCCAACAAGATCACCAAGACCGAGCGCGAACGGCTGGAACCTGAGTTCCTGAACCGCCTGTTTGCGGTTCTGACGCCGATGGCCATTGATCCGGCCCACCCCTTCCCCTTCCTGCCCAACCTCGGCTTTTCGCTGGCGCTGAAACTGCGCCGGAACAGCGACAACCGCGTGCTGTATGCGCTGGTGCCTGTGCCGACGCAGGTGCGCCGCTTCTGGGCCTTGCCGACCGACGGCCGCTCTACGCCGGGCAAGACGCGCTATGTGCCGCTGGAAGGCCTGCTGCTGACTTTCATCGATCACCTCTTCCCCGGCTGCGAAGTGCTGGAGCGCGGCCTGTTCCGTCTGATCCGCGACTCCGATATCGAAATCGAGGAAGAGGCCGAAGATCTGGTCATGGAGTTCGAGGAGGCGTTGAAACAGCGCCGCATGGGCTCTGTCGTCCGCATCAAGATTCAGGCGGAAATGCCTGATGATCTTCGAGAATTTATCGTTGGCGAGCTGAACGCACAGCCGCAGGATGTGGTCATCGTCGATGGCATGCTGGGCTTGGCCCAGCTGTCGGAGCTGATCCCCGCCGGCCATCCGGAACTCAAGTTCAAAGGCTATGAGCCGCGCTATCCCGAACGGGTGCGCGACAACGGCGGCGATGTCTTTGCAGCCATCCGTGAAAAGGACATGCTGATCCACCACCCGTTCGAGAGTTTCGATGTGGTGGTGCAGTTCCTGCGTCAGGCGGCGCGTGACCCGAACGTCATCGCCATCAAACAGACCCTGTACCGCACGTCCAAAGACAGCCCAATTGTCGCGGCCCTGATCGAGGCCGCCGAAAGCGGCAAGAACGTCACCGCCCTGATCGAGCTGAAGGCGCGTTTCGACGAGGAAGCCAACCTGCGCTGGGCCCGCCAGATGGAACGTGCGGGCGTGCATGTGGTGTTCGGCTTCGTCGAATACAAAACCCACGCCAAGCTGAGTGTGGTGGTACGCCGCGAGGGCGAAGCCCTGCGCACATACTGCCACTTTGGCACCGGCAACTATCACCCCGTCACCGCCAAGATTTATACCGACCTTAGCCTGTTCACGTGTGATCCGGCGCTGGGCCGCGATGCGACGCGGGTGTTCAACTACATCACCGGCTATGCCGCGCCCGATGAGCTGGAAGGTCTGGTCGTCTCGCCGCTAAATATGAAGGCCACCCTGCTAGAGCTTATCGGCAAGGAGATGTCGGCCGCCGCCATGGGCAAACCCGCCGCCATCTGGGCCAAGATGAACTCGGTCGTCGATCCCGAGATTATCGACGCCATGTACCGCGCCAGCCAGTGGGGCGTGCGTATCGAACTGGTGGTGCGCGGCATCTGCTGCCTGCGTCCGGGCGTAAAGGGGCTGTCGGAAAATATCCGCGTCAAATCCATCGTCGGGCGCTTTCTGGAGCACAGCCGTATCGTGGCCTTTGCTAACGGCCACGACCTGCCCAGCAACAAGGCCAAGCTGTTCATTTCCTCGGCGGACTGGATGCCGCGCAATCTGGAACGCCGCGTCGAGCTTTTGACCCCGATCCACAACCCGACGGTTCACGATCAGGTTCTGGACCAGATCATGGTCGCCAATCTGAAGGACGATGTGCAGTCGTGGACCCTGAATTCGGATGGCAGTTACAGCCGCGTTCCGGCATCATCGACGGAACGACCCTTCTCGGCGCATAAATACTTCATGACCAATCCCAGCCTCTCCGGCCGTGGCCGCAAGGTGAAGACCCTGCCTGCCACCCTGTCCTACGGCGGCTCGCGCGGCTCCAAGGCATAGTCATGCCGGAGATCGAGTACCCTTCGCGTCAGATCGCTGTCATCGACATTGGCTCCAACTCGGTTCGTCTGGTGCTGTACCGGCTGGAAGGCCGTGCGGTTTGGACCATGTTCAACGAAAAGGTTCTGGCCGGTCTGGGGCGCGACATTGCAGTCACCGGCAAGCTGTACGAGCCGGGCGTGGACATGGCTATGGTGGCGCTGCGCCGCTTTGCCGCCGTCATCGACGGTGTCCAGCCCGATCAGGTGCTGACCGCAGCGACCGCCGCAGTGCGCGAAGCCTCGGATGGACCGGAGTTCTGTCGCCGCGTGCAGGAAGAGACCGGCCTGACCATCCGCGTGCTGAGCGGAGAGGAAGAAGCCCGCTATGCCGCCATGGGCGTGCTGTCCGGCGCGCCCCGGTCCAGTGGTGTTGTTGGCGATCTGGGCGGAGCCAGTCTGGAGCTGAACCGTCTGGGGGCGTCCGGGCCCGGTATCACCCTGCCGCTAGGGCCCTTCGTGCTTTCCGGTGGCAAGGCATTTGACGCCAAGCGCGTCCAGTCTCGCATCGCCAGGGTATTGGCCGACGTGCCGGACAGCTATCGCACGCCTGTTTTCAACGCTGTCGGCGGCGCATGGCGTACGCTGGCGCAGATGCATATGGAGCGGATAGACCACCCTCTGCGCATCGTGCACCAATATGCGATCACCGCTGATGAAGCCCGCGATCTGGCCGAATGGGTCGCCTCCCAATCGCGTCAAGCGCTGGAAAAACTGCCTGGCGTGTCCAAGCGCCGTGCCGAGACCTTGCCGTATGCAGCCCTCAACCTGACGGGCCTGATCGACCGTTTGGGCATTGAAACCGTGCACTTCTCGGCATGGGGCGTGCGCGAAGGCCTGCTACATAACCAGCTGGATGCCAAGGTCCGCACCATTGATCCACTGCTGGCCGGTTGCTCCGCATGGGGTGGGCGTCAGGGCGTTGATCCAGCCCTGCCGCGCGCTCTGGACGGCTGGCTGCAACCCATCGCATCGGCCCTGCCCGAAGTGTTCGGTGAAGAGCGTGATGCCCTGCTGACGTCTTCGGTCTGCCGTCTGGCCGATATCGGCGCGCGCCTGCACCCTGACCACCGGCCCGAACTGGTGTTCGATCAGGTGCTGTGGGCCCCTATTGCGGGCCAGACCCACTCTGAACGCGCCTTCCTCGCCGTCGCTATGAACGCCCGATATGGCGGCTCGATCGAAACCCCCGCCCCCGACACCATCCAGCGCCTGCTGTCGCCGGTTGGCCAGAAACGCGCCCGCGCATTGGGACTGGCCATGAGGTTGGCCTGCGACCTGTCCGGTCGCTCGCCCCAACTTTTGGCCAATGCCGCCATTTCCATCAGCAAGTCGCAGATGCGCGTCACCGCCGTGAAGGGCTATGGCTCCATGCTGCTGGGCAGCCAGACCAAACGCCGCGCCAAGGCTCTGGCCGATTCTATGGATCTGGAACTGGTCGAGTTCTAACCCGCCAACAAAAAGGGACCGGAGCCACTTCAGCTCCGGTCCCTTTTTTGTACGCCCTGAAACCGATCAGTCTTCGATTTCTACGATCTCCACGCGCGGGCCATTCAGCACCAGGGCGATTTCGCCGCGCTTCAGCTTGATCGCGTCGTCACCGAACATTTTGCGGCGCCAGCCCTTCATGGCCTCGACGTCGGCATCATCCGACAGCGCGATTTTCTCAAGGTCCGACACGGTGGCGATCAGCTTGGAGGCCACGCCCTCGTTGTCGCTCTTGGCCTTCAGCAGCACCTTCAGCAGTTCCACCACCGACGGCGGCGCCGGCTGGTTTGCGCTCGGGCGCTCCAGCTTCGGTGCGTGGGCTTCCGGATCAGCCAGTACGCGCTTCAGCTCGGCGGCCAGTTCCAGACCCATACGCGAGGCACCAAAGCCCTTGGGTACCGAACGCAGACGGTTGAAGGCATCCGGATCGGTCGGCTGCTGGACGGCGATCTCGTCGATGCCCTCGTCCTTCAGGATGCGGCCGCGCGGTTGGTCACGTTCCTGTGCCGCACGTTCACGCCACACGGCAGTCGCCACAAAGGCCGCCAGATATTTGGCGTTGAACTTCTTGGGCTTCAGACGCTTCCACGCGTTTTCAGGCGTAGTGTCATACAGCGCCGGATCGGTCAGGGCGTCCATCTCGCCCATCACCCAATCCAGACGACCTTCCTTGTTCAGGCGGTCACGCAGCTTGGGGTACAGGGCCGCAAGGTGGGTCACGTCGCCCAGAGCATAGGTCAGCTGGGCATCCGACAGCGGGCGGCGTGCCCAGTCGGTGAAACGGCTGCCCTTGTCCAGTTCCTGACGCAGCATCTGGCGCACCAGAGCCTCATAGGAGACCTGATCGCCAAAACCCGCGGCCATGGCCGCCACCTGCGTGTCGAACAGCGGACGGGGCATCGCGCCCAGACGGTTGAAGATCTCGACGTCCTGACGGGCGGCGTGGAAAACCTTGAGAATCGATTCGTCGCGCAGGATCGCCAGGAAAGGCTCCAGATCGAGACCCTCGGCCAGAGGGTCGATGATCGCGGCATCGGTCGGGGACGCAGCGGCCTGAATCAGGCACAGCTTGGGCCAATAGGTCGTTTCCCGCATAAATTCCGTGTCTACGGTAATAAACGGGGCCTTGGCCAAGCGATCGCAAAAAGCAATCAGTGCGTCATTGGTGGTGATTGGCGTCATTCTGGTGCTATAGCCCCGCACGACAGCGATGTGGCAAGAGGCCTCATCACTTTTTTGTCCCTGTTTTTGAGCCGTGACCGATGAGCGACACCTCCGAAGCCCCCAAAACCGGCCTGACCTATGCCTCTGCGGGCGTAGATATCGACGCAGGTGAGCGTCTGGTCGACGCCATCAAACCGCTGGCCAAGTCCACGCGCCGCCCCGGTGCAGAGGCTTCGCTGGGCGGCTTTGGTGCCCTGTTCGACCTTAAGGCCGCCGGTTTCAACGATCCGCTGATCGTTTCGACCACCGACGGCGTCGGCACCAAGTTGAAGATTGCCATCGAAACCGGCATGCATGACGGCGTCGGCATCGATCTGGTCGCCATGTGCGTCAACGACCTGCTGGCCCAAGGCGCTGAGCCGCTAATGTTCCTCGACTACTATGCCACCGGCAAGCTGGACGTGGACGCCGCCAAGCGCGTCGTCGCCGGTATCGCCGAGGGCTGCCGTCAGTCGGGTTCGGCACTGGTGGGCGGCGAGACCGCCGAAATGCCGGGCATGTACGAAGGTTCGGACTATGACCTCGCCGGTTTCTCGATCGGTGCGGTCGAGCGCGGTCAGGTTCTGCCCTATCTGGACCAGCAAAAGGCCGGTGACGTCATCATCGGCATCGGCTCGTCGGGTCCGCACTCGAACGGCTATTCGCTGGTGCGCAAGGTGGTCGAGAAGTCGGGTCTGGGCTGGGACGGTGCTGCGCCGTTCGCTGAAGGCAAGACGCTGGCCGAGGCCCTAATGGAGCCGACCCGCATCTATGTGAAGTCGGTCCTGCCGCTGATGAAGGCCGGTCTGGTCAAGGCCGGTGCCCACATCACGGGCGGTGGCCTGATCGAAAACCCGCCGCGCTGCATCGTCGAGGGCCTGAAGGCCGAGTTCGACTGGAACGCATGGGAACTGCCGCCGGTGTTCCAATGGCTGCAAGAAGCGGGCGAGATCGAAACCCACGAAATGCACCGTACGTTCAACTGCGGCGTGGGCTTCATTCTGATCGCCTCGCCGGAGAACGCCGAGCCGATCTTGGCCGCCCTGCTGAACGCTGGCGAAGAAGCCTTCATCTGCGGCCAGCTGGTCGAAGCCTAAGGTTTCTCTGTCCCGCTAAAGAAACAGGCCCCGCAGATCGCTCTGCGGGGCCTTTTCTATCAGCGCAGTCCGCCGTTAGAGGTCTCGTCGTAATAGGCCGCCATGTCGCGGTACAGTTTCTCCAGCGGCTCGCGGCTGGTGTACATCATGTGGCCGGCTTCATAGTAGGTGAACTGGACGTTGTTCCGCAGGTGCGGCTCCAGCATCATCTGGGCGAGGTCGTATTCCGTCGAGAAGAACGGCGTAGCGGCATCGTAATAGCCGTTCAGCGCCAAGACCTTCACGTGCGGATTGCGACGGATCACAGCGGCCAGATCGACAGCTGTATTCGGCGTGGTCTGAACCCCGCCCAGCGGCGAACGGTGCGACCAGTCCCAGTTAAAGCCCGGCAGGCCGCGCGCTGACTGGCGATAGTCCAGATCGGTCTCATACTTGAGCGTGCTGGCGATATAGTCGCGGAACACACCGAAATAGTGGCCGGTGATGGCGCTGGACGACGGATCTTCTTCCGGCGAGCCTGTCACATGGCTGTAGTCGAGGCCGGTGTAGCGGCTATCCAGACGGCCCACGGTCTGGCGACGGTCACGCAGCAGTTCCTTGCGGAACGGGCTGAGTTCGACACGCAGGTTGGCCTGTTCAATGAACTCCGGCGACAGACCGACCAGTTGGCTCATCTCGCGGGCCACAGCCGCGCGCTCCTGATCCGAGATCAGATGGCCCTTGTTCAGGGCTGAATAGTACGGGCCAATCGCGAACTGGCGGGCACGCTCGACGTGCTGTTCTAGCGTGACGCCCTCGCGGTTCACGGCATTGTGGTACCACGCCGTGGCCGCATAGGTCGGCAGCAGGGTGACGAAGTTCTGCGGATAACCGGCCTGACGTACGCCATAGTTCATGATCGACGACAGGAGGATCACGCCGTTCAGCGACATGCCACGGTTTTCCAGCTGATAGGACAGCGCGCCTGCGCGCAACGTGCCATAGCTTTCACCCAGAATGAATTTCGGGCTGGACCAGCGGTTGAACTTGGTGGTGTAGCGCAAGATGGCGCGGGCAAAGGTGTCCACGTCCTGATCGACACCCCAGTGCGCCGAACCCGGCGTGTCACCCAGCGGACGCGAATAGCCGGCCCCCACCATGTCGATGAAGACCAGATCGGTCTTGTCCAGCAGGGTCATGTCGTTCGGACCCATCCGGAACGGGGCCGGACGCTCGACCACCGGATCGTCGGTCAGCACGCGCACCGGACCGAAGGCCCCCATGTGCAGCCAGATGGACGGAGAGCCCGGACCACCGTTGAACATATAGGTGATCGGACGCGAGCCCAGCGGCTGGCCGTCCAGCGTATAGGCCACATAGAACAGGCTGGCCGTCGGCATGCCGCCGTCGTTGCGCACCGTCAGCGTGCCCGCCGTCGCCTTATAGTTCAGACGCTTGCCGTGGGCGGTGATGGAATGGCTGGTTGTCACCTCGCGCTCTTCGGCGCTGGCACGGGCCCAGTTCTTTTCAATGTCTTCGGCCACCGCATTGCGGTTGCGCTCGGCCGCAGAGCGGCCCCCTTCCTGTGCCTGAGCCGTGAAAGGCGCAGCCAGCAGGGTTGCCGCAACAGCGGCCACGATCAGTTGACGCATGGTACTCCCCCTCGAAATCAACTGGGCGGGAGCGTAATCACGGTCAAAGCTTCACCGCAACCACCAAAGTTCGGTGAAATGTTTCGGCAGATTCAGATGACGGTTGAACCGGGATCGGCAAAAACCTTTCGCATCAGGCTCGCCCCTCTTGCGTTTGCGGGCGGCGCGCTTCATGGGTCCGCCGAACACCCGTCTTTCGCCGAGTTCCGATGACCACCGCCTCCAAGACGCGCATTGCCGTACTGATTTCCGGCTCGGGCACCAATATGGTGTCGCTGGTCAAGGCCGGACAGCAGGCAGATTGCCCGTATGAAGTGGTGCTGGTGCTTTCGAACATCGAAGGGGCCGCCGGTCTGGAGAAGGCCCGCGAACTTGGCGTCGAGGCCGTCGCCCTGCCCCACCGCCCTTATGGCAAGGACCGTCAGTCCCACGAACAGGCCGTGGACGAGGTACTGCGCCAGCATGATGTGAAGCTGGTGGTGCTGGCGGGCTATATGCGCATCCTGACACCGTGGCTGGTTCAGGCATGGAAAGGCCGGATGCTGAACATCCACCCGTCGCTGCTGCCGCTCTATCCGGGTCTGGACACCCACGCCCGCGCGCTGGCCGCAGGCGATGCCGAGGCGGGCTGTACCGTGCACATCGTCACCGAGGGCATGGATGAGGGTCCAATCCTTGGACAGGCCCGCGTGCCGATTCTGAGTGGCGATACGCCGGATATCCTCGCCGAAAGGGTCAAGGCGGCAGAACACACCCTGTATCCGCAGGTTGTCGCGGAATTTGTGACTAAAGCGGAAGCTTAACAAGATTTAACGCTTGCCGTCGGCCGTTGTGGTGCAAAAACTTGTCCGTATTCATGCGGTCAGGCCGTCAGGCCGTGCCGCAGGCAGTAAAGGACTCCCCCATGAAGAAGCACCTGATGTGCGCCGTCGCCCTGTCGGCCTGTATCGCTGCTCCCTGCGCCGCCCATGCGCAATCGGCCCACTTCCAACCCTGGGGCTTCGACCTCGACGGCCGTGACACGAGCGTCCGCGCGGGCGACGACTTCAACGCCCACGCCAATGGCAAATATCTGGAAAGCGTCGAAATCCCTGCGGACAAGACCCGCTACGGCCCGTTCGACGTGCTTTATGAAAATGCCCAGGGCCAGCTGCGTGCCATCATCGAAGAGGCGGCCGCCAATCCGACCACGGACAACGCCCGCAAGGTCGGTGCCCTGTACGCCAGCTTCATGAACGAGGCCGTGCTGGAACAACTGGGTGCCCAACCGATGGCCAAGGATCTGGCGGAGGTTCGCGCCGCCGCCAGCCACGCCGACATCGCCCGCCTGATGGGGACCTCCAAGACCCGCTTCGGCAGCAGCATCTTCGGCCTCGACGTCATGGAGGACATGAAGAACTCGTCGGTGAACTCGCTGTATGTCGGTATCGGGGCTCTGGGCCTGCCGGAACGCGAATACTACCGCGCCGACAATTTCGCCGCCCAGCGCGAGGCCTACCAAGCCTATGTCGAGCGCATGCTGACGCTGATCGGCTGGGACAACCCGACCAAGGCCGCCGCCGACATTCTGGCCTTCGAGACCCAAATCGCCGAGCAGCACTGGCCGATCGCCGAGCGTCGCCAGTTCGACAAGCTGTACAACCCGATCGCCGCAGCAGACCTGAACACCTATGCGCCGGGCTTTGACTGGACCGCCATGCTTGACGCCGCTCAGGTCGGCGATGTGCAGCAGATCGTCATGATGGAAAACACCGCCCTGCCCGGCATGGCCAAGGTGTTTGGTGAAACCGATCTGGAGACGCTTAAGGCATGGCAGGCGTTCAACATCGCCGACGGTGCCGCCCCCTATCTGTCGAAACAGTTCGTCGATGCCCGCTTCGAGTTCCGCAACAAGACCCTGCGTGGTCAACCCGAGAACCGTCCGCGCTGGAACCGTGGCGTGGCTCTGGTCGACAGCTCGCTGGCCGAAGTGCTGGGTCAGGAATACGTCGCCCGCCACTTCCCGGCTGAGTCCAAGGCCAAGATGGAAGAGCTGGTCGGCAATCTGATCGCAGAAATGCGCGACCGCCTGTCCAATCTGGAATGGATGACACCGGCGACCCGCACCGAGGCTTTGGCCAAGTTGGAAAGCTTCCGTCCCAAGATCGGCTATCCGACCAAATGGCGCTCTTATGACGGTCTCGAGGTCAAGGCCGAGGACCTGTACGGCAATCTGGAGCGCATCGCGGCCTTTGACTGGGACTATACCCGCGCCAAGATCGGCCAGCCGGTTGATCTGGAAGAATGGGGCATGTCGCCACAAACGGTGAACGCCTATTATCATCCGCTGCGCAACGAGATCGTCTTCCCCGCTGCCATCCTGCAACCGCCCTTCTTCGATCCGAATGCTGATCCGGCAGTGAACTATGGCGGTATCGGTGCGGTCATCGGCCACGAGATCATGCATGGTTTCGACGACCAAGGCCGCAAGACCGACGCCAAGGGTCAGCTGCGTGACTGGTGGACCGCCGAAGACGCCGCGCGCTTCGAGGCTGAGGCCAAGAAACTGGGTGCCCTCTATGCCGCCCAGCAGCCGCTGGAAGGCATCGCCATCAATCCGGAACTGACGATGGGCGAGAACATCGCCGATCTGGGCGGTCTGGTGCTGGCGCATGCCGCCTATAACCGCAGCCTGAACGGTCAGCCCGCTCCGGTGCTGGACGGCGTGACTGGCGATCAGCGCGTCTTCTACGGCTGGGCGCAGGTGTGGCGTGACAAGATTCGCGACGAGACCCTGCGCGAATATCTGGCCACCGATCCGCACTCGCCGGGTTCGGCCCGCGCCGCCACCCCACCGCGTAACATCGACGCCTGGTACGAGGCCTTTGGCATCACGCCGGATCAGAAGCAGTACCTGAAACCGGAAGATCGAGTCCGTATCTGGTAAATGAATGGCCCGCAGACTTCGGTCTGCGGGCTTTTTTACATCCTGCTTGCAATGGCCAGTCTCGCCACCATTTATTGTCACCATTAGAGACAAAAAGGTGTTCAATGCATAACGAGCGGGATAATTTCCCTGATGTGAGCGACGAAGAACTCTCAAAGACGATTAAAGACCTAGAGGAAAAGCTTGGCCACTTTCCAGAACTAGAAAATGATTTACGTGCCTCCTTGGAGGAACGAAAGAAAGAGTTGCTCAACCGAGATCGGCGAAGAAAGTCTTGGAAACAGTAACAAAAAGGCCCCGCCGGTACATGCCAGCGGGGCCTTTTCAAATCGCGTTGTCACCTGAGATCAGGCGACATCACCATTAGCCAACGATGTCGGCGTCGGTGAAGAACTGCTCGATCTCGATCTTGGCGTTTTCCAGCGAGTCCGAACCGTGGACCGAGTTTTCACCGATCGACAGGGCGAACTGCTTGCGGATGGTGCCTTCAGCAGCTTGTTCCGGGTTGGTGGCGCCCATGACTTCGCGGTACTTGGCGACGGCGTTTTCGCCTTCCAGCACTTGGACCACGACCGGCTCGGCGATCATTTGCGAAACCAGCTCGCCGTAGAACGGACGCTCGGCGTGAACTTCGTAGAACTTCTTGGCTTGGGCTTCGGTCAGCTTGATGCGACGTTGGCCGACGATGCGCAGGCCAGCGCCCTCGATCACAGCGTTGATGGCGCCGGTCAGGTTGCGACGGGTGGCGTCCGGCTTGATGATCGAGAAAGTACGTTCGGTCATGGTGGTGACTTCTTGTGTTTGGAAAGAAAGGGTCGCGGGCTTATAGCGTTCTGCTTCGTCCTTTCCAACCTCAACGATTTCGCGCCGCATTCCTCCCCTGTGGACCGCCGCGTGCGACACGAACAGTTCCGGTCAATATGCTACAGATTTCCAACCTGACCTTCAGCGCCTGGGGCCGCCAGTTTCTGGACAATGCCTCTGTCGCCCTGCCACCGGGCTCCAAGGTGGGTCTGGTGGGCCGTAATGGAATCGGCAAGTCGACTCTGTTCAAGATCATCCTTGGCGGTCTGGCCGCCAATGGCGACGAGGTATCGATTCCGAAGAACGCCCGCGTGGCCTCGGTCGATCAGGAACACCCCGCCACGCCCGTCAGCGTGCTGGAAACGATTCTGGAAGCGGACAAGGAGCGCCACGAGCTTCTGACGCGCCTCGAGACCGCCGAGCCGGAAGAGATGGGCGAAATCTGGATGCGTCTGATCGAGATCGACGCCGACAGCGCTCCGGCCCGCGCCTCTGAAATCCTTGTCGGTCTGGGCTTCTCTCAAGAAGACATCCAGCGCCCGATGGCCCACTTCTCGGGCGGCTGGCGCATGCGTGTGGCACTGGCGGCGGCCCTGTTCGCAGAGCCGGACCTGTTGCTGCTGGACGAACCGACCAACTACCTCGACCTTGAAGGCGTGGTCTGGCTGGAGCAGCGTTTGAAGCGCTATCCGCACACCGCCCTGATGATTTCGCACGACCGCGACCTGCTGAACTCGGTCTGTACGCACATCCTGCACCTGTCGAACCGTAAGCTGGACCTGTACACCGGCAACTACGACACGTTCGAGAAGACGCGCTCCGAGAAGCTGCGTCTCATGCAGGCCAATCAGGCCAAGCAGGACGCCGAGCGCGCCCACCTGCAAAAGTTCATCGACCGCTTCAAGGCCAAGGCCTCCAAAGCCACACAGGCCCAGTCGCGCGTCAAAAAGCTGGAGAAGCTGGAACGGATCGAGCTGCCGCCCGAAGAGCGCGTGGCTCCGTTCATCCTGCCGTCGCCGGAACGCCCGTTGCCGCCGCCGCTCATCCGTCTGGAAGGCGCGAACGTGGGCTATGAGGAAGGCAAACCCATCCTGCGCAACCTCAACCTGCGCATGGACCTTGATGACCGTATCGGTCTGCTGGGCGTGAACGGTGCCGGTAAATCAACCTTTGCCAAGCTGATCGCCAAGGCGCTGGACGTTCAGACCGGCGAGTTCCACCGTGACGGCAAGATGCGCGTGGGCTGGTTCCACCAGCACCAGATCGAGGCGATGGACCCCGAAGACACGCCGCTTCAGATCATTCTGCGCGCCATGCCCGAAGCCTCCGAGAACAGCCGCCGCTCACGTCTGGCCCAATGGGGCCTGCCGTTCGAGAAGCAGGACACCAAGGTGGCCGCCCTGTCGGGTGGCGAGCGTGCGCGCCTGCTGCTGAACCTTGTGGCCATGGATGCGCCGCACATCCTCATCCTCGATGAACCGACCAACCACCTGGATATCGACAGCCGCCGCGCCCTGCTGGATGCGCTGAACGAATATACCGGCGCGGTCATCCTGATCACCCACGACCGCTCGCTGATGGAGCTGGTGGCCGACCGCCTGTGGCTGGCCGCCGACGGCACGGTGAAGCCGTTCGAAGGCGACATGGACGACTACACCAAATTCGTTCTGGAACGCGCCAAACAGGGCATGAAGCCCTCGCAGGTGAAGAAGGAAGAAAAGGCGCAGGCCACTCAAGCAGAGAGCGCCCGCGGCGCGAACGGTAGTGGCCAAGCCAAAAAGAAAACCAAGTCGCCTTCGACCCTGCGTCACGCTGTGAAAAAGGCCGAAGAGGCCATGAACGCCATCTCGGCCGATATCGCCAAGGTCGACGATGAGCTCGTAGCTGCTGCCGCCAAGGATCCGAAGAAGTTCGAAACCCTTAGCCGCAAGCGTGCCCAGCTTCAGACCGAACTGGAAAATGCAGAAGCGGCTTGGGTCGCTGCCGAAGAAGAACTGGCCGAGGTTAGCTGATGTCGAAACCCGCTCCCATCCTGACCGCCGACGAACGCGACGAAGCCGCCAACCGTCTGCGGGTCTGGCTCCGCGATGAGCAGGATGTGGAGCTGGGTCGTCTACCGGCTGAAATGCTGGTGGGCTTTATCGAGCAGCACATAGGGCGTCTGTATTACAATCGCGGGCTGCGCGATGCCGAGACCCTGATCCGCGCCAAGGTCGAAGATACAGCCGACGCCCTGTACGGCATGGAACGTTGAACGCAAAAAAGGCCGCCCCGATACGGAGCGGCCTTTTTTCAGGTCTTAGCCGCAGCTGACGCGGCTGATGATGCCCTTGTCGTCATAGGTAAATGTCACCCGGTCGCTGCGATAGTCCATGGTCGCCATGCACTCTTCACACAGGACGCGGAAGACGAGGTTGGGCGCGGCAGCCGGCAGTTCGCTACGCGGCTTGCCTACCCACGACTGCCAGTCCTCGATCCGGCATTGGGTGGCATCGACAGTAGAGTCATGCCCATCGCCCTGCTGCACCGGCGCGCAGGCCGCCAGGGCCGAGACACCCAGCGCCACCGCTGCGCCTTGTAGAATTATCTTAAACATAAGGCCTATCCCTTTGTTTTTGCTGATCAGCCACAGCTAATCCGCTCGATGCGACCCGATTCACGATCATAAAAGATGTTCAATCTGTAGGGGGAGTAATCCTCGGTCACCGGACATGCGGTGCAGGTCACGCGACGGTTGACCACATCGACCGGAACAGGAATTTCGCTGCGCTGACGCCCTACCAGCCATTGCAACTCGCCCGCCTTGCACATGTCGGCATTGGTCTGTGGCATCTGGGTGCCGATGGGTTGCTGGGCACGCACTTCGGCCACACCTTGCGGGCCGATCGGCGCAGACGTCGTCGCATATGTGGGGGCCCGCGTCGTGGGACCACAGGCCGCAAGGGCCACAGCCAGGATCAGGCTGCCCGCTCCCAGCGCCCTTCCTCGGACTGGCGCCAGTAAGCCAGATCGGCGTCCGCACCCCTCAGCGCTTTCCAGCGTCCGCGTGCATGCTGAAGTGACTGCTCGTCCCGACCGTCGAATATGATGAAACACCGAGAAAACTCCGTCGTAGAACCCAGTTCTGAGTCATCAACGATGAACAGGGCCTGAGCGGAATTCAAATTCTCGCCTGTGTCGGAAATCAGTATCGGTTGAACGGCATCGAACTCTCCGCCCGATCTTCCATGGGGAAGGAAGCTGGCGGGTCGATAGGTCCACAGTTTCTCATCGATATCGTCGATGCTGGCAGCATCTTTCACGCGCACCAAGGCGCGCCAGCCCCGCTGGAGGGTTTTCTCCAGCAGGCCCGGCAACACCTGATCGAGCGATGACCGCTCGAGGTGGTAGAACCAGATTTCCGTTTTCGTGTCGGACACCTAGGCCCTACCCCCGATTTGAAGCGATTTAGGCTTCGTACTTGTCAGCGACCAGTTGGTCGAGCAGGCGTACGCCATAACCCGCAGCGCCGTCCGGCACGGTCGGGTTCTTGGAGTCCTTGACCCACGCAGTCGAGGCGATGTCGATGTGCGCCCACGGCACGCCGTTGGTGAAGCGTTGCAGGAACAGAGCCGCGGTGATCGAACCACCGGCGCGGCCATTGCCCATGTTCTTCACATCGGCGATCGGGCTGTCGATGTGACGCTCGTATTCCGGCGGGATCGGCATACGCCACGACTTCTCGCCAACCTTCGGACCGGCAGCAGCCAGACCTTCGGCGATTTCATCCGAGTTAGTGAACACGCCAGCGTATTCGTTACCCAACGAAATGATGATCGCACCGGTCAGGGTTGCCAGATCGATCATGAACTTCGGCTTGAAGCGGTCTTGGGTGTACCAGAGCGCATCGGCCAGAACGAGGCGGCCTTCGGCGTCTGTGTTCAGCACTTCGATGGTCTGACCGGACATGGAGGTGACCACATCACCCGGACGCTGGGCGTTACCGTCAGGCATGTTCTCGACAAGACCCAGAACGCCGACAGCGTTCACCTTGGCCTTACGACCGGCCAGAGCATGCATGAGGCCGGCCACGGCAGCAGCGCCGCCCATGTCCCACTTCATTTCTTCCATGCCGTCAGCAGGCTTCAGGCTGATGCCGCCGGTGTCGAAGCAGACGCCCTTGCCGACGAAGGCAATCGGCTGCTCGCCGGCCTTGCCGCCGTTCCACTGGATCACGGCCAGCTGGCTTTCACGACGCGAGCCTTGGCCGACGCCCAGCAGCGAGCCCATGCCCAGCTTTTCCATCTCCGCTTCGCCCAGGATTTCCACCTTGGCACCCAGCGATTCCAGTTCCTTCACGCGACGTGCGAACTCTGCCGGATAAAGGATGTTAGCCGGTTCCGACACCAGATCGCGCGAGAAGAACACAGCGTCAGCCACAGCCGACAGAGGCTCGAAAGCGGCTTCGGCAGCGACCGGATTTTCCGTCAGGATGCGGACCGTCTTGATGGACGGCACCTTCTCCGGCTTTTGCTTGGTGTGATATTTGTCAAAGCGGTACGAGGCCAGACGCACACCGAAGGCGGCGCGGGCAGCCTGTTCCGGCGACAGAGACGTGGTGTCGATGGTCAGGATTTCTGCACCCGACATTTTGACCGCAGCATAGGCCGAGGCGGCATAGGCTTCGGCGGCCAGATCATCGAACTTTTCGGCAGCGCCGGTACCCACCAGCAGCACGGCGTCAGCGTCGACGCCTGCGGGTGCCAGAACCGACAGCGTCGTGTTCGACGCCCCCTTGAAACGGCCCGAACCCATGGCCTTGGTCAGCGCGCCCGAGGCGGCTGCATCCAGCTTCGAACCAAGACCCGCCAACTGACGTTCTTCCTGAACCATCACAGCGAGGTACTGCGACTGTTCCGCGGAAGCGACGAACTGAATCTGCATAAAACTTCTCCGGCCAGAAAAATCTTCTCTGGTGGCGTTTGAATTTCGACAGGAACGCGCCAACAGTTCCGTCGGTGCGTTCGGACGTGTATTACATGGCCCGCATCGCCCGCGCCTGCAACACAGGCGTACATTTAAAAGCGTTCATCCTTCCCCTATGACGATCATCCAACGCTACCTGTTTCGCCAGATCGGCCTGCCAGTTCTGGCGGCCCTCGGCGCGCTGGCCGGAATCGGGCTGCTCAGCCAAAGCCTTGAACAACTTGAGGTAATCGTCGAGCGCGGCCAGAGCATCTGGGTGATGATCAAGCTGACCCTGCTGGCCCTGCCCCAGTTGCTGGCGGTGATCCTGCCCATCGGCCTGTTCGTGGGTGCGCTGGTGGCACTGACTCGCCTGCAACGCGAACAAGAGCTGACCGCAGCCTATGCGGCGGGGATGAGTCGCTGGGCGCTCATCAAGCCGGCCCTGACCATTGCGGTGATCACGGTGGTGGTCGGCCTGTTGACCACCACCTTGCTGCAACCGTGGGGCCAGCGCGAGGGCCGTCGCCAGACCTTCGCCATCCGCACTGATCTGGCGGCGCTTCTGGTGCAGGAAGGACAGTTTGTTCAGGGGCCGGACGGGTTGGCCGTCTACGTCCAGAACATCGAGCAGAACGGCCTGATGCGGAACCTGTTCGTCTATCTGGACAATGGCACCAGCGTTACCACGTGGGATGCCGAAACCGCCCGCTTTGGTCGCATCGACGGTATTCCGGTGCTGACCATGCAGGACGGCTCGATGCAGCGCTATTCCTCGCAACAGGTGCTGAACTACCTGTCATTCGACAACTATGCCATCGACCTCACGCCATATGCGCGCGGCACGGATCAGAGCATCCGCTACAAGGCATCGGACCTGTGGATGCACCAGTTGTTCATGCCGGACGCGGCAACCCTGAAAATGGCGGGCACGCGCGGTGAACTGGCCGCAGAAGGCCATTCGCGCCTGTCCTCTCCGCTCTATGCCCTGACCGGCATGGCCTTTGCGCTGGCGGCCATTCTGGGCGGGGCTTTCAGCCGCACCGGCTATGGCGCGCGTATCGCCAAGGCTGCGGGCCTGTTCTTGGTGGTGCGGGTGATTGGCTATGGACTGGTGGCCGGTGCCGCCTCCGTCCCTGCGCTGAACATACTTCAATATCTGGTGCCGCTGGCCGCGACGGCGATTGCTCTGCGGGTCCTGTTCCGCGCGTTGAAGCCCAAAAAGCGCCGCGCCCTGCCCCTGATGCGTAAGGAGGCCGTGGCATGACCCTGCGCCTCGGACGTATCGAACGCTATGTTCTGACCCAGCAGCTGAAAGCGTTGGGTGTGGCTCTGGCCGTGATCGCGGCCCTGGTCATGCTGATCGACTTTGTCGAGGTCTCTCGCGGATTGAACTCTGACGGGGAACTGTCGGGCTTCAAGGTGCTGGGCCTTGTCGGGGTGAAGTCTCCGGCGGTGATTGTCCAACTGCTGCCGTTTGTCTTCCTGTTCGGCACGCTTGGGGCCTATGTCAGCCTGAACCGCCGCAGCGAGCTGATCGCTATGCGGGCCGCGGGCATTTCGGCGTGGCGGTTCGTGCTGCCAGCCGCCGCCTGTGCCTTTGCGCTGGGTATCGCCTCGGTTACCGTGATCGGCCCGCTGGCCGCCGCCGGTGACGCCCACTGGCAGTCCGAGCGCAGCCGCATCAACAACTTCGGCAAGGATAATACCGCCCAGGCTCCCGTCTGGCTGCGCGAAGGCGACGATGCGCGCCAGATGATCATTCGCGGTGCCAGCCAGAACCGCGCCAATGGTCAACTGCTGGGGGCCAGTTTCTTCATCTACACCACGTCTGAAGACGGCAAGCGCCGTTTCAGCGAGCGGATCGATGCCGAGACCGCAACCCTGAACGCCGGACGCTGGCGCCTGACCAATGCGGTCGGCGGGCAGAGCGGCCAGCGCGCGATGCAGTACGCGACCATGGATCTGCCGTCTAACCTGGCCAATGAAGAGGCCTTCCAGCAGTTCGCCCGCCCCCAGTCGCTGTCCATCTGGCAACTGCCGCAGCAGATCAGCCGCATCAACAGCGCGGGCTTTGCCTCGACATCCTATGACCTGCGTCTGCAACAACTGTTGGCCACGCCACTGATGTTCGCAGCCATGTCCATTCTGGCGGCAGCATTTTCGCTTCGTCTGATGCGTTTGGGAGACATGGCCCGTATGGCGGTCTCAGCCGTGGTTTTGGGCTTTGCCTTTTATTTTGTGAATCAATTTTCTGCCGCCATGGGATCGGCAGAGGTGGTTCCGCCGTTTGTGGCCGCGTGGTTGCCTGCGATTTTGACCGCGCTCGCCGCCATCACCTTGCTGATCTATACCGAAGACGGGTAATCCGGACACTGACCCTCTTGTTGAGGCGAAAATGATCCGATCCACACGGGAAAACTGTATGCGTGACCGCCATAGCCCCAAAGCAGGAGCCCTGCGCCTGAAGCTGATGGCCGGTGCTGCCCTGGTGGGTCTGCCCCTTATCTTGTCGGCAGGCGTGGCCTCTGCGCAGGACGCGCCCCGCGTCACGGTGCAGGAAGATGACGGGCTGACGCCTGAAGCCGTCTATGTGGAAGCCGATGCAGCTCAACGCGACGCCGATCTGGTGACCGCACAGGGCGCGGCTGATTCCCGCGTCTTTGCCCGTTTCCGCCAGCACAATCTGCGCGCCGAAGCCTTCACCTATGACCTGAAGACGGGCATTGCTACCGCCTCCGGTCAGGTCGAGCTGATCTCGCCCGATGGCGTGGTGGTCAACGCCAGCCAGCTGGAACTGGACAACCAGCTGCGCACCGGCATCGCGGTCGATCTCGCTACCCGCACGCCGGACGGTGCCACCCTGATGGCCGCCACCGCCGTGCGACGTTCGGAAAACGTGTCCGAGCTGAACCGCGTACTGTTCATCCCCTGCCCCGTCTGTGAAGACGATCCGGACCGCAAGCCTGCCCTCAGCTTCCAAGCCGAGAAGGCCGTGCAGGATGAGGAACTGCGGGCCATCCTTTATCGCAATGTGGTGATCCGTCTTGGCGGGGTGCCGGTGTTCTACACGCCCGTACTAGCCCACCCCGACCCGTCAGTAGATCGTGCCTCGGGTTTCCTGATCCCGCGCGTCGACTATGACCGCGCTCGCGGCATCTCAGCCGAAGTGCCCTATCTGCACGTGGTATCGCCATCGGAAGACTGGCTCTTCAATCCGCGATTTAACTCCAAAGTCCCGCCGTTTTTGAACCTGCAATGGCGTCGTCGATTCAATGACGGCACGGTGGTGGCGCGCGGTGGCTATACCTATGCCCGCAACTTCGGCGACTTTGACCAGGACGGCGACGGCAAGGCTGAATCAAACGTGGCCTTCGGGGATCGCACCCACAGATCCTATATCTTGGCCCACGGCGAGTTTGACCTGCCCGGACCATGGCGCTGGGGCTTTACCGCCGAGCGGGTGTCGGACAAGACCCTGTTTGACCGATACGATGTCGAAGACCCCTATCAGGACAACGGCCTCTACTATGGCGATCGCCGTCGCCTGATCAGCCAGCTGTACACCGAACGCCAAACGGAGCGTTCATACCTTTCGGTTGCCGCCTTCAGCATCCAGAGCCTGCGCGTCGCTCAGTTCAACGACATCACGCCTGCGCTGAACATCTTTGAATCCGACAACAGCCTGCCGCTGGTCGCGCCGATCGTCGATGCGCGCTGGGAGCCGGAAGGTTCAGTTCTGGGAGGACGCCTCCGCCTGATGGGCAGCGCCGTGGCCCTGACGCGCGGAGAATACTCCGGCAACCCCGCACAACGCCCCGAAGCCGTCGGCGTCGAGGAACTGCTGGGCGTCGACAGCCGCCGCATCACCGGCCAGCTGGAGTGGCGCCGGGTTATGACCTCGGCAATCGGCATCCGTTATGAGCCTTTCGTGGACCTGCGCGCAGACTTCTACTCGGTCAGTGACGTCAATGTCCTGCTCGGTGCGGAGGATGACTTTATCTCCCGGGGTCGCGCATTGGCCGGGGTCGATGTGTCCTATCCGCTTTTCCGTCCGGTTGGCACCAACGGGAGCCTGATCCTTGAACCGATGGCCCAGTTGTCGGTGTCCAATCAGGTCCGCACCAGCCGCTTCATCCCCAACGAAGACAGCCAGACGCTGGAACTGGACCACATCACCCTGTTCCGCACCGACCGTTTCCCGGGCTATGACCTGATGGAAGGCGGTCTTCGCTTCACGGCGGGCGGCCGCGTAACCTACAACTGGGACGGCAACCGCTCGGCCAGTCTGTTCGTGGGTCGCAGCGTACGCGACACGGACAACGACGACTTCCTGACCCCCGTTCCAGACGATGTCAGCCAACTCTACGATCCGTCGGGCTTGGCGGGCCGGGCTTCCGATTGGGTGGTTCAGGGCACCTTCGATCCGTCCGACCGCATGCGCGGCTGGTTCCACGCCGTCGCGGACAAGGACGGCAATTTCCGTCGTGCCGAGGCCACTATCAGTGGTGATTGGGGCCGCCGCAACTCGGGTGCGCTGAGCTATATTCTGGACCGCTCCAACCCCGTGCCGGGCGAGTTCAACCGCAACTATGAATTTGTCCAACTGGCCGCCCAGCAGTTCGTCTATCGCAACTGGGGCATGACAGTGCGCGGCATCGCCGATCTGGAGCGTAATGAAATCACGCGCTCCGAGGTCGGTGTGTTGTTTGACGACGACTGCTTCCGGTTCGAGATCGGCTGGCGCCGCGATAACACGCGTGTTCGCCCCACCGGTCCGTCCGAAGGTATCTTCTTCCGCCTAAACCTCGCCACTTTTGGCGGGACAGGCTATGATCGCAGCGAATTTCGGTAAGGAGGTCGCATGATCATTGATCATACGCCGCTTCCGCCTGCATCGGGCCCCTGTAAGGGCCGGGTACAGACCGTTCTAGGGAATCAGGACTGACGATGGGTTTCAAGCGTTTCACTACCGGTGCAGCAGTGGCTGCCCTGCTGGCAGCCGCCACTCTGGGCCAAGCCATTGCACAATCGGCACCGCCGCCCTCCTCGGAACAGGCCGCAGGGACCCTGAACCCGGCTGCGGAAGCCGCACCGGTGCGCGCGGCCCCACAATCCCAGTTCCAGATGGCCGATGGCGTGGTGGCTTCGGTCAATGACCGAATCATCACCGGTTTCGACCTGCGCCAGCGCATCCTGATGACCATCGCGATGACGCAGGTTCAGCCGACGCCGGAAACCTTTCCGGCTCTGCAACAACAGGCCCTGAACGACCTGATCGACGAGCGCCTGCAGGCGCAGGAAATCGCCAAGTTCGAGCAACTGCGCATCTCGGACGAGGAGGTCGACCGCGAAATCGCCAGCATGGCCCGCGAAGTCGGTGCCACGCCCGAAGCCTATATGCAGTTCCTCGCCCAGGGCGGCATCCAGATTCCGGCTTTCCGCGAAAGCATCCGCACCCGTCTGGGCTGGTCGGACCTGACCGTCGGCCGCTTCCGTGACCGCGCCCGCGTCAGCCGCAGCCAGGTCGATCAGGCCATGCGTCAGCTGACAGAGTCGGCCACCAAGCCGCAATATCTGATCGGCGAGATCTATCTGGACGCAGCCCGCGTCGGCGGCATGCAGGAAGCCATGAACGGTGCCCGCCAGCTGGTGCAGCAAATGGTTCAGGGTGCACCGTTCCAGGCCGTGGCCCGCCAGTTCTCCTCGGCCCCGTCAGCCGCCCGTAACGGCGATGCCGGCTGGGTGGTTCAAGGCACGGTACAGCCGGCCCTGCAATCGGCGCTCGACGTTCTCGAAGTCGGCCAGTTGTCGAGCCCGATTCCGGTCGAGGGCGGCGTCTACATCATTTACATGCGTGACAAGCGCGCCGGTGCCGCCACCAGCCTCGTTTCGATGAAACAGGTCATGGTCGAACTGCCCGAAACGGCCACCGAAGCCGAGGTCAGCGCCGCCTCCGCCCGCCTGAACGCTGTGCGTAGCCAGCTGACCTGCGACAACATTCTGACCGTTGCCCGTGGCCAAGACGGCCTGCTGGGTGCCGACCTGGGCGAAGCCGACGTGTCGGACCTGCTGCCGCAGTTCCAGCAAGTGGCGCGCTCGGCCCAGATCGGCACTGTGTCCGATCCCGTCCGCTCGCCGCTGGGTCTGCACCTGCTGGCCGTCTGCGACCGTCGTCTGGGCGGCCCAGAGGCCCCGTCGCGTCAGCAAATCGAAAACCGCCTGCAAGGCCAGAACTTCGCCATGCTGGGTCGCCGCTATCTGCGTGACCTGCGCGAAGATGCCCTGATCGAAATCAAGCAATGATGGACGAGCCAATGATGGGGGCGCGCAAAGGCGGTCCCCTCATTGTGACGATGGGCGACCCCGCAGGCGTCGGCCCCGAAGTGATCGCCAAGGGCTGGGACGTGCTGCGTACCGAGCGCCAATCGGTGCTCAAGCCAGCCCCCCTGCCCTTCGTGGTTCTGGGCGATGCGACCATTCTGGCGCGTCAGGGCCTGCCGGTGGAATCGGTTATTGCGCCGTCTGACGCCTTTTCAGTCTTCAACCGTGCCATTCCAGTGATGGACCTGCCCGCGCCCGCCCCCGTGGTGGCCGGACAACCCGACCCTCGAAATGCCCCCGCCGTCGCCGACTGGATCGAGCGCGCTGTGGACATGTGCATGTCGGGCGAAGGTTCGGGCGTGGTCACGGCCCCTATCGCCAAGGCGCCCATGTATGCGGCGGGCTTCCGCTTTCCGGGCCATACCGAGTTCATCGCCGAACTGACCGCCGAAATGCCGTTCGTCGGTACGCGTGGTCCGGTCATGATGCTTACGGCCCAAGACCTGCGTGCCTGTCTGGTGACGATCCACGTGCCGATCGACCAACTGCCCGAGCTGGTGACCTTCGAGCGCGTCACCCGCATCACCCGTGTGGTGCATGAGGCGATGAAGCGTGACTTTGGCATTGCCAAACCGCGCCTCGCGCTGGCGGGGTTGAACCCGCATGCGGGCGAAGGCGGCTCCATAGGTCTGCAGGAGGTCGAAATCCTGTATCCCGCAGCGGCCCAGCTGCGCGGCGAAGGTATCGACATCACCGACCCGCTGCCTGCCGACACCCTGTTTCACGAGGACGCCCGCAAACGGTACGATGCGCATATCTGCCTGTACCATGATCAGGCGCTCATCCCTGTGAAAACGCTGGACTTTTGGGGCGGCGTAAATGCCACCTTGGGCCTGCCGATTGTGCGCACCTCGCCCGATCACGGCACGGGGTTCGATATCGCCGGAAAGGGCATCGCCCGCGCCGACAGCTTTATTGCGGCAGTAAAACTGGCTTCCGAGATGGCGGCCAAGCGCGCGACGCGCTAACACCTGCGTCGTGACCGACCACCTGCCCTCCCTCCGCGAAACGCTCGACGCCCATGGCCTTTCGGCCAAGAAGAGCTTTGGCCAGCATTTCCTGCTGGACCTGAATGTTACCCGCAAGATCGTGCGCTATGCCGGCCCGTTCGAAGGCCGCAATGTCATCGAGGTCGGACCCGGCCCCGGTGGCCTGACCCGCGCCTTGATTGAAAGCGATGCGGGCAAGGTCATTCTGGTCGAGAAAGATCCGCGCTTCATCCCGCTGCTGTCCGAACTGGACGACGGCTCCGGCCGTCTGACCATCCATGAGGCCGACGCCCTCAAGGTCAAGGAAGCCGAACTGTCCGAAGGCCCGACCCATCTGGTGTCGAACCTGCCCTATAATGTCGGCACGCCGCTTCTGATCAAATGGCTGACCGGCCCGTGGCTGCCGCATGCTCTGACGCTGATGTTCCAGAAGGAAGTTGCCGAGCGCGTGGTCGCCCAACCGGACGACGATGCCTATGGCCGTCTGGCCGTCATTTCCCAGGCCGTCTGCGAGGCGCGCATCGTCATGCACCTGCCCGCCGCCGCCTTTACACCGCCGCCCAAGGTGGCTTCGGCTGTGGTGCATCTGGTGCCGCTGGAAGTGCGCCCAAGCCCAGAGCGGCTGAAGAAGTTGGAACGCGTCACGGCGGCGGCCTTTGGCCAGCGTCGCAAGATGCTGCGTTCCTCGCTGAAACAACTCGGCGGTGCCACCTTGTGCGAAGCCGCCGGAATCTCTCCCGAAGCCCGCGCCGAGACCATCGACGTTGCCGGTTTCCTACGTTTGGCTGATGCCCTGTAATGACCGTTCAGATTGATCCTTTCCGCGCCATCAACATCTCCCGCATTGCCCATCAGCTGAAAGCTGAAGGCCGTTCGGTGATCCATATGGAGTTCGGCCAACCGTCTACGGGTGCCCCTCCCAAGGCAATTGCCGAGGCCCATGCGCGTCTGGATTCCGAGGCCGGCGGCTATTGGGAAGACCCCAAACTGCGTGAGCGTATCGCCCGCCTTTATGACGAGCGCTATGGCGTCACGGTCGATCCGGATTGCGTGATCCTGACGGCGGGGGCCTCCCCCGCTCTGGTGGTGGCCCTGTCGGTGATGTTCAATCCGGGCGACCGGATCGTTACGGCGCGCCCCGGCTATGTCGCCTATCGCAATACGCTCAAAGCCATGCACATGGAGTGTATCGAGATCGGCTGCGGTCCCGAGGTCAGCTACCAGATGACCGGCGCGGCACTGGCTGCCATCGAGCCCGCGCCGCAAGGTGTCATTCTGGCCAGCCCCGCCAATCCGACCGGTTCGCTGATCCCCGAGGCCGAGCTGAAGGCCATCGCCGAGGTGTGCGCCCGCAAAAACATCCAGATCATCTCGGACGAGATCTACCACGGCCTGATCTATGAAGGTCGCGCCCCGTCCATGCTGGAATACGCGCCGCAAGCCACTGTGGTGAACAGCTTCTCCAAATACTGGTCTATGCCGGGCTGGCGTCTGGGCTGGGTGATCCTGCCGCCGCATATGGTTGAACAGGCCCGCGCCCGCATGGGCAATATGTTCCTGACGCCCGCGACGCTCAGCCAGCGCGCCGCCCTGGTGGCCATGGACTGCATCGACGTGCTGGAATCCTATGTCGACGTGTATCGCCAAAATCGCAAGCTGATGCTGGACGCCCTGCCGCAGTTGGGGCTGGCCACTATCGCGCCGCCGGATGGTGCCTTCTACATCTATGCCGACATCAGCCATCTGACCGACAACAGCATCGATTTCTGCGAACGTCTGCTGCGCGCCACGGGTGTGGCCACCGCTCCCGGTGTGGACTTCGATCCGGTCAACGGAAAGCGCTTTATCCGTTTCAGTTTTGCTGTGTCGACGAAAGAAGTTGAAGACGCTATAATTCGGATAACACCGTTTTTCAATGGCTTAAGCGATTGATCTGAAACGGAGGTTTCTCAGGATTTTCGTTCGCGGGGGTAAGGCGTGCATCACAGCCACGACGTCATTTTCATCGCAATGTCGGTGGGCGTGGCAATCCTTGCATCCTGGACCTCACTGGGCCTGCTGGAGCGGGTCCGCGAAAGCCTTCAAATCCGTCGCCTGTTTTGGCTGGTAGCCACCGGCCTCTGCATGGGCGGCGGCATCTGGACCATGCATTTTGTCGCCATGCTCGGGTTTCAGCCCGGCGTAGCGGTCACCTATGACATGGCCCTGACGATCCTGTCCTTCTTGCTCGCTGCCGCAGGAACGTGCGGTGCCTTCTGGGCAGCGGCCAACTCCGAGCTGTCGCGTCGCAACCTGCTGATCGCCGGTGCCGCCATGGGGGCGTCCATCGCCCTGATGCACTACGTCGGTATGGCTGCCGTCCAGACCGAGGCACGCCTCACCTATAATCCTGTGTATGTGGCCCTATCTGTATTGGTGGCCATTCTGGCCTCGCTGGTGGCCCTTCTGCTGGTCCGCAAGCAGTTGGAGCCCATGCAGAGACTGATGGCCGCTATCCTGCTGGGATTAGCCGTCACGGCTATGCACTACACCGGCATGGCGGGACTGACCGTCTCTATTCCCGTCGATGCGGTGCACAGCCCGCCTCACCAGCCCCTGTTTCTTGCCATCGCCACCACGGTCGTGGCGGTGGTGCTGCTCGGTACAACATTGGCGACGGCCCATCTGGATCGCCGCTTGCGCTTCCTGTCCGTTCTGAACGCAGGCGACATCGGCTACTGGGAGGTGCAACTGCCTGGTCGTCAGGTCTGGCTATCGGACTATGCCCGAAAGCTGTTGCAGATCGACGATAACGACCAGATCGACGAGGCAGCCCGCCCTCTGACCGAAGTCGCCATCGCCATGGCCAAGAAGTCGTTGCGCGAACCACAGTCGACTGTGCGCCGCGAGACCGAGATTCAGGTCGGCCAGCGCTGGCTGTCGGTGCGCGGCCGCATGGTCCACCACCGCCGCGAACACCACATAAAAATGGCCGGTGTGCTGCTGGACATCACCGAGGGTCACAAGGTCCGCACCGCCCTCGAAGTCAGCGACCAGCGCCAAAAACTGCTGCTGAACGAGCTGAACCACCGTCTGAAGAACAATTTCGCCAGCATCCAGTCCATCGCCGCCCTGACCGCGCGCGGTAGCCCCGATCTGCCGACCTTTATCGAGACCTTCCAGTCGCGCCTGCTGGCTTTGTCGAACACGCAAACGCTGCTGACCAACACCGGTTGGGAGAGCGCCGACATTGCCGCCATCTTCCAGCAGGAACTGCACCCCTATACAGAGCGCGCCGTCATTCAGGGCCCTACGCTGCTACTGGATCCCAAGCGCGCCCTGTCTATGGGGCTGATCGCCCACGAACTGACCACCAATGCCGCCAAGCATGGCGCGCTCAAGCAATCAGAGGGCAGTATCCACGTGCGCTGGACCCATCCGTCGCCGGAAGGGTTGGTGCGGTTGGAATGGCTGGAAACGGGCGGCCCTGTGGTTCAGGCCCCCAAAGGCAAGGGCTTCGGGTCGCGCCTGATCCAGTCAAGCATCGAAGGCCCGCTGGGCGGCACGGCGCAGATCGACTACCTGCCCACCGGACTGCGCGTTACCTTGAACTTCACGACCCAGGACATGCCACTGGCCACCACGAAAAAAGGGGCCGGAAAACCGACCCCTCGTTCCTGATAGCACTTTGGCTCAAACCACTTCGTTCAGCAGCGCCTGCTTGTAGTTCGCGATCCACAGATTGCGTCGGCGGCAACTACGCTCGGCGTGATAGATGTGGGCCAGTTCGGCATAGGACCCGTCAAAGTCCTCGTTCACCAGCACATAGTCGAACTCGTCGCAGTGCTCGATCTCGCCCTTGGCATTGCCCACGCGGCGCTCGATCACCTCTTCAGAGTCCTGCGAGCGGGTCACCAGACGACGGCGCAGCTCTTCCAGTGACGGCGGCAGGATGAAGACGCGAACCGCATCGCCGGGGCATTTCTCGGCCACGTCACGCGCGCCCTGCCAGTCGATGTCGAACAGAACGTCACGGCCCTCGGCCAGCGCACGCTCCACCGGCGCGCGCGGGGTGCCGTACAGATTGCCGTGCACATCGGCCCACTCAAGGAAGGCATCTGCGTCGATCAGACGCTGGAACTCCTCACGCGAGACGAAATTATAGTCGCGGCCATCGACCTCGCCCGGGCGAATGCCGCGCGTGGTCATCGAAATCGACAGCTCCAGATTCTTGTGGTCGGCCATCAGGCGGCGGCACAAGCTGGTCTTTCCTGCGCCCGAAGGGCTGGCGACAATAAGAAGGACGCCTCGGCGGGGGCTGCGTGCGCTCGACATGAACTGGCTTTCAACGACTCGTGGAAGCAAGGGTGCATAAAACTGACGGACAGCACCTGCAAGGCGGCGGGTCCTAAAACCTTACAGGCTTTAGTCCTAAACCGCCCTATTCGATGTTTTGGACCTGTTCGCGTAGCTGTTCGATCACAGCTTTCAGCTCCAGACCGACTGCGGTCAGTTCCGTAGTCGCCGATTTGGAACACAGGGTGTTCGCCTCGCGCATGAACTCCTGCATCAGGAAATCCAGCTTGCGACCCGCAGGCGGCTGTGCCAGCAGCGCGCGCGCCGAGGCCACGTGGGCGGCCAGACGGTCCAGTTCCTCACGCACATCGGCCTTGGCGGCCAAGGCAGCGGCTTCAAGGAAGATGCGCTCCGACAGGTCCGGCGCATCGGGGGCCAGTTCGGTCATGCGACGGGTAAAACGGTCGCGGATGACTTCGACCTGTGCGCCCGCCTCGGCTTCGGCACGGGCGACCAGACCTTCGATGTGGGAGACGAATTCACTGACGACGGGCATCAGCTGTGCGCCCTCGTGCTGGCGCGCCTCTAACAGACCATCCAGAGCCTGTTCAATGGTGGCGGCCATGGCGGTCTCGACCTCGGCGCGCTGATCGGTGTCTTCGCCCTCCTCGGCGACCTCGATCACGCCGCGCAGCGCCAACAGACCGTCTGCCGTCGGGGCCGCAGCCCCTTGTGCCATCAACTGTTGGGCCAGCGCCGTATAGCGGTCCAGCGCCTCCTGATTGATGCGGACCAGAGCGTCACCCGCCGTTTCCTTGCGGGCTTGCACGCCAACCGACACCTGACCGCGCTGGAACCGCGCCTGCGATGCGGCCTTGGCCAGTCGCTCCAGCGAGTCAAAGCCGTTGGGGCCGCGAAAGCGGGTCTCCAGCGAGCGCCCGTTGACCGAGCGTGCCTCGACCGACCACGTCCAGCCATGCAGAGCACCGTCTGCACGGCCAAAGCCGGTCATGCCCGACAGCGGGCCCTTGTTTAGTCCGGTCTTGCTCATTGGGGCGCTTGCTCCGGCACGCGGATGATCTGGGCACCGGCGGGGATCTGGTCCGGCGTCAGCACGCGCGGCCCCTCGTTCATCACCGACTCGGGCATGTCTTCGACCGACTCGCCACGCGCAATAGCGGCGCGGCGGCGCTCGATATCGCGCCAGCGGGCGACGTTCAGAAGATGCTCCTGATAGGTGCGGGCAAAGACGTGACCGCCCGTGCCGTCAGCCACAAAGAACAGATAGTCCGAACGCGGCGGGTTCAGCACGGCCTTGATCGCCTCCTCACCGGGGTTGGCGATCGGGGTCGGCGGCAGCCCCGTGAAGGTATAGGTGTTCCACGGCGTCGGCGTGCGGATTTCCGACACGCGCAGACCACGACCCAACGGGCGGCCCTTGGTGATGCCGTAAACAATGGTCGGGTCGCTATCGAGGCGCATGCCCATGCGGATGCGGTTGCTGAACACAGCGGCCACCTGCGGGCGCTCTGCCCCCACGGCGGTTTCCTTCTCGACGATAGAAGCCAGAATGACGGCCTCCTTGGGCGTGCGAACCACAGTGTTCGGGCCACGCTGCGCCCACAGGGCCTCAAGCTTGGTGTTGGCGGCGCGCTGCATACGGTCGATCACCGCCTGACGGGTTTCGCCGCGCGACACCTCGTAGGTGTCGGGCCATAGGCTACCCTCTTCGGGGATGCCTTCGATCTCGCCCGTCAACACCGGCTGGCGCATCAGGATGTCCACCGCCTGCGCCGAGGACCAGCCCTCGGGGATGGTGACATAGTGGCGAACGCCCTTCCCTTCGACCAACAGGTTCACCACCGTGGCCAGAGAAGCGCCGGACGGCACCTCGTATTCGCCGGCACGGATGCGGCGGTCGGCCCCCGTCAAGCTGATGGCCGCGCGGAACAGATCAGTCGAGCGGATTACGCCCGCCTGTTTCAGATTGGCAGCGATGGCGGGTACGCCCGCGCCGGACGGCAGGGTGACGATGGTGGACTGTGCCTCGCCCTGCGCCTTTGGCCCCGGCCCCCAATAGATGGCCCATACGGCGATCAGGGCGGCCATTAGAAATAATCCCAACGTGCCGCCCGCCGTCAGCAGGCCGATACCAAGGCTCGAACGGGACCCTTTCGGGCCCTTGCCGCGAGGCGGTGACTTTTTCGTCGTCGGACGGCGCGCCGGAGCCTTGACCAAGTTAGTTGACCTTCTTGAAGATCACAGCGGCATTGGTGCCGCCAAAGCCGAAGGAGTTGGACATGGCCACATCCACCTTCTTGGCCTTGCCCTTGTGCGGGACCAGATCAATCGGCGTTTCCATCTCCGGATCATCCAGATTGATGGTCGGCGGGACCATCTGGTCGCGAATGGCCAAAACCGAGAACACCGCCTCGATAGCGCCCGCAGCGCCCAGCAGGTGACCCGTCATCGACTTGGTCGAGGACACAGCGAGGTTCTGGGCGTGATCGCCGACCAGACGCTCGATGGCCTTCAGTTCGATCCAGTCAGCCATGGTCGAGGTGCCGTGGGCATTGACGTAGTCGAGGTCCGAGGGCTCCAGCCCTGCACGCTTCAGCGCCGCCTTCATGGCGCGCTGGCCACCGTCACCGTCTTCCGACGGGGCGGTAATGTGGTAGGCGTCGCCGCTCATGCCATAGCCGACGACTTCGGCGTAGATCTTGGCACCGCGAGCGACAGCGTGCTCGTACTCTTCCAGAACCATAATGCCCGCGCCCTCACCCATGATGAAGCCGGCATGGCCACGGTCATAGGGACGCGAAGCCTTTTCAGGCGTGTCGTTATAGGCGGTGCAAAGCGCCTTGCAGGCCAGGAAGCCTGCAATGCCGATCGGCACGATGGAGCTTTCGGCACCACCGGCCACCATCACATCGGCATCGCCCAGCGCGATCATACGGGCCGCATCGCCAATGGCGTGGGCACCGGTGGCGCAGGCGGTCACCACCGAGTGGTTCGGGCCTTTCAGACCGTGACGGATCGAAATCTGGCCGGACGCCAGATTGATCAGAGCCGAGGGGATAAAGAACGGGCTGACGCGGCGCGGGCCCTGCTCTTTCAGGATGATGGCGGTGTCGGCAATCGGGCCAAGGCCGCCGATGCCTGCCCCGACCATGACGCCGGTGGCTTCCTTGTCTTCTTCGCTTTCCGGCTTCCAGTTGGCATCGGCCAGCGCTTCGTCGGCTGCGGCCATAGCGAAGACGATAAAGTCATCGACGCGCTTGCGCTCTTTGGGAGACAGCACCTTGTCGAAATCGAACACGCCCGGCTGATCGGGCGCACCGCCGCCACGACCATCGACCGAAGGCACTTCGCCCGCGATGGTGCAGCCATAGCCTTCGGTGTCGAAGGTGGTGATCGGACGGATGCCGGATTGACCGTCCAGCAGATTCTTCCAGACGTGCTCGACGCCAGTGCCCAGCGGAGTGACAAGGCCGAGGCCCGTGATAACGACGCGGCGCATGGTTCGCGCTCCTTAGTTCAGACAGTGCAACGGCTGTAAAAGCCTGTCAGTCGCCCTACCGGCGCCCGACCCAAATGAATCAGCCTGAGTGCTGAATCAGCTCCAGAAACACTAATGGCCGCCGGACGGTCCCGCTAGGGGTCCGTCACGGCGGCCATGAGCTTGAAGTCTGCGACGAAACGCAGGGGCCTGATTAGGCGCCCAGCTTCTCGTTGATGAACTTCACGGCGTCGCCGACGGTTTGGATGTGCTCAGCAGCATCGTCCGGGATTTCGACGTCGAATTCTTCTTCGAAGGCCATGACCAGCTCGACGGTGTCGAGCGAGTCAGCGCCCAGGTCGTCGATGAAGGAAGCCTTTTCGGTGACCTTGTCCGGGTCGGCGTCCAGTTGTTCGATGACGATCTTGCGGACGCGTTCGAGGGTATCGGACATGAGTGTCTCTCTTGCCTGTTTCGTTGTCGCCGTGATGGCGGGGTTGGGTTATCGCCGTGTCACGGCAGCCTTGGTGAGGCAAGTCCTGAAGGACTCACAACACCGCGAGCGTTTCCGCCCTTTAGCACAGCCTCAGGGTTTGGAAACAGTTTGTTGCGGGCCGTGATCTGAAAGTGATCGGGCCCGCAGGGGGTTAGATCATCGCCATACCGCCGTTGACGTGCAGGGTTTGACCCGTGACGTAGGCGGCTTCATTCGACGAAAGATAGACGGCAGCGGCGGCGATTTCATCGCCCGTGCCCAGACGGCCCGCCGGAATACGGCCCAGAATGGCGTCGCGCTGCTGGTCGTTCAGCACATCGGTCATCGGCGAGGCGATAAAGCCCGGCGCGATGCAGTTCACGGTGATGCCGCGCGAGCCGACTTCCTGCGCCAGCGACTTGGAGAAGCCGATCATGCCGGCCTTGGAGGCCGAATAGTTGGTCTGGCCGGGGTTGCCGGTCACGCCGACCACCGAGGTCACGCCGATGATGCGGCCCGAACGGCGCTTCATCATGCCTTTGACCGCCGCGCGGGTCAGGCGGAAGTAGGATTCAAGGTTGATCTGGATGACCGACTGGAAGTCTTCATCCTTCATACGCATCAGCAGGCCATCCTTGGTGATGCCCGCATTGGCCACCAGAATGTCCAGCGGGTTGCCTGCGGCTTCCTCGGCAGCGGCCACCAGACCGTCGACCGATTCCGGCGACGACAGATTGGCCACCGCATAGAAGGCGCGCTCGCCCAATTCGGCCTGCAGTTCGGCCAGAACGGCCTCGCGGGTGCCCGACAGCACAACATTTGCACCTTGTGCGTGCAGGGCCCGTGCAATCGCGCCGCCAATGCCGCCGGTCGCGCCGGTTACCAGTGCTGTCTTGCCTTCGAGGTTGAACATCTCGGTCTGCTCCGCCAAATCTTTGCGCTGGTCCTATCTGAACCTGGCTCGCTTCGCCAGAGGAAGGTGCCGCAACGGAAGGTTTCAATGGTCGCAGAACATCCCAATTTCAACCGCCGCCACCTTCTGTTGGGGGCTGGAGCGCTGACGCTACCCTTTTCCATGAGCGCGTGCCAAAGCGCTGGAAATGCAGGACTTTCTGCTGTTCGCGGCATAGACCGCCTGCCGATGACGCAGGACGTTCTGAACCGTTTTGTGTCGCAAAGCCGCCTGCCCGGCTTGTGCGTCGGGGTCCAACTTCCCGAAGGTGGGCAAGCCTTTGTTCAGGCTGGAACGCTCGATTTTGGCAGCTTCACCAGGGTGGATCGGGACACGATTTTCCGAATCTATTCGATGACCAAGCTGATTACGGGGGCTGCCGCCGCGATTTTGATCGAGGAAGGCAAGATCAGCCTCGACCAGCCGGTCGCCGAAATCATCCCCGAGTTTGCCGAGCTGAAGGTCGCCCGCAATCCGGCGCGCAACCTGAATGCCCGTCCGGCGCAAAAAACCATGACCATCCGCCACCTGCTGACGCATACGGCGGGCTTCACCTATGCCCACACCGGCAATAATGCGGTCCAGCGCGCCTATGCCAGCAATGGCATCTTCATGGCCACCAGCGCCAGCGGTCGCGACCAGCCGGAAACCTATGACGAACTGATCAAGCGTCTGGCCGACATCCCGCTGATGTTCGAGCCGGGCACGCGCTATGAGTACGGCATCTCCATCGACGTGCTGGCTGTGGTGATCGAGCGTGCGTCCGGCATGGCCTATGCCGACTTTGTCCAGCGCCGCATCCTGAACCCGCTGGATATGTCCGACACCGTCTGGCGCCTGCGCGACGGCGATGCCGAGCGTCTGGCCGCCATCTACAACTATGGCACCAATGGCCGTGGCCCCCGACAGGCTGTGGCCGCAGCCTCTGCGGAGGCTCTTTCGCGCCCAGTGCCTCTGCCGTTCGCCGGTTCCGGTCTGCTGTCCACGGCGGCGGACTATCTGGACTTCCTCGCCATGCTGCTGAACGACGGGGCTTTGGGCCGTCGCCGCATCATGACGCCGGAAACGGCCCAGCTGATGCGTTCGGATATTCTCGACAGCGAGATCGAAGCCGCCAGCGGCGGTCACGGTTTCGGCGGCTGGGTCGCCCGCGAGGGCCACAAGCGCGCCGGAGAGTTCGGCTGGAGCGGCACGGCCTCGACGCAGGCGTGGATCGACCCCGCCCACAACTTCGCCGCCGTCCTGATGATGCAGGCCCTGCCCTATCGCTCGGTCAATGTGTTGAGCGAACTTCGTCCGGCCATCGATGCCGATCTGGGCATCAACCGCTAAGATAAAAGGGCGGGAGATCAGCTCTCCCGCCCTTTCATATCGTCTTGCCTCGATCGCTTAGAGCGACTTGGCGAAAGCTTCCAAATCTTCCGGCGTGTTGAGGGCCAGAGCCTCGGCGTCGGCGGCGATGCGCTTGGCCATGCCGGTCAGAACCTTGCCCGAGCCGACTTCGACGAAGCGGGTCACGCCGCCCTCGGTCGCCATCCACTCCATGCTCTCGCGCCAGCGGACGCGGCCCGTGACCTGCTCGACCAGCAGGCGGCGGATGGTTTCAGGATCGGTTTCCGGACGGGCGGTCACGTTGGCGACCACCGAGGCCGAAGGTGCCACGATCTTAGNNGATCTTGGCGTCTGCCAGAGCAGCAGCCATTTCCTCGGCAGCCGGAGCCATCAGCGGGCAGTGGAACGGGGCGGACACGTTCAGCGGAATGGCGCGCGCGCCCAATTCCTTGGCCTTTTCGATAGCCAGATCGACCGCAGCCTTGTCGCCCGAGATGACGACATTGCCCTTGTTGTTATCGTTGGCGACCACACAGACGCCCGCTGCGCTGCCGGCCTTGGCGGCTTCTTCGGCCAGCGCCAGATCGGTTTTGGGGCCAATCAGCGAAGCCATCGCGCCCTTACCCACCGGCACGGCGCGCTGCATGGCCTGACCGCGCAGTTTCAGCAGGCGCGCCGTATCGGCCAGCGAAATCGAACCCGCAGCCGCCAGCGCCGAATATTCGCCCAGCGAGTGGCCGGCCACGAAGGCGGCGCTGGACACGTCGAGGCCGAACTCTGCCTTCAGGGCGCGGGCCGTAGCGACCGACACAGCCATCAGCGCGGGCTGGGCGTTCTCGGTCAGGGTCAGGTCGCCTTCCGGACCATCCTTCATCAGGGCCGACAGCTTCTGGTTCAGGGCGTCGTCAACTTCGGCAAAGACTTCGCGTGCGCTGGCAAAGGCTTCGGCCAGGGCCACGCCCATGCCGACCGACTGGCTGCCCTGTCCGGGGAAAAGAAGCGCGAGGCTCATCAGCGTTTCGTCCGTTTATCTCGTTGAACTCAAGCCGCGAGGGGTAGGCCAAAGCCTCCCCTGCGGCAAGAGAAACGAGCCGGATCAGTCTTTGATTTCGGCGGTACAGGGGCGGTTATCAGGCCCCTGCTCGCCGTCACAACGACGCAGCGCCAGCAGACTTTCCGTGCTTTCTATCAAGCGATTGCGCCCGTCATCGCCCTTAGTCAGGGTGAAGGCATCATAGAGACGCCCCGTCGCCGTATAGGCGCGGAACTCCAGTTTGCCTTCCTCGACATCGATCAACTGGTACAGCTCGGTGTTTTCGGCTGCGCGTACCGGCTGGGTGTCTGCACGGTCATTGAGGCCGTACATTTTGGAGCCGGTAACCGACACCACATAGACGGGTCCTTGCGGCAGACCCGCGTCGCTGTTGGCGCGCGATGCCTCGGCACCGTCCGGATGGGACACGCGACCATAGCAGTGGTCATGGCCTTGCAGCACCAAATCGATATTGCGGGCGTCGAAGATCGGCTTCCATGCCGCCTTCAGCACTTCGGTGTCGTCCGGACGGGCACAGGTGTAGATGGGCTGATGGAACACGGCGATGTTCCACTTGGCCGGACTGGTCGCCAAGGCGTTGTCCAGCCACGCGGTCTGGCTTTCAGATGCGCCCAGATCGATAGCCGCCGTGCCATCCAGAACGATAAAGCGCACGCCCTGATAGTCGACGAAATAGGTGGTGTCCTTGGCCTTTTCGGCACCGTTGTCCGGCAGGGCGAACTGGCGCGACCAGTGCGGGCCCAGAAGACGGGATTCCTCGCCATCCGGCAGAATGTGGTCGACGTATTCGTGGTTACCCGGAGCGGGTATCTGCGGGGTCATGGAAAAGGCGCGGCCACCCGCCTCGGTCCACTCGCCCCACTCGTCGTCATGGACCTTGACCTCGCGCTGGGCGACCAGATCACCGGCATGCAGCACGAGGGCGGCGGGACCGGCCTCTTTCAGTGCCGAACGGATCACGCGCGAGCCAATCTCCAAAATGTCGTTCTGGGTGTCGCCCAGATAAACAAAGCGGAACGGCGCGAAGCCTTCCTTGGCCGTGCGGAACGGGATCCATTCGCTCCAGCTGTCAGCGGCTTTCACGCGATAGACATACCGTGTGTCGGGCTTCAGATCATTGAAGCGGGCCTGATGATAGTTGGCCGCACCATTTTCGTTCGCGATCGCGTGGGTGGTGCCCTGTACAGTAACGGCGGCAAAGTCCAGCAGAGGGCCGTCAATTTCTTCGGCAATCTGGGCCTCGGCCGTGGTCTGTTCGGTGTTGGTGCGCCATGCGACGGCGGCACCGCGGGCCGCGTCGGCGGCGGGCGTCAGGACAATACGGTCAGCCCATCCCTTGGCGGCAAACCGGCCGTTAGGGGCGTGCAGTGGCGGCGGCAGAGGATCGGGGTCCGGCGGAGACACGATTTGCGAAGCGGCCGGTGTGGAGGCCAGCAAGGCTGCGATAGCTGCCAGAGCCAATGCGGATTTCATCTTCAGTGTCCTGACGAGAAAGGAATCCGTGCTGATTAGAGAAGGTTTGCGACGACCGAACGTGAGTTTTGCGACAGCTCCTGCCCGCTTTGCGGACAGCAGCATGACAAATAGGCCGACTACTGAAAAAGCTTGCCGATCTGGGCGCTGATTTCATTGATGGCCAGCGAGGCGAACAGGATGGTCGCCGCGGTCAGCATCAGGTTCGACAGCCAGCCACTGCGCCATTCCTTCGGCACGCGGTCCGAGTTCAGCAGCCACAGCAGCGTGCCCGCGAGGAACGGCATGAACAGGCTGCCCAGCACGCCATAGGCCACGATCAGGCCGAACGGACGGTCCATGAACAGCAGCGCCATCGGCGGAAACGTCAGCCACAGCGCGAAGAAACGGAACGACCACGTCTTTTGCGTGACGGCCATGGATACCTTTTCCTTGCCGCGCACGTGGGTGATGAAGTCCGAGAACATCAGGCTGACGCCATTCCACACGCCCAGCAGGGACGAGAAGCTGGTGGCCCAGAAGCCGACAAGGAACATGGTCGCCACGAACGGGCTGAAACGATCACGCAGGACGCCCGACAAGTCCAGCAGACCGCGATCACCTCCCTGAAGCGCAATGCCAGCAGAATACAGCAGCTCTGCGCCCACGATCAGCATAGCAATCACGAATACGCCGGTGACGATATAGCCGACCTGATTATCCAGACGCATCACCTTGATCCACGACGGACCGTGCCAGCCCTTGGCATTCAGCCAATAGCCGTAGGCCGCCATCGTAATCGTGCCGCCGACGCCACCGATCAGGCCCAGCGTATAGAAGACCGAACCTTGCGGCAGGGTCGGCCACAGGCCGGTCAACAGGTTTGGAATGTTCGGAGCCACGATAATGGCCAGGCCGATCACGGTGACAAACATCACCCCGACCGCAAAGGTCATCACCTTTTCAAACAGGCCGTAGCCGCCGAACCAGACAAAGATCAGGCCCGCAATACCGGCCAGCATGCCCCATGTTTTCAGGTCCAGAACCGGAAACAGGGCTGCCATGGGCAGTGCGGTCGAGGTCATGGCCGCCGCACCGTACACAAAGCCCCAGATCACGACATAGATGCCGAAATAAAGGCCTGCCCAGTTGATACGCGAGCCGAAGAAGCCCTTGCCCAGCGAGCTCCAGCCCTCAAAGATCGTCTTCTCGCCAGCCAGCGTATAGCGACCGGTCGCCTCCGCCAGCGCAATCTTCAGAATGGTGCCCACAATGGCCGCCCACAGCAGGGCATAGCCGAATTTGGACCCCGCAATCAGAGTGGCGACAAGGTCCCCTGCCCCCACGCCCGTGGCCGCAACCACAATCCCCGGCCCGATCAGGGACCATTTATTCTTGGGTATATGATCATCCCCGCCGTCGATGACGGCAGATTTGTCTGGCTGTAGATCGGACATTCGTGGGGGCTCCGTCCCTGTACTTATACTTTGGCCTTTTTGCTGACACGGTTTGTGGCTGCCGCCAATGTTAACCTGAAGCCGTTCTCACCTTTGTGAGGACAAACCCGCGGTCACCGACAGGGCCAAATTAGGCTGAAATGCCGATCAACCTTGCCCTTTGGGCGCTTTTCCACTATAGGCCCCACCTTTCCAGGGTTTCGGTCCTGTTGTGGAGTGTCAAAGGGTCGGGAAACTCCCGTCCGCCACTGCAGGAGCCATCGTAGGCGAACTACCCGGTTCGTGTGCGCCGATGCCCGCCAAGGGAGAACACCGCATGGCTCTATATGAGCACACGGTCATGACGCGCCAAGACATCTCGGCGCAACAGGCCGAAGCGCTGAACGACACCATCAAGGCTCTGATCGAAGAAAACGGCGGCTCGGTCGCCAAGATCGAGTACTGGGGTCTGCGCAACCTGACCTACCGCGTGAAGAAGAACCGCAAGGCTCACTACTCGCTGCTCGCCATCGATGCACCGGCTGCTGCTATGGCAGAAGTCGAGCGTCAGCTGTCGATCAACGAAGACGTGCTGCGTTGGCTGACCATCCGCGTCGAAGAGCTCGACCTGGAACTGTCGCCGCTGCTGGCTCGCCGCGAACGCGAACGCGATCGCAGCAGCAACCGCAACGAAGACGCTGCGGCTTCGGAATAAGGAACGGATAGATGACCGATACCACTGCTCCGATCCCGGGCGCTCCGGCTGGCTCCGGCCCGGCCCGTCGTCCGTTCTACCGTCGTCGTAAGGTTTGCCCGTTCTCGGGTGCCAACGCGCCGAAGATCGACTACAAAGACGTGAAGCTGCTGCAGCGTTACGTTTCCGAACGCGGCAAGATCGTGCCTTCGCGCATCACCGCCGTTTCCGCCAAGAAGCAACGCGAACTGGCCAAGGCCATCAAGCGCGCTCGCTACCTGGCTCTGCTGCCGTACGTGGTGAAGTAAGATGAAGGTCGTTCTGCTGGAACGCGTCGATAACCTCGGCGCCATCGGCGACGTCGTCACTGTTAAGGACGGCTTCGCTCGTAACTTCCTTCTGCCGCGCGACAAAGCTCGCCGCGCCACGGAAGCCAACCTGAAGGCCTTCGAAATCGAGCGTGCTGCTATTGAAGCCCGCAACGAGAAGAACAAGGCTGACGCTCAGGTCATCGCCGACAAGATCGACGGTCAGACCTACGTCATGATCCGTCAAGCTGGCGAAACCGGCCAACTGTACGGTTCGGTCGCAGGCCGCGACGTCGCTGAAGCCATCCGTGCTGAAGGCGGCAAGGTCGAGCGCTCGCAAGTCGTGCTCAACACCGCGATCAAGACCTTGGGCGTTCACGAAGTGCTGGTTCGCCTGCACGGTGAAGTCTCGGCTACGGTCAAGATCAACATTGCTCGTTCGGCTGATGAAGCTGAACGCCAAGCCAAGGGCGAAGACGTCATTCGCTCGCAGTTCGACGACGAGCGTGCAGCAGCTGAAGAAGCCGCTCAAGAGCTCATCGAAGGCGGCGCTGGCCAGCAAGAAGGTTTCGGCGAAGAAGCCTAAGCTTCCTCTTCGGACTTTTAAGGAAAAGGGCATCTGCGTTGGCAGGTGCCCTTTTTCTTTGCGCCTCGCCGTTTGTCGGACGAGATGCCCTCTAAACGCGCATCGGAACGAGCAATGCCGCGTTTAACGCACGCAAGGCTGATTATTGCGCAGCCGCCGGTCAAACCGGCGATATTTGGAATTTAGTTTTTCTTCACCTTAGTTCAGATAATCTCGATATCGCTTCAGAATAAAGCACCGCAATGTGGCGGTTCAGTCTGTGGCGAGGCCCCCGAAGCGGGTGTCGCCATGAGCCTTCTGGCCGGACGCCTGCTTTTCATCCCGATCAAGCATGGCCCGACCAAGGGGCGCGTGCTTGTGGGGAACAAATGCTTGAACAGAACCTAGCGTCAGACCTGTCGCCTGTGGGCCCGGGCTGTTGTGGGTGTCTACGCGTCTAAGCGCACCGTCTCCGAAATCCGTGTGTTGCCCGCCTGTGCGCTTCTGGCCGCAGGTGCGTCCGGCCCCCAGCCTGCTTTGAACAGCGCGAGGGCCCCTATCGAGAAAGTCCTCCTCCTATGATCCGAACGCTCGCCTACCGAACCGCCCTCTTCGCCGCCGCCTCAGGCTCGGTCTTGCTGATCGCCGGTGCCGCTCAGGCGCAGACGCAAGACCAGACCACCGCCGTCGACGACATCGTCGTCACCGGCACCCGCGTGGCCAACCGTTCGCGGCTCGACACCGTCGCTCCGGTCGACGTGGTCACCGCAGAAACTCTGGAACAGCGGGGCTCGACGGAACTGGCCGCCCAGCTGGCGGCATCGGTTCCGGCCCTGAATTTCCCGCGCCCGTCGGCCACCGATGGTACAGACTCCATCCGTCCGGCCACCCTGCGCGGTCAGGGTCCGGACCAGACGCTGGTGCTGGTGAATGGCGTGCGCCGCCACCAGACCGCTCTGGTCAACGTGAACGGCTCGGTGGGCCGTGGCTCGTCGGCAGTGGATCTGAACGCCATCCCGTCCTCGGCAGTGGAACGCATCGAGGTCCTGCGTGATGGCGCGGCCGCCCAATACGGCTCGGACGCTATTGCCGGTGTGCTGAACCTGCGCCTGCGCGAAGCCCGCGAAGGCGGCGGTGCCACGGTGACCTTCGGCCAGTACAACACCTCTTTCGACGGTTATTACGGTCGCAGCGAGGACATCCGCGATGGTGACACCCTGACCGTTTCGGGTTGGCAGGGCTTTGCGCTAGGCGAGGAAGGCTTCCTGACCGCCTCGGTGGAATACCGCGACCGCGAGCGCACCAATCGTTCGGACTACCATCCGACGCTGGGTCGCATTACCGGCTCGCAAGGCGATGCCCAGACCGAAGACCTGAGCATCTATCTGAATGCTGGTGTGCCTCTGGCCAACGGCTGGGAAGCCTATGGCTGGGCCGGTTATCAACAGCGCGACGGCTCGGCAGCCGCCTTTTATCGTACCCCGACCGACGACACCCAAAACCCCGACTACGGCTCGGGTCGCAAATATCCGAACGGCTACCTGCCCTTCATCCTGACCGATACGACGGACTGGACCGCCGCCGGTGGCGTGCGCGGCAATCTGGGTGAATGGGGCGTGGACATCAATCTGGGCTACGGCTCGAACAAGATCGAGTTCGGTGCCGAGAACACCATGAACCCGACCTATGGCATTGATAGCCCAACCAGCTTCTACGCCGGTTCCCTGGAATACGGCCAGCTGGTACTGGGTATCGACGCCAGTCGCGAATACGATCTGGGCTGGCACGGCCCGCTGAACGTTGCTGTCGGTCTGGAAGCCCGCAACGAGACCTATAAGATCGGTGCCGGCGAAGAGGCCTCCTATGCCCGTGGTCCGGTCCTGACCGCAGGCGGCAGCACCCTCACCTTCGGCTCGCGCGGCTTCACCGGTTTTACGCCCAACAACGAAGTCGACGAAGACCGCAACAATGTCGGCGTCTATGTGGATCTGGAAGGCGAAGTTGTCGAAGGCCTGACCCTGTCGGGTGCCGTGCGATACGAGAACTATTCGGACTTTGGCGACAACGTCTCGGGCAAGATTGCTGCCCGCTACGACTTCACGCCGAACTTCGCCATCCGCGGCGCGGTCTCGACCGGCTTCCGCGCGCCGAGCCTGCAACAGCAGTACTATACCCAGACCTCCATCCTCTACATCTCGAACGTCCCGTATGAGACCGGCACCTATCCGTCGGTCAGCGAGGCGGGCCTGGCTCTGGGCGGCACGCCCCTGGAGGCGGAAGAGTCGGTCAACTACTCGCTGGGCTTTGTGGTGCGTAACGGTCCTTTCGAACTGACCGCAGACGCCTATCGCATCGACATCAATGACCGCATCATTCTGTCCGAAACCCTGACGGGCAGCGCCACGGCCGATCCGGGCACCAATGAGCGGGCCATCTACGACCTACTGGTCCCCTATGGCGCAACGGCCGCGCGCTTCTTCATCAACGGCGTCGATACCGAAACCACAGGTCTGGACGTCGTCGCGCGCTATCGTGCCGATGTGGCCGACGGGCACCGCCTCGATTTCACTCTGGCTGGTAACGTCAACGACTTTGAGATCACCAAGACGCCGGCAACCCGCTCGGGCATTCTGCCCAATCCGCAGACCCTGTTCGGTCGTCAGGCCACCTATCGCTTCGAGGAAGGCACCCCGCCCTGGAAGGTCGTCTTCCAGACCGACTGGGACGCGCAAAAGCTGGGCGGCACCTTCCGCCTGACAGGATATGGCGACGTTCTTTCGGCTGGCGCGACCGAGGCCACCGACCTGCAACTGGGCGATGCGCTGATCGCGGATGTCGAGGCCCGCTACAGCTTCACCGACCGCGTCACCCTGGCGGTGGGTGCAGACAATGTGTTCGACCAGTATCCGCGCCAAAGCCTGCCGGCCAACAACACCTCGGGGGCCTTCCCGTGGTCGAACTTCTCGCCGTACGGCTTCAACGGCCGATATGTGTATGGTCGCCTCAGCGTACGCTGGTAAGTCGCAGCCCGAGATCTAGTGCGTAACATAAGGGCGGTCCGCAAGTCGGGCCGCCCTTTTCCATGCCCGCTATTGTTCAGCTTGCATTCAGGCCGTGGACCTTACGGCAGACAACTGACACTATATCGCGCTTGCATCCTGAGCGTGATCGGAGCATCTCGAACCTATGACCCGTCGCATCGCTGTTTTGGCGCTCAGCCTGTCGGCTGCTGCCACCCTGTTTGCTGTCACGCCCGCCGCTGCCCAGTCGCAAATGACCGTGGCCCAGTTTCTGGAAGTGGGCGAGGATATCCCCCGTAACCGTGCCGCCGCCATGATGCGTTCCGATACGCGCCAGCTGATCCGCGTGGTCACCGGTGCCGTCAATCAGGTGAAGGCCGAACAGGCCACGGCCCAGCGCGCCGGTCGCCGTCCGAACCACTGCATTCCTTCTTCGGGCACAGGTATCACGCCTGAAAATCTGGTGGCGCGCTTCGAGGGCCTGCCCGCCAGCCGCCGAAACGTCACGGTCACCCAGGCCGTGCGCGACTGGATGAGCGAACGCTACCCCTGCCGCGGCTAAATTAGACATTCCCCGTAGTTCACAGGCTGTGGAAAACAGCTTACGGGACAACCCCTTTTCTGAGGTCTCCGTCATTCGCGTGATGGAGACCGTTCTGTTTGTATCAAGATCATGAACGCCCTGACCCCGATGCCTTTCGACTCTGATGTGACCGTGACGGCCATGCCGCACAACCTCGAGGCGGAGCAGGCGCTGCTGGGTGCGCTCATGTTCGACAATGCCGTGTTCGAGCGCCTCAGCGACCGCCTGCGCGACATCCATTTCTACGAACCTTTCCACCAGCGCCTGTTCAAGGCCATCGAAGACCATATCCGCCAGGGCCTGCTGGCCGAGCCGACCATTTTGATGGAGCGGTTCAAACAGGATCCGGCTTTCGCCGAGTTCGGCGGCCTTCGCTATCTCGCCGATCTGGTGGACCGTGCACCGCCGGCGGCCAATGCGCCGGACTATGCACGCGTCATCTATGATCTGGCCCTGCGCCGTGAACTGATCCGCATCGGCGGCCAGATCGCCAAGGACGCGCCCGATCCCGAGCGCCCCGCCGAAGACCAGATCGAACAGGCCGAACAAACCCTCTATTCGCTGGCCGAGACGGGCAAGCCGTCCTCCGGCTTTGTGTCCTTTTCCCACGCTCTGGCCGGTGCTGTGGAAATGGCGGGCGAAGCCTATCAGCGCGAAGGCAAGCTGGCGGGCCTTGCCACCCGTCTCGACGACCTCGACCAGAAGCTGGGCGGCCTGCACCCTTCCGACTTGCTGATCCTCGCGGGTCGTCCGTCGATGGGCAAGACGGCGCTGGCGACCAACATCGCCTTCAACGTTGCCCGCAACTACAAATACGAAATCCAGCCGGACGGCAGCCGCAAGACCGTGGATGGCGGCGTGGTGGCCTTCTACTCGCTGGAAATGAGTGCCGAACAGCTGGCCATGCGTATCCTCGCCGATGCGTCGGGCGTGTCCTCGGACAAGCTGCGTAAAGGCGAGATCGACGCCAGCGACTTCTCCAAACTGCGCGATGCGGCCATCGAGATCGGGGAAAGCCCGCTCTATATCGACGCCACCGGCGGTATTTCAATTTCCAAACTGGGGGCCCGTGCCCGCCGTCTGGCGCGTATGGAACACGGTCTCGACCTAATCGTGGTCGACTACCTTCAGCTGGTTACCGTCGGCGAAAGCGGCGGCAAGAACCGCGTGCAGGAAGTGTCCGAAATCACCGGTGGTCTGAAGGCGCTGGCCAAGGAACTGAACGTTCCGATTATCGCCCTGTCACAGCTGTCGCGTCAGGTGGAACAGCGCGACGATAAACGCCCGCAGCTGTCGGACCTTCGTGAATCGGGCTCGATCGAGCAGGACGCCGACTGCGTGATGTTCGTGTACCGCGAGAGCTACTACCTCGGCCGCGCCGAACCGCGCGAAGGCACCGAGGAACACCTGAAGTGGCAGGAAGACATGGACCGCCTGCAGCATCAGGCCGAGGTCGTGATCGGCAAGCAGCGTCACGGCCCCATCGGCATCGTGAAGCTGGCGTTCGACGCCAACACCACCCGCTTTGGCAATCTGGCCAAGGACGGGCGCTATGACAACCACGACTACGAATAAGGGCATTTCCTGCCCCTAATGGACTGGCCCGATGGGAAAACGGGGCGTAAACATTCGCCCCATGTCCTCCCTGCCCGCTTCTCTGCCCGCCAGCCTTACGGTCGATCTCGGCGCACTGGCCCGTAACTATCACACGCTGGGTGCCCTGACGGGCCGTCCGGTCAATCCGGTCGTCAAGGCGGATGGCTATGGGCTGGGCGCGGTGGCGGTGGCCAGACGCCTGATGGCCGAGGGCGCGCGCACCTTCTTCGTGGCCCGCGCGGCCGAGGGCGTGATCCTGCGTGAAGGACTGGGTGCCGAGCCGACCATCTATGTGCTGGACGGAGCCCACGGCGACAACATCGCCAATATCCGCGCCGCCAATCTGCGCCCCGTGCTGAACCAGCCCGCTCAGGTCCAGAACTGGCTATCGTCCGGCGGCGGGGCTTGCGGCCTGCAAATCGACACGGCGATGAACCGCCTGGGCTATCGCGTCGAAAACGCGCCCGAGCCGTTTGGAGGCTTGGCGCTGGTGATGACCCACCTCGCCTGCGCCGATGAGCCTGCCAATCCGCTGAACCGCCAACAGCGTGATGCCTTTGACGCCGTGTCGCGCAAATATCCCAACGCGACCCGCAGCTTTGCGAATTCCGGCGGCTGCTTCCTGGGCGAGGATTTCGGCTTCGATGTGGTGCGTCCGGGCATCTGCCTGTACGGCGGCGGCCCCGAGGGCAAGCCGCACGAGAATATCGCCCCCGTAGCGACCCTGAACGCCCAGATCATGCAGGTGCGTGACGTGCCGGTGGGCGAGACCGTGGGCTATTCCCAAGGTTTCCGCCCTGAAAAGCCGGTCACTATCGCCACCTGCGGCGCGGGCTATGCCGATGGCGTACTGCGGTCGTACTCGCCCAAGGGTCAGGTCTGGGTTGCGGGCGAAATGCGCCCCATCGTGGGCCGCGTGTCCATGGACGTACTGGCCGTCAATGTCACCGGTCTGGACGTCAAGGCCGGTGACACGGTCGAACTTTTCGGGGCCAACCGGATGATCGACGATGCCGCCACTGCCGCGGGCACCATCAGCTATGAACTGCTGACCTCGATTACCCCGCGCGTGCCGCGCCTCTACGTCGGCTAGGGACACAAAAAAGGGCACCTCGCGGGTGCCCTTTGTCTTAAACGGCGACGGCTTGCCTCAACCCATAGCAAACGTTGCCGCCCCGAAACCCACGATGGCAAAGGCGGCCAGAACCGCCCCGATCAGGCTGAAGATCACGATATTCAGCAACATCGCCACCAGCACCAGCACCACTGTGTACAGGACCTGTTTGTCCGCGGGCGTCTTCTTCAGCGGGGCCAGCCCCAGATACAGTAGATAGATGCCGTACAGCCCCAGCAGGCCAGCCAGCCAGTCCAGACCGATAATATTCAGAACGCCTGCGATCCAAGCGGGCGTCATGGAATAGACGGCCAGCTTCATCGACTGGACGACATTCTTTTCCGACCCGAAATTCTGGGCCAGACCGTCAATCACAATGCCCACCACATAGGTGGCCAGTAGCGCAAGACCGTAGCCCACGATGGCGGCCAGCAAGGCGCTGCCCACGCCGCGATCGCCAAAAAGCAGATCGTTGGCAAGGGACGACAGAGCCGGAATAGCCGCCAACACCATGGCATAGCGCGTAAATAGCGCCTTCACCGTGGTCTGTTCTGCGGCGACAATCGGCCATTCCAGCTTAGGCGCGCGCAGGATTCCCTTCACCCGGTCCACCAGATTCGGATCCAGCGCCGGTGTATTTTCAGCGGTCATAAAGGCCCTCCATATTGGCACCATCATAGGCCAAAGGGACCTGCGCCTCCATCCACCGGATAAAAAGAGAGCGCCGCCCGATGGACGACGCCCCCTTCTCTTCGACCGGACAAAAAATCAGACCATTGCAGATGCGATGGCAAAAGGCGCGATGATCAGACCGCCGATCATGCTGACAAAAAGGTTGGCAATCAGAGCCGCAATAATGGCCACCACAGCATAAAGGACGGCCTTGTCTTCCAGCGGTGTCTTCACGGTCTTGATGCCGAGGAAGATCAGATAGAACGAATAAAGCACGCCAATGAAGGCCAGAATGCTCAGCATCGGCACGATGTTGAGAATGCCCAGAATCCACACGGGGGTGAATCCATAGACGGACACCTTCATCGATTGCTCAAGATTGCGCTGCGCACCGAACGAGGGAGCCAGCACATCGATGATGAACCCCAGAACAAAGGCTGCGACCAACGTCAGCACATAGGAGACAACAGCTCCCACGATCAGTGCCAAAGCGCCCACTGCGCCGGCTCCACCAAAAACCAGTCCGCCGATAAGTCCGGCGATTGGCCCGATGGCGGCCAATATCATGGCATAGCCGGTGAAGAGCCCCTTCACGGTGGCGGGTTCCGCACCGATGATCGGCCATTCGGCCTTGGGTTGAAGCAGGATCGATTTGACGCGTTCGATCAGAGAGGGCTTTAGCAAAGGCGCATTATCAGCAGTCATCGGGGGCTCCGTTGGGGATGAAAGTCGGGCTGACTTCATCCCATAGAGCAAAAACTGCCATTTTCAGAACACCACTTTGTGACTAACGGCTGTGCGTCAAATCCGGACGTACCGTCTCAGCTAAGCCCTGTCGTCAATCGCGGGCTCTGCTAAGGTCCGGCCATGGCTCGTGACTCGTCTCTCTTCGTCTGCAAATCCTGTGGTGCCGTGCACGGCAAATGGTCTGGGCAATGCTCCGGCTGCGGGGAATGGAACACGCTGGTGGAGGAGTCGAAAGCGGCCCCTCCCGGTGCGATGAAGCCCACCGCCACGGCGCGTGGTCGCGGCCTGACGTTCGAGACACTGGCGTCCGACACGCCCGACCCGCCCCGCATCATCACCGGCGTGGCCGAGTTCGACCGCGTGTGCGGCGGCGGCGTGGTGCCCTCCTCGGCCATTCTGCTGGGCGGTGATCCGGGCGTGGGCAAATCCACCCTGCTGCTGGAGGTGACCGCCAAGGCCGCGCGCGGCGGGGCCAAGGTCGCCTATATCTCGGGCGAAGAAGCCATCGAGCAGATTCGCGCGCGGGCCAAGCGCATGGGCGTGGCCGATGCGCCCGTAGCGTTGGCCTCGGCCACCTCGCTGCGAGACATTCTGACGACGTTGAAACGCGACAAGTTCGACATCGTCATCATCGATTCCATCCAGACCCTGTGGTCGGATGCGCACGAGGCGGGCCCCGGCTCGATCACACAGGTTCGGGCCTGCGCCGCCGAGCTGGTACGCATGGCCAAGAATGACGGCCCCGCCATCATCCTCGTCGGCCACGTGACCAAGGATGGCCAGATCGCAGGGCCCCGCGTGGTCGAACACATGGTCGACGCCGTCCTCAGCTTCGAGGGCGAGCGCGGCTATCCCTTCCGTATCCTGCGCGCGGGCAAGAACCGCTTTGGCGCGACCGACGAGATCGGCGTGTTCGAAATGGGCGACAGCGGCCTGCGCGAAGTAGCCAATCCGTCTGCCCTCTTCCTCGGCGAAGGCAAGGAGGGCGCGCCGGGGGCCGCCGTCTTTGCCGGTATCGAAGGCTCTCGTCCCGTGCTGGTGGAGATTCAGGCGCTGGTCGCCCCGTCCGCCTATGGCACGCCGCGTCGTGCGGTCGTGGGCTGGGATTCAGGCCGCCTTGCCATGCTTCTGGCCGTGCTGGAGGCGCGCTGTGGCATCACCTTTGGCGACAAGGACGTCTATCTGAACGTCGCGGGCGGCATGCGAATCAATGAGCCCGCTGCTGACTTGGCGGCCGCCGCCGCGCTGATTTCCTCGGCACTGGACAAGCCGCTGCCCAAGGGCTGCGTGGTGTTTGGCGAAATCGGCCTCTCGGGCGAGGTCCGCGCCGTAGGCCGCGCCGAGGCGCGCTTGAGAGAAGCCGCCAAACTGGGCTTTGAACGTGCCATCGCGCCCGCCTTGGGCAAGGGCAAGAAGAGCGACGTCACCCTCACCGTGGTCGACAAACTGGCCGAGGCCGTGGATCGCATCGCCCAAAACCGCTTCTGAGATTCTGGACGATTTTTCACTACGGTTTCCGCTTACGGGCGCGATAGGATGGCGGCATGACCGGCTTCGACGTGTTCGTCATCCTCGCCCTGTTGTTTTCCTGTGCTGCCGGATGGTTTCGCGGAGGCCTGCGCGAGCTAACCTCTCTATTCAGCCTCGCCTTTGCGGCTCTGGTCGCCCTGATCACCCTGCCATGGACGGCCCCTTTCGGGCGTCAGCTGGTTGATCCGGACTGGGCGGGCTCCATTCTCGCGGTCGGCGTGGTGTTTGTGCTGACCTATTTTGGCCTGCGCCTGATGACCCATGCCATTTCCAGGGGCAGCCGCGGCCATGTACTGGGCACGCTGGATCAGTTGATCGGCGTCGGCATCGGTCTGATCCGCGCCCTTGTCATCATCGGCGGGGTGCATCTGACTCTGATGGGGATCATGGCCGACAATCCACCGCGCTGGTTCGTCGAGGCCAAGACCCTGCCCGTCAGCATCACCGCCGCGCGCACCATCCAGATCGCCCTGCCCGTCATCAGCAAGGGGGCCGATGCCCTGACCCCCGTGGTAAATCAGTCCGTACGCGAGGGTTTTTCGGACCAATCCGGGCCGAAACCGAACATTGAGCCTTGAACTTGACCGCCGTCAGGACTAGGTGCGGGCCATCCTACTTACCCTCGGTCATCGGAGTTCCACGATGCGCCACCATATCTCCGATCCCGTCGTTCACCGCGAACACTGGCGCGAACCGGACGATGAGCAGCTGCGCCTTGAATGTGGCGTCTGCGGGGTGTGGGGCGCTCCCGACAACGAGGCATCCTCTATCGTGGCTCTGGGCCTGCATACGCTTCAGCATCGCGGTCAGGAAGCTTGCGGTATCGCCAGCGTGCTGGAAGCCCAGAGCTTTTTCACCGAGCGCCACATGGGTCTGATCGGCGAGGCCTTTGGCAATGCGGATCTGACCAGCCGCCTGCCGGGATCGGCGGCGGTGGGCCACACCCGCTATTCGACCGCAGGCGGCAGCTTCATCCGTAACATCCAGCCGATGTTTGCCGATCTGGATCAGGGCGGCATCGCCATTGCCCACAACGGCAACCTGACCAATTTCAAGCACATCCACGCACAACTTGTGGCGGAAGGTGCAATCTTCCAGTCCACCTCGGACTCCGAGGCCATCCTTCACCTGATCGCCCGCAGCCGTAAGGCCAAGATCATCGACCGCTTCATCGACGCGCTGGGCCGCATCGAAGGCGGCTATGCTCTGGTGGCGCAGACCCGCTTCAAGATGATCGGCGCGCGTGACCCGCTGGGCATCCGCCCGCTGGTGCTGGGCAAGCTGGGTGAAGCCTGGGTGATGGCGTCAGAGACCTGCGCACTCGACACCATGGGCGCGACCTTCATCCGCGATGTGGAACACGGCGAAGTCGTCGTCATCGATGACGAGGGCCTGACCTCGATCAAGCCGTTCGCTGATCGTCCGGCCCGTCCTTGCCTGTTCGAATACGTCTACTTCGCTCGTCCGGATTCCATCGTGAATGGCCGCTCGGTCTACGAAGTCCGCAAGGAAATGGGCCGCCGCCTTGCACGCGAATTCCAGATCGACGCCGACATCGTGGTGCCGGTGCCCGACTCGGGCGTGCCTGCGGCTCTGGGCTATGCGCAGGAAGCGGGCATCCCCTTCGAAATGGGCATCATCCGCAGCCACTATCTCGGCCGCACCTTCATCCAGCCGTCGCAGGCCTCGCGCCAGAAGGGCGTGCGTATGAAGCACAGCCCCAACCGTGCCGTTCTGGCTGGCAAGCGCGTGGTGCTGATCGATGATTCCATTGTACGCGGCACCACCTCGCTGAAACTGGTGCGTGCCGTGCGCGCCGCCGGTGCCGCCGAGGTCCACCTGCGCTCGGCCAGCCCGCAAATCCTGTATCCGGACTTCTATGGCATCGACATGCCGGAGCGTTCGCAACTGATGGCCGCCACCCACTCCATGGAAGAGATGCGCGCCATTCTGGAAGTGGATTCGCTCGGCTTCCTGTCGATCGACGGCCTGTATGAAGCCACCGGCGTCGGTCCGCGCAACAACGACTGCCCGCAGTTCACCGATCACTATTTCACTGGCGACTACCCCACCCGCCTGCTGGATCGCGAAGCCGAAGAAGGCGGTCGCGAACTGGGCGGGAAGAAGGTTTCCATTCTGACCGTGAATGCCTGATCAAAAGGGCCGCCGGATCATCCGGCGACCCTTTCTTATAGGGCCGCACCGCGCTATCAGCGGGCTATGTCCGATACCGCTACCCTTCCTCTCGCAGATCGTATTGCCCTGGTTGTCGGGGCTTCGCGTGGCATTGGCCGCGAAACCGCTCTGGCACTGGCCAAGGCGGGGGCCCACGTCATCGCCGCCGCCCGCACCCAAGGCGGGCTGGAAGAGCTGGACGACGAAATCTTTGCCGCCACTGGCAAGCACGCCACCCTTATCCCGTTCGACATCATTGACGGCGGAGCGATCGACCGTCTGGGCGGTGCCCTGTATGAGCGTTTTGGCAAGCTGGACATCTGGGTTCAGGCCGCCGCCACCATGGGCGCAGAGGGCCTGACGCCGGTCAGCCACGCCGACCCGCGCGGCTTTGCCAAGATCGAGAAGGTCAACTTCACCGGCGTCTATCGCCTGATCCGCTCGCTGGAGCCTCTTTTGAAGGCCTCGACGGCGGCACGCGTGATCCATCTGACCACCAGCGTCGCGTCCGAGCCTCGCGCCTTCTGGGGGGCCTATGCGGCTACCAAGGCCGGTGCCGAGAACCTGATGCGCTGCTGGGCCGACGAGGTCGAATCCATGCCGATCCGCATTGCCATCGTCGATCCGGGCCGGATGCGCACCGGCCTGCGCGCCCAGGCCTTCCCGGGCGAAGACCCGTTGATCCTGCCGCATCCGCAGGAGATCACCCCCCTGATGGTGGAACTGGCCCGCGGCGACAAGGAACCGCCGCTGTTCACCCGCTTCAAGGACTGGAAGGCCGCACAGGCCCACTAAATGTCAAAGGGCCGCTTCTCTCCGAGAGGCGGCCTTTTTGCTGTCAGTCCTCGGATATGAAGGCGTGACCCCTCAGTTCTGGCTCCGGCAGTTTTGCCAGACCCTCCATAGTGACCAGATATTCGCGCCAGATGTGATGGGTGCGCTCGCGGATCAAATCCATCTCGCAGCTGGCGGCCATCACATTTCGGATCGTGCCTGACGACCATTGGGTATAGACCGCGCCGCAGGCCGCCTCGACATAGGCCCTCCAGAGCTTTTCATCGTCTGTGATCTCGGAGACTAGGGCCTCGGGATCGCCGTCGTCCATCTCGCGGATCAGCGCATAGGCCGCCTCGGTGTAGACTGCCAAGGTCCCCTTCAGCGCCTCAACCTCTCTGGCAGCGCAGATGTTCAGCTCCATCGTCGATCCGGCGGTGTCGCAATCGACCACAACATCCGCGTCCTGAGCGGGCGTCGCCCCCAGAGCCAGTGCGCTCAACAAAGCCGCCATGACCGTCATGATTGTCTCCGTATCTCTTCCACCAGACGCTGGCAGTTGACCGGAGCGGACGCCAATCACGATACAGGCATGAAAAAGGGCGACCCGATAGTGGATCGCCCTGCTTTCTTGCCATTCAGGCCGCAGCTTAACGCTTTGCGCCGCCCTTTTGGCCGGTACGGACACGGCCCGAACGCGACACCTGACGGGCCCCGCCCCGTGCACCCTTGCCCACAAAGACATTGGTGCCCGACTTTTTGGACGAAGAGGCTTTCAGTCCGCCCAGCGGTTTGACCTTGGGTTTGATACCGGCCTTGGACTTCTGCTCCAGCGCCTTGCCCGGCAGGTTCGAGAGCTTCTCTTCCTTCTCAGCCTTCAGCACCTTGCGCGGGGCGGTCTTGGCCGCGCCCTTGAAGCGTTCCGGACCCGACTTGGCGCCGCCCTCGGCATAGGGGTTAGCCCCCGAGGACTTGACGTTCAACCGCATCGGTACGCCCTTCAGATCGAAGGACTCGCGGATCGAATTCACCAGATAACGCTTGTAGTGATCTGGCATCGAGGCCGCGCGCGTCGCCATCAGAACAAACGTCGGCGGGCGGGCTTTGATCTGGGCGATGTATTTCGGCTTGATACGCTTGCCATCCACGGCGGGCGGCGGGTGGCGTTGAGTCGCCATCGCCAGCCAGTCGTTAAGGTCCTTGGTTTTGACCTTCACGGACCACGTCTCATAGGCCTTGAGGATCGCCGGCATCAGGCGGTCGACACCACGGCCGTTGAACGAGGACAGAGCGACAAACTCCGAGCCTTTCAGCTGCGGCAGCTTGTCGTCAGCCATCTGTTTCAGCTTGGTGAGACGCGCCTGCGGTTCTTCCTCGAGGTCCCACTTGGAGGCCACGTAAACCAGCGCACGCCCTTCCCGCTCGACCAGATCGGCCAGCTGCAGGTCCTGCGTGTCAAAGGCGTCGTCCTTGTCCATCACCAGTACGACCACCTCGGCAAAGGTGATGGCGCGGATGGTGTCGGCGACCGACAGCTTTTCCAGCTTTTCCTGCACGCGGGCCTTACGGCGCATACCGGCGGTGTCGATCAGACGGATGTTCTGGCCTTCATACTGCCAGTCCACCGAGATCGAATCACGCGTGATGCCGGCCTCCGGGCCGGTCAGCAGACGATCATCGCCGATCAGACGGTTGATCAGGGTCGATTTACCGGCATTCGGGCGACCGATCACGGCGATGCGGATCGGCTTTTCAGGCTCGTCCACTTCTTCGATGAATACGTCCTCGGACGCGCGCACCAGCGCCTGATACAGGTCGGCCATACCCTCGCCGTGCTCGGCAGAGATGGCCACCGGCTCTCCAAAGCCGAGGCTGTAGGCTTCGCCCACACCACCCGAGCTTTCGCGGCTTTCGGACTTGTTGGCCAGCAGGATGACCGGCTTGTGCACACCGCGCAGACGGTCCGCAAAGATGCGGTCCAACTGGGTCACGCCCTCGCGGGCATCCATGGTGAACAGGATGACATCGGCGTCGTCGATGGCGGCCTCGGTCTGCTCGCGCATGCGGGCTTCAAGGCTTTCGTCGGTGACGTCCTCATAACCTGCCGTGTCGATCAGGGTCAGGTCCATGTCGCCGATGTTGCCGTCGGCATAGCGACGGTCACGGGTCACACCGGGGCGATCATCGACCAGCGCAAGGCGCTTGCCGACGAGGCGGTTGAACAGTGTCGACTTGCCCACATTGGGGCGGCCGACGATGGCGATCTTCAGAGCCATGTCGGCCTTCTAACGCAATTTTTGTACAAGGTCAGCGGATGCTGATGAGGCGGGCGTCGTCGGTCAGTACATAAAGCGCGCCGTTATAAGCGGCAGGCGCAATATAGGCCGGAGCCCCCAGTTTCAGTTGGGCGGTCTGCGTACCGGTCTTGGGATCAAGACCAATGAGCTCGCCATCGGAGTTGACCAATACCAGACGATTGCTGGCCAGAATAGGGCCAGACCACACCGGACGCACGGTACGCTTGCCAAAACCAAGGAAACCGCCCTCGCGACGCACGCGACCTTCGTTCAGGTCACGGGTCCAGTAAACCTGACCGGAATCGCGGTTGATGACGGTCAGCTCGCCCGATTTGGACACCACATAGACCACATCACCCACCACCAGCGGGGCGTTCACACCCGCGATCGGCAGTTCCCAGCGCGCCGCACCGGTACGAACATCCATCGACTGGAGCACGCCCGACTGGCTGACGGCATAGACGAAGCCACGGCTGATCACCGGACGACCGGCGATGTCGCGCAGTTCCGACAGGGCGTTGGTGCGGCTGGTACGCGACAGCACCTCTTCCCACACCGGCTGGCCGTTGGTCGCTTGCAGCGCCACCAGCTGGCCCGAGGAGAAGGGCGCGATCACCGTCTCGCCCGATACAGCCGGACTGGAGGCACGCAGAATGCGAGCCGGTTCGGTGATGCCGCGATATGACCACAGCTGCGAGCCGGTGTTCATGTCCAGCGCCAGCAGCTGGTTGTCCACGTCCACGACATAGACGCGGTTACCGGCCACAGTCGGCGCACCGTGCACCGGCAGGTCGGTTTCCTGCTGCCACAGCACATTGCCGTTCGCCGCATCCAGCGCCGTCACATGGCGATAGCCCGAGGCGACGAAAACCTTGCCACCCGACACGGCCACGCCGCCGCCGAAGCCACCACCCGAACCGCCGCCGCCCAGCGACACGCCCAGAACGCGGCGACCGCTGTCATTCTCGGAGGACTTCAGATCTGCTTTCCAGACCACTTGGCCCGTGTTGGCATCCACCGCCGAAACGGTCGCCTCCCCGTCCATGGCATAGATGCGGCCATCGGCAGCCACCACCGGAGAGGTGACCTGCTTCATACGGTCCGACTTGGTGCCGATGTCACGACGCCAGGCGATGGTGAAGTCAGGGGCCGCGATCACGTGACCGACTTCGTTTTCGGCATTGCCACCCGGCTGCTGCCAGGCGGTAACGGCGGTGGGACCGGGGATGAAGAAGTCACGACCCGACAGGGCTGGCGACGGAGCCAGCTGCTGCTCGAACTCGAGGATCGAGATACGCTCGCCCTCGGTGGCCACAGCGGTCGGGCCTTCGTCGTTGCCAAGACCGAAAGGCAGGACCTTTTTCACGGTGCCGCACGAGGCGACAGTCGCGGCCAGACCGCACATCAGGGCGATTTTCAGCGTTCGGTTCATGGACAAACTTCCGGTCAGAATCACTGGGCTTGGGGCTGGGCGGTCGGGGCAGCAGCCTCGGCGGCTCCCGGAGCAGCGGCTTGAGGCACCTGAGCCTGCGGTGCAGCCTGCGGGGCGACAGCAGGCAATTTGGCCGCTTCAGTCACGATCTTCGGCAGCACACCAAAGGTACCGGCGTCAATCGTCTGCACAGCCAGCTGGGCGCGTTGGCGCACCGCTTCCGGCGCATCCTGACCCAGTTGCAGTTGCACGAAGACTTCACGCGCTTCGGCAGACTTGCCGTGCTGCAGCATGGCCATGGCCAAGGCTTCCTGCGCCATAGCGCGGAACGGGCGCTTGTCACCGGTCAGCGGCTCAAGACGCTTTTGGACCTCTTCGAGCGGCGCGGTGTCGATCAGCAGATAGGCTGCCTTCAGAGCGGCCGGATCGGACAGGACGGGGTCGCCGCTGGCCTTGGCCGCTTCGTCAAACAGGGCCACAGCCTCTTTGATCTTGTTCTGGTCGACCGCAATGCCAGCCTGTTGCATCAGAGCCAGAACCTTATAGCCCTTGGAAGCCGAACCTGCGGCTTCCTCGAAGGCGGTGTTCGCGCCCTCGGCATTACCAGCCTGCAAGGCCTCGAGCCCACGCTCATAAGCCGCCGAAGCCTTGTCGGCCTCATTGGTCTGCCAGGACTGATAGCCCCACCAGCCCAGAGCACCAATCAGCGCGACCGCACCCACACCGGCACCGATCGGCAGCCAAGTGCGTGCCAGACGCTTATAACGTTCGGAGCGAAGCTCCTCTTCGACCTGTTCGAAGACATCAACCAAGACAGTCGCCCCAAAAGCCGTTGAAAACACGGGTGGCAAATTCGACGCGACCCTAAAGTGTCCCGTCGCCGCCCGCAACGCAGGCGTTATTCCTTAGCCATCGTTTTTTATCGAATAATGGTCGAAGGCGGCGGGAAAACGGCGATCTTACAGCGATTGCGACAATCGGATTGCCGCTCCGGCCAATAGAGCCGTCAGGGCTATACTGATCAAAATCAACAGTTGCGGCCCGTCCAGAGCCCCCAAACCTACGTCGTCCAGCCCCAGATTCGTGGCCGTCTGGCGTAACATTCTCATAGCCTCGCCCACCTGACGGCGCACCAGCTCGGCCTCCGGCTTGTCCTGAAGGGCGAAGATAAAGCGCAGGCCAATGATCTCGCGAACAAAGAAGAAAAGGCCGACAAGGCCCGCCAGACCGATAAAAAGACGACGCCGCAGCGAACGTTTATGGATCCGCATTTCCATATCGGCCTGAAACAAGGACGAATCAGGCATCGACGGCAGCACGCGATATTCACGCTCGATAGCGGGGTCAAAATCATCAACCGACATTCCAAACCCTCCGGCTGTCCTCATGCGCCGGCAGCAGCCGCGCGCGAAGTTTATCCAGACCACGTTTGACATGTGATTTCACAGTCCCCAGTGGAAGATCCAGCGACACACCGATCTCCTCGTGCGTCAGCCCTGCCCCGTGGCACAGCGACACACACAGGCGCTCCGGCTCGCTCAGCGCTTTCAGCGCCGTATCCAGATCGACGCGCCCGATGCTGTCGATCTCGAGTGTTTCCAGCACATCGTCGGGCAAGGCCTCCACATAGCGGGCCTCTTTGCGCATCTGGCGCAAATAAAGCCGCGCCGCGATCCGCCCGACCCACGCTCCGAAATGCCCTTCGTTGCGATAGGCCCCGCATTTTTCATAGGCGATCATAAAGGCGTCCTGCGCCAGATCGTCGGCCAGTGCGGGCTGGGCCCCCATTCGGCGCAACAGACCACGCACCATGGATGAGTGACGGCGCACCAGTTCACCGAACTCGCGCCGCCCGCCCAGGGCTGCCAGCCCCGCCAGTTCCACGTCATGCATGTCCGTCAAAGGACGGGACTGCGCGCCTGCCATATCGCCCTCCCCGCCGTGCTCTAGTCGCGGTCCTTGTTGAACCGTGCCAGCACCAGATAGGCAATGCCGAACATCAGCGGCAGACACGCCACGCCCAGCAGGCCGTTGGAGATGCGTTGACCTTCGCCGAAGCCAAAGCTCAGAGTGGTGAACTGGCCCAACAGAGCCAAGCCGATAGCACCCGCCACACACAGAACGCCACGACGGATATCGCGGCTGCGCGACGGCAAACCTTTCCGCACATCGCGCGTCAGCACATCAATCAGTTCGGCTGGCAGGTTCTGGCCTTCGGCAATCGCCGAGCGGACCGTTTTCTGCATCTCCTTCTGGGAGCGGTGCGTGAAATAGCTCGGCATGATGAACACAGCCGCAAAGCTGCCGAACACCGCTACAATGGCGATAATGGCGACCATTTCTTCCATGACGCAATTCCTTGTCTCAGGGATAGCCACCGCCTGACGATGGCCTGTTATGTCCTTGAGAGGCCACCAGCATGGCCTATAGATGCGTCTTTTCGGATGAAATCTTCGTAAGGTCGCGACGAAGCCTTATCCCGACCCCGCGCGTTACCCTGTCACCACTCACAGACAAGGGCTTCGACATGGCGCAAATCACCTATCGCATCGTGGAGCACGACGGCGGCTGGGCCTATCAGCTGGGCAGCACCTACTCCGAGACCTATCCGGATCACGACAGCGCCACCGCCGCCGCCCGCCGCGCCGCGGGCGAGCAAAAGGTGCCAGACGCGGACGCCTGTATTGAATACCAAAACAGTCACGGCGAGTGGGTTACCGAGCGCGCCGACGGGCAGGACCGCCCCTCGACCGCCGTCGAGGAATAAGGCTCAGCCTTTCAGGGCCGCCTGATAGGTCTCCGGCTTGAACCCCAGCAGGGTCTGGCCATTGCCCAGATCGAGCACCGGACGTTTGATCATCGACGGCTGCTCGATCATCAGGGCGATGGCCTTTTCTGCATCCAGATCGGCCTTGGCCTCATCCGGCAGCTTGCGGAAGGTGGTGCCTGCACGGTTCAGCACCTTTTCCCATCCATGCTCGGCCACCCATTTTTCCAGCTCTGCCTTGGGCGCGCCCTTCACCTTATAGTCGTGAAAATCATAGGCCACGCCGTTGTCATCCAGCCAGACGCGGGCCTTCTTCATCGTGTCACAGGCTTTGATGCCGTAAATCGAGATGGACATGGTGCGCTCCTGAACGGGTACCGAATTCTTATCGGAGGCGGCTGTCGCATTGAACACCGGGCAGGTCAAACAGGGCGAGCTTTCAACGCGACCCAGTGTGCGTCAGAATGCCTCAACGCTTTTGCGAGCGGTTCGCATTAGGCAGTGTTCATCACAGCCCTATCCGGAGATTGATGCATGCGTCGTCTTACTGCCCTTGTTGCAACCGCTGCTGCCCTGACCCTCGCCGCGTGCGGCCAGTCGCAGGAAAAGACCGCCGATGGCGCGGCGTCCAATGTGCTGAACCTCTACACCGCCCGTCACTATGACGCGGACCAGAAGCTGTACGATCTGTTTCAGGAAAAGACCGGCATCGAGGTGAAGCGCATCGAGGGTCGCCCTGATGAGCTGATCGCCCGCATGAAGGCCGAGGGTGCCAACAGCCCTGCCGACGTGTTTGTGGCGGCCGACGCCGGTGCCCTGTGGCGCGCACAGAACGAAGGCCTGCTGCAGTCGGTCAACTCCGACGCCCTTAACAGCGCCATTCCGGAAAACCTGCGCGAGCCGTCCGGCCAATACTATGGCTTCTCGCGCCGTGCCCGCATCGTGGCCTATGATCCGGCCAAGGTTCAGCCGGCAGAGATCGCCGACTATGCCGCGCTGGCTACCCCGCGCTTCAAGGGTAAGATCTGCGCTCGCTCGGGCGATAACGTCTACAACCTGTCGCTGGTCGGCGCGATGATCGAAGCTTGGGGCGAAGAGAAGACCAAGCAGTGGGTCGAGGGCGTGGTGTCCAACTTTGCCCGTCCGCCGGAAGGTGGCGACCGTGACCAGATCCGCGCCGTGGCTGCCGGTGTCTGTGAAGTGGCCCTGACCAACTCCTACTACTTCATCCGTATGGCCAATGGCGAAGACGCCGCCGATCGCGACATCGCGGCCAAGCTGCGCCTCGGCTTCCCGTCGCTGGATGGCAAGGGCCCGCACGTCAACATCTCGGGCGGCGGCGTGGCGCTGAATGCACCGAACAAGGACAATGCGATTAAATTCCTCGAGTTTCTGGCTACGCCGGAAGCCCAACAGATCGTCACTGACCTGAACTATGAATATCCGGCAGCCAATGGTGCAGCCCCGTCGGCGGCGGTTGCCCCCTATGCCGACTTCACCGCCCACCCAATGAACGTCTCGCGCTACGGCATCAACCAGCCGAAGGCACAGTCGATCATCAGCGCGGCTGGCTGGCGATAAGCCTTCAGCCGACAGCACAGGTCCGTGAGGCCCGCCGCAGGAAACGCGGCGGGCTTTCGCCTTTGCATGTCTTGGGCTGGGCCGCGGCCATCATCGCCCTGTTGCCGCTGATCGGCGTGGTGTTTGCGGCCCTACAGCCTGGCCGCGCCGACATCGCCTTCAAGGACGTGGCCCGCTATGCCGCCACATCGGGCGTCGTGGCTCTGGGCGTGGCCGTGGTCACGGGCGTGGTAGGCACATTGGCCGCGTGGCTGGTGGCCATGCACCGGTTTCCACTGCGCAGCGTGTTTGCATGGGCGCTGGCGCTGCCGCTTGCCGTTCCGGCCTTTGCGCTAGCCTATTCCTATTCCCAGATTTTCGACGTCGGCGGCCTGTTCCGCATGTGGCTAAGGCCCACGCTGGGCTTTGATGTGCCGATCCAGATGCGCTCCATCCCCGGAGCCATCTTTGTGCTTTCGTGCGCGTTTTATCCTTACGTCTTCCTCGCCATGCGGGCCGCCTTTGTGAACCAGTCGGTCCATCCGGTAGAGGCTGCACGGATGCTGGGCTGTTCCGTGGGCGAGGCCTTCCGTCGCACGGCCCTGCCCTTGGCCCGTCCGGCACTGGCCGCAGGCATGGCCTTGGCCGTGATGGAGACGTTGGCCGACTATGGCGCGGTACAGTTTCTCAGCGTGCAGACCCTGACCACTGGCGTGGTGCGGGCATGGTCCGTCTATGGATCGCCCGCCTCTGCCGCGCGCTTTGCCCTGCCCTTGTTAGTGACCGCAGCGGCCCTGCTGGCACTGGAGCGCTGGGGCCGACAGGGCCGTCGCTATGAGACGACACGCGGCCAGCAACGCACGCTGGAGGCCACCCGTCTGCGTGGTTTCAAGGCGTGGGGAGCCACCCTGTTCTGCCTGCTGCTGCTGACGCTGGGGCTATTGCTGCCGGTGGGCTATCTGCTGTGGCGCTCTCTGGAAGTAACGCCGGACTGGCCGCGCCTGTGGGCCGCCACGGCGCGCACCTTGGGCATGGGCCTGACCGGAGCTGTCGTGACCGTTGGCCTGGCCACCCTGCTAGCGCTGGGGGCCAGCCGCATGCCGGTCGTCGCCCGCCTTGCCAGCCTTGGCTACGCCACCCCGGGGGCCGTGATGGCTATCGGTTTGCTGGCCCCTGCCGCCGTCATCTGGACCCTGTTCCCCGGTACCGTCAGCGGTATCGGGATGGGCGTCGCCCTTTTGATCTATGCCTATGCCGCACGCCTGATGGCCGCTGCGGTCGAGCCGATCGAGGCGGGCCTGTCCAAGGTCACGCCCTCCATGATCCATGCCGCGCGCAGCCTTGGCCACAGCGAGCTGTCCAGCGCGGGCCGCGTGCAGCTGCCCATCGCCAAGGGCGCGCTGCTGACGGCGGGCCTGATCGTCATGGTGGATGTGCTGAAGGAACTGCCCGCCACCCTGATCCTGCGCCCGTTCGACTTTGACACCTTGGCGGTCTTGGCCTCCAACTATGCGCTGGACGAACGCCTGTCACAGGCAGGCTGGCCATCGCTGCTGATCATCGGACTAGCCCTGCCGGGCGTGATCTGGCTGACCCGCCAAGTGACCGCCACCGGCCGCCGCCGCACCTCCCGCGAGACATCACTTTGACGACCGACGCCACCATTCGCCTGACCCAAGCCAGCCGCCGGTACGGCACGCGCGTGGCTGTCCGCGAGGCGTCCCTCAGCCTGTCCGCTGGTCGGATCACTGCCCTGCTCGGACCGTCCGGCAGCGGCAAGTCCACCATCCTGCGCATGATTGCGGGGCTGGAGCCACTGGATGGTGGCACGCTGCACATGGGTGACACCCTGCTGGCAGACGCCAAATCCGCGATCCCGCCCGAGCACCGCGACATCGGTCTGGTGTTTCAGGACTACGCCCTGTTCCCGCACCTCAGTGTGGCGGACAATGTCGCTTTCGGTCTGAAAGGCCCCAAGAGCGCCCGTCGCCAACAGGCAGTGGACTGGCTGGCGCAGGTCAAACTGGCCGACCGCGCCGACAGCTGGCCGCACATGCTGTCGGGCGGCGAGCAACAGCGCGTGGCCCTGGTGCGCGCCCTCGCCCGCCAGCCGCGCGCCATCCTGCTGGACGAACCGTTCAGCGGCTTGGACCGTCACTTGAAAAGCGAAGTCCGCCGCAGCCTGATCGACACCCTGCGCGCCAGCGGCACCGCCGTCCTCGTCGTCACCCATGACGCCGAAGAGGCGCTGATGATGGCCGACGATCTGGTGCTGATGGACAAGGGCGAAATCCTGCAATCCGGCACCCCGCAGGACTGCTATACGCGCCCCGCCTCCATCGCCGCCGCCCGTCTGTTGGGCGAGGCCGAGGTGCTGAAGGCCACCGTGCAAAATGGCGTCGCGACCACCGTCTTCGGCACCATGGCTTGCGAGCATGCCGATGGCGAGGTCTGGCTGATGGCGCGGCCCGAAGGCCTGAAGGCCGAGCCTGCCATTGACGGAGCCACCGTATGCGCTGTGGCGTTCGGCGGCACCTTCTACGAAATCCTGCTGGAAAAGGACGGCCAGTCCTTACGTCTGCGCGCACCCCAGACGATGCTGCGCGCGGGCGATAAGGCGGCTGTGCGTTTCGATCCCGCCAGTACTTGCCTCTACGCGGCCTGATTTCCGAACTGCGATCTCTCGCCTTTTGGGGAGCTTAAGGGCTAACTCCTCCGTTACCACATGATCTTTGTGGTCATTCAACGGGGGCGCACCATGCACATCAGCCGATTTACGGTTCTGGCCATCTGTCTTGTGGCGACAGTTGCCTTCCTTGTCGGACTGGCGTGGGAGCCTGCTCTGTGGCCGCTGGTACTGGTATTCGGTGCCCTGTCGCTGCTGGGCCTATATGACCTGATGCAGACGCGCCACTCGGTGCGCCGCAACTATCCTGTGATCGGCAATCTCCGCTGGCTGTTCGAGGCCCTGCGGCCCGAACTGCGCCAATATTTGTTTGAATCCGACAGCGAGGCCACGCCCTTTTCCCGCAGTCAGCGCTCGCTGGTCTATGCCCGCGCCAAGGGCGAAAGCAGCGAGCGCCCGTTCGGCACCCTGCAAGACGTCTATGGCGACCGCTATGAGTTCATCGCCCCGTCGATCCGTCCCGCGCCAGTGGCCGACCTGAGCACCCTGCGCGTGACCATCGGCGGGCCCCAGTGCTCCCAGCCCTATTCGGCCTCCCTGTTCAACATTTCGGCCATGAGCTTTGGCTCGCTCAGCGCCAATGCCATCCGCGCCCTGAACAAGGGGGCAAAAGCCGGCGGCTTCTATCACGACACCGGCGAAGGTGGCCTCAGCCCCTATCACCGCGAGGGTGACGGCGACATCGTCTGGGAAATCGGCAGCGGCTATTTCGGCTGTCGCACGCTGGACGGCCAGTTCGATCCCGAGCGGTTTGTCCAGAACGCCACCCTGCCTCAAGTGAAGATGATCGAGATCAAGATCAGCCAAGGGGCCAAGCCCGGCCACGGTGGCATTCTGCCTGGCCCCAAGGTCACGCCTGAGATTGCCGAGATTCGCGGTGTAGCCGTCGGAGTAGACTGCATCTCGCCGCCTTCCCATTCCGCATTCAGCACGCCCGTCGAGATGATGCAGTTCATTGCGCAACTGCGCGACCTGTCCGGCGGCAAGCCTGTCGGCTTTAAACTGTGCATTGGCCATCCGTGGGAGTTCATGGGCATCGTCAAGGCCATGCTGGAGACCGGCATTCTGCCCGACTTCATCGTGGTAGACGGTGCCGAGGGCGGTACCGGAGCAGCCCCGCTGGAGTTCACCAACCACATCGGCACGCCTCTGCGCGAAGGTCTGCTGCTGGTGCACAACACGCTGGTGGGGGCAAACCTGCGCCAGCACATCAAGATCGGCGCGGCGGGCAAGGTCATCAGCGCCTTCGACATCGCCAGTCTGCTGGCTATGGGCGCGGACTATACCAACGCCGGTCGCGGCTTCATGTTCGCGCTGGGCTGCATCCAGTCCCTGTCATGCAACACTAATAAATGCCCTGTCGGTGTGGCCACCCAGGACCCGTCACGCCAACGCGCGCTGGTGGTGCCGGACAAGGCCGAACGCGTGGCCACCTATCACAACAGCACCATGCACGCCCTTGCGGAAATGTTGGCCGCTGCCGGTATAGAAAAGCCCGCCGACCTCGGCCCACAGCATCTGGTGCGCCGTGTCAGCCAACACGAAATCCGCCTCTATTCGCAGATCCATACCTTCCTCAAGCCCGGCGAACTTCTGGAACAGGGTGAGCAACACCCCTTCTATGGCCTGTCATGGAAGCTGGCCGATGCGCACAACTTCACCGCCGAAAAGGGCTATTCGGCCTTCAACGATCTTGAGCTTCGGCCCAACTGAAGACCTGATCCAGCGGCACGCCAAACACATCGGCGATGCGGAAAGCCGTTTCCAGCGAGGGCGAATATTTACCCTGTTCGATAGCGGCGATGGTCTGGCGGGTGACCCCCACCCGCTCACCCAGCTCAGCCTGCGTCATTTCCGACGCGTGAAAACGCAGGGTACGAATGGTGTTGTGAAGCGACTTAGCCATGGAAGCCACGACGATAGCCGAGGATGATCATGATTTGGCGGATGATTTCACAGATCACGATCACCGCCAGCGCGGCGTTGACGATCTTGTAGGCCGGTGCGCTGAACGGAGCGACAACACCCACCAGGATGATCCCGCACATCATGGCCAGATAAGCCACTGAAGAGGCTCTGCGGTCTATGGCGCGGTCCCGCTCGTCGGCCTTTTGATTGGCGTCACGATGCGCCGCTAGGGCCAGCGCACCCGCCCCTACGGCCATAATCAAAGCGTGGAAAACCGCCACCGGACCGAATGTCCCGATGATGGCGACCATATTGTCCCGCCCGAAATCCACCGACGGGCCGATTGCCAAAAAATACACCCCGTATGCGACACCAGACCCCAACAGGGTCAGCCAAGCCAGTTTCTCGCGAAAAGCCATGATCGTTTCCTTCCCTGTTGAGATAACAGGAATACCAAATCGAACATGATGTCAAATTTATTTAACATAGAGGCAAGCCTGCTTAACATGTGGCAAGGTGGCACGCAGTCAACCGCCTTGCCTCGCCTCCTCGACTCCCCACGGGCAAGTCCGCCATGACGGCCTAACCACGCATAGTGCTCCACTACCCGCTAGACCGGCAGCGCTGTCGTGTATTTCACCTGACTGAGAGCGAAGTGGGAGGCGGCGGTGGCCACGTTGGCATGGTTCAACAGGTCGCGCATGAGGAACCGCTCATAGCCCGCCACATCCTCGGCCACGATGCGCAGCAGATAGTCCCACTCACCGGACATGGAATGGGCCTCCATCACCTCGGGCTTGGTGTGGAGAAAGTTCTCGAACGCCTGCCGCTCATTCGGCGAGTGCGACTTCATCCGCACCTGACACATGACGTTCACGCCGCGCCCGACTTTCTCGGCATCCACCAGCCGCACTTGGGCCCGCAGCACGCCCGCCTCCTCCATGGCCTTGATCCGCCGCCAGCATGAGGCCGGAGACGAGCCCGCCTGTTCGGCCAGCGCGGCATGGCTGAGCGAGGCATCGGCCTGCAGCAAGCGCAGCAGGCGGCGATCCACGTCATCAAGATCGTACTGTTTCATTATTTCGACAATCCTGAACGATTTTAGTCATCAGCCGTCATTTCATGGCCTGTTTTGAAAGGCAACGCGCAAGTTCTGATGGCAAACTGTTGTCATGCAGATTCAGGCGCAAGATCCTCGGCAAGAGGACCGCCTCATAGCCTACGGGAGGACACGCCTTGGCCAGCCATGTGCATCAGATGCCGCCGGAAGGGGCCTCGTCCGACTGGACGATCCCGCAGAACTGGTCGGCCTATACGCCCGAAGAACATGCCCTGTGGGACGTGCTGTTCGAGCGCCAGTGCAAGCTTCTGCCGTCGCGTGTCACGCCCGCCTTCATGGAAGGGCTGGACATTCTAAAGTTGTCCGACAGCGGCATTCCGAACTTTGAGGACCTGTCCGAACGCCTGCACAAGCTGACGGGCTGGCAGGTGGTGGCGGTGCCGGGTCTGGTGCCGGACGAGGTATTCTTCGATCATCTGGCCAATCGCCGCTTCGTCGCAGGAAACTTCATAAGAACGCCGGAACAGATTGATTATCTTCAGGAACCAGATGTGTTCCACGATGTGTTCGGTCACGTTCCCCTGCTCGCCCACCCTGTCTTTGCTGACTATATGCAGGCCTACGGTCAGGGCGGACTGAAGGCGATGAAACACAACGCCATCCACAATCTGTCGCGCCTGTACTGGTACACGGTCGAGTTCGGCCTGATAAAAGACGGCGACGATATGAAGCTGTATGGGGCGGGTATTGTTTCTAGCCGTACAGAATCGATCTTTGCGTTGGATGACGCCTCGCCCAACCGCATCGGTTTCGACATGAAGCGCGTGATGCAGACCCGCTATCGCATCGACGACTTCCAACAGACCTATTTTGTCATCGACAGTTTCGAGGACCTGTTGACCCAGACGGTCGAGACGGACTTCGCGCCGATCTATGCCGAACTGGCCACCGAAGCCGAGTACGAACCCGCCGACATTTTGCCCACAGACCGCGTCTATACCCAAGGCACCCAAGCCTGGGCCAACCGCGTCACGGATAACTGATTTCACAAGTTTTTCCGTATCTTGTATGCGGAAGCTGACACAGCAACGGAGACCATTCCCATGGCCATTACCGCTGAAAACCCCATCGGCCTCGACGGCTTCGAGTTCGTAGAGTTCACCAGCCCCGATCCGGCCGCCATGAAGGCCCTGATCGAACAACTGGGCTTTGTGCCGACGCACACCCACCCGACCAAGAAGATCACCCGCTACAAGCAGGGCCAGACCAACCTGCTGGTCAACGACGAGCCGACCGGTCAGGCCGCCGACTTCCGCGCCGAGCACGGCCCGTCAGCCTCGGGCATGGCCTTCCGCGTGGCAGACGCCCAACAGGCTTTCGACCTCGCCATCTCGCGTGGCGCACACGCCGTTGACGCTTCGGTGGGTGCTCTGGGTGCCGACGCCAAGGTGTTGCAAGGCATTGGCGGTTCGTACCTGTACCTGATCGACCAGTACGGCGAAAAAGGCAGCATCTATGACAGCTGGACCGAGATCGAAGGCTGGCAGGAAGCCGAAGCTGCAAACTCGGTCGGCCTCGATATCCTCGACCACCTGACCCACAACGTGAAGCGCGGCCAGATGCGTACCTGGTCGACCTTCTACAACCAGATCTTCGGCTTTGAAGAGCAGAAGTATTTCGACATCAAGGGCAAGGCGACCGGCCTGTTCTCGCAGGCGATGATCGCGCCGGACAAGGCGATCCGCATCCCGCTGAACGAGTCGCAGGACGAGAACTCGCAGATCGAAGAGTTCATCCGTCAGTACAACGGCGAAGGCATCCAGCACCTCGCCATGACCACCGACAACATCTACGAGACCGTCGAGAAGCTGCGCGCCCGTGGCGTGAAGCTGCAGGACACGATCGAGACCTACTATGAGCTGGTGGACAAGCGCGTCCCCGGCCACGGCGAGGACCTCGAGCGCCTGAAGAAGAACCGCATCCTGATCGACGGCAACGTTGGCGAAGAGGGCCTGCTGCTGCAGATCTTCACCGAAAACCTGTTCGGCCCGATCTTCTTCGAGATCATCCAGCGCAAGGG
>NZ_DIGV01000052.1 GCF_002419815.1 Brevundimonas sp. UBA5713 | reverse complement strand
GGCCCGGTCGGCGCGGGATCGGGTGTCGGCTCGGGCGGCGGGGGCAGCGGCTCTACCAGTTCTACCATCACATGGTCAGGCTCTTCGACAAGGACGGGACCTTGCACCTTCATGCCCCAAATTGCCGCTAGAACAAGGACATGCACAGCTACACTGGCCCCGATGGCCAATGTTGTACGCGTTTGTTTACGCCGCACGCGCCCCTCGCCCATGCCGTCTCTCATACTGCCTGCAAACCGTGTTTTGCAGACTGTCTAATCAGGCATCAACTTCGGCCCGCTTTATGGCGAACGTAAAAAATATTTCGCCCTAGGATCGATTAATATAGTCAAGCTAACAATATTTTGCCTGCTTTCGGTCATTTGGTGGCCCACAGAGTCACGATTATTTCACGTTCTAGCTAGGGCGGGCATCCCCCGTCGCCTTAAGAGAGCAAAGATCCTATGACTTTCACGTCCCGCAAAGCCTTCGCCGTTGGCGCGCTTTTGGCAGTCGGTGTGGCCGCGAGCGGTTGTGCCAGCCACAAATTCGTTCGCGAGAATGTCGCGGTAGTCGATGAGCGCGTCTCGGCGGTGGACAATCGCGTAACGGGCGTCGAGAGCACCGCGAACCAAGCTCTGGAACGCGCCAATGCGGCCCACAAGCTGGCTGAAGGCAAATTCCTTTATGAAGTGGTTCTGTCGGATGACTCGGTGAAGTTCCCGACCAACGCCACCGACCTGTCTCCGGAAGCCGAACAGCGCCTCGCCGAACTGGCCCAGCGCCTGAAAGCCGAAAACCGCAATGTGTATCTGGAAATCCAGGGCCACACCGACGCTTCGGGCTCTGACGCTACCAACGCCCGCGTGGGCGAAGAGCGCGCTGAAGCCGTGCGTCGCTTCCTCAGCACCCAGGGCATCGCCCTGAACCGCATGTCGACCATCTCGTATGGTGCGTCGAACCCGGTCGCCCCGAACGACACGCGTGAGGGCCGCGCCCAAAACCGTCGCGTCGCCATCGTGGTCCTGTACTAAGACCACCGCCCGACCGGCATAAGAAAAGGCCCCGATGGAAACATCGGGGCCTTTGTTCTTGGTGTTACCGAAAAAACCTTATCAGGCGGCTTCGGCTTCATCCTCGGCTTCGACAGCGGCCGTCGCGGACGGCACCGGCTTCTTCGCTGCCAGAGACTTAGACAGCAGGGCAATCGCCGCGTCCTTGTCGATGCCGTTGGCCGCAGCCACTTCGCGCGCCATACGATCCAGAGCCGATTCGTACAGCTGGCGTTCCGAATAGGACTGCTCGGGCTGAGTGTCGGCACGATACAGGTCACGCACGACCTCGGCGATCGAGATCAGGTCGCCAGAGTTGATCTTGGCTTCGTATTCCTGCGCACGGCGCGACCACATGGTACGCTTGATGCGGGCACGGCCCTTGAGGGTGGTCAGTGCCTTGGTGACGGTGTCATCGGCAGCGAGCGTACGCAGACCAGCCGATGCGGCTTTCTTGGTCGGTACGCGCAGGGTCATTTTCTCGTGGTCGAAGGTCACGACATAGACCTCCAGAGACATGCCCGCGACTTCCTGAGTTTCGATCGCGGCGACCTTGCCAACACCGTGGGCCGGATAGACCACAGCGTCGCCAACCTTGAATTCCAGACCGGACTTGCTCGTCATGACATTCCTTTCCCAGCGCAGATGCTGGTGAGACGGCACTTCTAATAGGCAAATAGCGCAGCTGCCGCCGGGTGTGGCCCGTCGGGCGAAACGCGCTGATTACGGATTAGACGCTGTACCGGATCACCGAACCTCTGGCCGCCCCCGTCTCAAAAGCGGGGTTCTGTCGCAAACTCGGACGGCGCGCATGGCTGTGCAACCGCCCGTTTCGAATGGGAGGAACCTACCACAAAATTGATCAATCTCAAAATATCCGCAGTGCCAAGCTGGGATTGAGATCAAATGTGTTCAGATAATGGCGAGAAAATCAGGAGCCTTTGCCGGGCTTGGGGCTGAAATACTTTTCGTATTTGCCCGTCTCGCGCTCGAACTCTTCGCGATCAGCCGGCGGCGTACCCTTGACCGTAATGTTCGGCCAGACCTTGGCATATTCGGCATTGATCTGCAGCCACTTGCCGTCCGGCTCGTCCTCGGTGTCGGGCACAATGGCATCTACGGGACATTCCGGCTCGCACACACCACAGTCGATGCATTCGTCCGGCGCGATCACCAGAAAGTTCTCGCCCTCATAGAAGCAGTCCACCGGACACACTTCTACACAGTCCATGAACTTACATTTCACGCAGGCGTCGGTGACGATGTAGGTCATTGCGGCAATCAGGCCCGTAAAGAACTGGAAAAAGGTCGAGGGCGCGCAAATGCCTCTTCCGGGAACCAACTGTCAACCGAGTACGCTTGAGACACGGGTCAAAGTCGGTAACGCATCATGCCAAATCGACCAAAGTTGCTGTTCAGGCCCTCTTTTAAATGAAACTGAAACACGCCCAGTTTGGAGGAGACACACATGCGCGTATCCTTGCGTACAGCTGCCATTGCCGCCTCGGCCCTTGCTCTGGTCGGCGGAACTGGCGTGATTGCCCAATCCGCCCTGACCAAGAACCCAGCCGAAGTGCAGGCCGGAGACTATGAGCTGGATCCCAGCCATGGCCGCATTACCTGGAAAGTCGACCATCTGGGCTTTTCCGACTTCTACGGCCAGTTCGTGAATGTTCAGGCCCGCCTGCAACTGGATCCGGCCAATCCTGCCAACAGCCGTCTGTCGGCCACCATCCCGATTGCGGACATCGCCCCCAATGATGACGCCCTGAAGCGCCACCTATTGGGTGAAGACTTCTTTGACGTCGCCAACCACCCGACAGCCACTTTTGAATCGACCCGCATCGTCATGGACGACGATGACCGCAATGAAGCCGACGTTTATGGCAACCTGACCATCAAAGGCATCACCCGTCCGGTGAAGCTGGAGGTCGAGTTCAATCAGGCCGGTCCTTCGATGGGCGGCAAGTATCGCGCGGGCTTTGACGCCGAAGCCAAGATCAAGCGTTCGGACTTTGGCATCACCTACGGCCTGCCGGCTCTGGGCGATGAAATCGAACTGCACATCGAAGGCGAGTTCGTGAAGTAAGCCAGCCATCGCCATCCACGGATGGCATGAGCCGTTTCAGGGGCGCAGGCTTAGGGGTCTGCGCCCTTAAATATGTCCGCGACCGCCGCGATCACCGTCCCATTTGGCGACCGGTTGCGGCTGATCTTTGGGCGAGTGGTCTTCGTAAAGCGTCCTCGCCTCGGTGGCAGGTCCACGGCGCTCGCCGATAGCCAGCACCTTCACCTGTGTGATCCGCCCGCCGAGGCTGAACATGATCTCGTCGCCAACGTGGACCGTGCGGCTGGGCTTATCCAGCCGCACCTGCCGCCCCTGATGGGTCAGGTGGATCTTCTTTTTCGACACCATTTCAGCGGCAAGCGCCCGCGTCTTGAAGAAGCGGGCGTGCCAGAGCCACAGGTCAATCCGGATGGATTGTGGGGCGGTGCTGCTATCCATGGCGAACCCCGCGCAGGGCCTTAGGCCTCGCCCAAGGGTTCGGGAGCAGCCGGTTCAGCCGCAGATGCAGGCGCTTCGACCGCAGCGGGCTCGGAAGTTGCCTCTGCACCTTCTGCCCGCTCGCCCGCAGCCTTGGGCTTGCGAGAGCGGCGGCGACGCTTCTTCTTGGCTTCGCCTGCGCCCGGAGCTTCGCCAGCTTGGGTAGAGGCAGCGGCTTCATCCGAACCGGCTGCGTCGTCAGACGACGGGCCTTCGGCACCAGCCTCGGTCACCGGCTTCTTGCCACGGCGGCGACGGCGCTTCTTTTTCGGTGCGGCTTCGCCCTCAGCTGGTTCACCCTCAACCGTTTCCGATGCCGGAGCGGCTTCGGTGGCCTCCCCTTCGCTGGCCTCAACGGCACCGCCCTCAACCGGCGTGCGCTCGCCCTTGGGCTTGCGGCGACGACGGCGCTTCTTCTTGGCCGGAGCCTCTTCACCCTCGGCACCGACAGCGGGAACTTCGCCCTCGACCGCCTGTGCACATTCGGTCAGTTCAGCGGCCTCGGCGGTTTCACCCGCAGTGGCCTCGGCCTCGCCCTTGCCCTTACCGCGACGGCGGCGGCGCTTCTTCTTCGGTGCGCCCTCACCCTCGGCAGTCGCTTCAGGCGTTTCGCCTTCCGGCACGGGCTGACGCGGTTGTTTCGGCTTCTTCTCGCGGCGCGGCTTTTGAGCAGGCTTGGCTTCCGGCTCGGCGGTTTTCAGCGCCATCAGAGCGGCAAACGGCGAGTCCGCATCCACCACAGGGGCCGCAGCGGCGGCACCCGCCTCTTCACGACGCGGCGGGCGCAGGGCCGAGCGCACCGCCCGCACCTGACCCTCATTCCAGCCAAGAGCCTCCAGCGCCTCTTTGGGCAGGTCGCCACGTCCGGCCTTGCGTTGCAGGTCGGCGTACTGTTCCAGCAGTTCGACCGGCACGCTGAAACGGCCCACGATCTGACGACCATAGGCGGCCAGCGCCTTGGCCGATGGCTTGTCCCCGCGCAGTTCGCGAAGGCCCTCGCCCTCCAGTGCCTTGCTGCCATCACTGGCGACAAAGGCACGGGCAAAGGTCTGGGCGCGCGGTTTCAGCATGGACGGCAGCCACACGGCATGGGTGCCGATGCGAATGGCGAACTTGCCCAAAGATTTGCGGTCTTCCGGCGACAGGCTGGACAGGTCCTCGCGTACCTCGGCACGCGGCAGCACGCCGCCGGCTTCGACGATGCGCCAGGCGATACCGCGCACCAGCCCCGCCAGCACGCCGTCATCCACCGCACGCTTCAGACGCTTGAGATCGCGCAGAGCCCGTCCGGCCTCTTCACCCAGCCACGTCTCGATGCGCTTTTGCGCCGCTTCACGCGCCGCCGTATCGCCCAGATCGCCGATCAGGTGAACGCGCGGGTGAAACACGTCGTCATTGACGACCTTGGCCGCCACCGCGCCCTGCCAACGCACCGAACCATCCGCATCCAGCGTAAAGCCAGCGTCTTCTTCCTTGGCCAAAACCTTTAGTCTCCGTCCAATCTCTGGAGCCACGGCACGGGTGGCTGCCTGACGCAGCGCCCGATCCGCTAGGGCCGAACCACCGGCATCGAGGGTGAATTTCACACCCTCCAAGCGGCCCACGGCCTCTCCCTCTATAGTCACTTCGCCGTCGTCGGCCACACCGGCCAACACTTCGGCACTATCATTCAGCACACGCATCAGCGCCGAGGTGCGACGGTCCACGAACCGCGCCGTCAGCTTCTCATGCAGCACATCGCTCAGTCGCTCTTCCAGCGCCTTGGTCTTTTCCGCCCATTCCTTGGCATTATGCAACCAGTCGGGACGGTTGGCGATGTAGGCCAGGGTGCGCACGCCCGCCAGACGCGCCGAAACCTGATCGATCTGCCCGTCGTCGCGGTCCAGATCGGCAAAGCGCGGCGCAATCCAGTCGTTTTGCAAACGACCGTGGCCCGTCGTCAGGGCGCTGAAAATCTCTTTGGCCAGACGGGCGTGTTCATCCGTCGTGGTCTTTTGGAAGTCCGGCAGTTGGCAGGCTTCCCACAGGCGCATCAGGGTGCCCCTCGAACGGGCCGCCTTCTTGATCTCGTCGTCCTGCGACAGACGGCGAAGCATAATCTCGTCCAGTGACGGCAAGGTTAGCCGCAGCCCTGCCCTCTCGGGCGTCTTTTCCAGCGAACGCAGCAGGTCCGGCAGGGTGTCAAAGTCCAACCGCGCATTGCGCCATTCCGCCGCTTCGACCGGATCAAAGCGATGCTCGGCGATCTGCTCGATCAGGTCCTCGTCCAGTTCCTCGGCCTCGGCGGTAACGCCAAATGTGCCGTTGCGCATATGCCGTCCGGCGCGGCCCGCAATCTGGGCGATCTCGTGGGCATAAAGGTATCGCGTGCGACGACCGTCGAACTTGCGCATCCCCGCAAAGGCCACATGGTCCACATCCATGTTTAGCCCCATGCCGATGGCGTCGGTCGCGACAAGAAAGTCCACCTCGCCCGACTGGAACAGCTCCACCTGCGCATTGCGAGTGCGGGGCGACAAGCTACCCATCACCACCGCGGCCCCGCCCCTTTGGCGACGCAACAGCTCGGCGATGGCGTACACCCGCTCGGTGGAGAAGGCGACGACAGCACTGCGGCGCGGCAGGCGTGTGATTTTCTTGGAGCCCGCGTAGGACAGAACCGACAGGCGCTCGCGGCTGACGATCTCGGCATCGGGCACCAAGCGCCGCATCAACGGCTCCATCGTCCCCGCGCCCAGAAACATGGTCTCGAACCGCCCGCGCGCGTGCAGCAAGCGCTGGGTAAAGACGTGTCCGCGCTCGGGATCGGCCACCAGTTGGATTTCATCGACCGCGAGGAAGTCCACCTGCCGCTCCAGCGGCATGGCCTCGACCGTGCAGACGAAATAGGCCGGACGAGGCGGGACGATCTTTTCTTCGCCGGTGATCAGTGCCACCGACGACGCGCCTCTCAGCTTGACGATGCGCTCATAAATCTCGCGCGCCAGCAGCCGCAGCGGCAGGCCGATCATACCCGACGTGTGACCCAGCATCCGCTCGACCGTCAGGTGGGTCTTGCCGGTATTGGTCGGGCCGAGGATGGCCGTAATGCGCGAGGGCGCAAGGCCAGTGGAACGATCACTCATGACCCGCCTGCCCTAGCACATGCGAGCCCCAAGGCCAGAACGAACTCTGCCCGCGCGTCACCAAATTCCGATTTTCACACAGAAGATGAACGATCCGTTACCAAGCCTCGAAACACGGCACGAACGAATCATGACCGAATCAGCGACACCGCTCGATTCGAGCTTTGTTCTATACCACATCTAGTAGGTTAATGCACCTTAACCACAAAGGTTAACCACGCGAACGGGCCCCGCAATGCGCGCCTCGTCCACGCCACAGTCACAAGAAATCCCCAGCCAAGCTCGCACAGGCCTTGTCACCCCCGCCCACCCTGACTACTCAGACCCCGTGGCCCCGTAGCTCAGCTGCATAGAGCAAGGCTTTCCTAAAGCCGAGGTCCCAGGTTGGAGTCCTGGCGGGGTCGCCATTTTTTGTCGTTACCAGTTAGAACCTGCTCAATACCAGTTAAGACCTGCTCAAGTTGCAAATCTTTCGCAACTTCTGCGACATGCAGTTCCTAGGGCGTCTTTGACAGGTTCTCAGAGCTACTCTGTCCGCTAATGACTCAACGCGGCAGTTGCTGACGTCCGCTTTTGGGGAGAGGGCCGAATACCAACAGAATGGGGAGGCCTACTTCTGACGCTTCCGAAGGAAATTGCCGCGTAGGGCGCATCTGCGCGGCGACGACGCCCCTTTCACGAGCTTGGCGCGGGCCAGAGGGCGTTGATTTATGCAGCAAGGCGTTCGTCCATGAACGTGAAGACCCGCGCCGATACCTTCAGCATCATTGCTAAGTCCTGCGGCACAGTCGGGTAGATTGGATTCTGGCGCTCAGCGTAGTCGTGCCCAAACCACGGGAGGAACCGGCCCACGGACTGGAGCCGTGCGTGAGCTTCACTGACACGAGCAAAGGACTGATCGACATCGGCGCGGCGATCGCTCGCGGCTGCAATAGCAGCTGCGAATACAGCATCGTATTCCGCCTTGAGCCGGTTCCATTCTGCCTGCGCAGCCTCGTCTAAGACGCTGGGAGCAACGCTTAGCGGAATTCGATGGGCAGCAGGGTCGCGACGTTCACTGATGTCCCGGTCCCACTGCTGGTATTCTGCCAGTGTCTCAGCGAGCGGGCTGAGGTTGTCGTCCTGACTAAGTGTGCGGCGGAATAACCCGATTTGGACGGGCGCAATCTGCTTCGTAGCACCAGTCCCAAACTGGTGAACCACTGCCCAAGCGAGGTTATCCAGCAGTCCCCGAATGTTGATGTAGATCACATTGAGGTCTCGTGAGACGACCTCGACCTCGTCATGGTTCATGGGCGCGGCCCGGTCGGGCGGTACGTTGGCGTGGAGACTGCGGAGGGCTCCCCACAGTGCCTTGGCGCGTCGCGCCACGCCAAACCGAAGGTGTGTGTGTGGCGTTCCGGCGTCCACCCGCGCTGAGTACGTCACGCCCGCTCCCATCAGGTCGCGAAGGGCATCCATCACCAGCAGCGCCTGACCTTCTTGGGCTTGATGGTGCCAGTATTGGTCATTCTCGGGATTTCCGTTAATCCAATGCCGGTACGGATCGAACTGCCGTTCGATGTCGATTTCCTCTTCACGAAACATAGTCACCTACCTGCGCCGACTTTCGATCATTTCCATCACTCGGGTGCGGATATCTTCCTGCCTTGCATCAGCCAACTCACGATAGGTCGCCTCCCGCTCCGCATCGGTCTTAGCGACATGGACCTGTGCTGACTCTTCGTCCGTCAAATCGAACTCAATCTCGATAGGTTCGTCGGGATGGTCTGGGTGGGTGAAGCTAATCCCTAGCTTGTATGATGGCTTGTAAATACGGAACTCGATTTTCGAGCCGGTCAGGTCCTTTGGCTTGGCCCTCCCAGCCTTCGTATCCCATTCGAGAAGCTGGAACTGCTGAGTAAAGTCTATTCCTTGAAGGGCTTCTAGGTTGCCTGGCCGGATTTCCTCGCGGCTTAGCCATCTGGTTCCGGGACGTTCTGGCGCTGACTTGGCGACAAACTTCGTGATGCCCCACGCTTGAAGTTTCCCGCCCCAGAAGTTCAGTACATTGGTCAGCGCGATGTCAACGTCTCGTTCTACGCCATCAGAACACATGGCCGACACTACGGTGCGGGCATCTGAGTCCGAGGTTGTGACGTGACCCCCGTTTCTCA
>NZ_DIGV01000023.1 GCF_002419815.1 Brevundimonas sp. UBA5713 | reverse complement strand
CGGGGGGGCAGGCGGCGTGGTGATACCGCCGCCGCCCCCGCCACCGCCGCCGCCACACGCGGCCAGTGTCAAAGACAGCAGAGATAGGCTCCAGGCCGGCTTAATGAGTCGGCGCAGTGGGGCTCCGGTGGGCTTGTACTGGGTCATGGGGCGGGCCGTTGGACGCTTTGGTAGCAAACACTGTGCCGTCGATGGGGTTAAGTAAACACGTTCGGCCGTGCGCATTTTCGTGAACGGAACGGCACAAAAAAGCCCGGCGCGGGGGCCGGGCTTTTCTGGGAAAGACTGGCGGGCTTAGTCGCGCAGCAGTTCGTTCACGCCGGTCTTGGCGCGAGTTTGGGCATCCACGCGCTTGACGATGACGGCGCAGTAAAGCGACGGGCCACCGTTCGGATCCGGCAGAGTGCCCGGAACCACGACCGAATAGGCCGGAACTTCGCCGCGATAGATTTCGCCGGTGGCGCGGTCGACGATCTTGGTCGAGGCCGACAGGTAGACACCCATGGCCAGAACGGCACCTTCACGCACGATCACGCCTTCGGCGACTTCGGCGCGGGCACCGATGAAGCAGCCATCCTCGATGATGGTCGGATTGGCTTGCAGCGGCTCAAGCACGCCGCCGATGCCGGCACCGCCCGAGAGGTGGACGTTCTTGCCGATCTGGGCGCAAGAGCCGACGGTGGCCCAGGTGTCGACCATGGTGCCTTCACCGACATAGGCACCGATGTTCACGAACGACGGCATCAACACCACCGATTTGGCGATGTGCGCGCCGTGGCGGACGATCGCACCCGGTACCGAACGGAAGCCGGCATTTTGATAGTCGGTGGTGGTCCAGTCGCCGAACTTGTTCGGCACCTTGTCGAAGAAGGGACCGACACCCGGTGCCGGGCTGTTCATGCCGCGCTCGCCGGCGCGCATGATGACATTGTCGTTCAGGCGGAAGCCCAGCAGCACGGCCTTCTTAAGCCACTGATGGGTCGTCCAGACGCCGTCTTCGCCACGGGTGGCCACGCGGGCCTCGCCCGAATCCAGCAGGGCGAGGGCGGTTTCAACGGCTTCGCGCACTTCGCCCTGGGTGGCACGGCCGATGTCGGCGCGGTTTTCCCAAGCGGCTTCGATCACGCTTTCGAGTTGGGCAAGTTTGGTCATTGCGGATCTCCGTCAAGAATGGCGGTCGCCAAAAAGGGGGCCAAGGATGCGGCCCTATAATCAATGTAATCGCCTTCGGCACTAAAGGCCTTGGGACCGACCAGAACCGTCTTCATCCCGATGGCCTTGGCCGGAGCCAGATTCTGCGGTGTGTCTTCAAAGAAGCAGGCGGTGGTCGGATCGATGCCGAACTTGGTCAGCATCTTTTCAAAGGTGCGCGGGTCTGGCTTGGGGATCAGATCGGCGTCTTCCAGTGCGAAGACGCCGTCAAACAGATCCGTCAGACCCAGTTTGTCCATCACACGATGGGCATGAACGCTGGAGCCGTTGGTGAAGATGACGCGGCGGCCGTTCAGGCGCTCCAGACCCAGACGCAGGGCCTGATCGGGTGCCAGCACGTCCAAAGGCACATCGTGCACCTCGGCCAGGAAGTGGTAGGGGTCGATCTGGTAGCGCGTCATCAGCCCCGCCAGCGAGGTGCCATAGTCATGCAGAAAGCTTTTCTGCATGACCAGCGCTTCATCGGCTGGCAGACCCGAGGTGCGGACCACATAGTCGTTGATGCGCTTTTCGATCAGGCGCATGAACTGGCTTTCGACGGGATAAAGGGTGTTATCCAGATCAAACACCCAGTTGGTCACGCCCGTCAGATCGGCTTCGTGGTCGGTCGGCAGATCCCCCAGATCGGCCGTGACAATATCTTCCCCTGCCTGCTCCCAGCTCACTTCGCCGTCACCAGAGTGCCCGAACCGTTCTCGGTGAACAGCTCGACCAGCATGGCATGCGGACGGCGACCGTCCAGAATAACGACCGCCTCAACACCCGCGCGGACAGCCGCCATTGCGGTCTCCAGCTTGGGGATCATGCCGCCGGTGGCGACGCCATCGTCGATCAGCTTCTGGGCCTCGATCAGAGTCATCTGGCGGATGATCTGGCCGTCAGCCCCCTTCACGCCGGGCACGTCCGTCAGCAGCAGCATGCGCTTGGCGCTGAGCGAACCGGCAATCGCACCGGCCACTGTGTCGGCGTTGACGTTATAGGTCATGCCGTCCTCGGCCACGCCGATCGGGGCAATGACCGGAACCCAGTCTTCGGTTTCCGAGGCGATCAGGCCCTTGATCAGTTTGGGGTCTACCTTGGTCGGCTCGCCGACAAAGCCCAGATCGACCTCGTGCTCGATCATGCTGTCCGGGTCGCGCTTGGTGCGACGGGTCTTCTCGACCGTCAGCAGGCCAGCGTCCTTGCCCGACAGGCCTACGCCACGCACGTCGGCTTCTTTACCCGCGACCGTGATCCAGTGGGCGATCTCTTTGTTGACCGCACCTGACAGCACCATTTCCGCAACGGCCATGGTGTCTTTGTCAGTGACGCGCAGGCCATCGACGAAGCTGGTCTTCACACCGGCCTTGTCCAGCATGGCGCTGATTTGCGGACCGCCGCCGTGGACAACCACGGGGTTCACGCCCATCAGCTTCAGCAGCACGACATCCGCGGCAAACTGTTTGGCCACGGTGCTTTCGCCCATGGCGTGGCCACCATATTTGATGACCACAGTCTCCCGGTCATAGACCTGGATAAAGGGCAGGGCCTCGGCGAGTGTTTTCGCCGTTTCCCAGCTGCGCTCTTCGGATTGCTGATCAACTTCGCTCATGATGCGCGCGATACGCTTTTCAGCTTTCACTGTCACGAAATTTCATAGCTTTAAGGCGCTGGAAACATGATGGCGCGCGTTCTGTGCCATTCCAGTGGTAAAATATGCGAGCCACTTGATGATGGTAATAGAATATGCTGTTTTCGATCTAGCGAACTGGCGTTACTGCATGCGCTTGTGTAATGCCAAGGTCTCCCATTTTAGGTGGAATAGAGAATACTGTGTCGATATATCCAGTCATTATGTGTGGGGGCGCTGGGACGCGTCTTTGGCCATCGTCGCGTCCAAATAGACCTAAGCAGTTTATTGCCTTACACGGACAGTATTCATTGTTTCAAAATACGGCTTTGCGGGCCGCTCGCCTGCTTGATGCTGGTGGCAATCTCATAGTGGTCTGTGGATTGCACCATGAGCCGTTTATTGTCGAGCAGTTGGCGGAGATCGGTCTCAAAGCTCAGGTGATACTTGAGCCGGAAGGCAGGGATTCCGCTCCGGCGATGACGGCGGCAGCGCTGTGGACGTCGCGAGTGGACCCGGTGGGGGTGAATGCGTTCATCTCATCGGACCATTACCTCCCGGACAATGACGCCTTTTATGTAGCAACTCTTCAGGCTGCAGAAGCGGCGCGGGTTGGACGTATTGTGACTTTAGGTGTCCAGCCAACGTCGCCTTCCTCTGCCTACGGCTACATTAAGCCGGCAGGCGAGGGGCTATCTGAGGTCGAAAGCTTTGTAGAAAAGCCTGATGAAGCGACTGCACAGCAATTTATTGACCAAGGTTTGTTATGGAATACAGGCATTTTTATTGCCCGATCTGATGTCTTTTTGGAAGAAGTAAGCAAGTTTGCGCCGACGGTTATCGATGCCGTCAAGAAGGCTCTAGGGAAGGAACCGGTTGTAGACGCGTTGGATTCGCCACTTTATCTCGCGCCATCGTTTGCCGCCGCGCCTAAGCTTTCAATCGATTACGCGGTAATGGAGAAAACCCGCAGGGCTTCTGTTCTACACGTTGACTTTGAATGGTCAGATTTAGGTGCATGGGACGCCGTCGCTGCCACGATGGCAAATGATCAGGACCGTCACCTGTTGATCGATTCGGAAGGAACTATTGCTCGCTCGCCTGAAGATGTCGTTGTCACCGTTTTGGGGGCTCGCAATCTGGCCGTTGTTGTCGAGCGCGATGCTGTGCTCGTTTGTGACCTCAACCGGTCTCAAGATGTAAAGGCTGTAGTAGAGCGATTAAAGACCGTTTCGCCTAAGCATCTTGATTTTGAAAAACGACAAACGCTCGATTTTACGTTTAACGGTCAACAGCTTCTAAGTTGGTTGAAGCTAAGAGCTCTTCCGGTCTGGTCTACGCTGGCCATACGCGACGACGGTATTTTTGCTGAAGCTATGTCTCTGGACGGCAATCAGGTTGAGGCTAATCACCGGCAAAGGGTGCAGGCTCGCCAACTTTTTTCTTTCATCAAATCGGGTCGATTGGGTTGGGCCGGTCCATGGCAAGAAATTGTGACACGTGGCGGAAAAGCTTTCGAGCGCTACTATATTGGCGAGGGTAACCAAGTTCACGGATTGTTATCACCTGCGCTTGGTATATTGAGCACGCCAGCATCAGTATACGATCAAGCTTTTAGTATGTTTGCGTTGGCATCTCTGAATAGCATTAATGGTGATTCTCGATACCAAAAACTGGCTGAAAATATCAGGGATCAACTGATACAGAAAATATTGCCGATTGGTGGCTTAGCTGAAACTGACGGGCATGCCTATCAGTCTAACGCTCACATGCATCTTCTAGAGGCCTGTTTAGCGTGGGGGCAGCAAGGTGACTCTAAGTGGATGGAACTTGCAGACCAGATCGTGGAATTAGCCTGTACAAAGTTCATAGACAAACAAAAGGGCTGTCTGCGCGAATATTTCGAGGCTGATTGGTCTCCAGCCCAGGGTGACATAGGGCGGCAAGTTGAACCTGGCCATCAGTTCGAGTGGGCATGGTTGCTCACGTGCTATGCGCGGCAACGCAATGTTCCGCAGTTAATAGAAGCAGCGAAAAAACTTTATTGCGTCGGCATGCGCGGCTACTCGCAGCAGAACGGCGTGATGGTCAACGCTATCGATCCGGACGGCTTGGTTTTGGATGGATCTGCCAGGCTGTGGCCCCAAACAGAGTGGATCCGCGCCGCGCTTATTCTCAGTGAACACGCCGATGATGTGGCGAAGCGAGCCTATCTTCGCGAGGCGGCAATGGGCGTGTCGGCACTTCAAAAATATCTAACGGACGATGGGCTATGGCGTGATCTGCTCTTGGAAGACGGCACGTTCAGAGAAGAGGCCTCTCCAGCCAGCTCGCTTTACCATATTGTAGGAGCCTGTGCGCAGTTGGTGCAAACTCTGCGTCGGATGGGCCGCGAGGCTTCGCTCGGGCGCGCCATGGAACCGAGTTATATGTAATTATGCGTAAAGAACACTAGGCTTCATAGCTTTGAAGCGCCCGTTTTATTAAGGTGTTGTTCAGTTTCTGTAGCGTCGATATCACGTTCGCCGGTGCAGTTGCAGAAACCGTTGAATTAGCGCCTCGACCTTAGCTGGAGAGGCTGTTATCTGCACCTTAGCGGTACGACAGTACCGTCTTCATCAACGATTCTTGGAGGGCCGCTTTCATGCGCGTCAAGAGTTTGATTCTGGCTTCCAGCGCGGCGGCCGCTCTGGCCATGTCTGCTGGTGCCGCTTCGGCTGAGCCGGACGGCTGGTACGGCGCTATCGACGCCGGCTACCACATCATCGACGACATCAATGCCGAAGCCTCGGCATCGGGTCACAACTGGAACTGGGAAGTGAACGACGGCTGGGCTGCTTTTGCTCGCCTCGGCTACCGTTTCAACCCGAACTGGCGCATGGAACTCGAGGGCGGCTACCGCTCGGGCGACATCGGCACCGTTCGCGCTGTGTCGGGCCCGCAAGGCCTGTGCAACAGCGGCACGGCTCCGGCCTGCCACTCGCCGGAAGGTGACATCACCTCCACCACCCTGATGGCCAACGTGCTGTACGACTTCGGCACCCCGGAGTGGACCCTGCGTCCGTTCGTCGGTCTGGGCGTCGGTGTGAACCGCGTGAACACGGACACCAACGGCCGTCTGCGTCAGCTGCCGGGTGGCAACTTCATCGCCGACGACTCGTCGACCGAGTTCGCTGCTCAAGCGATTGCCGGTCTGGCCTGGGCCATCTCGGACCGCGCCAACCTGGACCTGACCTATCGTTACCTGACCGGTGACATGGAATTTGAAACCGAGCAGGCTGCCTTCGGCACCTTCTCGGGTGACTATGACCAGTCCCACACCGTGACCCTGGGTCTGCGTTACGCCTTCGGCGCTGAAGAGGCTCCGCCTCCGCCGCCGCCGCCGCCTCCGCCGGCTCCGGCAGCCCGTCAGTTCGTGGTCTACTTCGACTTTGACCGTTCGAACCTGACCGCCGAGGCTTCGTCGGTTGTTCAACAGGCTGCTGCCTACGCCAAGACCGGCGCTCCGACCCGCGTTCTGGTCGTTGGTCACACCGATACGTCGGGTAACGCAGCCTACAACCTGGGCCTGTCGAACCGTCGTGCTCGCACCGTCGCTGATGCCCTGGTGGCTCAAGGCGTCAACGGTGGCGTGATCTCGCTGGACGGTAAGGGTGAAACCTCGCCGGCCAAGGCTACCGGTGACGGTGTCCGCGAGCCGCTGAACCGTCGCGCGACCATCGACATCAACTTCTAATCGGCTTGTTCGGCCTGAATCATTTCCAGGCCGGATACCGACAGAAGTTGTTCATAATAGAGGGCCACAAGTCGCCATGCGGGGATTTGTGGCCCTTTGTTTTTCCTGTTCGCAAATTTTTGGTATTTGCGATTCAAGCAAAGCGTCATAACAGAGCCGTAAGTCAGGAACTCTACCGTCTTCGGTCTCGAATTACTTGAACGCAGGGAGCGGCCTGAGCATTGTTGGCCCCATATGACGCAACGATATTTAACGGCCCGGGAGAAGGGCAGTCGTTGGCTGGGCGTAGGTTCTTGCTTGTCACATTACCGTTCGGCCCATTTGGTCGCCAGTTTCGTGATGCGCTCGTAGAGCAAGGCGCTGAGAAGGTTGACCGCGTTTTTTTCAATGCCGGCGATGCCTGGACGTGGCGTCGAAAAGGGGGGCTCCGCTTTAAGGGCGGCATAAATGAATGGCGTCTTGAGTTTTCGAAACGCGCCGCCGGATATTCGGATGTCGTGATCTTTGGTGAAAGTGGTGCCTATAACCGTGTTGTGACCGAGCAAGCGGCCAGCGTAAACGCCCGCATTTGGGTGCTCGAGAACGGATACTTCCGTCCAGACTGGGTTACAATTGAACGCAACGGCGTCAATGCGTCCAGCCAGCTTCCAAGATCAGCCGATGGCTATGGTGAACCTGTGCCGGAATTGCCGGTCAGCTATACGGTAGGACGCATTTTACCGTATCATGTGCTGAACATCAGCTTGTACCATCTTGCGCAAGGCGTGGGCTCGGTTTTCTATCCCCGCTTCCGCAACCCCTATACGATCCCGGTATGGCTCCAGTTCCTGGGTCATATTCAGCGCTATTTCCGATCGGCCTATCGCAAGAGCTGCGATTTCAGCGTCGAGCGCCTCAAAGCGAAGGGACCCTTTTATATCGTGTGTCTGCAGCGCGAGGGCGACAACCAGCTCGTTCGCTATTCGCGATTTGCGGACAATACCGCCTTCTTGGCCGAGGTCCTCGACAGTTTTGCCAAACACGCGAGTAAAGGGGCTCGGTTGGTGGTCAAGAACCACCCGCTTGATCCTGGCCTGATCGACTTTGACAACGTGGTCCGCAACCTGTCAGCCGAGAAAGGGCTGAATGGCCGCGTAGAATTCTGGGATGGGGGTAATCTCGCCGAAATGTGTCGTGCGTCGCACGGGATGGTCGTGAATAACTCAAGTGCAGCCTTGTCGGCGCTGGGCTTTGGCACTCCGGTAAAGGTTTTGGGCCAGGCGTTCTTCGATTTTGAGGGGCTGACTGACCAGAAGCCTTTGAGCCAGTTCTGGAAAAAGCCACAATCGGCCGATCCCGAGCTGTTCAAGCGCTTCCGTGCCCATGTCATAACAAAAGCACAAATTAACGGGAACTTTCACGAGCCTCGCGCGATTAAACGAACTGCGCGCGCTCTTGCGACGTTCTTGTGCCGCGCACACGACTGAATCTGCACGATTTCTCCCTGTGATCCACAGACGTGTGGCGCAGCGGACACCATTGGCCGGCGTCATCGTTCTGTCACATTACTGTCGCCCAACCTTCTGTCTGAAGGCCTAAATCCCCGCTCATCCAATGAACAAGTGCCCTCCTCACCTCTCGGGCACGACCAAGGGGATCACCGTCGTAATGTTCACTCGCAGCTTCGCCTACGGCGCGTCTGCCGCGGCCATTCTGCTGGCCACGTCTGGCGCCGCGTTCGCACAGGAAACCACTGGTGGTATCCGCGGCACCATCACCGACGCCGCTGGCGCTCCGGTTGCCAACGCTACCGTCGTCATCACGCACACGCCGTCGGGCACCAGCAACACTGTCGTCACCAGCGCGGACGGCGTTTACAACGCCCGCAACCTGCGCGTCGGCGGCCCCTACACCGTTAATGTGACGTCCTCGGAAGGCACCGTGAACGGTGTGCTGCCGGGCATTGGCATCGGCACCCCGGGCATCCTGAACCTCACTGTAGCCTCCGCGGCTTCGTCCGACGCCTACGCCGTCGGCGAAATCGTTGTGCGCGGCACCCGTGGTGGTGGCCTGCAAACCGGCCCGCGCACCCGCGTGAACGCAGAGCAGATCGAAACCCTCCCCTCGATCAGCCGCGACATCAAGGATTTCGCCCGTACCTCGCCGTTCGCGTCGGTTGACCCGACCAATGGCGACGCTCTGGTTCTGGGCGGTCAAAACAGCCGCATGAACGCCTTCATGGTCGACGGTACCCGTCAGGGCGATGACTTCGGTCTGGCTTCGAACGGCTATCCGACCGTCAACTCGCCGATCTCGATCTCGGTCCTGGAAGCTGTCCAGGTGGATGTTGCGCCTTACGACGTGCAGTACGGCAACTTCCAAGGCGGCGTGATCAACTCGGTCACCAAGTCGGGCGGCAACGAATTCCACGGTGAGCTCTTCTACGAGACCACCAACGACTCGATGCAGGGTGACAGCTTCTCCTACAAGGACATGACCACCCGTGAGGTCGAGGACCGTTCGGTTGGTGGCGACTTTGAGGAAACAACCTGGGGCGCAACCCTGTCGGGTCCGATCATCAAGGACCGTCTGTTCTTCCTGGCTAACTACGAAAAGTTCGAAGCTGTTCGTCCGGTCCTGTCGGGTCCGGCCGGTTCGGGCGCGACCAACGAAGTTCCGTCCATCACCCAGGCTGACGTCGATGCTGTTCGCAACCTGACTCAATCGGTCTACGGCTACGATCCGCTGGATTGGAAGGCCGACGAGATGACCGTCTTTGACGAGAAATATTTCGTCAAACTGGACTGGAACATCAACGACATGCACCGCGCGGTCGTGTCGTATCAACAAACCGAAGGGTCGACCCTGAGCCTGAGCGGTACGACCACCTCGGGTAACAACCAGTCGGTGGGTCTGCTGTCACAGGGCTATGATTTCCAGACCAACCTGATGTCCTACAAGGCTCAGCTGTTCTCGGACTGGACTGAAAACTTCTCGACCGAACTGGCATATACCCGCAAGGAAACCGAGAACGTTACCTCGAACCTGGGTGGCTCGGACTTCGCCGCGGTTCGTGTCATGCTGCCGGCTCAAGGCTCGGTTCGTCCGTCGATCTTCTTGGGCCCGGAGCGTTCGCGCCACGCCAACTCGTTGACCAACGACCTGGACCAGTTCCGTATCGTCGGTAAGTATCAGTCGGGTGCAAACCGCCTGACCTTCGGTTACGAGCGTGAAAACCTCGAAGTTTACAACGTGTTTGTGCAAGCCGCGAACGCCGAGTACGAATTCGCCTCGCTGGAAGACTACGAAGCCGGTCGCGCATCGTACATCAACTACCAAAACGCTGCCTCGAACAACAAGATCGACGGTGGTGCCTCGTTCGGTTACTCGACCAACGTTCTGTTCTTCCAGAACGAGTTCGACGTTAACGACAAGCTGACCCTGCGCGGCGGCCTGCGTTACGAGTGGTACGAGATGGACGACGAGCCGAAGCTGAACGAAGCTTTCGGTGAGAAGTACGGTTTCCGTAACAACTACACCCTGGACGGTATCAGCCTGCTGCAGCCGCGTGTCGGCTTCAACTACCGCGTTGACGACACCTTCAACATCTACGGTGGTTTCGGCCTTTTCATGGGCGGTTCGCCGAACGTTTGGGTTTCGAACAACTATTCGAACCCGGGTAACCTGATCGGTCAGTTCCAGTGCCGCCGCGACGGCTACACCTCGAACTTTGCCGGCAGCGGCGTTCCGGTCTGTTCGGCAGACGAGTTGGCTGCTCTCAACGTGACGGACGGCACCAACCCGGCACAGATCGCTAAGGACAAGGTCGCCCAGTCTGCAGCTCTGGGCACCGGCGTGATCAATGTGATCGATCCGGAATTCGAAATCCCGTCGATCTGGAAGTTCTCGATCGGCGCTTCGAAGGACTTCGATCTGTCGCGTTGGAACCTGGGTGAAGGCTGGAACGTCCGTTCGGAATATGTCCGTTCGGAAGTCGAAAACGCCGTCGGTTGGGTCGATCTGAACACGGAATCGCGCAAGACCGGCACCGGTCCGGACGGCCGCCCGATGTACTCGGGTCCGAACGGCAGCCAGGTCGTGCTGATGCTGACCAACTTCAAGGACGGCGAAACCGATCAGTTCACCATCGGCGTGAACAAGAACTGGTACGAGGGCTGGGCTGAAGGCCTGGGCTTCGACCTGTCCTACACCTATGTGGACTCCAAGGATGTCCACCCGGGCACGTCGTCGGTTGCCGCTTCGAACTACGGTCAAGTCGCCGTGTTCGATCCGAACAATCCGGGTCTGGCGACCTCGAACTACGAGATCGAACACTCGACCAAGCTGAACATCAGCTACCGTCGCGCCTTCTTCGGTGACTACCGCACCAGCTTCAACCTGTTCGGCGAGCGCCGCTCGGGCCTGCCTTACTCGCACACCATTTCCGGTGCGACCAACGGTGAAGCCAACGAGTACGCACGTCGTAACCGCATGCTGCTGTATGTGCCGACCCCGGATGCTTCGGGTGTCGTCACTGCCACCAGCGATCCGCTGGTGACCTATGGTGCAGGCTTCGACTTCGCAGGATTCAACAACTACCTGCAACAGTCGGGTCTGATGAAGTACGCTGGCCAAGCCGCTCCGCGTAACTCTTCGAAGTCGCCGGACGTCACCAAGTTCGACCTGCGCATCGCGCAGGAACTGCCGGCGTTCTTCCCGAACGGCGCGCGTCTGGAAGCCTATGTTGACATCGAAAACCTGGGCAACCTGCTGAACGATGAGTGGGGCGTGATCCAACAAGTTGGCTTCCCGTACTTCTCGCGTGGCGTGACCGGTTCGATGGACGCGAACCAGTTCCACTACTCGCAGTACCGCGATTGGACCGGTTCTTCGTTCAACAACCAGTCGGTCTGGCAAGTTAAGGTCGGCGTCCGCTACAAGTTCTAATAGCGGATCTCGATTACGAGACTTGATGGAAGGGCGGTCCGGCAACGGGCCGCCCTTTCTGTTTTGGGGTAGGGGTCTTTAGTGGGCTATCCATTGAAATGGGGGGCCGGAAGGCCTATCTCGCCCCGTTCGATTTCTCTTTAGTTTCACGCCCTTTCGAGGACGCCCCGATGACCACTGCTTCTATCCCCGCCGAATGGGCGCAGCACCGCGCGATGTGGGTGGGTTGGCCCAGCCATGCCGAGTTGTGGCAGGAAGATCTGGAAGACGCCCAGAACGAGGTTGAAGCCCTGGTTCTGGCGCTGGCGGGCGCTGGCCGCGAGCAGGTAAAGCTGATGGTCGGCAATGAGGAGGCGCTGGAGCCTGCGCGCGCGCGCTTTGCGGGTGTGGATGGCGTCGAAGTGGTGGCCGGTCGCTTTGGCGACATCTGGCTGCGCGACACTGGCCCGATCTTCAACGCCGCATCGGCCACGGCTCAAGCGTTCAAGTTCAACGGCTGGGGCGGTAAATACGATCTGCCGCACGACGATGAAGTGGCTGACCAGATCGGCGAGCAGTCGGACGTGGCCTTGACCCGCCATGACTTCATTTTAGAAGGCGGCGCAGTCGATCACGATGGTGAGGGCACGGTCCTGACCACGCGCCAGTGCGTGCTGAACCGCAACCGCAACACCGGCTGGACCGAGGCCGAGGCCGAAGAGGCCTTTGCCAAGGCGCTGGGCGCCAAGAAGGTGATTTGGCTGGGCGATGGCCTGCTGAACGACCACACCGATGGTCACGTCGACAATCTGGCCCGCTTTGTCGCGCCCGGTGTGGTCGCGTGCCCGATTGCCTTTGGTCCGAAAGACCCGAATGCGGAAGTCTATGACGAAACCGCCCGTATCCTGTCAGCATCGACCGATGCGGCGGGACGCCAGATCAAGGTGCTGCGCATTCCGTCGCCGGGACTGGTACTTGACGAAGACGAGCGTCCGATTCCGGCCAGCCACATGAATTTCCTCATCGCCAATGGTGCGGTGGTGGTACCGACCTATGGCAATGACATGGCCGCGCGTCTGGCCTGCGAGGCCTTGGCCACAGTCTATCCGGATCGCAAGATCATTCCGTCGCCGTCGATCGCCATTTTGACCGGCGGCGGTTCGTTCCACTGCATCAGCCAGCAGGAGCCTGCCTAATGGCCCGTAACATCACCGTTGCCGGTATCCAGACGTCCTACGGCAACGATCTGCAGGACAATATCGACAAGACCATCGGCTTCATCCGCGAGGCGGCTTCGCGCGGTGCGCAGGTGATCCTGCCGTCCGAACTGTTTCAGGGCCCGTACTTCTGTGTCTCGCAGGAAGAGCACTGGTTCGAACACGCCTATGAGTGGGACAAGCATCCGTGCGTGACCCAGCTGCAGCCGATCGCCAAGGAACTGGGCGTCGCCATTCCTGTCTCGATCTTCGAGCGCGAAGGCCCTCAGTATTATAACTCGCTGGTCATGCTGGATGCCGACGGTGAGGCCATGGGCGTCTATCGCAAGAGCCACATCCCCGATGGCCCCGGCTATCAGGAGAAGTATTACTTCCGCCCGGGCGATACCGGCTTCAAGGTCTGGAACACCCGCTTCGGCAAGGTCGGCGTCGGTATCTGCTGGGACCAGTGGTACCCCGAGACCGCCCGCGCCATGATGCTGCAAGGCGCAGAGGTGCTGATGTACCCGACCGCCATCGGCACCGAGCCGCATGACGACAGCCTCGACACCGCCGCCCCGTGGCAGCGCGCCATGCAGGGCCACGCTGTCTCGAACGTGGTGCCGGTCGTGGGGGCCAACCGCATCGGCCACGAACAGGTAACCGAGGCCGGCCAGACCTTCTATGGCCACAGCTTCATCGCCAACCATCGCGGGGATTTGGTCGAGAGCTTTGGCCGTGATGAGGAAGGCGTTCTGGTCGCCACCTTCGATCTGGACTTCCTGGATCGCCACCGCGCGGCGTGGGGCTTTTTCCGTGACCGTCGCACGGACCTGTACGGTCCGCTGACGGGCCCGAAACGCTAAAAGACTTGAAAGGCGGGGTTCAGTGCCCCGCCTTTTTTATTGGAGGCGATTGGCCGAGATGGTGTTGCCGGTGGCGTTGTCGCGGTTGTCGTTACTGCTGCCGAAGGGATAGCCGGCATCCGCCCCGCAATAGGTGCGACGGCCATTGCGTGCATTCTCGACCACCAAACGAGGCCGCAGCCATGAGGCTCCGGTGAAGGCATTGCCGGTGATGGCGTTGTGAGAGGGCGTCTGGTGACGGATCACGGCCCGCTCGCCACAGTTGCGGTACAGGAAGATGCCGGGCTTGCCCTGTAGATCAAAACGGTTGTCCGTGATGCGATTATAGGCCGAGCCATCGACCGCGATCTTCTCGCGTCCTGTGCGGGTCAGGATGCGGTTGTCGGTGATGCGGTTACGCGCGCTTTCTGCATCCAGATAGATGGCAGCTGCCGTGGTGGTGCCATTCAGGGTCGAACCCGTCAGTGACACCTCGGTCACCCCGGGCCCGACATACAGCGGAATGGATCCGCGACCGGTGATGGTCAGACCCTCCAGTTGGATACGGCTGGGGGCGGCAGCTTGAGCCCGCTGGATATGTCCCTGTAGGCGCGAAGAGGCGCGCAGATCGTCGTAAGAGCCATCCGCACCCATACCCCAGATGCGGACATTGCCGATGATCCGGCAGTTGCGGATGATGATGCCTGTGGGGCGCACCCAAACGCCGCCTGAGGCACTGTCAGCGGTCTTGCGCGACCAGATGCCCACGGTGGGCCGAGAGGTGGTCACGGAGCGCCCCTCGCGCCCCACAGAGCCCCCTTGGCAGTCGACAACCGTGCCGCTGGCCTCAGGTCCTTCCAGCAGCAGGGGGCGGGTGATGGACTGTCCCTCGGACAGTCGCACCGAACACGTCAGCCGCAGCGGTGTGTCCGTGTGTTGCAGCACCGCCTGCATCTGTTGAGGCGTGCAGTCCGGCTGCGGCGCGGTTCCGGTCAGCAGGCTGGCCATTACCCACAGAGCGATCACAGGCCAAGGTCTCGGATGGCCAAGGCGCGGCGCTCGGCGGCACAGCCGGGGTTGGTCTGGCCACGCGCCCGCAAGCTGGCCAGCTCGGCCTGCGCAGCTGTCAGATCGGCGCGAAACTCGGGCGAGCGCGCGGCCTGATCAAAGACGGCCTGACCTAAAGCGGCTCCCACGCGCACATCGGTGGGATAGTGCATGCCACAGATCGCGCGGCTGAGGGCGATCTGGCGACCGATTTCGTGGGCTTCGGCGGCCTTGTCGGGGGCAATTGCAGCCATTGCCGCGCCATAGGCGGCTCCGACCGTTGCGCTGCCGGACGGATAGGAGGGGCTGTTGCGACCGGCCGTCGAGACGGTCTGACAGGCTTCGCGGTCGGCATCATCGGCTACGGGACGGGCGCGGAAGGCGCGGCGCTTAACGAGTGTGGAAGCGGCCTCGGCGTCTTCGAACAGCTTGTCGAACAAGCGGGCCGTGGCCGGGGCCTGATGTTGGGCAGGGTCGTAGCGCACGCCCAGTACGCAGTCGAAATGCTGCAAAGCGAATGGAGAGCGGACCTCGGCATGGCTGGTGGCCAGAAGCCAGCGATCGGTATTTTCGAACCGGCGCAGGGCCTGCGAAGCCGCTTTGTCGGCTTGATCCGCCGTAGAGCCGGATGCGGGCGGGGCAGGGATGCGAGCGGCCAGCGCTGCCAGTGCGTCTTGGCTCAGATAGCCTTTATGGCCCGCTTCATCTTTAAGGGCGTGGGGCTGAAGACCGGCGGGCGTGCCCGCACAGCCTCCCATTAGGAGCAGCGAGACCGAGGCCACTGTCAAACGACGCGCGCATCTAGACATGGCCTCTAGCTCCTTTTGGGCGGACGTTAAGAGCGGGCCGCCTGCCACGTCAGTTGTACGGAAGTGTTGCCGTCTTCCATGGGGGCAGCGACGACCTGAAGCTCGGAGCCTTCACCACCGCGCGCGCCGATGGCGCGAGCGTGACCCTGGTTCATTTCCATGACCATGGCCAGACCTTCGGATTCGGCCAGTTGGCGGTAGTAGCTGACCACATCGTCCGCCGTGGCTTCAGTGGTGAACTCGGCCATACCGCCGCGCAGGCCTGCCTCGGTGGCGTTCAGCACAGGCTTGGACAGAACAGCATCGGGATACAGCGAGGCGAACAACGGCGCACCATTCGCCAAGGCCGCGCCGGTCTCCATAGAGACCTCGGCGGCCACATCTGCTGCCCGATGCGGAGTGGTATCGACCTGTCCGGTCGGCTGGGCCTCGACAGCAGCCGTCGCCGGGGCCTCGGCCACCGAGACTTCGGTCGTCGATCCATTTTCGCACGCCGTCAAAAGAACGGAAGCGGCCGCAAGAGTGGCAACTGTGACGTAGACCTTCATAGAGCGGAAGTGTCCTAATCGAACAAAATGTGTAGGCAAACTGAACTATGGCTATGGCAACAGCAAGTCCGTCAAACGGTGATTAGGCCTTGCCCTCGCCATCAGTAAGGCCATCCTCTTGCGGACGTGACTTAGTTGTCGCATCCGCCGTAACCTTGGCGTGTTCGTTTTTCAGTTCACGCCCTTTTTCCGCTAGGAAGGCGTTGATTTCCGTCGAGTCTTCGTCGTCGTCGGAACCTGAAGCGGAGCCACCGCGAAGCGAACCTGCGCGTGTGTCCGACCCACTATCGGTGCCTTGAAGCGCGTTTTTCAGCTTGTCTTCAACACGGCCCAGATCCGGGCGTTCGCCGTTCTGCTCCGCTTCGCGGCTCTCGGCGTTCTCGTGCGGCTTATTGTCGTCGGTCATCGCAGCGTCCTTGTGAAATGTCTTCAAAGGTTAACGCGCGTGGGGCTTGGCCGTTGCGCCTGCTGGCGTCCATGCCAAGGTCAGAAAATGCAAAAGGGCCCTGACGGCGTCACCGTCAGGGCCCTTGAGTTTTTATCGATCAGACCGTCGATAGCTTGCGCCTATCAGGCGAACAGCTTGGCCCAGTTGCGGGCTTCACGGTTCTTCCAGGCACCGCGGTGATAGGCGTCCGAGCCAATCAGCGGAACCACGGTGGTGGCTTCGGCGAAGACCATTTGTTCGTAGGTGGTCGAGACCTTACCCCACGAAGCGGCTTCCTTCAGGGTCGAGGACGAGCAGGCGCCGTCGCGGACGTCAGCCACGGTGATCTGCACGGCGTATTTGTGCATGTCGGCTTCAACGCCAAGGATTTCGGCGCAGACAACGGTGTCTTGAGCGAAGTTCTTCGGAACGCCGCCGCCGACCATGAACAGGGCAGTGGTGCCAGCAGCGATCTTGATGTCGGTCAGTTCGCGGAAGTCGGCGATGGCGTCCAGCACCATGTACGGCTTGCCTTCGGCAGCGCGTTCTTTCTGGTGCTTCACCAGACCGAAGCCGGCCGAGGAGTCGACGAAGGCCGGGCAGAAGATCGGCACGCCCTTTTCGTAGGCGGTCTGGATCAGCGAGCCAGGCTTCTTGGCGTTACCTTCCGACAGCCACTTGCCCATTTCCCAGATGAACTCGCGCGACGAATACGGGCGCGGCTCCAGGCGGTTGGCGATCTCGAGGATCGTGTGGTCGCAGGCCTGCAGTTCTTCTTCATCGATGTAGGTATCGTAGATACGGTCGATGTAGTTGTCGCGCAGGACGTTGTCGTCCACCGGACCTTCGGCTTGGTAGTGCTTGAAGCCGAGGGCCTCGAAGAAGTCCATGTCGACGATCGAGGCACCGGTGGCCACGACAGCATCGATCATGTTGTTCTGAACCATGTCACGGTAAACGTGCATGCAGCCGCCAGCCGAGGTCGAACCGGCCAGGATCAGCCACGGCGAGCAGTCCTTGTCTTCCAGAGCCATGTTGAAGATGTCGGCGGCGCGAGCGGTGTCGCGCGACGAGAACGACATCTTGCGCATCGAATCGATGATCGGACGGGCGTCGTAAGAGGTGATGTCCACGTGCTCGACAGTGTTGTTGAGCAGCTGAGCCTTCATGTTCGACTGAGCGGTCATTTCAGCGGTTTCCCTAAAGATTTGAGCGCCCGTCTAAAACTCAACAGCGGCCCGGACGGAGCGACGGGCCGCTATCCATACAAACGCCTTATGACGCTTTTGGCGCCACTAGGAGCGTTTTTGAACCGGCACCCCGTGCGGATGCCGGTTCGAAAGCAGGGTTATTTGCGACGCTTGCGCTGGCCGGCCTTGCCCTTCGGACGCGACAGACGAACCACCTTGCGCGAGTTTTCCTCGGCGGTGGTGCGTACAGTCGGGATCGAGCGCGGAGCCAGACCATAGAGCGAGGCCATCGGCGCATCTTCCACGGCCACCACTTCGTGCGAGCCATAACCGTTGAAGCCGGTCGACATGGCCACGCCATAGGCGCCCATCATGCCGATCTCGATAAAGTCGCCTTCCTTCACGTCAGCCGGAAGGAAGAACGGGCCGGGCATGTGGTCGATGGAATCGCACGTCGGGCCATAGAAGCGGAAAGGCTTCAGTTCCGACGAGGACTCATCGTCCCGAACCAGTTTGGTCGGGAACGGCCAACGCGAGTGCGTCGCATCGAACAGAGCCCCATAGGAGCCGTCGTTCAGATACAGGGCGTCACCCTTGCGCAGGTCGACACGGCACAGGATGGACGAGCTTTCGGCCACAATGGCGCGGCCCGGCTCGCACCACAGTTCCGTGGTTTCCGACACCGGCATGTCTTCAAAGCCGCGATGGATGGCATCGGCATATTCCTGCAGGTCGGGCGGGACCATGCCCGGATAGACCGACGGGAAGCCGCCGCCGACATCGACGATGTCTACAAAGACGCCAGCCTTTTTGATCGCGCGACCCACCTGGGTCATCGCGGCTTCATAGGCCGACGGACGCATGCACTGCGAGCCGACGTGGAAGCTTACGCCCATCAGGCCGTCTTGCACCGCCTGGCGGGTGGCCAACAGCAGGGCAGGGGCCTGATCCGGCGAGACGCCGAACTTGCCCGACAGCGAATAGGCGGCACCATCGGCAGACACGCCCATGCGCACGACCAGATTCAGGTCGGCAGCGTGGTCGGTCGACTCGAGGATCTTTTGCAGCTCGTCGTGGCTGTCCAGCACAAAGGTGCGAACGCCATAGTCGAAATAGGCCGACTTGATCGCGCCGCGGCTCTTGACCGGATGCATAAAGGCCAGACGTGCGTCGGTGCTGACCGAACGAACCAGTTCGATCTCGGCAATCGAGGCCACATCAAAGGCGTTCACGCCCGACGCTACCAGGGTTTCGATGACCCAGCGCGAAGGGTTCGCCTTCACTGCATAGAAGACGTCAGCCTTAAGATTATTCTGGAACCAGCGCGCTGCTACGGAAACCGAAGCCGGACGCACGAGTGCGACCGGACGCTCCGGGGACCGCTCACGGACCAGGTCCAGGGGAAGTTGGTACGTGCGCAATTCACGTAACCCCCTGTTAATTGTTAAACCCAGACCGGCGTTAGCGGCGCAAGAGGACCTTACGGGGTCCGCCGGAATGCGCGATATGGGGTCATTGGCCTGTGATGTAAAGAGGTAATTTTGTGGCGGGCGATTTGGGGCCTTTCCCACAGTTTTCTACGTAAGATTACGTATGCGACAGATGTCTGAACTGCCTCGCTATGGACGAAATCGACGCATACGTGTCATTAACACTTGCCCTTGCGCCCTTCTCGCGTCATGCGGCGCCCCCTTTGTCGCAACCTCATCCACGGGTTCATGAGTTCTTCAACATCCGCCGTCGCGTCCGTTCGCGACGTCTCGAAGACCTACGGGGCCAGAAAGGCGCTCGACGGCGTGTCCGTCGAGGTCGGCGCCGGTGAAATGGTCGCCCTTATTGGTCCTTCGGGTTCGGGCAAGTCTACCTTGCTCCGTTCCATCACGGGTCTTCATCCGATTGATCCCGGCGGGACGATCACCATCTTCGGCGACGTCGTTCAACAGAACGGGCGTGTGACCTCGGCTGTCCGCCGTGCACGTGGCCGTCTGGGCATGATCTTCCAGCAGTTCAATCTGGTGGGCCGTCTCAGCCTGTTTTCCAACGTTATGCTCGGCTCTCTGGGCCGTCTGCCTGCATGGCGCGGCTATCTGGGCCTGTGGCCCAAGGCCGACCGTGAAAAGGCGATGGCAGCCCTGCACCGCGTTGGCGTGTCCGAATATGCGGCCCAGCGCGCCAACACCCTGTCGGGTGGCCAGCAACAGCGCGGCGCGATTGCCCGCGTGCTGCTGCAAGGTGCCAAGGCCATTCTGGCCGACGAGCCTGTCGCGTCGCTGGACCCGGTTTCGGCCCGCAAGGTCATGGAACTGCTGGTCGAGCTGAACAAGCGCGACGGCATGGGCGTGATCGTGACCCTGCACCAGGTCGACTATGCCATCCGCTACTGCGACCGCGTGATCGCCCTGCAAAAGGGCAAGGTCGTGTATGATGGCCCTGCGACCGGTCTGGATACCCAACGTCTGATCGAAATCTACGGTCCCGAATATGAGGACGCGTTCTGGGAGGCCAAGGCATGACCCAATTTCGTATTTCGCGCCGCCTGATGGGCGTCATGGCCGGGGCCGCTCTGGCCGTCGGTCTTGCCTCGTGCGGTTCTGGCGGTGAAGGCAAGGCCGGTCAGGCCGAAGCCATCAATTTCGCCATCCTGCCGGCAGAGGGCCAGTCGTCCTCGGGTCCGCTGTGGCAACCGCTGCTGGACGACATGTCCAAAGCCGTCGGCGTGCCGGTGAAGCCCTATTTCGCCTCCAACTATACGGTTCTGGTCGAAGCCATGCGCGGCAACCAGATCCAGTCGGCGTGGTTCCCGGCCAAGACCGCCATTGAAGCGATCGATCGCGCCAATGGCGAGGTGGTGGCCCGCATCGTCGATCCGGAAGGCAATGACAGCTATTCCTCGACCCTGATTGTCAAGAAGGGGTCGGGCATTACGCTGCAGGACGTGCTGTCGTGCGGCAAGAAGTATGACTTCGGTATCGGTGATGCCCTGTCGACCTCGGGTACGCTGGCCCCGCTGACCTTCCTGTTCAATCCGGAAGGCATCGTGCCGGAGCAGTGCTTCAAGACCGTGCGCTCGGCCAACCATCAGGCGAACTCTTTCGCTGTGGCCAACGGTCTGGTGCAGGTGGCGACCTCGAACACCATCAACACCATCTTCATTGGTCGTCAAAATCCGGCCATTGCCGATCAACTGGTCGAAATCTGGCGCTCGCCTCCGATTCCGGAAGCCGGCATCGTGGTGCGTTCGGACCTTGATCCGGCTGTGAAGGAAAAGATCCGTACCTTCTTCCTGACCTATGGTCGCGGCGAAGGTGCCGAAGCCGACCGCCAGCGTGAAATCCTGAAGGCCCTGAACTATTCGGGCTTCAATCCGGCTGACGAAACCTATCTGAATCCGGTTCGCGAAATGGTGGCTGACCAGGCTCTGTCCGAGGCCAAGGCCAAGGGTGACGCCGGTGCGGTCCAACGCGCTGAAGCCGAGTTGCAGCGTCTGCGTGCCCTGCGTGAGGTCCAACCTTGAGTACTGCTCCTGTAACCGCCACGGCGGTGCCCAAGCCTCCGGTCAAATCGGCCGGAGCGTGGGCTCTGGACGCGTTGATCTGGGGCGGTGTCGCTGTCCTGCTGCTGATCAGCATCGACGCTGTCGACCTCAAGAATGTCACCCGTCTGTTCACCAATTCGGAGAACATGAAGGGCTTCGCCGCCGACCTGCTGCGTCCGAATTTTGCGGACTGGAAGCTGTTTGTTTCCAAGATGTGGGAAACGGTCCAGATCGCCCTGTGGGGTACCTTCCTGGCCATCTTCCTGGGCGTGCCCATGGGTCTGGCCGCCGCGCGCAACATTGCGCCGGTGTGGGTGGTTCAACCGGTGCGCTGGATCATGAACGCCCTGCGCTCCATCCCGGATCTGGTGATGGGTCTGCTGTTCGTGGTTGCGGTTGGTCTTGGCCCGCTGGCCGGTGTGCTGGCGATTGCGCTGAACACCGCTGGCGTGTTGGCCAAACTCTTCTCCGAAGCCGTCGAGTCGATCGACAAGGGTCCGGTCGAAGGCGTGCGCGCCACGGGCGCATCCAAGCTTCACGAGATCATGTGGGGCGTGCTGCCTCAGGTGGCTCCGCTTTGGACATCGTTTGCGCTTTATCGCTTTGAATCGAACAGCCGCTCGGCCACCGTGCTGGGTCTGATCGGCGCGGGCGGTATCGGTCAGGTGCTGTTCGACCGCATGAACGCCTTTGCCTTCAGCGACGTGTCGGCAGTCGTCATCGTGGTCGTCGTGGCCGTGACGCTGATCGATATGCTGTCGCAAGCCATGCGCAAGCGTCTGCTGTAACCGCGTCAGGTTTACGCAGACTGTCATAAAGGTCTGGCCGGACCGTCACAAATCGTCTCTATGCGCATCATATTGATGATTTGAGAGGTCCGGCCATGACTGCCTTTTCGACCCGAGTACTAAAGATTTCGGCCTGCGCCGCTGCCCTCGTGGCTCTGGCGGCCTGTGGCCAAGGTTCCGGCGCTGCTGGAAACCAAAAAGCCCGCGAAGGCATCTGGGCCGCGGGTTCTTCCACTGTTTTCCCGTTCGTGACCCGCGTGGCCGAAAACTACGGCCGCAACAATGCCGCAGGCGCACAGCCGCGCGTTGAGGCTCTGGGCACCGGCGGTGGCATTCAAGCCTTCTGCGCCGGTATCGGCCCCTCGACCCCCGACATTGCCAATGCTTCGCGCCAGATGAAGCAGAGCGAGTTCGACCGTTGTGTCGAAAACGGCGTCACCGACATCATCGAACTGAAGATCGGCTATGACGGTATCGTGGTCGCCACGGCCCGTACCGGTTCTTCGTTCAACCTGCGTCTGGAAGACCTGTATCTGGGTCTGGCCAAGCAGGTTCCGGGTGCGGACGGCCAGTTCGTCGCCAACCCGAATACCCAATGGGATCAGGTGAACCCGAACCTGCCGGCGCAGCGCATTCAGGTCTATGGCCCGCCGCCCACCTCGGGTACGCGTGATGCCTTCCTCGAACTGGGTATGGCCCCGGGCGGCGAGAAGGTTCCGGCTGTGGCCGCGCTGAAGGATGACAAGGAGCGCTTTGAAGGTCTGACCCACACCCTGCGTGAAGACAATCTGTGGATCGACTCCGGCGAGAACGACAACGCTATCGTCCAGACGCTGACCCGCACGCCGGGTTCGCTGGGCGTGTTCGGCTTCTCCTTCCTCGAGCAGAACATGGACACGGTGAAGGCCGAGACCATCGACGGCATCGCGCCCTCGATCGAAGCCATCGCCGACGGGTCCTATCCGCTGGCCCGCTCGCTCTACATCTATGTGAAGAAGGCCCACGTGGGCGTCATTCCGGGCCTGCAAGAGTTTGTGCAGGAGTTCATGTCGGATGGTGCTGCCGGTCGCGGCGGCTATCTGCAAGACCGTGGTCTGGTGCCGCTGAAGGCCGAAGAACTGGCTGCCGAGCGTGAGAAGATCACGGCTCTGACGGTCATGTCGCGTCCGAACTAATCCGCGCGGCAAAAGCCTCCTAAAATGCGAACGCCCCGAAGAGTGATCTTCGGGGCGTTTTCATTTGTTATTTGTCGATCAGGCGGCCTGTTTGCGGCGCAGGCGCGCGATGCGGCGCAAGCGACGCCAGAAGCGACCACGCTGAGGCTCCGGATAGGGCTGCAGGTTTTCCACGAACTGTTCAGCCGAGGCGCGCCAGCTGAACTTTTCGGCATAGGCGCGCACGTTTTTGCGGTCGATCTCCAGACACTCCAGGCAAGAGGTACGCAAATCGTCACCGATCACGCCCGCGCCAGAGTTCGGAATGATGTCGATCGGGCCGTGGGCCGGATAGGCCGCCACCGGCGTGCCAGTCGCCATGGCCTCCAGAATCACCAGACCAAAGGTGTCAGTCCAGCTCGGGAAAACAAAGACATCGGCGTCGGCAAAACATCGCGCCAGTTCCTCGCCGAACTTGGCTCCAAGGAATTTGGCCTCGGGATATTTGTCTTGCAGCTCGGCGCGGGCCGGACCGTCACCGACAATGATCTTGGTGCCGGGCAGGTCGGTTTCGAGGAAGGCCTCGATGTTCTTTTCGACAGCGACGCGGCCCACGTTCAGGAAGAAGGGGCGGGGCCAGTCCTTGCCACCCAGCTCATCGAAGATCGGTTTGAGATCGGGATGGAAAAGCTCGGTGTCCACACCGCGCGTCCAAGGCGACACATTGCGGAAGCCATGTTCGGTCAGCTCGTCCCGCAGCGTAGGCGTGGCCACCATGAGGCGACCTGACGGCTTGTGGAACCACTTCATATAGGCGTAGCCGACCTGAACCGGGATCGGGAAACGCGCCGAGACATACTCAGGGAATTTGGTGTGGTAGCTGGTCGTGAACGGCAGCTTCCATTCAATGCAGATGCGGCGCGTGGCAATGCCGAGCGGCCCTTCTGTCGAAATGTGCACGGCGTCAGGCTCGAACGCGCGCAGGCGCTCGCGAATCTCTTCCTCGGCCCCGAGGGCCAGACGGATTTCAGGATAGGTCGGACAGGGGATGGTCTTGAACTGGCTCGGTTCAATCACCTCGACCTCATGCCCCATGGCGCGACATTCGGCCACGGTGCGGGTCAGGGTGCGGACGACGCCGTTCACTTGGGGTTCCCAAGCGTCAGTGACCAGAACGATACGCATGAAGTCGATTGGGCCTTCCAGCCGTTTCGCAAAGTCGGAAAGTTTTAGCCCTTATGTATGACGAAGGCGAGACCAGTTCGACATTCCTTCGATAAGCAAAAAGTGAGTCACCGTCATGTGCGAGCAGTAAGGCGCGTCACGCTGAAGGAATAACGGTTGTTACTGCGTAATATCAAAGGACATTCAGGGTGCTTGTGCATATAGCCGAAAATTCACAGGAGTGGATTCATGAAGCCGAGCGATCTGCGTCATTGGGACGAACTGGACCGCAATAAGTTCCGCGATGAGCGCGAGACCGTGGCCGAACTGCTGGCCCGCACCCCGCTGGACGCCTCCGAGCGCGCGGTTGTACTGGCCGAAGCGACGGAGCTGGTTGAGCACGCGCGAAAGAGCCAGATAAAGCAGGGGGTTGTCGAAAGCTTCCTGCAGGAGTTTTCGCTGGGATCGCGTGAAGGTCTGGCGTTGATGACGCTGGCCGAGGCACTGCTGCGTACGCCCGATTCGGCCACCCGCGACCGTCTGATTTCCGAAAAGATCGGTTCTGCCGATTGGGCCAGCCACATCGGCAAGTCCGATAGCTCGCTGGTCAACGTCTCCAGCTTTGGCCTGATGATCGCGGGTAAACTGGTCGAGCCGGACGAGGAGATGAAGCGCGATCTGCCGACCGTGCTGAAAGGCATCGCCGCCCGTCTGGGCGAGCCGGTGATCCGTCAGGCTGTCGGCACGGCCGTCAAGATCATGGGCGAGCAGTTCGTGGTTGGTCGTACCATCGAGAGCGCCCTGAAGCGTTCCGACAAGGAAGGCTGGCTGTGCAGCTTCGACATGCTGGGCGAGGGGGCTCGCACTGTCGCCGACGCCGAGCGCTATGAAAAAATCTACGCCGACGCCATCGAGGCCGTGGGCAAGACCGCTACGGGCCAAGGGCCCGAGGCGGGCCACGGCGTGTCGGTCAAGCTGTCGGCCCTGTCGCCGCGCTATCAGTCGGTTCAGGAAGACCGCGTTTGGGAAGAGCTGTACCCGCGCATCCTGCGTCTGGCCCAAATCGCGGCCAAGCACGACATCAACTACACCATCGACGCCGAAGAGGCCGACCGTCTGGCCCTGTCGCTGATGCTGCTGGAGCGTCTGTGCACCGAGCCGTCGCTGGGTGACTGGAAGGGTCTGGGCCTCGCCGTTCAGGCCTATCAAAAGCGCACGACCGAGACGATCCAGTCGCTGATCGAGCTGTCCAAGCGCACGGGCCGTCGCCTGATGGTGCGTCTGGTGAAGGGTGCCTATTGGGATACCGAGATCAAGCTGGCGCAGGTCAATGGCCGCACGGATTATCCGGTGTTCACCACCAAGCCCGCGACCGATCTGAACTATCTGGTCTGCGCGCGCATGATGATCGAGGCCGCGCCGCACATCTATTGCCAGTTCGCGACGCACAATGCCCATACCCTCGCTGCCGTGCGCCGCATGGCCCGCGACCGCAATGTGGTGATCGAGCACCAGCGACTGCACGGCATGGGCGAGGCTCTGTACGACGCCGCCGCAGGTCTGTGGTCGGACGAGAAGATGATCGTCCGCGCCTATGCGCCGGTGGGTGGCCACGAAGAGCTGCTGCCCTATCTGGTGCGCCGTCTGCTGGAGAACGGTGCCAACTCCTCCTTCGTCCACGCCCTGTTGGACGAGCGCGTTCCGGCGGCCGATGTCGCCGCTGATCCTATCACTGCCGTCGAGGCCCAGCCCGACCGCCATCCGAAGATCCCTGTGCCCATGAATATCTACGGTGACCGCAAAAACTCCCTCGGCCGCGACTATTCGACCGCCGAAGCCCGCGACGCCCACGCCGCGGCTGTAAAGGCTCTGGACGCCGAAACCCTCGTGGCGGGCCCGATCATTGGCGGCAAGCTTACCGAGGGTGTGGAAGCCCGCGACGTCACCAACCCGTACGATCGCGCACAGGTCGTGGGTCGTACCTCGGACGCCACGCCGGAACAGGTGGATCAGGCCGTCAAGAAGGCTGCCGAAGCTCAGGTCGCTTGGGACAAGCAACTGGGTGCCGGTCGCGCGCCGATCCTGCGTGCTATGGCCGATGCGCTGGAAGGCAATATGGACCGTCTGGTGGCCCTGCTGTCGCGTGAGGCGGGCAAGACCCTGAACGACGGTGTGGCCGAGGTGCGCGAAGCGGCCGACTTCTGCCGCTACTACGCCATGCTGGCCGAGAAGGACTTTGGCGGTCGCGAGACCCTGACGGGCCCGACCGGCGAGATCAACCAACTGGTCCTGCATGGCCGTGGCGTGTTCGCTGCCATCAGCCCGTGGAACTTCCCGCTGGCCATCTTTACCGGCCAGATCGTGGCGGCTCTGGCTGCCGGTAACGGCGTGGTCGCCAAGCCGGCTGAACAGACCCCGCTGATTGCGGCTGAAGCCGTGCGCCTGTTCTATAAGGCTGGCCTGAACCCCGACCTGCTGGCTCTGGTTCCGGGCCGTGGCGAGACCGTGGGCGCGGCTCTGACCTCCCACCCGATGATCGACGGCGTGGCCTTCACCGGCGGCACCGATACCGCCAACGCCATCAACCGTGGCCTGGCGAACCGCAATGGTCCGATCATCCCCTTCATCGCCGAAACCGGCGGTCTGAACGGCATGTTTGTGGACACCACGGCGCTGAAGGAACAGGTGATCGACGACGTGATCCTGTCGGCCTTTGGTTCGGCCGGTCAGCGTTGCTCGGCCCTGCGTATCCTCTATGTTCCCAACGACGCCGCCGACGCCCTGATTGCGGGCCTGAAGGGCGCACTGGACGTACAGGTCATGGGTGATCCGATCGATCCGAAGACCGACATCGGTCCGGTGATCGATGCTGAAAGCCGCGAAAACCTCGAAAAGCACGTCGCGCGTCTGGAAACCGAAGCCAAAATCATCGCCCGTGGCAACCTGCCTGCCGATGCCTCGAAGGGTGACCTGTTCGCGCCGGTGATCGCCGAGATCCCGACCCCGGACTTCCTCGAGCGCGAAGTGTTCGGCCCGATCCTGCACGTCTATCGCTATGATCCGAAGAACCTGAAGGACGTCGCTTCCAAACTGGCCGCCCGTGGCTTCGGCCTGACGCTGGGCGTCCACAGCCGCATCGACGCCTTTGCCGAAGAAGTGATGGCACTGGTTCCGGCGGGCAATGTCTACGTTAACCGCTCGATCATCGGCGCTGTCGTCGGCGTCCAGCCGTTCGGCGGCGAAGGCCTCTCCGGCACCGGCCCCAAGGCCGGTGGCCCCAACAGCCTGATCCGCTACGCCGCTGAAAAGGCCATCAGCATCAACATCGCCGCCAAGGGCGGCGACCCGGCATTGCTGAATCTTTAGAAGATCGTGCTATTGAAGGAGGGGCTCAAAGTCAGTAGGCCGAACGCTATTTCTCTCTCAATCTAAATTCTAAGGAGCCTGAAGGTGCAGATATGGAAACAATCTCTTATCCCAATCGGCTCCCAGATCCGCCGACAATGCAGAATTATCGGCAGCCTTATGATGCGAGAGATGAGCACTAGGTTTGGGCGCGAAGGTCTCGGATTTGCTTGGCTGGTTGTAGAGCCGTTAGTGTTCTGCTTTGGAGTCTTGGCACTATGGACGGCCATGAAGCCTGAGTACGAACACGGTATTCGTATCTCGGCCTTTATGATGACAGGATATATGTGCCTATTGTTGCTTAGGCACATTGTCCAGTATAGCAGCTCGGCGTTGCAAGCGAATATAGGCTTGATGCACCATAGAGCCATTAAGCCGCTTCATATTTTTGCTTCACGCATCTTGTTGGAAATAGCCGGTACGTCTTTTGCTTTTGTAATTGCTTACTTTTCGCTTTACTTGGCCCAGCAAATAAATCTTCCCAGCGACCTGATTCTTGTTTACGCTGGGTGGATGCTTCTGGCGTTCTTAGGTCAAGGATTTGCTTTAACCTTAGCTGGTTTGTCGATGCGCTTCGATCTTCTGGAGCGTATTGTTGGACTGTTGATGTACGTTCTCGTGCCTGTATCGGGAGCGTTCTTCATGGTGTCTTGGCTTCCGCCCGCGGTTCAGGAGGTGGTTTTACTGATACCATTTCCACACGCTGTCGAATTGTTGCGAGCGGGCGTGTTTGGTGAATTCGTAGAAACTCACTATGACGTTGGGTATGCCCTAATGTGGGGGGGGATCCTGAACATAGCCGGACTGTTGCTTATCTCAATCTCGCGCGATCGCATTGATGTAGAATAGGCGTATGGAGACCACATCGCATGTCCGAATTCGATAGAGATAATGTCAACTTGCAATCCCTGAATTCTTCCCCCCGTAGTGCACGCATGCTATCTAAGCCTCTCTTGGCATTCTATGGCGTGGTGGCTGTACCAACGCTCGTTGCTGGAGTGTATTTATATGGGGTGGCGACACCACAATATGTATCTGAAGCTCGGTTCGTGGTGCGACAACCCAACCAGAATCCTACCGGCGTGTTGGCCGGGACGTTGTCCGGTATTGGCATAGGAGGGGGAAATTCTGATACGTTCGTTGTGCACGAATACTTACGCTCTCATGAAGCGGTAGAGGCACTTGCCAAGGAAGTCGATCTTCCGCAGATCATCGGCGCAAAGTCCGCCCTAGACGTCTTTTCGCGATATCCTCGCCCATGGGAGACGAAAAATACTGAAACCTTGAACAAGGCTTATCGTCGACATGTGGTTGTGGGATATGATTCAACAACGAGCGTGACGACGTTGAGAGTGGCTGCTTTTAACCGAAACGCCGCGCACCTGGTCGCCGAAAAATTACTGGAGCTCGCTGAAGAAAAGGTAAATGCGTTAAACGAACGCTCAGCCGCCAATGCACTGAAAGACGCTGAACAGATGTTGGAGTCGGCGGAACAAAGTCTAACTGGCGCACAAAATGAGCTTTCAAAATTTAGAAACAATCAAAATCTAGTAGATCCGCGAGTGACGCTGGAAGAAGCCAGCCGACTCATCTCTACGCTTGAACAGCAAGTGTCCCTTCTCAAGGCGGAACGTCGCCAGTTGGCCAGCGGCGCTCCTGATAGTCCGCTATTATCTCAGCTGGATGTAAAGATCCGGGCATTCGAGCAGCAAATCGCCCAAGAGCGGCGCGAGCTTAGTGGCTCGACAAGTTCGCTTGCCGCTAAGGTTGGTGAATATCAATCGCTTATCCTCAAGCAGGAACTAGCTGATCGCTTCTTATCTCAAGCGAAAGCGGCGCAAATATCTGCCATTCAGGAACAACGTCGGCAAAATCTTTATGTTGAGCGCGTGGTCGACCCGTCCAAGCCAGATGTTGCGACGGAGCCAAGGCGCCTGAAGCGCCTTCTTACAGTTTTGTTGAGTGCGTTAATGATCTACGGCTTGGGTTGGCTGGTTTGGGCGGGCGTGAGAGAACATCATCAGGCATGATCGTGATGGACAGCGCATCAGGACTAGTTGTGAGGGATGTAGAGAAAACCTACCCCACACGTGCAAAGCCGATCCTTAGCAATGTAAATTTTAGTCTGCCTTATGGTGAGCGGCTGGCGTTACTTGGTCGGAATGGTCAAGGAAAGTCTACGCTTATCAAGCTACTAGGCGGGGTGTTGAAGCCTAGTTCTGGCGAAATCTCATGGCGCATGACGTCATCTTGGCCCATTGGTTTTGGTGGGGGATTTCAAGGCAGTTTGTCAGGCATTGATAATATAAAGTTCATTTCGCGTATTTATGATCGCAACTATGACGAAGTTCTCGAAAGTGTTGAGAGTTTTGCAGAGCTAGGGAGTGCACTTAAACGTCCCGTAAAGCATTATTCTTCGGGAATGCGCGCACGTCTCGCCTTTGGTCTTTCGTTAACGATCGAATTCGATTGCTATTTGATAGACGAGCTAGTTGCAGTCGGAGATGCAAGGTTCCAGAGGAAGTGCGAAGAAGAGCTTTTCAATAAGAGAAAAAATAGATCCTACATTATGGCATCTCATGACCTGCATCTTATTTCTTCCCACTGCAAGCAGGCATTAATCATTGAGTCCGGTATGGCGAAGATGTTTCATGATGTTGAAGAGGCTATTGATGTGTATTCGTGGTTGAGGTCCAGGTAGTGAGAAATTTATATTTTGTTTATTTAGGCTCGAGGTATGACGAGGACTGGCGGTGGTCCGTAAGTCATCATTATAGACAAAAGGGATATAGTATTGTTAATAGTGTCGCCTCTAATGATGGGGCGGCGCAGCCAGTTGTTTTCAATCTTTACCTCAATGAAGTTGGGAATATTCCAGCAGATGCAACCGTCTACCTGTTTTGCACTAATGAAGTACTGCTGAGTTCTTCTGCTGTTAGTTCGCTGGGGAATGATATCGATTCCAGACTCTCTTTGATAGCGGCATTTGTGGCGGATGCTGCCAATATGGGATGGTCAACGATCGATGCGACTGATCATGCCCATGAGCTTCCGTACGTGGGAACAATCTCTCGTGGCTCCAACGGCGATAGCGACGCCTCCATCGTCGCCAATATTAGTGGAAGGATCCGCGCTTATTCCGACTACCTCGATCAGTCCAAAATCGTTTGGGACTGGGACCAGCTCCAAGTCATTGGCGGCGCCATTCATGGGTTAGACTTGAACATAGACCTAACCGGTCGCGCCAGAGTGTTGGTGTACGGTCCATACGTCGCTATTCCTAGCGGGGTGTGGCGTTGTACCGTTCCGCTGGCAACAGCTGTGGTTGGTGCTAACCCCAAAGTATCATTTGAATGGGGGGCAAGTGAACATTTTACCACGTTGGACCTCGAGGCCATCGCAAATCAGCCTCAAGTCGCGGTAATTGAGCATGAATTTCAATTCCCACAAATCGCAGAACTGAGGGTTCTCTTGATGGAACCCGTGTTTCACGCAACTCTTTCCGCTCAAAGACCGATACTTACAAGGGTGCCCCGCTAACCATTGAGCGCTAGAATTCTGTTAAGTGTCGAACGTTCGTAGCTCTCGCTAGTGGCTAAATGCCAAGCGATCTTCGTCAGGCGATCGAATTCGTTAAGAGAAAAACGACCTCCGTCTAGATTGAGCGTGGTTTTATCCCAATCTTTGCTGCCCATTTCGATTGAACTCGCGACATCTCGAATAGAGCTGTAAAGTGAGTTTACATCAGGTGGGCAGGTGATCCCCAATCCTCCATTCGCATACGATAGGTTCGAGCCCTTATAGGTAATTGGCACGCAACCACTGTGGATTGCTTCCTGGATGGTCATCCCGAAGCCTTCGTGAAGCGACGTCGATACCAGAATTTGCGCTTCACCTAGCATCTTAAATAGCAATAAATCTGAAACGTCATTAAATAAAGTGACCCTATCACCAAGATTGCCTTTACTAATGCTGGTTTTAATGACTTTAAGATAGTTTTCATCACAAGTTGATCGATTGAAAATAATACGTAGATTAAAATCTACTTTATCATTAGCCAACATTTCGGCGACACGAATTAAATCTATAATATTTTTTGATGCTGCCATGCGGCCGATGGCTATCATATTGAGCGGATTACGAGATTTACCGGCCAGTTTGCAATGGCTATTTACCCGAACAGGGGGAGGTATAACATTTATGTCTGGACCGATTACGCCGAGATCTCTTAAAGACTGCGAATTGGTATGACTGTCACACCAAATCTCATCGGCCTGAGAAAATAGACGAACCTGCTGTAAGTAAATATTCCAATCTTTTTGATTATAGGAGATGCCTGTGGCATCAGGTGGGGTCACGTTGTGGTAGTTAACTATCTTCTTTTTGTCGTTACCTTTTAAAATAAAGGCATCGAACAAAGGGCTGGCATGCCCGTAATGATAGATCGCGATGTCAGCTTCATGGAAATCGGCATTAAATATCAGGTCTACCGGGCTGTAGATGCCTTGATAATCAAAGCTGTATCCCCTTTTGCTCAGAAGTACGGATTTAACTCCGGCTGTAGAGGTATAAAACTTATGAGCCGATGTTATTATATGTCCGATTGCATCTCGGGGAATGATCGACGGAGATACGGTAACAATTTTAACCATTATTATCGTTCTTCAGTTCAGATTTTAAATCTTCTAAACGCTGTTCTAGTTGGTCCACCTTTGACTTTAGTGTCTGATAATGGACAGTGGCCTCAATAAAAGTGGGCAAATAGGCGTTCCAGGATGCGTAAAGCTGTTCGACGCGTATATCGTCAAACTGCACCTTGGCTGCTGGGACTGAACCCGCAACTGGCACTGTTCTGCGAAAACGCCGAGTGAGGCGTGCGATACGCTTTTTTAAAGTAAGGCTCAACGTTATGATCCGTAAGAAAAGGCAAGCTGGATGGATCGCCTTGGCTTGATCCAAGGCATACTTGCAGGCATCATAGATTGACTGCAACCTGAGTAGAAGCCCTTTCTCCCCGATTCCCTGAGCGCTCGACCGATCTTTATTCACTGCGATCTGTGGTCGGGCGATAACTTAATTGACGAGTTACATATAATGACCACCAAGACGGCGCTCATCACTGGCATCACTGGGCAGGACGGTGCCTACCTTGCTAAATTTCTGCTTGGCAAGGGATACAACGTTGTCGGCGTTTCGCGCCGGTCGAGCCATTCGGAATTGACTTCTCACCGCTTGAAGTGGTTGGGGATCGAAAACGATATCACGCTGGTTGATGGCGATCTTTTAGATCTTGGCGGGCTTTGCCGTATTGTCCGCACGTATAAGCCTGATGAGTGCTATAACCTAGCAGCCCAATCGTTTGTAGCGGCATCTTGGACGCAACCTTCGCTCACCACGGCTGTCACTGCGGGTGGTGTGGTGAATGTTCTAGAAGCCCTCAGGCTCGAATGCCCCAGCGCTAAGTTTTATCAAGCGTCTTCGTCTGAAATGTATGGCTTGATCCAAGAAGGCATGCAAAGCGAAAAGACCCCGTTTTATCCGAGGTCGCCTTACGCGGTTGCTAAATTGGCGGGGCATTGGATGACAGTGAACTACCGCGAGAGTTTTGGGATGTTCGCCTGTTCCGGCATCCTGTTTAATCACGAGTCCCCTCTGCGTGGTCTCGAGTTTGTCACTCGTAAAGTCACTGATGCCGTAGCTCGAATTAAGCTGGGCCTTCAGGATGAGCTTGCCTTGGGCAATATCGACGCAACCCGTGACTGGGGACATGCAAAGGACTACGTCGAAGCGATGTGGCGCATGCTGCAGCATGATGTGCCTGATGATTACGTCGTAGCAACTGGTCGCACTGTCAGTGTACGCGACATGGTTAAGGTTGCCTTTGACCATGTTGGATTGAACTATGAAGATCACCTTCGCATCGATCCAAAGTACTATCGACCAGCTGAAGTTGACGTGCTCCTGGGTAATCCTGCGAAGGCTGAAAGAGTTCTCGGCTGGAAAGCCAAGACGACGATGGAAGAAATGATTCGTGAAATGGTCGACGCGGATCTCGCTCGTCTGAAATAAGTTAGTACCGGAGGCCCTAGCGTGGCGCAAAAAATAGCACTTATCGGGGCCTCCGGCTTTGTCGGAGGAAGACTTTTACAACGTCTTAAAGAGGTCGAAGGCTTTGAGATCGTCTGTATGGGACGATCTCCTGTGCCTGGGTTCGCACACGCTTTTTTAGACCTTAAGAGTCCAGACACGATTGCCCCCGCTTTTGCGCAGGTGCGCCCGTCATTTGTATTTCAGTTGGCAGCCCAGTCTTCTGTTGTCGGTGCGAACTCAGACAAAATGGACAGCTGGAAAGTGAATGCTGAAGCTAATGCAGCGATTGCGTCCGCAATGTCTACGTACGTACCTGAGTGCGGCATTCTCTATACGAGTTCTTCAGAAGTGTACGGAGAGGCGTTCAATTCAGGTGAAGTAAACGAAGATACCTGTCCGAAGCCTCTCTCTACCTATGCATGTTCCAAGCTTGCCGGCGAACTTGCCTATCGGGCACTTCTTACCCCTCAAAATCAGCTAATTGTCGTACGTCCGTCAAACCACTCAGGGCTAGGGCAAAGCACTAATTTTGTATTGCCGTCATTCGCATCTCAGGTGGCCAATGAGACGCAAGTTCGAGTTGGAAATATTGAGGTCAAACGTGACTTTTTGCATGTTGAAGATGTCGTATCGGCCTACATGCATATTTTTGCGGCTAGAGCCAACATCGGTCAGCGTGAATGTTATAATGTATCTTCCGGCAGTGCGGTCAGTCTCTCAGAAGTGCTTGCTAGCTTGGTAGAGATGGCAGGAGGTAATGTGAGTGTCGAAGTGGACCCCAAACGATATAGGGCCACTGATGTCGAAGAGACCAAAATTTGTGCTCAGAGGCTTGCGAAAGCAGTGGGATGGAAGCCAAAGCACTCACTCGAGTTCTTACTTAAAGAGTTAATCTCGGGTCATTCCCTGCGTAAGGGAGGGGAATAGTCGAATGATTAGTGCTATCCGACGTTTAGGCCGTAGAGCGGATAGGCTCGGCCATGACTCTCTAATCGTTATTGAGAAGCTAGATGCCATGGCCTCGAAGCTTGCAGATATCGAAAATGCCATGCGGGGGGAAGACGCGGGTGGTGTGAGCGATGTTCTGGACCTAGGGCTTTCCTCAAGTTCCATGATCATTGCGAGTAAAATAAAAGCCAATCTAGCTTTGAGTTGCGGACGTAAATAATACGAATGCGTATTTTGATAGACCTACAAGCATGTCAGACGCCTGGAAGTAAAAATCGAGGTATCGGGCGCTATACTTTAGAAATTACAAAGGAAATCGCGCGCCAGTCAGCGGGCATTCATGATGTTCATATACTGCTTAACGGATCACTTATTGATTGTGATTACGACATCAGGGATGAATTGATCGGCCTTGTGAAGCCTGAAAACTTTCACGTTTTTAACGTACTCTCCCCATGCCGATCTGATCGTGACGAACTTGATATGAACTACTACGCTTCCTGCGTTTCCAGAGAAGCAGTGATCGAGCGAGTTGCCCCCGATATTTTCCACATCGGAAGCCTGTTTGAAGGCTTTCACGAAGATGCTGTCACAGACGTACCGTATTCTAATGGACAATACATTACTTCTGTCACTCTTTATGATCTTATCCCTTACATCCTAAAGGACATCTACCTAAAGTCTCCTTCGATGAAGGCGTGGTATTTTCGTAGATTAAAGCAATTATCCCGCGCAGACCTTATACTGTCTATTTCTGACTCGAGTAAGCAGGAAGCGGTAAACTACTTAGGATACGATCCCGAAAGGATTGTAAATGCTTCATGCGCAATTGATCCTGATTTTACTAATGGAGATGCTTCCATAAAGTCGCCTACTCGGGTGCTTCAAAAGTTCGGAATCGAAGATGGTCAATACGTCATGTATACGGGCGGAATTGACTATCGTAAGAATATTGAAGGCTTGATCCATGGCTATTCGCTCCTTCCGGATAATGTGAGGCGCAAACACCGTCTGGTTATTGTTTGTGCGATTTCGCCGGATGCGCGTGTAAAGCTTGAGCGCCTGGTCAGGAAATTGGGCTTGTCTCCAAATGAAGTGATATTCACTGGGTACGTGCCATCCGATGTACTCGTATGTCTCTACAAGAACGCGTCTCTATTCGTTTTTCCGTCTTTGCATGAAGGATTCGGGTTGCCGGTTCTGGAGGCAATGACTTGCGGTGTTACGACTATCGGAGCCCGTAACAGCAGCATTCCTGAAGTCCTTGGAGACGACAGGGCGACTTTTGATAGTTCCGATCCGCAATGCATACGCGATTCCATCCACCGTGCGCTGACCGACAAAGCTTTCGCTAAGTCGTTGCGAGCGCACGCTACGAAGCAAGTTCAAAAGTTTTCATGGGTGGAATCGGCGAGGATTGCGCTGGCGGCTATGCAAAGCGCCTATTTGAACCGGCTCAGCAGCAGTGCACACACTGTTTATAAATCCCCTAACCGGCCGAAGCTGGCACTGATTACACCCGTGCCTCCGCTTCAGTCGGGCATCGCGGACTATGCGGCAGAGCTTTGTCCTGAGCTCAGCAGTTTCTACGACGTAGATGTCGTCACAGATCAGCCCGAAATCAAATCTGAGTGGATTGAGCTTAACTGTAACGTGGTCTCCGCGGCGGAATTCGCCGAGACTTACGATGTCGGTGGTTATGATCGGGTAGTTTACCAGTTCGGCAATTCCGAGTTCCATTCGCATATGGTTGAAATGTTGAAGGAACGGCCCGGCGTTGTTGTTATGCATGACTACTTTATGAGTGGAATGAAGTATTGGCGAAGCGTAAACTTGCCGAACAACTCGTTCGTCGAACAATGTATTGCGTCAGACGGGTATATTGCATGTAAGGAACTAGCAGATTTCGGTCCTTCGCATGGAATCATGCACTTTAAGTCTAACCGCGACGTTGTGGAGAATGCAGCAGGCATAATTGTACATTCAAATACAAATGTGAATGCGCTCGCTCACGATTACGGTTTGCGGGGAAAAAAATTAGTGCGGCACGTCCATCAAATACGTGCATTAGCGATCAGTAATCGAGATGAGAGTCGATCGAAGCTGGGCTTATCGGATAGCGATTTTCTGATTGTCAGTCTCGGCATTGTCGCTCCGACAAAATTGACAAAAGAACTAGTAGAAGCGTTCACTAAATCAAATCTCTCTAAGAGCAGCGTTTGCCATCTCGTTTTAGTAGGACGTGCGCCCGGCGAATACGGTGATCAAATCCGCGGTCTCATCGACAAATTCGATGGAAAGGCGTCGATCAAAATTACTGAGTTCGTCGAGCAGGATGCTTACGATGCATACGTCGCGGCTGCGGATCTAGCTGTTCAGCTTCGGACCAGTTCGAGAGGAGAAACATCTCGCGCAGTTCTGGACTGCATGTCTCAGGGTGTGCCGGTAATCGTGAATAAGCACGGCACTTTCGCCGAGCTGCTGCCGCACACGGTAGAGATGATCGATGATGAGTTTGAACTCGGGGCGTTGAGAGACGCCATTGACCTGTTGGCAGAGGATAATGATCGGCGCCTCGCACTCGGAAAGGCGGGTTTGGAGGCTGTTAGGCGTGATCACGCACCCGCGGCAGTCGGGCGAGCCTATTATGATGCCATAGAGCAGTTTACGTCACATCCCATGCATGGCTTGACGGCTGCGATGAAGGGACTGGCGGGCGCAAAATTTGATCAGCCGTCTCATGCTGAAGTGTCGCGACTGGCCCGCTTGTGGGACGATGCCTTTTGGTGGGGGGGAGGAGAGCGGTTCCTTGATGTCAGTGCGCTTTGTTCTGCGAAGCCAGGCGATGATATCGAACGCGGGCTAGCATGGGCTCATCAGTTACTGATGGATGCGGGGCGCGCTGGATCGAAGTTGGTGCCTGTCTACTTTGATGGGTTAGAGGGGGAGACCGTTCTGCGGGAGGCTGCTAATTGGATGCGAGCCCTAAACGGTAGTGAGCTTCTGCCCGCTGACCCAATCGTCAGCCGACTATCGAACGCTCACTTCTATGCTGTGGATTTCGGCATCCCGTCACGGGACGATATATCAGTCCGAAGCAAGGCGGAGCTGTTGAGGAAGCATAATGTTTCGTCTTTGGCGTTCTCTATCAGGTCGCACACGCCAAGCGTGTTTGGGTACCAGAATTTCGAAGAGATTGCATCCTTCGACCAATTCATCGAGTTCGTATTGTGGTGCCGGGCGGAATTGATTGCACCCTGTGTGGCGCAAGCTGATGAATACGCCGCGTGGATTGAGAACTCTAACCCTGGAAAGAGTGACATATCTGTTAGCGTTAAAGTGTTGTCTGGCGCTTCTAGGCTTCAGGATGAACCTGTATCCTGCTTGCTTCTGGATCCTGACTGCAAAACTGTTGAGCAGTTGTTTGGCAACGTAGAGGTAATTTCTAAGAATGTGCGAATCGAGATTGTAGCATTCGATAGCGACTCCGCGAGCCAAATCGGCTTGCTGGTAAAGCGATTTGCACGATCGGTTAGCGTACGGTTGTTTAGTTCATACGCTACACTGTGTGAGAAAACTGCCTCATTTGATGTAGTTATCAGCGATAATCTTGGGAAAAATGGCCTTGCACTAGTCTTGGGTAGCTTGAAGAGCGATGCGATATTCTTCTCTACTCCACAGGTGGAGCTTGGTGACGGCACCGCATTCTCAACGGCAGTCTTAAGACCGAGCGCGACAATTGAAGATGTTGTAAATCAGGTTGCGCTTCGTCGAAGACAATCCGAAAACGAGCCTCTAGATTTCGCAAGACTTGAAGCGTCTATGCAATCAATGACGACTACACGTCAGGCACACTCTCCAGCATCCGATTGGAGACTCCGCGTGGGCGGGTCCAGTTTCTGGCGGACAACTGGCGAGCAGATAGGGAACTATGCAAGGACAAATGGTGAGTCCGGCTACCTCGTCATAGGGCCTTATGGATATTACTCAGGGGGTAACTTCCGGCTTAGTATTGCTGGCTCAAGGTTGGCTCCGCTGAGCGAAGATTTTGAGGTGAGTGTCTCTCATTCGTCCGGGCAGAAGGTGGTGAAGACCTGGAGACGCGTTGACGTAGGACCCACATTAAATGGCTATCTTGTCAACGGCCTATCTTTTTACCTACCGCATTCAGTCGACGATTTGGAAATCAAAGTGCATGTAGGCCATGACGATGAGTGCATTGTTTCAGACGTACAAATTTGGCCTGTTGATTAAGAAGTCGTTTTGAATGAGGTTGCCGATCCAGCGGGAGATGGAAAGCAACGCCTCCAGATCATAGCCTGTCTCGAAGCCGCCGCGGTGGAGGGCGTAGACAAGGTCTTCGGTGGCAAGGTTGCCGGTAGCGCCGGGTGCAAACGGACAGCCGCCGATGCCGCCGACAGAGGCATCGAGTATGTCGACGCCGGCCTCGATACCGGCATAGGCGTTTGCCAGGCCTGTATTGCGGGTGTCGTGGAAATGCAGGCGCAGTTGGGCACCGGAGGCCACCTTGCGGGCGGCTTCGACCTTGCGGGTGACGCTCCACGGATCGGCCACGCCGATGGTGTCGGCCAGAGCGATTTCCTTGACGCCCAGCTCGGCCACGCGGCCCACCATATCGGTGACCTGATCGACACTGATCTCGCCGTCAAAGGGGCAGCCCCAGACGCATGACAGGGTCGCCGAAAGCGAAGGGGTGCCCTGATCGGCACCCTCGGCATTGGCGCGGCCCGCCACGATAGCGGACAGCATGTCGATCTGTTGGTCAGGCGTCAGGCCCTGATTTTTGACGCCAAAGCCGGTGCTGACGGAGAGGGAAACGTTCACCTCATCGACGCCGGTACCCAGCGCACGGTCATAACCCTTGCCGTTGAGCGCCAACCCGATCCTGCTGCGCCCTTGCTCGGCGGGCAAGGCAGCCATCACCTCTTCGGCACCGGCCATCTGCGGCACATATTTGGGGTGAACGAAGCTGACCGCCTCGATCCGGCGCGCACCGGCAGCCTCGAGCTTGCGCACAAACTCGGCGCGGATCTCCGGCGACAGGATGGCCTTTTCGTTTTGCAGGCCATCGCGCGGGCCCACTTCAACGATCTGGATAAAGCGACCGGTCATGGCTTCCTTTCAGCAAGGGCGCTGGACGGAACATAAACCGTCAAACGCACGTCATCGCCCTTGGAATAGTTGTGTCCGCGCACTTCGCCAACGGGGACAGCGTCCAGCGTGGCGGATTTCAGCACGGCTTTGAAGTTCTCGTCATCGCGCGATTCCACCACGGCCGGACGGCCCTCTGCAATGGCGCGGGCAGCCCCGCGCGCATCGGTCAACTGGGTCTCGCGACCGTTGAGGAAGACAAAGCTGGGTTCGTGGAAGGTGGTGATAGCAATGGGGCCGGGCAGGCGGCCTTGGGCCGGATGGACGCCCGCTTCCTGCATGACCTTGACGATCTGGGGCGAGACCGACAGCGGGCGCAGCTGGCGGATGGTGCCAGTCAGGCCCGCATGGGCGATAATGCCGAAGATCATGGCCGTAACCACCGCGGTCACGGCCGCACGGTTCACCAGCATAAAGCCGCCGATCAGACCCGCCATGGCGGCGCAAACGATGGTCAGCGTGGCCCATGTCTGGGCGGTAGAGCGACCAAACTCCGTCAGGCCATAGACCGTCAACAGGCCGATCATGACACCCACGACCAGACCCAAGCCTGCGCCGATCCAGCGCGATTTGGTGCCTATCGGACGCGTCAGGGCAATGGCCATCAACAGGGCAATCGCGCCGAAGGTCGGCAGGGTGTAGTGGGCCAGCTTGGTCGGTGCCAGTTCGAACACCAGCCACGATGGCAAGAGCCAGCAGACGGCAAACCGCACCACCGGTTCGGCGCGCTGTTTCCAGCCGGTCGACAGGGCCGCAGGCAGCAGCAGGGTGATCGGGAACAGCAGAATGGGCGCCAGCAGCAGATAGGTCCCCGGCGGTGAGCCATGGCTTTCGTGCGCACCCGCCAGTTTGGGCGCGAGATCGCCAAAGATGGCTTCGCGCCAAAAGCCGCCATCGGTGGCGATGGTGATCGCGATTGCCCACGGCCCGACAATCAGGGCCAGCAGCGGGATACCCCAGCCCCAACCCAGTTGGCCAAGCCAGCGAAGGTTGCGGTCCCAGATCGTCAGCGCCAGCACGGACAGCGCGATGACCATCAGACCGATCGGCCCCTTGATCAGAATCGACAGGCCGATACCCAGCCAGAACAGGGCCTTGTGCCAGCGTTCAGGCTTCGTGCCCGCGCGCGTGGCCAGATAGATACGCAACAGGGCGGCCATGGACAGGGTTGTCAGACCGCACAGCATGGCGTCGGTCTTGGCTATGCCCGCCTCGGTCGACAACAGGAAGGTGGCACCCAGCATCGCGCCTGCCAGAAAACCCGCCCGCGATCCGATAGCGGCAGATGCTCCCCACGCCAGCGCCCAAGCTGCCAGCATGGCCCCGACCAGAGACGGCAGGCGATAGGGGCGGATGTCACGCTCGGCGGGATCGGAAATGGCGCTGACGGCCAGGGCCTGCGCCCAATAGATGCCGATAGGCTTTTTCCAGCGGGGCTCGTCCTGAAACCGTATGTCGACATAGTTGTCGCTTTCCAGCATTTGCGCCGTCGCTTGAGCGAATCGGCTTTCGTCACGATCCAGCGGTGGCAGCAGCATCAGGCCCGGCAATCCCGCGATCAGCGTCAACAGGGCAGCCAACAACGGGCCGCGCCATCCGGCGATATAGCGATCCAGGTTCGGACGGTTCATGCCTTAGTCGTATCACGCCGATCCGGTGGGGCGAAAGCGGGGAAAGGCTAACCGCATGCTCGATGGCCAAAAGGATTGAACCGTTTCCCCTTATGCGACGATGGGTTACACCCGATTCCATGACCCTTAGCCGTGATGCAAACGCTTCGCCGTCGTCCGAGCCATTGTCGTCTTTGGACGTGTCTGTGGTGGTGCCGGTGCATGACGAGGCCGGAGCGGCGGTCACGCTGGCGCGCGAGATCAACAAAGCTTTCGACGGCTGGGCCTTCGAGATGATCTTCGTCAATGACGCGAGCCGGGACGATACCTTGGCGTTGCTGACAGCGGCCAAGTCCGAACTGCCACGTCTGCGGGTGCTCAGCCACGCCGTCAATGCGGGCCAGAGCCGCGCTGTGCGCACCGGCCTGCTGGCGGCGCGCGGCGGCATCATCGTGACTCTGGACGGAGACGGCCAAAACCCGCCGCATGAGGCACCGCGTCTGGCCAAGGCATTGATGGACGCTCCTGCCTCGGTGGGCTTGGTCGGTGGCCGACGGGTCAAGCGTCAGGACACAGCCGCCAAGCGTCAGGCCTCTTTATGGGCCAACCGTATTCGCAAACGCCTGCTGCATGATGATGCGGATGATACGGGCTGCGGACTTAAGGCGATCCGGCGCGACGTTTTCCTGCGGCTGCCGTACTTTGACCATTTCCACCGCTATCTGCCTGCGCTGGTGATGCGCGAAGGGTTCGAGAACCGCTATCTGGACGTGGACCATCGCCACCGCGAAAGCGGCCGTTCCAAATATACCAACTGGGGGCGCTTGCGGGCCTCGGTGTCGGACATTCTGGGCGTGATCTGGCTCAAGACCCGCGCGCGACAGCCGGGTCAGATCCGAGAGCTCTAGGTCTTAGCTAAAGGCCAGAAAAATGGTCGCCACGACCACAGTGTCGAACAGTCGCGCGCCAAGAGTGATCAGCGTGGTCATCACATGCTCCATCAGAACCTGTGACGCCCACGCAAATCCGGTGCCAGCGGCGTGGCGGGATCAGATCTCGGTCTTCTTTGTCACGCCCGGCGGGGGCCTGCGATCATGCGGGCCGGAGTATTCGCGGCTGAGATAGGTCGAGCGTGCGGCATCCAGCACCTGTGGCCCACCCTTCAGGCCGCGCTTCTTGCCCGGCTGACCCAGCAGCTGGGCGGCAAAGGCCGCCGGGGGCGGCGAGGCCGGGGCGGCAGGCTTTGCCGACACCACAGGCTCGGGCTCAGGCTCTATGTCGGTCGGCACCAAGGCCTTTGAGGGGCGTGACTGGCGCTGACGACGGCGCTCATTTTCGTGGTCGCCCAGACCTTCAAGACCGGAATAGTCGCCCGCTCCGCCGATAGGGGCTATCGGCGGCGGGGTCATGGAGCCTTGTTGCCGTCGCTGGCTTTGGCCAGACGGTCCAGCTGCTCGCGCATGGCATCCATCTGGCGACGCATCTCGGCCAGATCATCGCCCGAGGCCTTGGCCTCCTGAGGTGCGGCCGCGGGGGAAGCCTGCTCGGTCTTGCCCTGCGGATAGCCAAAGCCGGGGAACATCTTCATGGCGCGGTCGAACATGGCCATGTTCTGGCGCACGGCTTCTTCCATCACACCGCCCATCAGGCTGCCGTTCGGGCTCTGGGTAAAGGCACGCGCAAACTGCTGGCGCATCTGCTCTTGCTGACGCGAAAAAGCATCCAGCGACATTTCCAGATAGGACGGCAGAACGGCCTGCATATTGTCGCCGTAGAAGCCGATCAGCTGGCGCAGAAACTGTACGGGCAACAGGGCCTCGCCACGGTTTTCCTGCTCGAAGATAATCTGGGTGAGGATCTGACGGGTCAGATCATCATTGGACTTGGCATCATAGACCACAAAGTCCACGCCCTGACGGACCATCTGTGCCAGATCGTCCAGCGTCACATAGCTGCTGGTCGAAGTGTTATACAGACGCCGGTTGGCGTACTTTTTGATAACGACGGCACCCATGGCTTTTCCACCCTCTGACGTCTTGTCGGTCACGCTTGTTCTCGCGATGTTGCAACGCGCAACCATCCCGCATTGCGCGCGCGAAGGCGAGTCCACTTTTTCAAAGCTTTGTGACCGGGGCGAACCCTAGCCCAGCGACGGGGCCAGAACCACGCCAATCAGGATGGCCGCCCAGTGCATTCCGGCTCCGGCCACCACGAAACTGTGCCAGATGGCGCGGCGGAACTTCAGGGCGCGGTTGATGAAAAACAACACGCCAACCGTATAGGTCACCCCACCTGCGACCAGCAGGCCCAGCGCCACCGGCGACACACTGGCGATCATCGGCTTGATCGCGAATACGATCAGCCAGCCGAACAGCACATAGACGCCTGACCAGAACACATCCGACAGGCGCGGCACGAACATCTTGGCAAAGGCCCCGCCCAGACCGATCGTCCACACCAGAGCCGTGAACCAGATCGACAGATCGCCTTCAAACCGCTGGGTGGTGATCGGGGTATATGACCCGGCAATCATCAGGAAAATGAAAGCCTCGTCCAGACGGCGCAGGACGGGACGGGCCGCACAAGGATGGGTCTGGTTATAGATGGTCGAGGCGGTCAGCATGCCGATCAGGCACAGGCTGTACAGCAATGTCGCGGCCAGTGCGCCAATGCCCGAATAGATGCCCGCCAGCGTGGCCAGAACGCCCGCGCCAACCAGTGCCGCGATCAGACCGACCAGATGCACCCACAGGTCCGCCAGCTTTTCGGCGCGGGTGGCATAGTGTTCTTCCATGTCCATCGCGTCGGGCGTCGTCATCAGACGCAAAAGGCGTTTGAAGGGGGCCGGTTTGCCGGTCGTGTCGGTCATTGTCGGCAGCTCCTTTCCATGGGACGGGAGGGTAGGGGGCACTGATTACGCGCACCAAACACTCGACGCTTACAAGGGCCAGAAGATGTCGGACGCCAAATCGTTCCGCTAAAGCCTAACTTGCACCTCAAATGCTGCATGTGCGAAGAGGGAATAAATCCTCTGGGAGTGAATATTGTGAAAGACGTCGTCATCGTTTCTGCCGCCCGTACGCCGGTTGGCTCCTTCCTCGGCTCCCTGTCGTCGCTTCCGGCGTCGAAGCTCGGCGAGATCGCCATCAAGGGCGCTCTGGAGCGTGCCGGTGTCTCGGGCGACGAAGTGGACGAGGTTATCCTCGGTCAGGTGCTTCAAGCGGGTGCGGGCCAGGGTCCGGCTCGCCAAGCCTCGATCAATGCCGGTATCCGCAAGGAAGCCGCCGCGTGGTCGCTGAACCAGCTGTGCGGCTCGGGCCTGCGCGCTGTGGCTCTGGGCTATCAGCAAGTGGCGCAGGGCGATGCCAACATCGTCGTTGTCGGTGGTCAGGAATCCATGTCGCAGGCTCCGCACCTGCAGGTCCTGCGTAATGGTCACAAAATGGGTGCCGTCACCCTTGAGGACCACATGCTGCGCGACGGCCTGCTGGACGCCTTCCACGGCTATCACATGGGCCAGACCGCCGAGAATATCGTCGAGAAGTGGTCGCTGACCCGCGAAGAGCAGGACCAGTTCGCTGTCACCAGCCAGAATCGTGCCGAAGCTGCCCAAAAGGCCGGCAAGTTCGACGACGAGATCGTGCCGGTCACCGTGCCAAACCGTAAGGGGGATGTGGTTGTCGACAAGGACGAATACATCCGCCACGGCGCGACCCTGGAAGCCATGGCCAAGCTGCGTCCGGCTTTCAACAAGGAAGGCTCGGTCACGGCCGGTAATGCTTCTGGCATCAACGACGGTGCGGCTGCTCTGGTACTGATGAGCGCCGAGGAAGCCGCCAAGCGCGGTCTGGAGCCGCTGGCCCGTATCGCGTCGTGGGCGACCGCAGGCGTTGATCCGGCCATCATGGGCACCGGCCCGATTCCGGCCTCGACCCGCGCGCTGGAAAAGGCAGGCTGGAAGGTTGAAGACCTCGACCTGATCGAGTCGAACGAAGCCTTTGCCGCCCAGTCGCTGTGCGTGGTCAAGGAACTGAACCTCGATCCGGCCAAGGTGAACGTCAACGGCGGCGCTATCGCTATCGGTCACCCCGTCGGTGCCTCCGGTGCCCGTATCCTGACCACCCTGCTGTTCGAAATGAAGCGCTCGGGCGCCAAGAAGGGCCTCGCCACCTTGTGCGTCGGCGGCGGCATGGGCGTCGCCCTCTGCGTCGAACGCGCCTGAGCCTCGGGCTCGGTATAATAAGAAAGGCCGGTGGTTCATCCACCGGCCTTTTTGTTTTGGGCGCTTTAGAAACCGCGTCGCCCCTGGGCCATGAAGGCATAGCCGGGCTTGGCGTCGCGGCGGTGTTGTTCGTCGCGGATGGCGGTGGCGTCGATCTGGAAGTGCGAGCCATCGCGCAGGGTGTGCAGGCTGCGCACGGTCATGTCGATCTGGCGACCGGACGGGCGGGCCGAGAACTGGCGGCGCGAGAAGGTGACGGGGTCGAAATAGTCCAGCGGTACATCGGCCAACGTGGCTTCAAAGGTGCCGCGCTCGATGCGCAGGGGCTGGCTGACTTCCCACGTCAGGCTGCTGCATCCGGCCCACCACGTGCGGCATGCCGCCTGTAGGCCGAGGCGCCAGTTGGAACTGAGGGCAGCCTTGGACAGATGCAGGAAACGCCCGTCGATCTCGGTACGGCCCAGACCCACCTCGCCCATCAGGGTCAGCGTCTTGTTCAGTTGTACATCGCCGCCCACAGCGCTGAATCGGGTGATGGAAGGTAGGGCCAGATCGGATCCGGACGGCATGAAGGAGCCCAGCGGGCCCAACTTCTCGTCCAGACCGCCAAGGCTGAAGGACAGACCACCGGCACCCATACGCCAGTCCACACCCATGCGGGCATAGGTGGCGGCGTCCTGCTCGACGGGTTGCAGGGGCAGACGGCGGTCGCCGGTGCCGGTATCGGCGCTGACGACAAACTGGCCCAGTTCGCCGCCATTAAGGTGCAGGGCACCGCGCACGGCCTGATCGCTTTGCGCCAAGGCGGCGAAGCCATCGCCCGAGCCGGAACGGAAAGGCGAGCGCGCGCCGCCCAGCCCCTGCCACGCCGAGAAGGACAGGGTATCGCCGCGCACTTCAAACAAGGCCTCGCGGCGCTGTTCGGAACCCATCCATGGCGCATCATAAAGGCCATAGCGGGCGATGACCGGCTCCGGCTCTTGCGAGGGCAAAACAGCCGCCAGAGAAAGTGTGGTGCCGGCCGGCCCCTGGGCCACGACGGTGGACTGCATCATCGGGCGCGGCGTTTCCGGCTGGAAACTGCGGCGCGGGGCCATGCGATAGGCATCCCCCAGATTGATGCTGAACAGGCGCTGGTAATCGTCATAGGCAATGGTCGACAGGGCCGGTGTGGCGGCCAGTGCATCGCCGAACGGTCCGCCGACGTAGACGCCGGGAGGGACATCCAGCCCAATGGGTGTGGCCCCGTTAACAGAAGGGGTGGACGTGCTGCCCACGGGCTGGAACGCACGGGCGATATCCAGCTTGCCACGGCCCCAGACGATGTCGGTGCCGGCGTCACCCGCCTCGGTAGCGGTTTCCAGCAGGATTTTGACGATGTCGCTTGCGGCCAGATTGGGGAAGGCCTCTTTCATCAAGGCCATGGCGGCCGATACTGCGGGGGCCGCCAATGACGTGCCGCCCACAGACCAGCACGATGTGTCCTTGCAGTCGACGATCACGCCTTCGCCGGGTGCGCTCAGATAGTATTCGGCGCTGACACCGGCCCGATTTGAAAAGTCTGCCATGGTGCCGGATGGGTTATGCGCTCCGACCACGATAATGCCGCCGGCAAATCGGGGGTCCGTGGCATAGCGACCGGGCCATCCGGGATTGGCGTCTTCATCGTTGCCCGAGGCAATAGCGAAGATCGCGCCCCGGGAAATGGCGTTGGCCATGGCCGATTCAAAGGCTGTGCCCAGCCTTCCTTCGCCGCCTAGAGACAGATTGATGATCCGCGCACCATTGTTCACCGCATAGGTGATGGCGCGGGCGAGGTCGCTGCCTTTGAAGCAGACATCATCGTCAGGATCGGTGCAGTCGCTGACATCGGCGCGGATCGACAAAATCGTGGAGCTAAAGGCAATGCCGACCGTGCCAAAATTATTATAGGGCGCGGCAATCACGCTGGCGACGCGGGTGCCGTGACGGTCATCGCTTGCCAGCTCGTTGCGGCCCGCAATGATGTCGGTGGAGGCCGCCGAGACGTTGGCGGCCAGATCGGGGTGATCCTTTTCGATGCCGCTGTCGATCACCGCAACGGTGATGCCACGACCGGTCGCGCCTTCCTTCCATGCGGCATAGGCCTTGGTGTCGGTCACGCCCCAGTTGCGCGTGTACTCACGTGCCGACTCCGATGGAATGGAAGGCGGCGGGGGCGGAGGCGGGGGAGGAGGCGCTACAGGAGGCGGGGGGGGGGGGGGGGGGGGGAGACCCCCGCCGCCCCCCCCCCCCCCCCCCCCCCCCCCCGCCCGCGGGCCCCCCCCCCCCCCCCCCCCCCCCCCCCCGCCCCTCCGCGGGGGGGGCGGCCGCGGAGCGGCGC